>JAIEQI010000134.1 GCA_019747875.1 Candidatus Obscuribacterales bacterium
AAGGGAAGTGGAATTCCCTAGAGCCTTCTTATCACTGGATTTCAAGCGCTATACTATATGGATGACTAATCCAAGCCAAAAAGTGGATGACCTAAAAGGTAGAGGAGCTGGGTTTAACGCCCAGCTCCTCCCCTTGTTTAGCAAGTTACTCAGAACAACCGCAACTGCCGGCTGTCATCCTTGCTCCGACGACGGCGCCTGGGCTTCGCCTTGTGCAACAGACAGCCTACCGCTACTTTTGGAAGCGGGGTCGCGGGCTGCACAGGCTCCGGCTTAACAACCGGAAGTTCAGCACAGGCAAACGCACCATCACGATAGATGCAGCTGCGCCCTTTCAAAGCTTGCAACGCAAGAATGATCGACCAGGCATTCCGGGCGCGATCAGCGTTTTGCTCGAAGTGACGCTTTCCTGCATCCACGTACAGCGCGAGCATGAACTTGCGCCATGCTTTGCCGTCGTACAGTGAAGCACGAATGAAACCGGAGTAGCCTGCACGGCAAAACCCACGGGCTCGCGCGCGCATGCCTTTCTCGTCAAGATGCGCGTGCAAACGAAGATCGCCGCACTGCGCATTCCTGCCAACGGTCCTTCTGGGGAAGTCACCTTCCAACGCACCTTGCACATACACAACACCAGTCAACACCGGAGTGGCATGTGTGGTCATAGAGCCTCCTTTCTTGGTGGCTTGTTTTAGCTTTCTCGTTAGTGCAGCCTGATCGGCAGCCGAACGGGATGAGCAGCCATGATCTCGGTGCGATACTGCGTCATCGCCATGCCGTAGGGCACCTGCCGGTGAACGAGGATCATGCCCTCGTGGATACCGGTGTGCCCTTCGAAGGCGATGAAGTCGACGTGGACGTCGCCGTAAAGCCGAGTCTCGAAAGAATCCTGACCGACGATGTAGCCTTGGACGGGCTCTTCGCGCTCGACCTCGGCGGCAACGTCAGCAGCAGTGGCAGCCTTGCCACTATTTTTCCGATTGCTCTTCATGTGTGTCTCCTACAAGAGCAAAACTCCATCTCACAGAAAACCACTACCATCCAGCCGAATTACTTCGGTAAGAAATCAGCCGCATTTGCTGGGGTAGTGGGGTGGGGTAGTTGTTTCCTATAAGAATTGGAGATAAAGAGAGATAAGTCATAGTGATCAGGTTTAGATTCAGATCTCAAGAAAAATCTGCGGTCATCACGTATGAGATCCGCGTGCAGCAGTTAGCACCGATACGCGAGCAACAAAATCGCTTCCAAGTGCCTGAAAAAACACTCAATCCAAATCTGCATTTTCGCGGATTGAGTGTTTTTTCAGGACGACTCAAGTCCTCAATGTCCTTGAAACTTTGCTCAATCTCTCTGCCTTCAACTTCAAAAGAACCATGATCTTCAATGCCTGAAAAAACACTCAATCCTCCCTGCATTTTCACGAATTGAGTGTTTTTTCAGGACGACTCGAGTCCTCAATGTCCTTGCAGCTTTGCTCAATCTCTTCTCTCTGCCTTCAGCTTTCAAAAGAACCATGATCTTCATTGCCTGAAAAATCACTCAATCCACTCTGCATTTTCACGAATTGAGTGTTTTTTCAGGACGACTCGAGTCCTCAATGTCCTTGCAGCTTTGCTCAATCTCTCTGCCTTCATCTTTCAAAACAACCATGATCTTCATTGCCTGAAAAAACACTCAATCCACTCTGCATTTTCACGAACTGAGTGTTCTTTCAGGACAACTCAAGTCTTCAAGGCCCTTGAAACTTTGCTCAATCTCTCTGCCCTCATCTTTCAAAACAACCAAGATCTTCATTGCCTGAAAAATCACTCAATCCTCCTTGCATTTTTCAAATTGAGTGTTTTTTCAGGCAAATCGACGGAACAAGATACGGGAATAAAGTTGGCAGCGCAACATGAGATACCGCTCGAATCGTGCGTCCGATACATATCCAAAGCATTGCTATGCGATCTCACAACGCATATAATGCGCCTACCTATTCAAGAAAGGACCTAGTCGTGAGCCTGCGCGCAAAACAAAAAGAAGCCAGAACATTAACCGGATTGCCCGGTGAGTCAACGATTCAGCGTGCAACTCCATTTTTGAAATGGGCCGGCGGAAAGTCCCAGCTTATCACCACATACGATGGCTTTTTTCCAAAACGTTTCAACCGCTATTTTGAACCTTTCACCGGGGGCGGTGCTATTTTCTTTCATCTAAAAAACCAACGCGGTGAGTTCAAAGCTAGCTTATCAGACCTCAATGATGAACTAATTAACTGTTACAGGGTCATCAAGAATGATGTGGAAGAACTGATTAGCCATCTTAAGACGCATCCAAATGACGAAGACTATTTCTACGAACTACGCGCCGTGGACGCAAAAACTCTTTCCGAAATCGAACGAGCAGCGCGACTCATCTATCTCAACAAAACATGCTTCAACGGGCTCTACCGTGTCAATAGCAAAGGGCAATTCAATGTGCCCTTTGGTTTCTATAAAAACCCAAGAACTTGCAACGAGACTAACTTACGTGCTTGCAGTGCGGCTCTTGCTGACGTTGAGCTGAATTGCCGCCCATTTGATCACGTTTTGAAATTTGCCAAAAAGGGAGATTTGGTTTACTTCGATCCTCCTTATCACCCCTTAAGCAGCACTGCCAACTTCACCTCGTACACACGAAATTGTTTCTCTGCCGATGACCAGGAACACCTTGCCGATGTATTTGCAAAACTGGACAAGCGCGGCTGTCATGTCATGCTGAGCAATTCGGACTGCGCATTCATTCGAGATTTATATAAAGACTTCAGCATCGAAACAGTCAATGCAATCAGGGCCATCAATTGCAAATCCGAAGGCAGGGGAAAAATAACAGAAGTACTAGTGCTCAATAGGTAATGACTTCCAACGTTTGGGAAGCGCCCTACGTGTTTGGTCTATTGAGAGCCCGGCAACCTCAAAGAACTTAATTCAAAAAAATTTAGTTCCTGAACTTTCCTGAACTGGCATCCGGAAACTCAGGCCCCTATTCGCTGCAATCGTCCGAATGACGCCGACTGTTCCAAGTTTTAAAGAAGCATCATTAGTGCTTGCTGCCATACGGCCTTATGATCCACCGGGACACCAACTACTTCCTTGAATATGCCAGAACAGACAACCCAAACCAGTAATCAAATTGCGACTCCAAGCAATGAATCGCAAGCTCGGCCAAATCCGGACCCGGCCGCAGGCAAAACGTCGGAAAACGACTTGAAGTCGCCATCGCAGATTACCGTTTTCGAAGCCGAGACAAAAGCAGCCCGCGATACTATTCAGAGAAAGAGAGCGGGACGTGACACTGTCAGCATCTTGCTTGATGAGTTGCGAAAGGCAAAACCGACAGTAGATTCATTTAGTTCGGTAGACAGGACTTTGCCGCCTCCGCCATCACCAGCAGCCATTGTTCAGGTCATCGCTGCCAGTCAAAGTTTGTTTGGACAGTTACATGATTCCGAAGAAGTCGCAAGTGCGCGCCGCCAGTTTCTGGAATCGCTTTGCCGATACACAAACGACGAACAAAGAGAATCATATGCTGAACTAATGCTTGAGTTTGAAAAACGCGTCTTCATGAGCAACAACTCTCAAGCAGAACCCGAAATATACGATAGCTATAAACAGCTGACCACGCTACTGCAGGGGGCACCGACAGAAAGATCGCTTCCATGGCAAAGCCGAATACTTGCTGTTTCCCACTTCTTGATCCATGCTGCCCGCCCCGACACAGTCTGCCTGGGAAGCAAAATCGGATCACAAGTTCTTTGCCTTGTGCAAAAGCTGATCAGCAGCCGTCCCTCACGTCTTGCGGAGATCTTATGCAGCCTTGGATTAGACGGTGAATGGCGCGCTTTCGACGGCAAAATACTCAAGATCGATGAACACAGCATGAAACCTGGCCCGGAAGAGCTGGGCTACAAAGCCGGAGATCACAAGCGTAGCTACGCTGCAAAAATCTGGCAAACTATCTTGCTGAATAATTGCCTCATTAGACGCACGGTGCCAATGATTTACAGCGAAACGCCTGGTCGGCCCGGCCGCGACTACGGCGGACAAATTCTGCGCACACACGAAGGCAAGATCGTAAATCCAAAACTTGGAGCCAACATAACTTTCTTCGAATTAGCTTTACTTGCTCGATTTGAATTCGGCGAAACAGCTTGTGTACTGGTAAATGATCTTTCGTTCGGTACCCAGTCAGCCGAACTCCTGGATCTTTCCTCGCAAAAAATGCTTCTCCATTTTCGAACAGTCTCTGAATTAGGAGAACTCTTATCGGCTTGCCGAGATGAAGGTCGATTACCGGTTACTGTTGCGGTGGACGAAAGAAGACTGCTTGCCGAAAGCTACCAAGACGGCATCAACCATGCGATCAACGTTCTCGACTTCAACGAGTACGGTAATCTTCGAATTTACAACCCACTGCTCTTACCGGGCATGCAACGAACTGCACGCGTATCGCTTCAAAGGCTTTATAATGCAAGCTTGAGCAACTTCAAAGCCTAGCCTGCCTTCATGGAAATCAGCAACATCGGCCCGATCAAAAGTCTTCGGGCACCGGCAAATTGGAAAAGAGCAGCAGCTCGCATAGCTCAAGGCAGCCGCATGGATCTTCCTGTCGTATTGCTGGTTCCGGAAGACGGCAAGCAAGTTGAAATCGGAATTTTTTATCGGGGCCGGCTGGAAAGCGAAGAAGATGGCACTTACTTTCACAATTTGCTTGAACAAAATGCCTCAACATCTCATGCAGTTGCGTTAACACCAGGGCAAATAAAAGCGCTAAGCAAGATTCTAGATCTGGCTGGCTTTAACCAGTATTCGTTCCCGTCACATTTGAGCGGTTACAACGCAGATTTTCATTTGCGCACGGCCCAAATATTGGTGATCAACAATCGCTCAGTTCTCAAAGTCGACGGTGAGTTCAAAGCTGATTTGAAAGCAGACGCCTTCTATGGTTCCATCTTCGTTGATGCTGATAACAGAGGACGCAAAATCTACGAAATTTTTCTGTTAGCGGCCGACAAAGAGACGTATTTACGAACATTACCTTTGTTCAAAGAAGTTACAGACAGCATCGAATGGCAGCAACTGGAAAAAACGACATTTTTCTAAATGCTGGCCTCGCTGCACGAACAGGTGTTAATGCCCTTATCGGGGGGGTCCCGCCAAGATAAGCTAGAGCGAGCCGGGCGCATTTCTGTTCAAAAAACTGCGGAGCATCGAAGTTGTCCCAGGGTGACGTCAAAGATGCACCGTCCCCAACGTTGTCATGGTCAAAGATCTTTGACGTCAACCTGATAGCCGCAAGACATTGACAGGTTTTCGATTTGTTGAATTGCCGCCGCATGGTGGCTGCACTAGCTACGCAACGGCCCCCACGATAGTGAGCCGAACGAAGGCACGTATTTCCCCTGGGACAATGCCCGCAGCTTACGAAAACTTATCTTTGAGCCACACGTGCAAATCGGTAAGAATCAAGGCACTCGCCCTTTTCCTTTTACAGACCCAAGACCTCCGACAAAAACTTCTCCAAGCCCATTTGCATACTTCCAAGCAGAATTTCTCTGCTGCATTTGGGCATGTCGAAAAGTTTTGGATCGATTTGGAATTCAGGCGAGGTCCCATCAACACGAACCAACAGGGGTTCACATGTCACAAGTCACCTGCGATCGCGGTGCAGCCAAGCGCTTTGCCGACGACGTCATCGCCCAGTTCAAGTCCCAGAAGATCCCCGGCAACCCGCGCGTCTGCGTGAACCTGCCGGACTATCCGTCCGACGAGATCATGTCGGCGGCGCTGGACTACATGAAGGCCGAAGGCTACATCGGCGAGCCGGTCGAATTCACGGCCACCGACGGCCGCGCCGGCTGCATCTGGGTCTGGGAGGCCTAAGACCCCGCGCGGTACACCGCGCATAAAAACTGGTGGAGAGGAGCTGTGCTCATCGGGCGCAACTCTTCTCTGCTTTCCGTGATGTTTTCGCTTCAGTCGCCGGTTCGCCGCTGATCTAAGCAAGACGTCTTATCGCACCGCCTCAGGGCGGCTAACTCCAGCTACCGAGAAAGGAACCTGTGCCATGAAAAGGCGGCAGATAACTCGGTTCTTTTTGAACAATGCTGCACTGACGCCGGTGTCCCCGGAGCGGGAGCAGCATCTTGTTTGCGGAGCTGGTGGAACACGTGCCATCATCGGATGCACGGGAGCCATCGTTGGACTGCATGCACAGGGTTATCACACCTGGGCAACAATCGGTGGTATTAGCGGCGGTGCCTTCCCGGCAGTGCTGTTTGCCGCTGGTGTGCCCCTGCGAAATCTCATTCGCCGGTGCCTCAGCTCCAACTTCGCAACGCTTCTCAAGCGCAAGCGGCATCTCTTTGACGTCCTCCGCAAGTTCATCTTGCAGGGCCGCAACGAGCGCTTGCCGCGCACTGCGATTCACTGCTCGAAGGAAATGGTGAAGTTCCTGAACCAGCTCGTGCCCGTGTGGCCCGAGAAGTTCTGGACGATGTGCGTAGCGGATGTCCCCGGAAAGGGACGCTGCCAGGTGCTCTTCACCAAAGCCGGCGTCTTCGTTTACGCGAAGGACGGCTCCTGCGAGCAGATCTCTTCCGAACCCGCCTCTGTCGGCATTGCAGTAGCGGGTAGCTGCGCCATCCCCGGTGTGATCGATCACATCGAGTACAAAGGCCTGCATCTCTACGACGGGATGCTGAGCTGGGATGGGCGCACGCCGGCTGGCCTCGTGAAGAAGCACTTCGGTGCCGAATACGAGGACATCGTCGCTGTGGACGTCGGTGGACTGAAGCCGGCCTTTCCGGGCCTGCAACAGCGCATCCTCGCCTACCTCTGCGACGAAGACTGCCATCCGGACACGCACATGCGTGCGGAAGACTGGGAGCGGCTTGGTGTGAAGGTCGTGCGCGCCAACGTTAACGCGTTTGGTTCGCTCAACCTGAACCCGACCCGCGACCAACGCTCGAATGCGCTTCGTCTGGGATACCGGGCGACGCTACGGGCACTCACGAGCAAGAAGAAGGTCAAAATCAATCCGACCGCCTCTGCTCTGCTCAAGTCGCCGCTCGAGCAATTCGATTTGCTCGGAAGCGACAAGAAAATGCCGAAGGTCGGATACGCCGGTGTCGGGCGTAAGAGCAAGATGAAGCATGCAAAGCCGAAAACGCCGAGCAAGCCCGTCAAGCTCCCGTGGCGACGCAAGTCGGAACGCGACACAGAAACACCGAAGGAGTAAGCGCGGAGGAGCTACGCACGGCGCAAGTCTTGCGTAGCTCCCGAGCGTTTATGACCCAAGGGCGGAGGTGGTGAGGGAGTCCCTTCAGCACCACTCCGAGGGGATTAGTACTTCGTTTTCGCAAATCGTTTCCCCGCAGAAAGCTAGCTACTAGCTGACTGCCCGACCGAGCGCATTCGCGCTCCGATGTGAAAGGACCACCATGTACAAGACCCTGCTCAACACTTCGTCCGCTGAGGAACAGTCGTTCATCGACAAGATCACGGCTGCGGTGATCGAGAAGCAGAAGAAGAACCACAAGAAGGGGAAGAAGGCCCAGCGCGACGTGCACACCAAGTCGCACGGCACGTTCAAGGCCACCTTCACGGTTCGCTCCACGCTCCCGTCGCAGCTCAAGGTCGGCCTCTTCGCGAAGCCGGGCAAGTACAACGCGCTCGTGCGCTTCTCCAACGGCGCCTTCGCGTCCGACGCCTTCGACGCGCTGCCCAACATCCGCGGCATCGCGATCAAGCTGCTCGGCGTGTCCGGCGGGAAGATGCTGCCCGGCGAGGAGAACTCGACCGAGCTCGACTTCCTGATGGCGAACGACGAGACCTTCTTCGCCCCGCGCATCGAGGACATGTTCAACCTGGTCACCGGCAACATGAAGGGCATCGCGACGGACAACCCGCGCGTGCTCGGACTGATGCTCAAGGCCATGATGAAGGTGGTGAAGAACCCGCTGCACACGGACTACTACTCGCAGGTGCCCTACGCCTTCGGGCCGGATCGCGCCTGCAAGTTCGCGCTGCTGGCCGGCGAGAAGTCGCCGTGTTACTCGGTGCCCAACCTGCTCGACCGGCACTACCTGCGGCATGGCGCCGTGGATGTGCTGAAGAAGCGCGAGGTCACCTTCACCTTCGCCGTGCAGCTGCAGCAGAGCCAGCCGCGCCTGGAGTCGCTCGAGGACTCGAGCATGCTCTGGACCGGCGACTACCTCCCGGTTGCGGACCTGACCTTCCACATGGTCGACCGCATGGTGGAGGAGAGCGAGGGCGAAGAGCTCTCGTTCAACCCGTGGCGCACTTTGCTCGAGCTGCAGCCGCTGAGCTGGGCCGGGCGTGTTCGTCGCGCCGTCTACGCCGCCGACTTCAAGTGGCGCACCGAGGAGAACCGCAAGGCGGGGCTGCTCGGCAAGTAACTCTTTAAGCATGCGGATGAGCATTGTCGCGATCTTGCGGCGATGCCGTCCGCTGCTGATGGGATAGCAATTGTGTTGAGGAGCCCTGTCTAGCGACAGAAGCTTTTCTACTCAGTTCATCGAGCGAACCAGTGTCACCACACTCGGTGGCACAACACGCTCAATTCTCATCCCAACCAAGCACAGCTTGGTCAACAAAGAGGGCTACCATGTCCTGGTACAAAGGCACCGTCTCGCAACTCAGCGTGGACGTCGTCACCAAAACCCATACGCAGAAAGGCACCTTCGGCTCGCAAACCACGACGGTGATCGAGCAAAAGGTTTATACCTTCCTCGTCGAACTGGACAACGGAAGCATGCTCCCGCTCGCCGGCGTTGCCGACAACGAGAAGCAACTACCACTGCTCCAGGTCGGCGATCACATCGAATTCAGCCGGCACTATCAGTCCAGCGCGACTGCTTTTGCTCAGCTGAAGATCGATTTTCAGGCGCGCAAGAAAGTCCAAACCGCCGCCAACTGATCTGCGTTCAATTCTGATAGGAAGAGGCAGAGGGCCCAAGTTGGAGAAATCCGACACAAGCCCTCTGCCTCTTTTTCTGTTTTAAACACCTTTTTGTCATCATTCGCGCCATCACCTACGACACCAAAATAAAAACAGACCTTCTACTATACACCTGTTTATGCAAAGGAAAAATGAACTAAGACGGTCCATTTTCCTGCGAGAACAGCGCATTAAGAAGAACTGTTTTGCTATAAGCTGCTTGGGTTTTAAAAGTAAGAAAGCGAACGAGCGAATAGTTTTGCTACCCGCCCGTTCGACTTTCAGACTCCACAAATGACTAGGCCGGCAACCCGATTACACCTCCATCAAAGAGGGTAACCGAGTTGCCTGCGCCTGGTCTTAGCGGCAACCGCAGCTGGTGGCGCCGGTTTTGCAACCGCACTCACCGTGGCACTTGCACTCGCCGGAAACGAGCTTCTTCGGCTCGACCTTCGGCGGCTGCGGGCACTTCGTCGGAGCCGGAGCCGGCTTCTTGCCACCCGCGCACCGACCGCCACACTTGGACGTCGTTGAGCAGCCAGTCGTGCTCTTCGGATTCTGGCACATAGCGAATTTCCTTTCTTGGTTGGTGAGCCCCGCACTGTTGTAGCGGAACTCAGGACGTACACCCCGTTGCATGAGACCGATGCCAAGCTTACGCATCTTGCCCATCGCCTGCATGCCCTTCTTGAACTCCTTGGGTCCGATTTCCCAGACCCTTTGGAGCGCATGAAGTAAGTCGGAGAGCGTTTGATTGAACTCAGCAGACGAGCTATCGGCCACTGGTCCGAACGTGTGCACTGCCGGAATGGCGACGACAGGACCGTCGAAACGCCATTTTCCGTCAGCGCCCTTCTGCAGCCGGCGTCCCTCGACGAGCTGCTTGAAGGCGTAATAGTGGGACGGTTCTCCCGAGTACGACTCAGGCGGCATCGGGGTCTGGCTGGTGCCTTCGCCCTGCTCCTTGATGTACTCGATAGCGCGAACAGCGTCTTCCACCGACTTGATCGCGAAGACCTCGCCCGCCGCGAAACTGTGCTCCATCTGAATCCCGGATACGAACTCGGGCTTCAGGGTCTGGAACGCCTTGCCAATCGCGGTGTAGAAATCTCCGATCGTCGGATACGACTCGCTTGCGCAAATCGGGCCGCCAGCCGGATACTCGATCTCCAGGAAGACCTTGAGGGAATCCATGGAGAGCGCTTGGAGATCGACATTGAGGTTAGGCTGAATGCCGCCTGGCAGACCCTTGACCGGATAGTTCGGTACGAAACCGCGATGCGTCAGAGACGGCTTGCCACCAATGGCGGTGAGCATGTTGCATGCCAGCGCCATGTGGATCATCTCCTGAATCGCTATCTCGTGCACGATTCCGGCAACGGGATCTTCCTGGTCCTTGATCGACCATTCCGCAGTGAGGTAAAGCGGAATGATCGAAAACTCCAGTTCGATTGCACACTGCAACGCAGCACGCAGGTCGTCGACATTGTTGATGCCGCCGGCCATCAGTTCGGGCACGGTCTTGCGCGCAACAGATTCAGACTCGCAAGAGCCTTCTTCTGCTGAGCAAGATTCGTGCTCGTCGGCGCAAGTGTTCTCGCCGCCGGAGCACGTTTCCTCACCGTGAGGCGCAGTGCAGAGCGCGCTGCTGCCGAACTTTTTCGAAAAGAAAATCCCGAGGACGATTCCCAAAGGAATCGCCAGGAAAAGTAGTGTCATTGGATCCTCCTTTCGTCGTGAGACGAATTAGTGGCAATGATGTTTGTGTTGGCCCTGACCGTCCTGGTGACAGTCAGGCTTGGGCTGCGTCGCCGGCTTCTCGGCAGGCGCCGCGTGCTTGTGTTCGCCGTGATGATGCCCGTGTTGATGGTCGTGGGGACCAGCCTCAGGCGTTCCGATCGCGGGTGTTCCACCGTGATGGTGGTGATGACCGTGCCCATAACCGCCAGACGGCATGAGCGCCGGCATCAGGAACATGAAGATCATCGCGGCAGACATCAGCACGTGCGACACAGGCGAGAACGCCGTCTTGAAGCTCAACGTTCCGCGGGTCTTGCCAGGCAGCAGCTGTGCAGCGTGCACGGTTGCGAATCCGGCGAAGAACAGAACGAAGATTCCCGTTACGAACGTGTTGTCCCAGGTCGCCTGCATGAACATGTAAACCATGCTCAGGTTCATGACGGAGTGCGCAGCGTTGCCGAGCGCTTGCTGCCGGTCATAAACCAGAGCGCGGGCGACAAAGCCGAGTGCGAGCACTGCAAATGCGAGCGCCCACAGGGTGTCAGGGATGACCTTGACGCTCGGAATCGGAGCGAACATGTAGGCCATCGAGAAGTTCATGAAGACGTGGCAGAGTTCGGCCGGGATGTCCAGCTTGCTGCGCTCCGGAGAGGCGACGCGAGCCAGATGAACGACAGCCAGAACGGCGCAAACGGCCATTCCGATCCAGGACGCGGTGAGCATCCACGGAATCGAACCAGTGCCACACATTGAGAGAAGCAAAGAGTGCATCAGTTCCATGTGAACCTTACCTTTCTTGTCTAGCCGGCACAAAGCAAAAACCGCTTCGATTTGCTACCAAGCAAAAAGAAACGAGCGGATTTTAGAAACTATGTGCGGGGCTTGAGACTTTTGGAAACGGAAAAAATAGACAGCAGGATGCTAGAGCCAGTGCCCTATAAGAATCAATGATCTATTCCAGGAATTGTTGAGAATACGCTCAGAAAGTAAGTATATGCACCCCCTCCAGGGGTTACTCAACTGGGCCAAGCTGAAAGGACCAGCAAACAGTTCACTACCGATGACCGAGCCTCTACCACCAAACCCAAATAAGCAGGGGTCAACGCTCGGAAGTGATTGCTTTGGGCGGATTCTCGTCAATGCTCATAACTGCGCTTTCGCCAAACTTACATAGCAACATAACGCGTGAGTTATATCTTCGTGCGTTATTACTTACACGTTATATTTGACAACTGTTTTTTATAACTTACACCTTATATTGCTGTCTTGCCTTCGGCTGCGCTCTGGCTTCTAACGATGGGCTGTTTTTTAAACGCAAAAAGTGCTGAAAATTGAAAAAAGCGAGCAGAAAGAGGCTGAATTGCCCCTTCCTGCTCACGATAAGTTGACCCGGCAAAGCATCTGGCGAACAGATCCGAAGATCCGCTTGGTACCACTAGCGATGCCGACTAATTTTGTTCTGGTTATTGGACAGCATCAGCCGTCGATTGTGTCGACCTTCTCGAAAACGATCGCGATGGTCGTCAGCAGATAGAGAAACCCTGCGACGAGGCAGGCAACGAGCCACTTCTCATCGGTCATGTTGAAACCGAGAGAAAATGACGCCAGCATCAAAACGGCAGCGGTAAGTCCGCGTGCACGCTCTTCGAAGCTCGGCGGATCGTATGGACCCATATTGCGGGGCATGGCAAAAACCTTTCCTGATTGATGATGTCTCAAGCCGCCGGGTTGAAACGGATCTTCTCCGGATCAACCGCGCTGGCAAACTTCTCGAGAAACGCATTCCACTCGGGAGCGAGAATGGTTTCCTGTTCCAGGAGGGTCTTCGCGACGTGCTCCATACGCTCCTTGTCGGTCTCGACAATGTAGCGCGCAATCTGGTAGCACTCCTTCGCGATGCGGCGCCATTCGACGTCGATCTCGTTGGAGAGGGCAGCGCCGTAAGGCAAGCTACCGCCACCACCCATACCACCCATCGGCGAAGCTCCACGCTCACCGACAGAGATCTGTCCGAGGCGAGACATGCCCCAACTGGTCACCATACGGCGCGCCATGTCAGAAGCCTGCTCGAAGTCGTTGCTGGCACCGGTGTCAACCCGATTGAGGTAGACCACCTGTGCAGCCCGTCCAGCCATCGCGATGATAATACGCGCGACAGCTTGCTCGTCACTAAAGCTCATACGGTCCGTGGTCGGCATGTACTGAACATAGCCGAGGGCACGCGAACGGCGCATGATCGTTGCTTTGACGACAGGGTCAGCAGCCTTGAGAACAGCCGCAACAACCGCATGACCAGCTTCGTGGTAAGCAGTATTGGTCTTCTCCTCAAGTGCCATGGCAGCCTGGCTGCTCGTCTTCGGACCGCCGTAGCGGACAAAGTCGATGCCTTCGTCGAAATCCGTAAGCAGGATCTCGCGCGGCGGAAGCGCATTGAGCGCGGCTTCCGCCTCTGCCTTCATCTTCAGGGCCTTCTCCTCCTCCGGAATCGCGTTCCGAGGATTGTAGTTCTTGTTGCCCTTTGCCTCTTCCAACACTTTGTCGGCCTCGGCAATTTTCGCAAGAGCTTCCTCAACGCCAGGCAACTTGGCCCAGCGCTCAGCAGCGATCATCGCCGCACGGTCGCACGCGCCCTTGATCTCAGCGCCAGAGTAGCCGAAGCTACGCACGGCAAGGAGCCCAGGCGTCACGTTTGCCGCAAGCGGCTTCTTGCGAGTGTGAATCGCGAAGATCTTCTCGCGACCAGCCACGTCCGGCATATCTACCGCGATATGGCAGTCGAAACGACCCGGACGCAAGAGCGCGTCATCGAGCATGTCGGCACGGTTAGTCGCCGCAATCACGATGATGCCCTTGTTGGCCTGGACACCGTCCATTTCAACCAGAAGCGCATTGAGCGTCTGCTCACGTTCCTGGTTGCCACCAGCATTGGTACCATTACCACGCTTGCCGCCAACCGCATCGATTTCGTCGATGAAGATGACGTGCGGCTTGCCGGTAGCTTTGACCTTCTCGCGCCCCTTGGCGAAAGTGTCGCGGACGCGGGCAGCGCCAACGCCGACGTACATTTCGACAAAGTCTGAACCGGAGAGGATCTGCATGCTACCTTCGCACTCGCCGGCAACACCCTTAGCGAGCAAGGTCTTGCCCGTGCCCGGAGGACCGAGCAGCAGGATACCGCGAGGAAGCTTGGCATCGAAGATGTCGTAAACGACGTTCTTCTCGAAACCACGGACGACACGCTTGAGCTCCTTCACGGCTTCATCGCATCCAGCGACGTCCTCGAAGGTGACTTTCTGCGCGTTCTCGCCGAGTTCGTCAACCATCTTCGCGGTGGTCTGGCCCATGTTTGCACCATTGCCAGTCGCAGGTCCGCGTCCCTGACCACCGTTAGCTCGCAAGCGAGTGAAGTGGTTGAAGACGAGACTGCCGATGACGAAGACGCCGACAACCAGCAGGATGTGACCATAGCCACCAAACAAGCCGGCATCCGCGCCCTTTACTTCGTAGGCGATTTTGGCACCGTCCAGCAAGCGCCGAAGCTCGGCTTTGCCACCATCATCAGGTACAGTGACCTTGAGGTCAGCAGTCCCGATGCGATTGACGATGATTTCGTTGCTTCCGTTTGTGAACACAACCCGGCTGACAGAGGCTGGTTCTTTTTCCAGAATCTGCTTGAGCTCAAAAAACGAGGCAGCCACTGCGGGCTGGCGAGCCTTGGAGGCTGCAGGATTGTTGGCAGGAGAAGCGGCAGGTGCAGGCGACTGAGCCTGCTGAGTGCCATTGGAAGCACTGCCGGAAGTAACAGGAGCTGCCTTATTGGCAGCCGGAGCCTCAGCCGAATTCGACACCTGCTTGACAGGTGTGCCACGCCCTGTGGAAACTGTGACCTGCGCTGTCTTGGGTGCAGGAGGCCAGGGCTTGGACGGCATGAGATAACCGATAGTGGCAGAGAAGAGGGCTACTGCCAAAATCCAGATCGTAAACTTGAGATTCTTGTTCATTCTGAACTCATTGACCCACCCAACAAAAATGCTAGGTCGACTGGATGGGCTTTTCGACCGACTTCTTCTAGAACACACAAGAGACGATGCCGCACAGACCGCAAATAGCGGACTGAAAAATGACTGCGGGAGGTCTGTTGTCGGTGTGGGTAGAGGTAAAGGACCGAAGGTTCTAGATCAAAAAATGCAAGATGAAAATAGTGTGATCAGGTACTAGATCACAACTGGATCAATAGGTGGCCCGTTGCCCGCAATAATCCTTCATCGCTTGACAGCAGCCCAAAAGCCAAGCGGGCCGAGCACGGCGATCAACTATCCCGGCTAGCACATCTTGAATACTCTAAAATTCTCGTATTCAAGCTTGCGCTAACACTAAGAACTCTTCTGACCTTCTTTGGGCTTGATCCAAAAAAACCAAAAATTATACCTTCCACCTGACTTCTTGTTGCGTGACATTCCAGTCCAAAGCTCAGCTCTTTCTAAAGCTCCGCTCCGAAGCATCGATTTTCGGATTCTCTTTGGGTCCGTCTGCTTCTACCAGTTGCTGGCGGTGACATCCCATCACAGCATATGGATAATCGTCACCTGGAAAGAATAGCGAATCAATCAGTATCACGAATCCCAGTCTGTCATACAACTTTCGAGCATTCGTATTATCGGTGCGCACCGTCAGTAATACCGTTCTTGCCCTGGTAAATTTGCACAATTCTTGGACCAAAATTCCGCCAATTCCCCGCCCCTGAAAAGCGGGATCAACTACTACTTCAGCCACTTCAAATGAATCCGCCATCCATTCGATTGCCAGATCGGAATCCATATTGCCACGAACACGATCGTGCCACCAATCACCGGGCGCTCCCAAATATCCATAAGAGAACGCCGCTAAACTGCCGTCAGCGGTTCTGACCACGCAAGCAGTGAATTGGTTTTTCTGCACATGGCGTCTAAAGCGCTCGATTACAGCTTCTCTCCGCGCTTCCGGCAATGCGAATGACCGTTCATAAACTAACTGGAACGAGTCCAGGTCACCCAAAAACACTTTTGAATCCACAATAGAAACCGCCCAGTCCGCAAGCTCATCGCGGCAGACTGGTTTCTCTTGGGATGGATCCTTCATCGTTACTTGCGCCTTCTCGGTGGCTTCGGTTTCGGTTTATTCTCCCACGGAAACGGATCGCGGTCATCCCGACAAATTGGATCTATCGGGGGCCAGCAAAACGGATCGGGCTTCCACGGAGGAAGTGGCTCTATACGAGCCCCTTGACCGTGGCCAGATCTGTGATGCGCCAATTCAAGCCTCAATGATTCAGAAGCTTGATCAGAAGCAAGTGTTGTGGGATCCACTTTATCTGCTAACTTTTGAGCTCCAAAATTTATGTTTTCCACCATGTGGCAATCTCCACGCCAGTGTACACATGCTGTTCCTGTTGCTTTTGAATGTCATGGTGGAATTATGCAGTTAGACCAGGCAGGATTAACAGACAACGGACTCGATCCTGAAAACACTTGGCTTCACGAGATTGCGGACAGCGAGCGAAGTTCGTAAAAGCCCCAACCCTACCGAGCACAAGTTAAAGCTAGCTTCACTGAAAGAACAGAGCGGAATCCCTCACTGTATCAATCCCACAATCTGCTTTGGTATAGAATGCACGCACATACCAAATACGAGGCCAAGAGCATGACTATAATCACAGGCTTATCCGGAAACGAACTGTACTGCATGCGCGAAAAGGGTTTTGAGCCAGGGAATCTTGTCATTGGTAACAGCGTGTTCGCACTTGGTTTTGTTGGAGGCATCGCTTCCGGGCTACGCACCATAGCTGGTGGCGAGATTCATGAGATTACAAGCATCATTAAAGAGGGCCGACAACTTGCTTACCTTCGAATGGTAGAAGAAGCGCGAAGACATGTAGGCGAGGGCGTTACAGGAGTGACAAGCCAGCTGATTTTCCACGATACAAATATTGAATACCTGGCAATCGGATCAACGATTCATCGAGTCGGCGAAGGCAAGCCGCATGCACCTGACCATGTTTTCTCCACCTCAGCCAATGGACAAGCATTGTACTGCCAGATGGATTGCGGTTTCGAACCTGTTCAATTTGTCTTCGGAAATGTCGCTTACGCTCTTGGTTTGGCCGGTGGGATCATGGGATCGTTGCGCAGCATGAAAAGCGGCGAAGTGATCGAATACTCCCAAATGCTTAACAAGACGCGTCACCTGGCGTTGCAGCGAATCGCGCAAGAAGCCAAGGAAGCAGGAGCAAATGCCGTGCTTGGAATTGAAACCCTGATCTCACCACTGGCTGGCATACAAGAAATGCTGATGACAGGAACAGCTTCTCATCACCCGGATCTTCCGAGCGAATTCATGGATAATCCGATTACAAGCGATCTTACCAATGAGGAAATGTGGAATGTCATCCATGCAGGATACTGCCCCATCAAGCTGGTTCTAGGAGTATCCGTGTTCTCCATTGGTATTGCAGGCGGTATCAAGGCCATGTTTAAAAGCTTTGTACGGGGCGAAGTAAAAGAGCTAACGTATATGATCTATCAAGCGCGGCTCAAGGCAATTAATATGATTCAAGAAGACGCTGCCAGCTGTGGAGCTGAAGACGTCGTCGGGGTGAAAACCTATGTCTATGATCTTGGCGGGGGAGTAATCGAGCTGATTGCAATCGGTACAGCTATTAAGAAGATGCCTAACATCAAAACAAAATCCGTAAATCTGATCCCACAGGCAATCATCAAAGACACCGAAACCTTCACCAATAAAGTGCCAACCTGGGGTGAGATCGCCCAGCGCATGCGAGAACGCGGAATGTATGGCGGCGCCTAAGTGCTAAGATGATAAGAGTTCCTCCACAGAAATTTCAATGAAAAAGAAACTTACGGTAGCCGCACCATACCTTCTGACTCTCCTTGCCGTATGGCTTCTTTGGCCTGCCGCAGCAACAATCGAATGGATTAAAGGAACAGCTCCGCCAGAGTGGAGAGTGACACAGGCTGAACAGTGGATGGTGTTCAAAATTTTGATAAGCGGTGGTTTACTGCTGTCTCTGATTAAGCAAATCGTCCTCCTGAAAAGAACAGACGATTAATTCAAGAATGACGATCGCCTGGGAGAATTCCGGGAGAACTCTGAGAGTTCTTCGGGACGGTCTTTTCCATATTATGTATGCGTTGGCCACCGCCAGGCAACACACCGTTCTCACCATTCCCGCTAAGGTGACGTTGTGGATAATCACTCTACAGAAGAAAAGACAAGCAAGCATGAGCGCAGCTCTGAATCTGCCTCTGAGTCCTCCAGCGAATCGCAACTAAGTCAAGCAAGTGAGCGCTTCCTGAATGAGTTGAATATTGAGTCCTCGCGCCCGGCTGCCGGACAGATCGAAGGACTCCAGAGAACAAGAGAAGAAAATGGAGTCGAGCACGCGAACGGACAAGTTCATGCACTTTCCTTTGATGACAGCATATTTGCGGGGCACACTCAAACAGGCAGAGCGCACGCCACTGACATTCAAAACAATGTCACTGCCAAAGAAATTTCAGCAAGCACAGATTCATTAGGTAACTCCGGCACCATCGCAGAAAGAGGTCTTGCCCCGCGCGCAGAACAAGGCGAAAAGACCGGCACTCAACACGATGGAGGACATGCTCCAGAATCTCCGACTCGCCGAAGCGAAACCACAACTACAGATTCACACGGAAACGTAACAACAGTCGATGCTCAAGGCAACACAACAGTCACCAGTCGTGACGGCAACATGGTCACATACACAGGCGCTGACGGAAGGGGATGGATTCGCGTACACAGCGACCGCGGATTTACCCAAACACACTTTGGTCCGTCCCCCAGAGATAACTACTCCATTGAAAGAACTTATGGCAGAGACGGTGCTTACTCAGACCGATACACCTATGCCGACAGCAGCCGCAATCATACAAGAGAGGTAGATCGCGAAGGACGCGTAGTCGTCACCGATGCCACTGGCTTGCGTATTCGCTTGGACGGTGGTTCTCCTGAATTTCAGGAAAGGGTGTTGAACCAAATTCTTGATCTTCCACTTGCAGATCGCCAGCGTCTCAGAAGTCTCGGAGCAACTGTTCATGTTGTGGACCGCCCAAGTGACGCAAACATAAGACGCCGGATACCGGAAGGAGCGCAAGGCTTTTACGATCATATCGATACACGTGCCATCATTATCGGTGAGCGCAGCGGCCGTGGACTTGAGACATCCGATCCCGAATGGCTTACAAGACATGAAATTGGTCACGCTCTGGATCATTCGTTCGGCTCACCTTTCAGCAGAACAGCACTCAGCGCTGATAGTAACGCGTTCAGAGATGCCCTAAAAGAAGACGAACTAAAGATGGATGATTTGACCAGAGCTGTCTACGATAGATACTTCAATATCAGTCCTTTCACACATGGTCCAGCAGAACTCTTTGCAGATATCTATGCCGCGATGCAATCAGCTAATCCAACTGCTCGCGAAAGAGAACTTCTAGCCGCGTTCCCTTCGTTAGCAGCACAAATCAGAAGAAGACTTGGACCACGATAGAACATGAGTCCAACTCGGCAAAGCTAAAAGTCGGCTGTTGCTTTTTCTGTACATCCGATTAAAGAACTGTTCCCGGGACTGTCGGTGATATCCCTGACACTGCCAATGGCATCAAGTCAACGCGGAAACTTCTACTATTCATTGTAGCATCTAAAGCGAAAAGAAAGGTGGTGCAAGGCAAAAGGGGATTTCACCACTAATGCCTTGCACCGATCTTGTAGAGGTCAGATCATCATCTTCAGAACAGCGCCGAAGTTGTACACGGCGTAGAACAGCGCGCCAGAAAGGGCGAGATAGAGCCCGCCGTAAGCGATGCGCAAGCCGGTGCCGACCTGAAAGAATTCAGGCTGCTCTTGGGCGAGCTGAGAACGGAACTGAACGTCCTTCCAGCCGCTTGCCAGAATCATCACCATGATGATGATGTTCATGAGGCTGAGCTGCAAAGTCAGCGCTGCCAGACCCAGCAAAATAATGCCGAGCACCCAGAGATGACGACTGAGAACCTGAGAGATGCGGCCACCGTCGAGCGGAGACCACGGAATCAGGTTGAAGAGATTGAGCCAGAGACCGAACTTGGCAGCCATGCCGAGTTCAGGCATTCCCAATTTCGCCGAAACGAACATTGCAGCAAACGCTGCGATGCTGCCGACGAACGGTCCACCCATCGCGATGTAAGCCTCCTGAGCCGCATTTGCGGGGAAGGACTTAAACTCGACGAAAGCGCCGAGCGGGGTGAACATCGGGAGAGTCACATCGACGCCAATATGCTTGGCGGCGAAATAATGACCCAGCTCGTGGATCATGATCATGCTCATGAAGGCCACAGCAAAAATGGGCGAGCCGGTCAGAAACCAGAACAAGCCCGTGCAGCCTACAAAAGAGAGCAGTGACCAGAGCAGAGAGTTCTGCTGTTGCATTGTCTTCTTTTTCTTCTCGTTGGAGTCTGATGAATCGCAATTGACTCACCAGCATTAGCAAGAGCGACGCATAGCATCGCCCTTGCCTTGAGGACCTTACCGTTCTGAACGACAGATTGAATCTGACGCGCAGCCTGGTATCAGGTCTTTTTCTTGTTGTTCTTCTTGCGACCCTTCACGCCGCCGACCGCGAACAGAACGATGTCCTCGACGCCCGGTTCGATGAACGGACCGCCGATTTCACCGCGTTCACGACCCTCACCTTCCAGATGGGGCGGACCCGGCTCCAGGAAGGGGCCTCCGGACCCACCGCGACGACGACGACGCGGACGGGAGTCCGTGTTGGTCTCGACGTCTTCGTAGGTACCAGGAGAGCGACCGCCGTCTTCAGCGACAGTGGTCTTCGATGCAGAACGACGCTTCTTTTTGGCCATAGCGAACCTTCTTCAGGTTGTGGTTAAAGGAGATCCAAAAAAGGAAGGAGGCCGGGATTTAGAGTCCCGACCTCCTCCACTTTATTCAGACCGTTGCTACTCCGCAGGCGCCGCCGGCTTGTCCTTGGCGAGCGCAGCGGCTTCGGCGGCGATTCTCGCCTCCGTTTCCGCACGCACCCGCTCGGACTCGACCAGACGACGGTGCACTTCGTCCATCATCTTGCGCGAACAGGTTTCCACCTGATCGGCTGCCAGACGGGGATGCACACCAGCCTTGCAGAGCTCCCAGTACGCAGTGATCGCAGCCGCGCAGACGTAGGTGGCGTAAACGTCACCCATGCCGGCGGGAAGCTCCGACTCGCCCTTGAGCAGCGCAGCAACCAGACGATCGACCTTCTCCTGCTTGTGGGCATCGAAGAAGACCAGGTCGCCGGTCGAACGCTTGCCGAGGCACTCCAGCTTGGTGTGGATGATGGCCTCTGCCACCACCGGCGCCACCTGGATCAGGTCCTCGAAAGGAACCTTGATCTCGAACTTGAAGCGCTTGTCGCTCGGGTCGGAGTTGCTCCAAGTGATGAACTTCGGACGAGGCATGCCGCCGGCCTGGTCGGCCAGAGCACGGATCTCGTTCGCGTGATCCTTGAAGCCCAGCACATCGAGCGCCGCCGCGCCGACATACGCGCGAGCGTAGTCAGGCATGTGCGGGGCAACCTGCAACTCGGGCTGTCCGCTCGAGTCGTCGATGCCGTAGCGGCTGCTGGAACGCAGCGTCGCGTTGGCATTGAAGATGCTGGAACCCATCGTGTTGAGCGCGCTGAACACGACGACCATGCTGAGCATGAACGCCTTGCCAGTCAGCAGCACACCACCGGCGATATCAGCGTCGGTCTCGCTCAGCGTCTGCACGTAGATCTGCGTGATCAGGTCGAGGGTCGGAACCTTCTGCCCGCCAAGCGAGATCGTGTCAGAGCTGAACTTGAACTTGTGCGCGTTGGCCTGGATCGCCTTGACGACGGCTTGCGCCATCTCCTTCGGCAGACCCGGGATGTCCGCGTAGATATCGTGCCGGAATTCATGGGTGAAGACCGGCATGTTGATCATGAGCGTCTTGCGCATGTAATACGGGACGTCCACGAGGTGGGAATTGAGCGGTCCGCGCGAGCCCGGACGGGTCGCAGGTCCGCCTTCCGAGTAGCGAGGCATGAACACGTCACCGACGTGCATGACCATCGTCTTGATACCGTCCGCGGTGAAGAGCTGGAAGCACTGCTCCAGCGTATTCGTCACGTACAGCAACTCGGAGTACTTGCCGTCACGCTGCTGCTTGAAGCTCGAATCCCACATCTGCAGGATGTTCATGATCTGCTGCAGCGCACCGCAGATCACCTTGATCGCCGCCTGGATGACTTCGTCTTCCGAGGCACCGGGGAAGTTGGCCTGCACGGCGTGCATGACGCTGGGCAGGGCTCCGCCGATGTGGTTCTGACGCGGTCCGCGATTACCGACGAAGAGCTTGTAGATCTCTTCCCAGTGAAAGCGCAGGCTCTCGACCGTCTTCTGGAACTTGGGCGGCATGTTCTTGCGCGCCCATTCCTCGACACCTTGCGGCTCGTCGAAGATGTTGGCCAGGTACGCGTCGCAGCGACCATCGTAGAGCATGTCGGCCATACCGCCGGCAGCCGAATAAAGCGTGCTGCCGTTGATAGCCGCCGCGTTGAGGACCGACGGGACGACGGTGGAGACGGGCGGAACGGAGTCGCCGAGGATCTCGTTGATACCCTTCGGCTCTTCCTTATTCTCCGCCTTGGCCTCCGCCTTGCTGCGCTTGCTCTTGGCGGCAGCGGCTTCGGCTGCGGCTGCGGCGCGCTGACGTTGTTCAGCTGCCTTCTGATTGATGTGCTGGACGCACACCGCGATCAGCTGCTCCACAGACGGAAGCGGAAACTTCGGACGCCCTGCACCAGGCAGAGCGATGAGGGGCTTGCGACAGGCATGCCAGTTCTGCTGAGGCAGGATGGCAGACGGCTGCAGCTCCCCGACCAGGTTGGGACGGTGAGGCAGCGAGCTCTTCACGAGCTTGTCACCCTTCAGCAAACGAATCTGGGTCTGCTGTTTCTTCATGCTTGTGCTCCTTCGTTATTGTTTGAACAAAGTGAGGCCCGGAACTTGCCGGACCGAAAAAAGAGCGGAAGCGCGACCAGTCAAACACTCAGTCGCACTTCAAAACAGGAGAGGGTGGAACAGCATGTCCCACCCTCCCCAAATTGCTCACTCGATGAGGAAAGGCGATGCGTTAGCAGCACCTTTCGAATCAACGCGGCATCACCTGCAGAGCTTCAGCCTGAGCCTATCTCTGCAGGATCTGCCTTTGCTGATTACTCCTCTTCCGAGCGGTCGCCGACGTCCGGCGTCAGATCGTCGATGCCCTTGGCGTTCGGGATCACGCCGACGCGGTCCCAGGCGCTGCGGAGCTTCGCGAGGTCGTCCGCGGTGCCGAGCACCTTGCACGCCTCGATGGTCTGATGCGAGAACGACGCGAAGGACGGACGGTTGCCGGCGTTCGCCAGGGCCGCGTACCAGATCTTGGTCGCCTTGTCCCACACGTTGCCGCCCAGGTCGATCGCGAACAGCGCGAACGCGCGGTTCGGGATGCCCGAGTTGTAGTGCACGCCGCCGTTGTCACCGGAGGTCTTGACGTAGTCCTTCATGTGACCCGGCTGCGGATCCTTGCCGAGCTTCTTGTCGTTGTACGCGGTGCCCGGGTTGAGCATGTTGCGGATGCCCGTACCGTTGATGCCCGGCATGAAGATGCCGTTGCCGATCACCCAGTCCGCCTTCGCGGTCGGGATGGCCTTGGCGTACATCTCGATCGCCTCGCCGAACACGTCGGAGATGTGCTCGTTGAGGGCGCCGGACTGGCCGTAGTACTCGATGTTGGCCATGTGCTGGGTGACACCGTGCGCGATCTCGTGACCGCAGACGTCGGCGATGACGAAGCTCGAGAAGATCGAGCCGTCGCCCTTGCCGTAGGTCATCTGGCGACCGTCCCAGTAGGCGTTGTTGTAGCCGCGGCCGTAGTTGACGCTCGAGATGAGCTTCATGCCGCTGCCGTCGATCGAGTTGCGACCGTGCACGTTGAGGAAGTACTCACGCACCCAGCGCGTGAAGTCGTAGGCGTTATCGACGTCGGCATTGCCGGTCGCCTGCTCGCCTTCGAAACGGGCCTTCTTGCCCGGGCGGCGCGTGCTCGCCTCGCAGTCGTAGATCTCGATGTCGCCCTTGCCGGCGCCGACGAAGCGCAGGTGCGGGTTGGTGCGGATCGGCGACGTGGCGTAGAGCTTCGCGGTCTCCGCGATCGTGTCGGCGAACGCGTAGAGCTCCGGGTTGCGAGCAACCAGCTCGGTGAGGAGATAGGTGGGGATGAAGCCGTGCATGTTGCGCACGAGGATGATCTTGGACATAGATTCACTCTCCTGGTTTGCAGCGAATTTGCTGCGTGATGAACTGAACAACGCTCGCTAGAGCGTTACTTTCTCCACAGCACAAAGCACCGCGAGCTCACCTTGCGCGAAGCAAAATAAGACCGCCGTGACAGAATGCCGTGAAAACTAACTCCACCTCAGTGGCAGACAAAGAGCTTTTGGCGCCATGCCAAATAACTGTTTACGTGGATCTCTTTGTTGTGCGCACTACCGGATGGGTTGAAGGTGAATTAGGACTTGAAACTATCCAGAACATATATCTAAATTCAACTGTGGCGAGCTCCCGGGAGGGGCTAGAAATGGCTAAAGATCATTCATCTCAAGCGCTAGTTTCCAAGACCTCCGCTAATTCGCGCGGACACGAAATGCGTGCAAAAATCAAGCCTCTGAAATCGGCTTCAGCTAAGGCTTTCGCGAACTCGAAAGAGAAGCAGCAAGCTCTTGAGATCTGAATTTAAAACTCGATCTCATCTGAAACCCTGATCATATCTAGATCTTTATGTTGTGTTGTAAAGATAGAGAACCTAGTATCAGATCAAATTCGACCTTCCCCCGCCCCGCACAAACCACAAAACACTACAGAACCACAAAAGAGATACAGCTCAGAAATTTCCAAGGCGGATCACGCCCAGAAGTAGGCAACGCGCATGCCACGCTGCCAAGTGTCCTCGATCAAATTGGCTTCTAGACACGCTGTCAATTGGAGAACGCCTTCGGCTCACAGTGGGATAATGCTGGGACGCGGAGGAAGACACCATGGGCGCAGAGCAAAAGATACAAACAAGCACACAGCTGGCAGGAAGACTGAGCAACTCGATTATCCCTGAAACATACAAGCTAACAATCGAGCCTGATTTAGCCGGAGCAAGCTTCCAGGGTGACGAGACAATTGCATTGCGTTTACTGGAAGCAGTTGACGAAATCGTCATCAACACTGCCGAGATCAAGATCAATACAGCTGTTCTGCGCAGCGCCGATGGCAAACTATTTCCACTGAGAGTAAGCACAAACGAAGATGCGCAACAAAGCAGTTTGCGTCTTGAAAGCAAGGCAGCAGCCGGGCAATACACGCTCGATCTGCAATTCAGCGGCATCCTCAACAACAAGCTTCGCGGCTTCTACCTGAGCACCTACAAGGACGCTCGTGGTAAACAGCAATCCATCGCTACCACCAAGTTCGAACCAAGTGATGCGCGCAGAGCATTTCCATGCTTCGACGAGCCGCATTTCAAGGCAACCTTCCAGGTCTCCCTGCTAATCGATCAAGAGCTCACTGCTATTGCTAACACCAGGCTCATCTCGGAAGAGCTACTGGCCGGCGGAAAGAAATTGATGCATTTTGCACCCAGCATCAAGATGTCCAGCTACCTGGTCGCTTACATGGTTGGTCTCTTCGTGCCCAGCAAAGCAGTGACCTCAAACGGCATAGAAATTCGCATATGGACAGTTCCAGGAAAGGAACACCTTTGCGAATTCGCCTTGCGCTGGGCTAAAGACTCACTGGATTATTTCGAAAAATATTTCGAAAAATCCTATGCTGGAGATAAGCTGGATCTCATTGCAATTCCCGACTTTGCCTCTGGTGCCATGGAAAATTTCGGGGCGATAACATTCAGAGAAACAGCACTGCTGGTCGATGAATCCCGCGCCACTTTGCCTGAAATGAAGCGCGTGGCTGAGGTTATCTGTCACGAAAATGCGCACATGTGGTTTGGCGATTTAGTGACGATGTCCTGGTGGAATGGTCTTTGGTTAAACGAAGCTTTCGCAACTTTCATGGCAGCAAAAGCAGTCGATGAATTCATGCCCTCGTGGAAATTCTGGGAATCCTTCAACATTGAAAAAGCCGGTGCCATGAGAATCGACGGGCTGCATGCAAGTCGAAGCATCGAGTTTCCCGTTGCCACACCTGAAGATGCGCGCGCCATGTTTGATGTTCTCACTTACGAGAAAGGCTGTGCCATTCTTCGCATGCTGGAGCTCTACATAGGTGAAGAAGTCTTCAGAAAAGGCTGCTCAATTTACATGCATCGCCATGCGTTTGCCAACACGGAAACCAACGATCTCTGGTCTGCATTACAGGATGCAGTGGATGAAGCTCAGCTAACAATCCCCGTCGGGAAAATGATGGATACCTGGGTTTTCCAGCAAGGCTTTCCTCTGCTGTCTGTCTCTCTTGCAGACAAAAGCAGCGTCAATCTATCGCAGCAGGCCTTTAGATACTTGGGAGACTCAACAGTCACTAAAGGCGAAAATAGCTGGTACGTGCCTGTTTGGATTCGCACCATAGACGGTACTAGCCCAAACGAAGTTGTGCACGCCCTCGCTAGCGCGAAAGATTCTTGCAAGCTTCCCTCCGAGTCAGACTGCTTTGTCGTCAATGCCGGCGGGAAAGGTTTCTACCGCATCAATTATGAAAGCACCTTGCTGCACAAACTCCTGAGCAATCTTCAGTCGTTAACGGCAGCGGAACGATTCAATATGCTAGCCGACTTGTGGGCATCGACTTTGGCCGGGGAAGTTAACGTCAGCGAATATTTGGGCTATTTGGAAAAATTCATAGCGCACGAAAGTGATGTGAATGTTTTCCAAGTTGCTCTCGGTTCGCTCTCCTATATAAGACGAATCGTCAACGCGATGGATGAAGAGAGCCAGAAGGAAAAATTCAAGAAACGAGTCTCTCAACTTCTAACACCGGTCATCGATCGAATTGGCTGGGAAGCCTCAGCAGGCGAGGATGCTCAAAACGCTGAACTGCGCAGCTCGATCGTAAGTCTACTCGGATCTTGGGGAGACGAACGAACCCTCGAACGGGCACGCTCACTGTGGATCGATTACCTGCAAGATCCTGGCTCGCTTGATCCGAACCTACTGCCTGCGGTTGTGGACAGCATCTCAGCTAACGGAGACGCTGCGCTCTACGACAAATTCCTGCAACTAAAGGCTAGTGCCAAAACGCCGCAGGAAGAATCTCGATTTTTGTCTGCGCTCGCTAACTTCAAACAAGAGGAGTTGGTGGAACGCACACTAAAATCGAGTATTGACGGAACGATAAGAGTGCAAGACGCACCGCAGATGCTTCGTGCACTCTTGTATAACCCCAACGGCGGTCCTCAAGCTTGGTCTTTCATCAAATCCAACTGGGATGAGATTGTTAGCAAGCTGCCGCTGCAAGGCATCATTCGCCTCTGTGATGGGCTCACAGCCCTCGTGAACCCGGAGACCGAGGCAGACATCGACGCCTTTTCAGCAAAGCTAAAAGTGAAAGGCAACGAAAAAGCCTTATCACAAAATCTTGAAACACTCAAAATCGCCAACCGCTTTCTAACAAGAGAACGAGAGGCGCTAAAGATGTTGCTTTCAAGCTAAGCCGTTGACGGAACGCTAAGCGTACCCGAACAACAAACGATCGACGATCTGATCTCACGAACAGATGGTCATAGCTTCTCGCAGCGATACCGCCCGTGGTGGTAGCGCTAGTAATGTTTATAGCTCTCGTCTGCCTGGGCTTTGCCAGCAGACATGGAGTTCGCCTCAATCCCGAGGCGGAAGGAGCTCAACATGGACATGTTTCGCACAATCCACATCGCCGGATTGATTCTGGCGGTAGTTCTCTATTTGCTGAACCCGTGGTTACTGGCGGGACTTGCTATCTTAGCAATCCTCGTCGGCATACACGATCGGGTTCAGAACGTCCACGCCATTCGGCGCAACTTCCCGTTCGTCGGATGGGGACGTTACATCTTCGAAAGTATCGGCGATGAACTTCGCCAATACTGGTTCTTGCCTGACGAAAAGGTTCGCCCCTTCGACCGCGAAAAGTTCAAAGACCTGGTCCGCACAGGAAAAGGTCTACCCGACGCGATCGGCTATGGAAGCGAGCGGGACTACAGAGCGACCGGAGAAGTTCACCTTCTGCCGAGCATGTTTCCTGTTCCTGACAGCGAAGGGATCAACAAGCTGCCGGCAATTGTGATCGGCAAAAAGCGCCGCGTTCCCTACGTTTGCGCCTCACCGATCAACATCTCCGGTATGAGCTTCGGTGCCCTTTCCGAAGAAGCAGTGCGTGCGCTTTCGAGCGGCGCGCTGATGTCGGACGTGCATATGCTCACAGGCGAAGGCGGACTTAGCCCTTATCACCTCGAAGGTGTGCGGGAGAAGATTCCGTTCAACTCGCTTGTTGCCTGGAAGCTGGCGACCATTCTCTCCACCGTGGCTCCGCGCTACTGGAGAAAGCCTCCCAAGTTGCTGGGTAACAAGATCGGCGGCGCACGCATCATGGTTCAGTTGGGACCGGCAAAGTTCGGTTTCCGCACCGCTGATGGTGAGCTCGACTGGGCCAAGCTTGTGCAAGTTGCTCAGTCTGAGCAAATCGTCGGTTTCGAAATCAAACTGGCACAAGGCGCAAAGCCGGGTCAGGGCGGTCTCTTGCCTGCGGCGAAAATCACGCCGGAGATTGCAGCTGTCCGCGGCATTCCGATGGGCATCGATTGCAAGTCACCAAACGCATGGGACGAGTTTAACGATGTCCCTTCGTTGATGGCTTTCATCGAGCGACTTCAGGAAGCAACGGGCAAGCCGGTGGGCTTCAAGATGGTCGGCGGTTCGCCGAACTTCATCCGCGAAGTCGCTGCATACATGCGCGATCACGGCAAGGGTCCCGACTTCATCACCCTGGATGGTGGCGAAGGTGGAACCGGCGCCGCGCCGATGGCATTGGCTGACATGATGGGACTTCCTGTTATGCATGCCATTCCGATGGTGGACAATGCTCTGCGTGAAGCTGGTGTTCGCGACGATGTCGTGCTCATCGGCTCAGGCAAGATTGCCACCGCTGGTGACATCGCTGTCCACATTGCACTGGGCCTCGACCTGGTGAATATGGCACGCGGTGTCTTGATCGGTGGGCTTGGCTGTATCCAGGCCTTGCAGTGCCACACCAACAAGTGTCCTGCCGGCATTGCGACGCAGGATCCGCGCTATCGCCGTGGGTTGGATCCGACGGTGAAATTCGTGCGGGTCGCCAGCTTGTTCAACGGACGGAAGAAGGGGCTGCTGCTTCTTCTGAAGTCTTGCGGCAAGCGCACTCCCTGGGAGTTGACCAGACACGATGTGAGCATCGTGGTCGAACCCGGCAAGGAGATCACAATGGCCGAACGCTATCCGTATCCCTCAGGGGATAGTGGAAAGCGCAATCCGACCATTCAGTGGTAAGCGCAAGCGTTTTCTGATCCACCGATAACAGCAAGGATCTTCCCTCAAGTGAACGATCGGTGAACGCACAACTTCTACAAGATGGGGAGCCCGAGAGAGCCAAAAGCTTGATCGGGCCCCCTATCTTTCTTTATCTTGGATTAGTCATCCATATAGTATAGCGCTTGAAATCCAGTGATAAGAAGGCTCTAGGGAATTCCACTTCCCTTG
>JAIEQI010000137.1 GCA_019747875.1 Candidatus Obscuribacterales bacterium
TTCATAGCAGATGCTCCTATTGTGTCATTAGGAGCGGTTTCTGCCAAGTTAATGTCTACTTGCTGGGGGGAACATCAGATAGTCTTCTCCTTTTTCCGCCCAAGAGCATTCAATCTGAGCTGCGGAGAGTGAGTCAACAAATTCGAAAGTGATTTTTTCATTTGCGGCATGCGCCCACTCGGAAAAGGCATTTTTCAAAATTTCCTGGAACTGTGGCTTGTACCCGGCTACTCCTTCTCCTGATTTGATAAAGACCTTCAAAGGCATTTTTGAAAGATCCCATTTTTCCTTCAGTTCGGTGAACTTCAAATAGTCGTCAGTGCCACCACTTGGCTCGATTGGTTGAAGTTTCTCATGGGAAGTGCCGACGGTTCTCACATCAGATCGCTGCAATGTGACCCCGTATTCTATACGTTTGATCTCTTCTTCCACTTCCGCAACTTCTTCTAGTTTGGTTTGCTTTCGCAGAACTGTGCTTAGATTTCTGTAAAAGGACAATAAGTTCTGCGAGTCTGGTAATTTCTTTGCGGTCTCTCTTTCAATAGCTGAACGAATCAGTTTTTCCGCAGGCTCTAACTCGTTTTTTCTATACAGAGCTACAAACTCGGCACACACTTTTTCTGCTTCCGAACTTTCAATGGGCTGGGAAAGACAAGGCGTGGAAGCGACAAAGCACAAAATCAAAAGAGTTCGAAAAGCTGGTGCCGAAATTCTCATTTGGATGACCCTGGCAAAAACTTAGTGGCTTTATTCACAAATTGAATTCATCTAAAACTGAGACGCGGTTATCAATACCGAGCATGAGAAAAGGCAGACTCCTATTTTGGCATCGAGGATCAAAGAAGATTTGCGACCTCATGGTTCGTAGCCATCTCCCAGGGGCATTTCTGGAGATGGACAGAGGTTTCGTAATGCTGATATAATAAGACTTTACGGCGCTATGAGATTTTCTCAATTGTTCTGAAAATTCATGAATTTTCCTCCAAAAGGGGCCAATGAGGGGCCAACGAATTTACTCGACTTCCGGGATCGAGCGACCGCATGGTTATGCATCACGTGGGCGTTTTGCGGACATTTTGGGCGGATCAAAAGGGCACAGAAGGGGACAACCATTGGCCCATTTTTCATCCCGCCATCCCTCAAGTCCAGAAGAGGCTAGTTTGTTGTTACTGGAAAAAGGGCCAATGGGGGCGAACGCTGAATAGGACTGCATTTGAAGTGGAGCAGAAAGGAAATGAGCGAGACAAAGCGAATCATTTACTAAAAAGAACCTGGAGGACCTTGACTTGCCTGAAGAAGGCAAGAAGCAGGAGCGCTATTACGACACAAAAGCGAGAGGTCTGTTTGTTCTGGTTACCGACGCAGGGATGAAGACCTTTTATGTGCGCCGCAAAGTTAAGGGCAAGTCGGAGTTGTTCCTGCTCGGCAGATTTCCAGAACTGACAGTGGAGCAGGCTCGTGCTAAAGCTGGTGGCTTTCACGCGGCGGTAACCGACGGTAAGAATGTTGTTGAGGCAAAACGCGCTGAGAAAGCCGAACTTACACTGGGTGAGCTTTTTGACGAGTACATTGAACGTCATCTGAAAAAGAGCCGGAAGACATGGCAGGTTCAGCAGGAAAATATTGAGCGCTATTTCGGTCCTTGGAAAAATCACAAGCTGTCTGCCATCACTAGAGAAGATGTAGAACTCCTGCACGGATCCCTTGGACGAAAGCAGGGTCACTACTCAGCAAACAGAGCTCTCGATCTTTTGCGGGCTGCATATAACAAAGCCATTCATTGGCACATGTACAAAGGTACAAATCAGGCCGTCGGCATTTCCGAGTTTAAAGAACAACCACGCGAACGCGCTCTGCAAGCCGATGAGATGGAACGTTTTTTCGAGGCATTGCAAACAGAAACTGATGGTAGCTTCAAGGACTTTATTCATCTTTGTTTGTATACAGGTCAACGAAAATCAAATGTACTAGCAATGCGATGGGCGGACATCGATTTCACGAGCAAGACCTGGACGATACCAGGCAAGAAAATGAAGAACGGTCAATCACTTGTGTTGGCGTTGAGCCAGTCTGAAATTGATTTGCTCGAATGCAGACGGACACTTGGAGAGTGGGTGTTTCCTGGCGCTGGGCGAACAGGACATTTTGTCGAGCCAAAGCGAGCCTGGCATCGATTGTTGAAGCGGGCGCAAATTGAGAACCTGCACGTTCACGATCTTCGTCGCAGCTTAGCCTCGTTCCTGGCTAATGCTGGTGCTGATGTGTCACTGATCAAAAGCGCACTTAATCACACGGGCATTCAAACAACACTCAATGTTTATGTACGCACGGCGAAATCGGCTGAGTTGGATGCGCGAGAGAAGGCGCATAAGCTAATGGAGCAATTTGGCAAAAAGGATGAGAGCAAAGTCGATATAAAAAAGAAGCAAGCAGGAAAAGGCAAGTAAAATGGAAGCTACTAGATTCAGCATCATAGCTCGCCAATTTCCAAAATGACTCGTTTGCAAGATCTACTATCGCCCCATAACTTGCCGAGGGAGAGAGCTGGAGCCCGGCCGCTAGCAGCCGGCAGGCATATCTGAGCGCAGCGAGTAAGTCGGCTTGCAGCATGTGCTAGGCTGGGAGCGGCAGACGGTGGAAGGCATTCATCAATCTTGCCTCAGTCGGCCGCCGTCTGCCCAACAGCCGGTTAGCACATGACGTAAAGCTCAACCGAACCCTTGTAGCTCATAAGCATCAATTTGCCAAACATTTAGGCATTTAGTGTGACACACTCAAAATAGTTGACATTTTTGCATAATTTGTGCAAAAATTAGCCTAAAAATAGAGGGTGATGTCCATGCTAGTGGATTTCCGATTTAAGAATTTCCGTTCGTTCAAAGAAGAAACCGCGTTTTCTATGGTTGCTTCCTCGGACAAGGAGCACCTAACCAGCAACACGGTTGAGACCAGCAATTCCTCCGTTCCTAGAATCCTGAAAGTATCCTGTACTTACGGTGCAAATGCTAGCGGCAAGTCAAATCTGATCAAAGCGATACAGACGATGCAAGGAATCGTCGCAAAATCCGCCATTGTTGAACCTAATCTGCCTCTTCCGTCTCAACCGTTCCGACTGTGCAGAGGCAAGGCTGACGAACCAACTGAGTTCGAAATTACGTTCTTTTGCGATGACGTTCGATATCAGTTCGGTTTCAAATTTACTTCAAAGTACATTACAAGCGAGTGGCTGGTTGCTTACAAAACAAGCAAGCCGCAAACTTGGTACAGCCGGGATTACAACCCCGAGAAAGGCGATTATGAATACAAATTTGGATCACATTTGCTGGGGGCTAAGACGCTGTGGCGAGATGCCACTCGAGCAAATTCGTTGTTTCTCTCAACAGCCATCCAGCTAAACAGCGAACAACTCAAGCCAGTTTTTGACTGGATCACAGAAAATCTTGTTGTATTCAATAACACCGATGGCCCGGTATTTGGAAATATAGGTAGCACCGTAGAGCACATAAAACAACAAGGCGTCGATTATGTTCGCCAGTTTCTATCGGTAGCGGACATTGCAATAGAAAACATTGAACTCAAGTCCGTTCCTGTGCAGTCCTTTCAATTTGATGCTGCGACAGGGCAACTCAGCAACTCTCGGGAAGATCTCATGTTGCCGGTATTCTCGCACTCTACCGAGGAGGGGTCCGCGACATTTGAACTTTCGGAGGAATCTCATGGTACTCAAAGGTTGTTTGCGTTAGCGGGACCGCTATTCGAGATTATGAAAAACGGGAGAGTGCTTATCGTTGATGAGCTGGACAAAAGTTTGCATCCACTGCTCGTCCGCCATCTCATCGACCGCTTTCAAATTCCTTCGGCAAATAAAAGACAAGCTCAATTGATCTTTACTTCGCATGATACGTCCCTCCTGAGTCCAGAGTTGCTTCGTCGCGATCAAATTTGGTTTACGGAAAAGGATGGATTGCAATCATCGAGTTTGGTTCCACTATCTGACTTCGCTCCTCGTAAACATGAAGCGTTTGAACGAGGATACTTATCAGGCCGATATGGCGCAGTGCCGATTTTGCGAGAATGGGCAAGATAGGAGTTACGACTATTCCAAAATATCGTAATCAAAAAGATCTAAAGCGAGGACGCCCGAAAAGGCAGCCGTATGACAGCGTGCTTATTGTCTGCGAGGGCGCTAAGACAGAGCCTAACTATTTTCAAGAAATCAGAGTTCTAGAACGTTTGTCTTCTGCTCACGTAAAGATAATTCCAAGTACTCTTGGTACAGATCCGCTAAATGTTGTCAAATCGGCAATCGAGGAATTCGAGAAGACTCGATCTTTCGACAAGATATACGTTGTATTTGACCGCGACGATCATTTGAACTATGACAATGCTATTGTCAAAGCGGAGGCAACCGACAAAAAATTGAAGAACAATGAGAAAAAAGCAGTTACTTTTGAGGCTATTGTTTCAGTACCTTCATTCGAATTTTGGCTGCTGCTTCATTTTGCAGATGTACAAGCGTGGTTTCATCGAGATGAAATTATGCAACGATTAAAACAGCACATTGCGAATTACGAAAAGGGCATGAACAATACATTCGCATCAACTAGACCGCACCTTGAAGTCGCAAAACAAAGAGGCTCTCATCTTAAAGAGCAGAATTCAAGGCGTCCGGGAAACGAAGCCTACACGGATGTACAGGATCTAGTGACGGCTCTCTTTAAACTTCGAACAGGACAATAACTCACAAGAAATGCCGACCTAATGTCGTCGGCATTTCCATGCCATAGGCTCTTCAATAAGTCCGTGTTGCGCCGCCTGCTCCAGAATGATATCGCTATCAAGGAGCTGAAGCTTTCCGTTTGCATGATTGTATGCGTGCGCTGCGGCGCTGTCTGTCAAAACTGGAATGTCTCGATGCTCTGCTATCGCTAAGCATTCTGCAGTGTCGGCGGGCAATCCGCATCTCGTGTAATTGTCACAACTGGCGCCAGTCCAAATGTCTGCTCGGCGAAGGCTAAGCGCCCGGTGCAGTTCATGTGAATTAAGATCGGCTTGAAGAAAATTTAGAGCACAAGCTAATCTAAAATCGGTACTTGGTGCAACCAAGACTTGCCTGAAAAGACTGCCAAAGACCCAGCAAATGCCACGTGCCGAAAACGCACTCAAGATGGTGCGATCTGCGATGGCATTCATACTTGTTGGTACGATCGTCATATTCGCCCTCCTGCAAGCTGTAACTCAAATTCGTACTTTGCTTCTTGCTCGCCAGAATCTGCTGGAGACGTTTCGCATAGCGCGTTGTACAGCTTATCTCCATCATCCACGCCTAAAAGCTCCGCCGCCTGGTAGCGATCAATCTTCTTTTTCTCTAGCGCGTCCCTCACATCGCTTAGTACTGATGGCGGAAAACGGTGGAGATCTGATTTGACACCGTTAGCTTCGGTAGTAAATAAGTGTGTATCAATTCCCATAGCATCCGCAAGTTTGCTTGGACTTAGTCCGGACCACTCACTAAGGTTTTCGCGACTGATATGATTTTCCCCTTGCAGTCTGTAGAGTAAGAAGAGCCAACTCACCTGAAAGCAGCTGGCAAGATGAATAACCTTGAACGGATCGAGGCAATTCTTCCAACCGTAGTCGTCGATTAATGCGTTAATGCTTTTGGTTGGAACCAAGAAATGTGAGGCAAAAGTATCTGCGAAAGTTTCTAATGGGTCCCGGTTACCAGCACGACTCACAATGGTGCGCAATGAATAATGGTAAAAGGCATGTGCGAGCTCGTGCGCAAGCGTGTATGTTTGTCGGCCGGGGGTGGTCTGAGCATTTACAATAATGCAATAGCCGAGATCTGGATGATTGAAAAAAGCTCCAGAAATTCCTTCCTTGCTTTGCCCCTTTTTCCATCGACCCAAGTTGGCCTTGTAGACAAGTATGTCCCAGTCATCCAGAAGCATGTAAAGATTAGGAATTGCCTCTCGCCCCAATTTGAAGTGGTCCCTAACGGCCTGCGCTTCTCTTGCAGCGTAACGGCTATCCTTAAACGCAATACCCTTATCCAGCCGCTTCGGAGGCTTACCTCGCTGGGGAAGGAAATCATTGTCATTCTTTTTGTAGGATGACCATCGATCTAGAAAGTCTAGCCAGTTACTCACCTCACTATTAAGGGCGTCATCCTCACAATGCAATCCTTTGACGAGGGTAGACTTTTCTTCATCAATCGGGTCAGAGGTAGCATTTGGATCAACCAGATATGGTGCCCTGTATAAACTTACTAACTGTTCCAGATTCTTAACCGATGGTGTTCGTGTTCCTGATTCCCACTGTGATACCACCTCCCTGGTTACACCAAGCTGTTTTGCGACTTGTTCTTGGCTAAAACGGGAAGCCCGACGAGCGTCTTGTAGCTTTTTCTTCAAATCCATGAAATTCTCCTGGAAGCCGACCACAAAATTTAATGTAGCCCTCCGTTTAGTTCACATCCTTGATCGTAGCATTTGTGATTAAGAAAAGCAAGACAGGCAATGCTTGGCGGCATTTTGCTTCCATACTTGACGACGGGGTCTTTTGTGATACAGTACAAATCAGAGGAAGCACTCCTCTGAGTACGAAAAACCTAGAGCTGAAGCGCCTTTCGGGGTGCGCAGCGCTGCACGCCTTTGGAGGCAGTATGAACACAAATCCACAAAACAGTAACAACGACAAAAATGGCATCAATCTGGAAGTTTTCTTTCCAGCCGTGCCGCGCCCGTATACAGACCAACACGTCAGTCCTAGTGAAACAATAGGGCAGCTCTTGCAGAAAGTTCTCCGGGCCTTCGAACTCACGAATGAAGGAAGCGAATATTCACTTCGTTACGAGAATACGATACTTGCCAATCTCTCCGAGACTCTGGCAACCATTGCTCAAGGTCGGCACAATCTGAAGTTGACACTGGCAAAACAAATCATAAGTGGGGGTGGAAAGACGTGAATTTATCCGCGCTCAATCTTAAACAAGATTTGGATGAGGTCCTTGCACTTCCTGAATCATCAAGATGGAAACTTGAAATCGGGTCAGAGCTTGAAGTTCTGTTTACTTTTTGCTCTGCCCGTGCTCCGCAAGACCTCTTCCAGGCGCGGCTTCTCTGGGGTGTATATCCTGGAGAGCCGCCTTCGCTGAAATTTCGTGATATCAAATCTGGTGCCCAAACAGCTCAATCATGGCCACAGAACGTGCCAGGTTTTAGACCGGATTCACAGGATGCATGCTTGAACATCTGTTCAGAAGGCTTCGCTCTGCATGGGGAATGGAAAAACGATCCACGCTATCGGTGGAACACGCGAGGGAATGTACTTCTTTCTGTCCTGCGAGAGCTTCAACTTATGCTTGACACACATTACTTTGGGAGGGCAGTGGCATGAGCTACTACACACCAATTACTTCCTGGACAGTACCAAAGCACGGATGGTATAAGGCGTTCGAAGAAATGGAAGATGATGGCCGCCAAGGAAACGAGGGCACCTGCTTTTTGGTGGGGAGTCGAAAAGATGAAATCGCAAGAATCACCGATTTGGCCTTTTTGCGTGGGCCGGGAATCGAAAAGCATCCTGACTTGATCACAATTTCAGATGACCTGATTCACGAACTTGCTTTGAAAATTGCCGGATCAGACCGTTGCATACTGGGACAGATTCACTCTCATGGTATCAACTACAGTACCAATCTTTCGCAGACGGATCATCGATACACTATGCGAGTTCCTGGCTTTCTGTCTATTGTTGCACCAAACTATGCTCAGGAGATCGTGACACCCGAAGAGTGTGGTGTTCACGTTTTTGAAACGAGCTATGGTTTTCGCCGCATGCAGCCGCAGGAAGCACGTGTCAGGCTAAATATTGTGCTTGACGAAGATTGTGGCCTTATCTATGTAGGAGGTACAGAACAATGCAAGAGCAAGTCCCTTTAGCACTCAGCCGCTTTTATGCAGCGATTTCCGACCTTGGATCATCTGCTCCGGAAGCACACAAGTTTCGCGATAAGACCGTTGCTCTCATATCGAGTTCGAGCGCTATTTCAAGCAGGAACGCGCGCTACATACTCTTATCTTCCATCAGGCTGCTCTCACGACTTTGTGGTCAAATTACCGTGCACTTGCCTGAAGCAGCCCTGGAAGCCAAGTCCGAATGTGAAGCATTGTCCGAGCTTGAAGGAGTTGAGTTCTTCTACGAATCATCCTCTTTTTGTGACTACAGGAAATACGATGCAGTTTTATGCGTAGAAAACTTCGATTCCGAAGTGAATCATGAGGGTACGATTACATTTGTTGGTTCATATCGGTGGCTTGCTCAGATCTCCTCAAAACCTATCCGTCTTCCCCAGGAAGATTGCGATTTCAACCCGATTGCGGCCTATGGAGCCGCATGTATTGCTGTCGCAGATGTGTTCAAAGAATTGCTTCAGGTAAAAGCGACGCGAGCTTCAAAACTGGACGATCTTTGCTTCTCGTTTTACAGTTTGTCAGCAGGCTTGGACGGAGGAGCATCGCTTAAGGGAACTAGAGCCAGTCGGATGCTGCTTATTGGAGCCGGTGCAATCGGAAGCGCTGTAGCATACATATTGAGAGAGATGCCACTTTATGGGCTGCTAGACATTGTCGATTATCAGAAGTATGGCATCGAAAATCTTGCCACAACAATCTATTTAAATCGCCATGACATAGGTAAGTCAAAATCAGCCGTTGCTGCAAACTACGCGTCAAATCATTTGATCGCTGTCGGACATGAAGCGAAATTGGAGGATTGGCTGCGTACTAATCAGTCACCGCTTCCTATTGTTCTAGCCGCTCTGGATAACATTCCAGCTCGGCATTTTGCGCAACAATCCATTTGGCCGGATATTTTGATTGATGGTGCAACGGGATCTTTCTTGTCCCAAGTGATCATTCATCGCTGGAGTGCCACAGATCCCTGCCTGCTATGCCTGTTTGAAGAGCCCGTGAAATCATCAGACGCAGATCAGGTAGCGGCAGTTGCGACGGGGCTTTCAGTAACCCGCGCAACTCAGCGCCACAGCAACGTCACTGTTGACGATGTAAACGCGGCACCTGTAGCACAAAGGGAGTGGCTTAAGCAGAGGATAGGCAAAGAAATTTGTTCGGTAATACAAGAGGGCATCGCGAGTTCAATTTCCAGTGAATCGCAGCCTTCCACATTCGCTCCCGCGGCTCCCTTTGTAGCAGGGCTGAGCGCTTGCATGATGGTCGCCTCTCTTTACCGCTATCTTGAAGCACAGGCGCCTGAATTCAACAGATTTCAATTCGACGCTTTGATTGGACCGGCAGCAGGACAACATTACAAGGAGGTCCCGAAACCAGGATGCGTTTGCCAAACAAGACGAACAAACATTGAAGCATTTCGAAACAATCAATTTTAGTGGAACGCTTGGACTATGTTTGGGACCGGGCAGATTTCGGAGTCCTAATTTATTTGGAGGGCTTTTGATCTTCTTTTGTGGCAGATTTATCTCTTGCTTGCATATTTATGGGCAAGAGAACTTCACGAATCGCTGAAGCGTAGCGCTCCAATCGAGCAGGGGTGTCCGCAAGAGCATCTCTTTCGCCCCTCGAAATTTCCAACTGCACTCCCGGTATGTTCTGTTCCGGACCACTTTTGTTTACAAAGTTTCCTTTGTAACTTCCGTCCAATCCTGCAGGTGCCAAAAAAGCATCGAACCCATGAGCTTCTAGTCTGGCCCATATCAGATCCCGCAGGAGTGTGTCGCCACCACCCATAAATGTTGTCTTTTCCTTGTATCCGTCTTTGTTTGCCGCACCATGTACAGACAGCGCAACCATCACCTTCTTTTGCAGATGTGTCAAATCCTCTTCTTCATAGTTACCTGACGTTACGTGCAACCATTTACGGTCAGAGCTATTTCTTCTGAGTCCCCTAAAGACAAATAGGCTAAAATCGTCCTTGGCTATGGCTTTCGCAATAAGGTCGGTGTGTGGTTCAATCGTCCCTCCATGAGGTGCCACCACAAGAACGGCACTTTCCCTATCTGTATGATATTTGTCCCAATCTTTACCCTGAGTCTCTTTCTGCTTAAGTAACTTCATATCTTCATACTCAACCATTATTTTTTCTCCACATCGGGTAACTCTAGGAAGGGCATGACTCCCTCTCAAATCCATCGGAGTTGGCGAAGCTCCTGTTCTAGTGTTGCCAGGTGCGCTCTTGCCCATCCATCGCTTTCAATCAGTTCTCGCGGCAGCGCTTGATACAGAGCAAACACTTGCTCTCGATCTCCAAGGTTCATGTTCATCGCAATTCGATTCAGGTAGTGCTCTGCGTTGCTTGGCTCAACGCGTAAAAGGTCTTCTAGCACTTCGAGAGTATTGCGCCACTCTTTCAATTCTATTAATCTCTTGAGCTCAACATCTCGCATGATCATTGCGGATGCACGTCCAGCCTTTCGCATCTTACGAGCTTCCAGGTAGGCAGTTTTTCTATCACCGGACAACCATAGTGATTGCAAATAGGCAGTCCACTCTTGTTCAGAATCAGTCTCTTCAATATAACCTGTGAAATACTTGGACGCGCTTTCATGATTTCCCAATTTATGATTACTGTAAGCAAGAATCTGTAAAACGTCCCTTCTGCGGCCTTCTGCCAATGGTTTTAATATCTTGTCTGCTTCTTCAAATTCAATTGTTTGTGTAAAGACTTGCGCTTTGATAATTTTCCAAGATTCATCATCGGGCAAGATCGCTGACATTTTGTCGCAATCAGTTTTCGCTGAGTTGTGGTCGCCTCCCAGCATATCTAGCAGGGCGCGCAACTCGTAAGCGCGAAAATGCGCTTTCTTGTCTGACGTTTTGCTCAATTCAGAAATAGCAGCGTCAAGTCCTGCAATAGCCGATTCAACATCACCACTTGAATCCTCTAGCTTTGGTATTATGTTCTTCGATAATAGCGACAAGTTCGTAGTACGAATGCTCTTGTAAATCACTTCTGCCAGGAATATCTGAATATGAGGGTTGTTTTTGTCGAGATCTCTGGCTGCCTCATATTTCTTTCGCGCCTGATCATATTGTTTTTTATCACTGTGGCACTGAGCAAGCGCTAATTGAACTTCAGCCGATTTCGCTATGAATTCGGCACGGTCCTTCAAAATTTGGTCGAATTCCACTTGCTTACCATTGAAACTCAGGCACAATAGGTATATTGCCAAAACAAATTCGTTTTCTGGTTCGACTTTGTACGCTTCGCCTACTAGTGCTAGTGCTTCCGCCTTCGATGTGTTCCGAACGTATAGTATGTGGGCCAGATTCGTTTTAGACTTCCAGGACGCATTGCCCTCCTTCATTGCAGACCGAAAAGTTTTCTCGGCGTCATCAAATTTTTCTAGACGAATATAACAATTGCCTAGGCAGTTCCGTACACTTACGAGCAGCTCAGTATCTGGCATCTCACTTTCTAGCTCACTTTCGAGATCAGCAACGATCTTAGTTGCTGCTCCAATTTCGTTCTCTCGAAAAAGTTTTTGGGCTTCGGTAAGACGGGCTTTATATTTTTCATTTGAGGTGTCTATCAATTGCTGCATGAATTCTGCTAGCTGCTCTGGCGAATCAGTCAATCCAAGGAACTTATTGCCACCAGCAGATTCAAGGGCAGCCATTACCCTCTTTATTTGTTCTGCCTGATGATGAAGTTTCAGGTGTTCCTGGCTGATTTTCAGCCATTCTTCGAAATATGGTTTGCCATTTGCGATTTCCTCGGTCGTTTCGAAATTTACGGTGACACTCTTTTGTGTCTCCTTCACACCTTGAAAAAGCGAGTCATCGATTTTTGTCCAATAAGCTTTATTGGACTTTCGGTCATAGCAAATAAGTAGGAAGGGCAATCCGTTGACCCTTGCATAACCTACTAGAGAGGCTTGCACTTGGTAGCAAGGTCGATCAGTTCGTTGAGGATCGACTGGACGTATTTGGATCTCCAGCTTTCCAACAATAACTCTTTTGTCATTCAGAAGCTCGATGGTGCCATCTTGATTTGGGGTTTTGTCATTTCCAGCTGGTCGAAACAGCACCGCAGGATTTTCTTTCAATAAATTATGAATGATTAGATTACCCTGGCGTTCTTGCTCGTCAGATTCGGAGTTTTGTTTTGGAGTAAATCGATCATCGTTTGACATGTCAAGTTTTCACGTTAAAGCCTTCCATGGACATGATTATCCCAGGAAGATAACATTATTGGAATCCTAAATAGTTCTTGCAGTGTATTCTCTCGTGCTTCAAACGAAAAAACCGCGTCCTTGTTGGACGCGGTTTTTTCAAGTGTCTTAGTTCAGGAACGGGCTTGGTTTCAAGTGTTCGCTGTTCGAGGATAATGAGAACTCGGAGTTTGGACGTTCGCTCGGCTCAATTCTCTTGTTGAAGCCACCAATTAAGAGAAACGCGAAGATGGCAGCGAGAACCATCGAAATTCTCCAGCGGAATTGTTCCTCGGTCATGGGTTGAGGCAAGATTGCTTTTGCCTTTGCTGCGTGAGCTGCTGCCGCTTGTGCTTCAGTATCCTAATGAACAATCCAAGCGGCATATCAGATTTACTTCAGGCAGAAGAATTTCCATGAAGCACGTGCGTGGCGGGCTGGTCGATAATGATGCGTGCCTCGTTTGGTGAGTACACGCGCTCAAGTTGGTGGTAGTTCTGGAAGCCCAGAACCAAACTTATCTTGGCTTTGCGAATTATCGATAGCACGTCGGCGATGTTTGCGATCTTTCCGAAGTTGGTGAATTCATCAAGCAGCATTCCGGTGGGGTGCTTCATCAATGATTTGCTATCGAGCAGAAAGTCCAGAAGGAAGTTCACCAGCAGCGAGCCTATTAGCTTGCTGTCTTGCGAACGGCTTGGCACCGCCAGATTAAAGGTGAACAGATTCTTCTGCAGGTCTTCGAAGTTGATGTCGGTCTTTTCGGTCAGCGCGCACAGCTGTTCGGTCATCCACGGATTCAACTTTGTCATCAATCCAGAGAGCACTCCGAAGCGGAAGTTCTCTGATGTGGCGGTGAGCCATCCTTCGAACTCGATTTGTGCAAGTTCGGATTGGCTCTTTGCCATCATCTTGCGCACTTTGCCGATGCCGGACAGAAGCAGCCATCTCAGAGCACCAATGTGTCCGAGTTCTGGATCTGTGGCAGCAGCCTGCAGAATAAGAGCAGTTAAGAGCTGCTTTTCCGAGCGATCCCAAGTTGGGTCTACTCGCACTCCACTCTGACTGCCGTTGAGGACAATCAGGTCTGCCAGCTTCTCGGCTTCTCTTGCTTTATCGATCTCTGCTGCGAGTCGAACGCGGTCAATCGGGTTAATTCGAGTCGAACTCATATCGGCAGGGTTGAACGAATAGATGTTATGACCAGCTCGCTCGCGCCAGCCAGAAGTCAGCGTATACAGTTCACCCGGCTCGTAACCTGGTGTTGCTTCCGTCACAATCATGTTCGTCCCGAGGCGTTCTATCAAATTCGGAATGAAGAATCCTCTGGATTTGCCGACACCAGTTCTGCCGCAAACAAGTGCATGTGCGTTTGTGACTAATTCTGGTACTGATATGTATTCATTGTTCTGTGTCCTTCCGATGATTAATCGAGTTGGCTGCGGATTCTTGGTTAAGGCAAGATCGAACGCAGTGTAGTTAAGAAGCCCGTGATGACTACTCCATATGGAGTGACGCCGGAAGGGATTAAGAGGCAAATGAAGGTCGCCGCCCGCTCGCACAATCCGAGTATCCATGCACTTGCTTATCTTCGAGACAGAGTCATCGACGCTTTAGCCGAGGCTATGAAGGGACCAACGGACGTAAAGAACTGGTTGCAGAAAGTAGCGAAGATGATGGCGAAAGAAGAGGAGCCGATCATCTGGACTACGCCCACAGGATTTCGCGTGGTGCAGGTTTATCGCAAACCGCTGTTCAAGCGACTGGTGACGAAAGCGTATAGCGTGCAGTATTACCTGCCGGTTGATGGCTCTCGTCCAGTGAATAAATCGAAGCAAGAGTTGGGAATCATTGCAAATTTCGTTCACTCGATGGATGCTGCGCACCTCATCAAAGTGGTGAACGCACTGAGTGCAGTCGGTGTCAAAGACATTGCTGTTGTGCATGACAGTTACGGCGTGCATGCCAGGCATGTACCAGTGATGAACAAGCTAATTCGCCAGCAATTTTTGGAAATGTACAAGCAGCCAATTTCTCGAGCGTTTCATTGACGAACAAATTGACCGCACCGGTATTGATTTGCCGAGCTTCGAGAAATACGGCGAACTCGATATTGAGAAAGTTCTGGACACTGAATATTTCTTCTCGTAATCCGCTGCTCCATTAGTCCATGGCAGCGGCACAAAGGTAGCAACTCGCGGATTGGCAGAGCAGATGTTCATGCCATGGTTTTACTTTCTACCTGCTACGAAACTCGGGGCGCATAACGGTTCGCAGATGGAACTCAAAGCAAGTTGCATTCTGCGCGTTTTTGTTTCTGCCGGGATACTATTTACATCGAATCCTTTTTCGTAGTAAACATCTCGAAGAACTTGAATGATTCGAACAGTAAATTCCATGTCTTCGAAGCGAATTCTGTCATGAACGAAAACACCCAGAGGTTCGAGTAACAGTACTTTCGAATATTGCATTGCGCTCAGCTCCTGGAACACGGATGGTGGCTCGATGCCGCCACACTGGTAATATGACTCTCCGTCGAATACACATCTGTCGACGAACAGAGTTTGTTTAGAATTATGGAACGGTGCTTCTGCTTCGATTTGCCGCCGGAGCACTTCGCGCTGAAAAGCGTCGCGATTTTCCCACGGAAGAATCTTGCCTTCTTTAATCACTTCAGTTGCCTGCTCAGACACCACAGTGAAACCAATCTTTCGAAGCTCATTAAGTAGCGTTGACTTGCCCACAGATGGTCCGCCGGTGATTACTATCATCAATTCGTATGCCTCCTTACAGTCATGGAAAGCCAGAATGATAACGTTCGGAAAGAATCAGAAATGTCGGTCAAACAACAATTCGAAAACTCAAAAACTCAAAGCCGAGATCTATCTTCTCCATATAGCGTCAATTTCCTGTTAGCCTCAGAAATGACTATCCAAGCATGACTTAAGTCATGGTCGTGTGTGACTAATCAACCAAGCGAAATCGAAATGGGATTTCCTCCATATTGTGTCAATTTCCTGCTAGTCTCGGAAAAGCTGATGACATCAGGGTTACGGAAAGGCACCAAAATGATGAAAGAGGAAATCCTAGAGCGTTTTGAAAACTTCTTATTTAATTGTGATAAAACCCGATCTCTCAAAAAGCGCAATGCGAGCTTCGTTTCAGATTCACGTATCAAGATAGATTTGCGCTAGGAAAAAACCTAGGTGCTAAATGTCATGTTTTTATTTTCAATTCGTACCTCCTTGACACGGTCACGAAATTTAGCTGGCGTAACCTTGTGCCGCTCAATCTTCTGATCTAGTTTGCAGATGGATGCACTTCTTGAAGCCCAACTCCCGGACTTAGGAATGACTGTTCAATTTTCAAAAAGTCGGCTAAACTTTACATGTTTTCAGGGGCTCAGAGCAATGGCTGCACCAAAAACTGTCTGGAAGAACGGTCCGCTCACCCTATACCATGGCACTCTTAAGCTACATGTCGAGTCTGTGCTTTCTGGCATAAAGCTTGCGGAAAGCAAAGGGAAACCCGATTTTGGGAGAGGATTTTATACCTCTACTTCCATTAGGCAAGCCCGGAAGTGGTCCAAAATCAAGCAAGAACGGTATTTCCAGCGAAAAGGGAAGGAAGAAGATACAGCATTGGTGGAGTTTAAGGTAGACAGAGAGAAGCTTTCGGAGCTTTCTTGCCTGTTCTTTGTGCGCTGGAGCCCCTCCAATGAGGATTTTTGGAGCCTTATATACCGGTTTAGGGGTGAGCGCGGAGTCGGTCACAAAATGGATGGGAGTTGCTATGATGTTGTTGTTGGACCTGTAGCAACCATGCGCTGGGAGGAAAAAGAGGCTTATCAATATTATGATCAGGTTGGCTTCCACACTGACATAGCAATAGCACTCTTAGATGGATCTGCAAAGCGAGTAGTTAATTGATGGTTTCAAGTGAATGTTCTAACGAATACTGGTTTGTAGTGGAAAAGTGCCTCGTTAAGTTCCACCATATCAGCCTGCCCACCGCACGGAAGAAGATTCAGAATCTCAAAAAAAGACTTGCGGAAGGAAAGACTTCAAACGATTTGATTTATCACGTTGAACCATTTGAATTGGCATGCGACATTGGAAAGCAGGACCTTTGTCTTGATGAATACTGGAGTGAATACGAAAAAGTGCTTGAGAGTTACACTCCCAGGCAAACTAAGGCTTCGCCTAGTGAACCGAAGAAGAAAGCCGCTGAATCAAATTTGCTCTCCATAAGCGACTACTCTTCTGGCCGTTATGGGACGGGAACCAGAGGTCTGGAAAAAAAAGCGGTTGCTAAGAAAGCTGCTGCTAAGAAAGCTGCTGCTAAGAAAGCTGCTGCTAAGAAAGCTGCTGCTAAGAAAGCTGCTGGGGCCCAGAAGAAGCCGGCAAAGAAGGCTGCTGCAGGCGCTAAGAAAAAGACTACGAGAAAATGAGGAAGAAAAGACTGCTAGGCGACTCTGTTCGCCGAGCAGTCTTTATTTGGGTTACGCAGACTTGCGAGTTCTGCGAGTCTTTGGCTTTGCTTCGGCTACTTCAGCCGAGGCTGGCTCTGCCGGAAGCTCGTCGGCTTGCTCAAGTCCACCGAGGAGTTGGAAAGACAAAACCTTGACGTAGAGCTTGCGTTGGTTAAGCGAGGTTTCGCCGACTGTTTTGACGTACTCGTTCAAGGCGAGCAAACCGGTGACCTGGACCTTGCGTCCTTTCAGTGCTGCTTTCTCCTTGCACTTGAGCAATCTTTCGACAGCGGCATCCCACATTTCGACAGGGACCCAGGTGGTTTGGCGCTTTTCTTTGGTCTTTGCGTAGCTGTTGATGGCGATTGAGAAGCGTGCCACGCGTTTTCCTGAAGCGAAGGTTTTGATTTCTGGCTCTGTTCCGATATTGCCGATCAGATGTACTTGGTTCATGACGTATCTCCTTTTGAAGCGGTGCTTCGTGCACCTCATAGCTCCAGATCACGCACACTAGATATGGTGTCAGATTGCAAATTATTTAATTGGGAGTGCAGCCGAAAAAGCGAAGCATAGACAGAATTCTGCTAGGGCGGCTTCATAAAATTTGAGGCAGGAAATAAACCGGCAGCAGGATACACGGGAACTAATTAAATCGACGGCGATAATATTTACCTGCCGTGTTCCGCTTTTCCCGTGTGTCCTGATGACGCAACTACCAAAGCCGAAAACCACCCTAGAGCCGGAGGCGGCTACCACCTGGTCACATAAAAACAGACCGCTCCATAGAAAAATTTGCCTCGTATACGGAGCGAAAAGGATTCGATGATTGTTCCGAAGTGCGAGCATTCATTACTGAGAATTCAGTCAAAGCTCACACACATATATAAACACTTTTCTACAAGCAAGAGGCAAACAACAATTTCTGATTTGGAGCGCAACTATTCTGAAAGGCGGCAATCCCGATTAAGGAATTTGAATTTGATACCAGATCTAGTTTGCGTAGCCTAGGGCTATGAGTTGCATGAAGTGCCGTTGCAAAAGGGGATATGGCGTGAACCAAGTTCAACTGGTCGACATTATTGGAACGAGTCGGGAAGCAAAATGTTCGCATAAAGGCAAACCGGGCAGGCTGATTAATTGACATCAACAGCTACGCAAAGACATTTGAAAAGATCCAAGCATCCTTGGTTCATGTTGGGATGTGGGATGCCGCGGTGAATGTTGATCAAGTGCAAGGAAAAAGCAGCAGTGAAAAGACGTAAGGGACTGTCGCCGATATGATTGCATTGGATGGGTTCGGCAAACAGTCGGAGAAACATTGCTTCTACAATGCATGATCTTCGGCAAGGTCATAGTCATTCATCCTTGGCGGACTTGAGCAAATTGTCGAATTCCGGCAGCGCCGGCTTTGGATGAGGAAGCCCAATCAAAGCCAAAAGCCCGCAGGATTCGTAAGTCTGCGTATTCCCAGACAAAATGCGTCGTAACTCCGGTCGTGGTGCCTTCTGTACTGCCCAGCATTGACTGTACCTTAATTGCTGCTGGCTGCAATTGATATTCCGATTGAGACGAAATCCAGCAAAAGGACAGTGCACACCGCTTTAACAACATGCCCGCGCCTCGGACAACTGCTGGCACCGGCTTGTCCTGAGCTTATAGAAAGAACGCGCGAAGCGCACCGCTAAAGAACATTATGATTGGCGCCCTGCTAGACTCTGGACAGCGAAGGCATTTCATTTTGTGTAATATCTGCCGTATACCGTTAGCCTTCGCTCAAACAATAAATAGCAGGGCAGGCCAACACCGACAACTTGATACAAGAAACATCTTCATGAGTCATCACGAACAATTCAAAACCTAAACAAAGCCATAAAGTGAAAAATGGAGTCAAGGTTACGTCCGAAAAAAAGAAGGAAAACAGAGAATACTGCCTTCCCTCAGGTGGTTATTTATTTGCTCCAGAGGTGACGCTGGTTTTCGCGCAAACTATAGACTCCGTTGATCGTGACAATGATGTGATCTAAAACGCTGACACCAAGCATTGCTCCAGCCAAAATCAGTTGTTGTGTTGTAGCTATATCTTCCTCGCTGGGATCGCAAGCGCCGGTAGGATGGTTGTGAGCAACAATGATTGAGTGTGAGTTCGCCAGCAGTGCTGCTTTGAATACCTCCCTCGGATGAACGAGCGACGCCGACAAGGTGCCATGTGATACCACATGGTAGCCAATGACTCTATGCCTGGCGTCAAGATGCAGGCTGACGAAATGTTCTTCAGAATAATGCTTAAGCGGCTCAAGAAAGTGCTCAACATCTTCTGGAGTTTGAATTGGGATAGGCTCAGTGTCCGGCTCTCGTATAAGAGCAAGTCTTAACTGAGGGATCTTGTATTGCAAGTGCTTTTTCAACAATCGAGTAGACATTTCAATCTCCATTAGATTTATTGCGGTAGACAAAAGTTGCAGGACTGACAAGGGCGAGGTTCAGCTGGATTGCGCTCAAGCGCATAGCCGCCAAGAATCTGCGGGCAAACGACAAAGTTGGGAGCCAGCAATTCAGGTACGTGCCTGCCACCGTGGTGTTTTGGAAAAAGTAACTATGTCGCCTGGCTTTGCGGTGCTGGACAAGTGCTCGATCATTTCTGGCGCCATCGACTCTTCTTGCTCCTGGAGGAGTGCAATCTTCCAGAACTGGCTTGCGCTTGCGTATGCCAGAATGCCTCTGCAGTAGTTGTCGCGATCAAGACTCAGCCATCCCTGACAATTGGTAAGTGCTGCCAAATTTGTTAGTGCAGCGAAAATCCCATTGTCGAGGAACGATCGAGTGTAAAACCAGAACGAGCATTCTGGTCGAGAGCTGACTGCTAAAGCCCATGCTTCCGCGTAAGCCGCAGAGACAAAGTCACCTAAATCGTGCAGTCTAAGACTGTACGGTACCGCTGTTTCTGTTCCACTTATCTTGGCAGTCAGCCAATCGATAGGGCGTGCCTGATCGATCAGCGCGGTGAGATTCTCGGCAAGCAATTCCGGTCCGCCGTGTTTGAGCAAGTACATGACAGTGCGATAGTTCTGCTGGCGCTTTGCACGCTGCGCATCATTCTGATAGCGAATGCCGTGACCGTAGCAAGCATTCCAGCATGCTTCTGTTTTGTTGATGCAAGTAATACGCGGCAAGCTAAATGCCGGCCCGGTCTTACTGTTATTGGTCAGTTGAAGTCCGTAAGTTTCCATTCTATTTTCCTCAAGAAAGAGGGGACGAGCTTTGCCCGTCCCCGTGAGTTATCGACTACTGAATCGCAGTGAAGATGTGTTCGAGCCGCTGCACATCAACGCTGTTCGATTCAGTTCTTTTATAGTTTTCGTAATAACGCCGAATCGCTTCTCTGATCAAATCTGAGCGAGTGCGACTTTCGTACTTCGCCATCAGATCAACATTCGCAAGCAGCCGACTCGGCAGTCCGATCAAAACTTTCTTCGTGTCATTGCTCATTCTATTTCTCCTTGAATTTAGCCCAGCCACCGACATGGTGACTCCGGCATGAAACACAGCCGTGCACATGCGCCGCGCGAAATCATTCAGAGCAATGCCTCGGCAGAGCCATCACTGTGATGCCGTGCGGCGTATGTGCGATGAATTGAAATTGCCGGTAAATCGAGGATAAGAAACCATTTGGAAAGACAAGCTTTCAAGCTGTTCTCACCAGGTGGATAATTGTTTGGGAGCTATACCGAGGATATAAGTCCAACTCTCTAACTTGAACTACTCACTTTTTGCCAAAGCAGCCCCAAGTAACTCTTCTAAGCGCGCTTGTAGCACTACAAGGCTTGATGGACGAGAAGGCAATGCTTCAAGATTCTCTGTAAATAAAATTCCCTGCCCGGGATACATTATGCCAGCATACTTCACCACTCGATTATTACTTACATCGCGAATTGCGTCAGAATAAACATGCATTTTGTCTATGTCTTCTTTCTTAGGTTTTGAAAGACCCATGGCGTCCGTGTATGCTAGTTTGTACTTCGGATCGAAGAGAAACATTTCGGTTGTTCCATTTTCTCCAAGCACTTCAAGAGAAATGTCCGGAATTTGATTATTCGAAATACTTCGGATGGCGCCCACCTTCCCGTAATTACGTTGAAGATAAAGCTTGACGATTTTGTCGAACTTCTTATTCTCCAGCACTAGTAGCGGCGCTGACCCTTTCACAAGATCGATTACTAGTCCATCACGAGTTTTCCGAACACACCGTTCTGACACTAATCGATAGCCCAACTTCCTTGCTACACTTAAAAGGCAATCTGTCACAACCAGTCCATTCCACAGCTCGTACAGCAGAGGAAACTGATTTAGTGGCGCTTCCAATGCTGGTGTAGAAATTTCCACTTGCATATATTTTTGAAATTCCAAAAAACTTTCGTATGCTGCGCGATACTCCGGACTGTTGATCAAGACCATCGTACTTGTGCCGTCTACCTGCATCCCTGGGACTACGTCTTTTAGAAACCAAGATGCTTGCAATGAACGTTGCAACTTTTCCTTGAGTTGTTTTACCTCGGCTGTGGTTGCATCTTGATCATTGAACTCAACTTCCAGACGTGACAATCGAGCCTGAACAGAAGATGCATAAAAAGCAATCAGCGCATTTTCATACGTATTGTGGCTTTCAAAAACGAGTATGTCTTCAACTCGGAGCGGCCTGCCGCTCTGATCCAAGTTGTTTGCCGTTGTCAGCGCTTTTGGCAATTTCGTAGGATGGACACGCCGCGCATTTTTGCGATTCACCATCTGTGTATGCTTAACTAGGCGTCGATTGGGATTCCTTTTTAGCCGATCAAGGATCGAAACAAGACCTGCGGTACGATCGCTACCTAACACTGCATTTCTCAGCCGAAGCAGCTCTCGGGCAAGAGTACGACTTCCCGCTGGCATCAATCTGATTCCCCCGAACGCTCCACATCCTTGCATTGAAGTAACAATTGAAACCGGTAATCTATATTCCAATTCTTCTAATAACTGCTGATAATCCTCATTTGAAATTTTTGATGGAAGAATAGTGATTGTTGTGTGTTCTACATTTTCTCGATAACTGATAGCTAGATCGTAGTGTCCAGGATTTGACCGAGGCCAATTAAATCGAATTCGCTTTCCAGAAGGAGTGACTTCAATACGAGTTCTAACGGAATTCCCACTTAGAGTTACAAGTACATTTTCCCAGTCTTCTACCATCGTATCAAGCTCAATCAAATACTCCTGCCATTCGTCGGGCAGTTTGACGATGGTAGAATCATCAATCCGCAAGAATCTAAAAGTAACTGCAGAATCCATAATTTTCAAAGCTCTCAAGCATTTTTACTGATTTTGTTTTTGTCAAAGGAAAACCAGGAACAAGCGATATGATATTCCGCAACGCCGCACCAACTTCAACCTTGGATCCATTGATTTTCGGTAGAATTTTCTGAACAATTTGATGGTCCAATGCACCTTCCCAGCTTATCCCCAGCTCACCAGCCTCGCGTATATAGGACCTAATATCATCAATTGTTCGGAACGAAAACGGCGCCACCGGTTTAACACATTCCCACAGCGCAACGACCATCTCTTTGTAAGGTTCGTTTTCCATCCTTTCTGCAATCTCATGTAGTTCAGTGCAAATTTCAATAAGCTGCGCCCGATCGAAGACTTTGTCAGAGAAGGCTTGCACCGTCTCGTCCACATTGACTGTACCCACGACGAAAAGATTGGGAGGCAAGACAATAGACTCGGCACCTAGTTCGATGGTAGCCGACTGATTTCTCGATCCGATTTCCATTGCAGACAGAAATTTAGCGAAATAATACTCAACACGAGCCAGATTCATTTCATCCAATATCAGATGGTACGGTCGTGGAACTACCCCTGATTCGATAGCGTAGTCATAGTGCTCCGAACATTCTCTTAGAAACAAACTAAAGTCCGTATCTCGATACACATTATCTAGTGGATTCAAGTATCCAACCAGGTCCTCATTGGATGTCCAGCTCGGGGACACCGCCACGACTACGGACCTTGCGTCAATGGCTTGCGCATAAGCTTGCGCCAACCACGTCTTACCACTGCCGCTCACGCCAGATACGATCACGAAGTGCCTACTCTTTAGAGAACAGTGATAGCGAAGAATTGTTTCCTTCTTCATCAACAAGCCCTGCTCTTTGATGCTCGATACAATTTGCTCGAAATGCGGCTCCCGATAATCTTCTTTCGCAATTGCGGATTCCGTACTTTCGTCGCCGTTTGATTTGTCAGAAGACGGCGAAAACTCATAACTACCTGACTTCACAATTGAACCGGCATCAGCAGTGAGCTTCCAAATTCCTTTGAAGGATCGATCGACCAGTCCTTTATCAGCCAGTTTATTGCGAACCCAGCAAACAGCATTGTAGAACTTGGGTATGTCTTTCCGAGAATTACATTTCAAAGCAAGCTGTTCCTCTGTGAGTGCGAAGCGATCTGCGAGGATTTCTACCATTTCAGGCGGCGTTATACTTCCTCTTTCCAGAAGTATTTCCATGAAAATTGGCATTATTTGACTTTGGGTCGGTAAAGTTTTTTCCTTCGCATCCTGAATTGGCATTTTCTGGTTCTCATCCGTTGTTTTCGTCATATTCCCGAATTTGTCACGACAATAGTTGAATCCGGTTACTGCGGCTTACACTAAGATTAAACAGCAAGCTATGGTGCTCAATGGAAAGGGCTTATTCATAAGCGGGATACACCTGCTGCTTTGCAGATAAGTTTCCAGTCGTTCTCGGAAAGTTTGGCAAAACCTCTGCGTATATAAGCTGGCCAGTAAGCAGGCTTCTTTATGAACGAAAGTTTGTCAATCAGCGGTCTGAATTCAATTTCTTGTTCTAGTTTTTCAGCTGAAAAATTTATCCGGTGAGGGAATAGCGATTGTTCTGTCCGACTATACCCATAATGAGGCGCGCTCTTGTCGCTAGCGCGAAAAACCTTTTTCTCATCCTGATAATATCCTCTGGTTACTTCCCCGAGAGCAACGATTTTCGTCTCCCGGCTCACGTAGCATGCAATTTTGTCGCCTGGTTCAACCGCCAGAAACTTTGCCGCGGCATTTCGCCCGTAGCATCCGATCTCAATGCAGTGCTCCATATCTTCTCTTGGTATAGCTATTAACCAGTAGTTCATTTAGTACCTTAGGCTAATCTATGGAGTGGCGGAATGTTGCCAAGTGGACGGGGCGTCACGTGTAGAAAAAGTTTACACTGTATGATCAATCGATGACAGCTATGGCTGCCAAGTCCAAGATCCATCACCTGCGGAAAGTCGGTTAGTGGCAGCAGGGATTTGTCGAGCACCAGTGAGAAGGAAAGTTAGATTCCCGTGCAAAAGGTCGCATCCAAGTTGGTGTTCTCTCCCTCAGATCTCATCAAATTGATGGAATCGGAAATCATTACATGGCTTGATCGTTTTGACATTGAAAGACCAGGCGTTATTGCGCGGGATTCGGATACAGAAACGAACAAGATTCTACAAGACAGGGGCAAGAAACATGAGTCCGAGTTTTTGGCTTCACTTCGTGCGGCTGGACGACAAATTGTCGATGTATCTACAGAGAAGGACCGCTTCGGAGCAACCCTAAAGGCAATGAAAGACGGCGCCGAAGTGATCTATCAGGCGGCGTTAAGAGATGAAGAGTTCGTGGGATATTCCGATTTCCTTGAACGAGTAGATGGTGAGTCCGCTTTGGGAGATTATCATTACGAGCCCTTGGACACAAAGTTAGCCTTAACAGAAAAGCCTTACTTCTTGGTGCAGCTTTGTTGTTATTCTGACTTGCTCGGTTTGATTCAGGGCGTGATTCCAAAGAAGATTCATGTGGTCCTTGGAAATAAGGAAATAAGCTCATTTCGCACAGATGATTTTGTTTATTATTACAAGCAACTCCGTCGTGTTCTTATAGAACAACAGCGAATGTTCGATGTCGAATCTGCTCCTGAATGCATTGGACTAGAGGATTTCGGGAGTTGGAATTCGCACATGGAGCAGCTTTTCGAGGAGAGGGATCACCTCTGTCGAGTTGCAAACATTCGCACCGTGCAGATCAAAAGGCTATTGGCTGCTGGCATCAATACCATGACAGAGTTGGCAAATTCTTCGTTGGTATGGATCCCCAGGATGCAAGAAAATACGTTCGATACACTGAAACAGCAAGCAAGGTTGCAACTTGAGTCAAAGGAACTCAAACGACCAAAGTTCGAACTGATCTCAACCCGGGTTGTTGGCATGGGGCTAACTATGCTTCCACGACCGTCAACATTGGATGTTTACTTTGATATGGAAGGATTTCCACTTGCCGATGGTGGACTCGAATACCTCTTTGGTGTAACTGTTCTTGAGTCAGGGAGCCCCTCCTTCAAAGATTGGTGGGCGCATAATCGCCAGGAGGAAAAGGAAGCATTTGAGGCGTTTGTAGACTGGCTTTATGACCGATGGAAACGTGACCCAGGCATGCACGTTTACCACTACGCATCTTATGAAAAAACTGCACTCCGAAGACTGATGGGAAAGTACGGAACAAGAGAACGTGAAGTTGATGATTTACTTCGAAATGAAGTTTTCGTCGATTTGTATAACATAGTACGACAATCAATGAAAGTCGGGACTCCAAACTATTCGATTAAGAGCATAGAACAGTTATATCAGGAGAAACGCAGCGGTGATGTTGCCACCGCGATGGACTCAGTTGTCTTTTACCAGCATTGGCTAGACGAACAAGATGGGAAGGATTGGCAAACATCGAAAATTCTTGCCGACATCAGAGCATATAACAAGGAAGACTGCGACTCGACATTCCAATTGGCTGAATGGTTGAGAAAGCTGCAGGCAGCGCAAAGCATCCCTCCTCGGCAAAGGAAAATCAAAGAACTAACAAAGAACACCCCGGCTGCAGAATCTAGGTCGGCCGCGTCATCTCTAGCGGCAACTTTGAGAGAAGGCGTATCGCAGGATCCGAGCATTAGAACGGAGGACATGCGAGTGCAAGAACTCCTCGCTTATCTGTTAGAGTTTCATCGCCGCGAAGCCAAGCCGGTCTTCTGGGCCAAGTATGACAGAGCTGACATGACTGAGTCTGAGCGATATGATGACGCTGGTTGTCTAGCTAGGTTGGTGCGGACCGAAACTCCACCAATGAGTCATGCTCGTTCGCTATTGTACGAATACAAATTCGATCCGAATCAAGATACCAGTATTGATGCTGGCGATGTCTGTTTCTTTGCTCATGACTTGGAGCAAAAGATTTCGGTTGGAGATATTGATGTCGAGCGCGGACTTATTCGACTAAAGCGAAGCAAACAGAACAATGAAGAGCCCCCGAACACTCTAAGCCTGATAAAGGACGAGTTCGTTGATGCCGATGTCATTGCACAATCCATTTATCGAACAGTGCAGAGCTACAGTATTGGCAGTGCACTTCGGCCAGCGCTTAAGGATTTTCTATACAGACATGCACCACGCGTTGAAGGAGTGACCGGAGCGTTAATTAGAAACAAGGCAGACTTGGTCAGTGAAACCACAAGAGTGATTTCCAATCTACAAGATTCAACACTCTGCATTCAAGGACCGCCGGGAGCAGGAAAAACTTATACCGCGTCGAAGGCAATTTGCGCCCTAATCCGTGCAGGCAAATCGGTAGGCGTGACTTCAAATGGACATAAAGCAATTGCTCATCTGATGGATAAGGTTGCGGAGGAAGCCCGGATTCAAGGTGTAAGAATGAGGGCGTTCAAGCTTCAGAGCAAGAAGGAAGATTTCCATGTTCAAAGCGATTTGATTGATGGAAAAACTCCAAGCGAGTTCTTCAAGGATATGGCTGATGGTTACGATCTTGTGGGCGGTACTGCATGGGCTTTTTGCAGACCGGAAGCTGACGGACTGTTGGATTATCTCTTTGTTGATGAAGCTGGCCAAGTATCCATTGCTAATTTGGTTGGAATGTCCCAAAGTGCCAGGAACCTAATTCTCATTGGCGATCAAATGCAATTGTCACAACCGATTCAGGGCAGTCATCCTGGAGAAAGCGGCAAATCTGTTCTCGAGTATCTCCTTGAGGATAAACAAGTCGTCCCAGACGACTTTGGTATTTTTCTTGGAACTACATGGCGCATGCATCCCGACCTCTGCAAATTCATTTCTGGTGCTGTATACGAGGATAAATTGCATGCTGAAGCTTGCACTGCAGAACGACAATTGAAAATCCCGGAGGCCGACTCATCGTCGGTACTGAAGAAGTCTGGAATAATTTTTGTTCCTGTCATGCATGAAGGCAACAGCCAAGACAGTCCTGAAGAAGCGTCAGTAATCGCAAACATAGTAAAGTTCTTGCTGGCTTGCGATTTTGTTGATGCGTCAACTAGCCGTAGACTTACCTTGGACGACATCCTGTTAGTAGCACCATACAACATGCAAGTGAGAAGACTAAAGGAAGCCATACCTGGGTCTAGAGTCGGTTCAGTGGACAAGTTTCAGGGACAGGAAGCGCCAGTAGTTATTGTCTCAATGTGTTCAAGTACGGGAGATTCTAGTGCGCGCGGTTTGGAGTTTATCTTCAGTAAGAATCGCCTTAATGTAGCTATTTCGCGGGCGCAAGTTCTAGCCATTGTCGTCGGCAGTCCGGTGTTAGCAAGCACTCATTGCAACCGAGTTGATCAGGTTGAGTTGGTGAATCTCTTTTGCCGAATATATTTAAATTCGACCGGTGAGAGCGGTATCATGCCTTCTGACAAACCCTCGGTCGAAAGGAGACCCGAAGGTCGCAAAACAGAGGGAGGTCTGCTTGACATGATTCAAAAGAGCAAGGATACACCAGTGACAACACTATTGAATGACTTAGACATTAAGCTATTGGAGCATTTCAGAGGATTCGTGGTTAGGAAGGATCTAGTGCGCTCCGTCAAAGTCGGTGCTAATGTCCCGGTTTTTGTTCTGGAATACCTAATTGCAAATTCCTGCTCAACGGATGACGAAGAAAAAATTCGCACTGGCATGGAGAATGTCAAGAAGATTTTGAGCGATCACTATGTGAATCCTGAAGAAAGTTCACTCATTCAATCCAAGATAAGGGAAAAAGGGCGCTACAAGATTATTGACAAGATATCGGTCGAGCTGGAATCGAAGAAGGACATTTACTGGGCCAAATTGCAGAATAGCAACATCAAGAATGGCAATATAAGTGATGTGCTGGTCAAGCAACACGAGAAAATGCTCCTCGGAGGAATCTGGGCAATAATTGATGTTGAGTACGATCCCAATATTCGAATTGGACAGAACATCTTCCCGTTCGTGGTAACAGAAATCAAACCAATTCAGCTTTCCAGTTTTGATAACACCAAAATAGTCGAGAAAAGAAAGGAATTTACCAAAGGCGAATGGCTTGATGCCTTGCTCAGAAGTTGCGGTTACGAACCAACTGCTGAGGGCGTTTCCCATCGAATGAAGATGCTACTTTTGGCAAGACTCTTGCCCATGGTAGAGGCTAATTTCAATTTTGTAGAGCTGGGCCCAAGATCAACAGGTAAATCGTTCGTCTTTAAGGAACTCACGCCCTATGCTGTTCTAATTTCTGGTGGACAAGGAACAGTGCCGAAGCTGTTCGTGCATGGGTCAACCGGCAAGGTCGGAGCTGTCGGGCAATGGGATGCGATATGTTTTGACGAATCAACAGATAGAATCTTCAAGGACGCCGATGCAATTCCAATGATGAAAGACTATATGGAATCTGGATCGTTTTCTCGCGCCGGCGCGGGTGGAGAAATTACCGGTGTGGCCTCCATAATTCTCAACGGTAATATTAACCAGCCAGTTGAGACAGTTCTTCAAACATCCCACCTGTTTAGCCCTTTGTCGGCTGAGGTCAATGATGATACTGCGTTTCTTGATCGAATTCATTTCTATTTACCTGGCTGGGAAATGATCAAATTTGCACCTAAACACTTTACCTCAAGCTTCGGATTCAGTACGGACTATTTCTCCGAGGTGCTTAAATCGCTGCGGCGAGTAACTTACACCGATGCAATAGAGCGGTTTTATTCACTCGGTGCTCACCTCAAGCAGCGCGATACAAAGCCGGTCAAGAAGACTGTCTCCGGATTAATAAAGTTGCTTCATCCCGATGGCGTCTACACAAAGGAAGACGTTAAGGAGTATTTGGAAATAGCATTGGAAATGAGGCGCAGGGTGAAGGAGCAGCTAAAAAGAATTGGGGGAATGGAATTCTGGGACACCAATTTCTCTTACATCGACAAGGAATCTCAAGAAGAGATCTTCGTCGGGCTGCCAGAAGAGCGAGGCTCTCATTTAATCGAGAGCACGCCACTCCCTCCTGGAATTTGTTATACGAGCACTAGTGATGGTGACAACGTTGCGTTGGTGAGGATAGAAACAGTTGCAGTACCAGGGTCGGGCAAGTTGACTATTACTGGCGTAAACAATAACGCCGTGAAAGAAAATATCAAAAACACATATCAGTACATCAGAGCAAACGAAAAAACCATTTTGAGCGACAAGCATTCTCTCAAAAATTATGACTTAACTATTCAAGTAACGACGCTTCTTGGGTCTGTTCTATCGTCTGGTATTGGGTCTGCTGTTTATATCGCCATCATTTCTGTTCTATACAAAAAGAATCTAAAAGCCGGACTCGCAGTGCTCGGGAATATCTCTGTGGGTGGGGCTATTGAGCGAGTAATCAATTTCGCTGATAAAGTAACTATGCTGTCGGAAAATGGCGCGAAGAGCGTTATCGTTCCCATGGATAATCTTCCTGAGCTATCCAACGTTCCACCTACCGTTCTAGGAAACACGGACGTGCCCTTTTATCAGAACAATCAGATGCTAATGCAAAAGTGCATACTATTGGATTGAGGACGTGTCGAGTTTAACCAGGCTGGACATTTGACTCCTTGTAGGACTCTAGAGTCCGCCCAAATCTCTGTCTCTGTTTCGTTTGACAAGCGCTCTGTCTAATTGCAGCTTCGTGCTTGCGTCGAGTAGCTGAACTTCTATCTCCGCATAACCATCAAATGTGTACTCTTTTGCCAATGATTCACCTTGTTGAATAGTGAATACATCACTTTTGCTTATCTGTGCTTTGTTAGCGAAGAAAACGAGGAAGACCTTACGATGAGCTGAAAAAACGTCGCCGACGCTCTCTGTTTATTCCACTGAAAACGGCCACCTGGACTGGTAATTGTCGGCCACCTTATCAAGAGATCTGTCGTTTGATGT
>JAIEQI010000122.1 GCA_019747875.1 Candidatus Obscuribacterales bacterium
CTGTAAAGTGGCCGACTGTAATGGGCCATTGATCTCGTATGGAGCGCGGACGTCCCGTCCGCCCATAGCGCGAAGCGCGTTGCAGCTATTGCAGCTATGGTTCTGCCGATCGTTCCGACTCCTGGCGCTGGCTGATAATCAGCCTTGGGTCCGGTTGCCGCCACTGTCGTTTCGCGATCTGTCCACAAACTTGAGATTTAAGAGCTGGAGTTGAGAGGGGCGATAGCCCAGCGAAACTCTGGAGCGTCTTAGAAATGATCCCAAAATCGAAAACGACGAAGTCTCTGCCTGATCCGCCCTGGCGCTGATCGGCTGCTTCGCCTTGTCTATTCTCGGTTTACTCGGTTGCTGCTGCTTCTCTCAGAAGAATTTCAACACAAAGTTGTAGATTTTTTGTGGAATTGATGACGGCTAAATACTGAGTTGCAAACAGGCTTAACCCTAGATTTCATCCGCGTTTTGAATACATTTATATAGGGCACATTAAATCTGCAGTCTCGACTCGAAAATGCAAACATTTCAGGCAAAGGCTATATTGACAATAGGGTGAGAAACAATTAAAAATTAATCACTCCCCATTAGGGGAGCGCCGTCAGCGTAGAAGTTGAGAGGGGCGACAGCCCAGCCAGACTTCTGAGCGGCTAGAACTAATCACTGGAGGTGAGCCTAAGGGCTCGCAGGTCCCTGGCAGGCAGACATATGCCGTCCCCCGCGAGCAAAGAAAGAAAACAGCCCGGCCGGTCTAGGCTGACCGGCGCTTGACCAGATGCTTCGCTTGCTCTATTCACTCGGTAATGAAGGCGGAAACGCTTTCAAAGGCAAAAGTTCGTGATTCGGATTGACTTACTATCCCCTGCTGCACCTCTTACTTACTAGGAGGGGTTTTTTGATGAGTAAAAGAAATAGGCCCATAGTATTGAGCTTGCTTGCATTCAGCATCAGTTTGCCGGCTGCACTTGCTCAATTGCCGCCAACAAATATGGGCAAATTTGTTCACCAGCCTGGTGACAACCAATATTCTGTATCGACGCAAGGTGAGCGTCACGGAGGCCAATACTTCGATACCAACGGTGGCCCGCACGTCATGACCGGTCCACCGGCAAATGCAGCGCCTCCCCCACCGCGCTATTCAGTGGCTCCGCCTCCTCCTAAAGGACCCGACGTTTCGATCGAACCAATCCCCGCTGAAGAACCAATCGCAGCGCCCGGATTTCCGCCTTTGCCGATGAATTTAGACCTCCCTGTATCACCGACTGTTATGAGCACAGGTAGCTGGAGAAACAACTCCGGCGGTGGCGGCGGAGGTGGTGGTGGTGGCGGTGGCGGCGGCGGCGCTCCAACATCCACAGGCATGCACCAACACTACGGACACTACGAGCCAGGTGCTTTCGTCAACCGCGGTGGCGGTGGCGGAGGCGGTGGCGGCGGCGAAGCTGCTGACCCGACCGGCTATGGAACGCCTGACTCACCACGATCGCAGATGGCTCCTGCGACTCCTCCACCTGAGGCTGGCGGAGGCGGCGGTGGCGGCAACTACTACAAGGTAAGAACGCCCCCACCAATCATGAGAAACGAAACTTTTAGCACCAGCACCGGTGGCACAACCGGGAAAGGTGCAATGTCTGCTCCAACTACGGTCGGCTCCAGAGAAGGCGGCGGTGGTGGTGGACGGCTCGGCAAAGCTCCGACTCTTGATGAATCTCAAGATGGAGCAGCCGGTGGAGCCCCCGAAGCTCCGACGGCTACCGGTGTGTTTCAAAGCACATCGACCGACCTAACTTTGCCTGATGACGAGTATACTTCTCGTTACTTCAAGGATGGCAAGTCAGGTCGATATGCCAAGCAGATGATGAAACGCGGAAAAAGCATGGGAAGACAAATGTTGCGTCAAACTGGCGTTCCAATTGGATTTTAACGACGCAGGAGCAGGAGAAAGCACATGAAATTCATTAAGTTAGCTACTTGGAGTCTGGGCATTTTGGCGGCGGCGTCATTGATGCCAGCAGCTGAAGCTCAGCAAATGATTGACCAGAAAGCACGCCAAAAAGCGAGCTGGTTCAATGCTCCCCGCGAAATCCAGATCATTGACGAACGCCCTGTTGTCAGAGATTTTCGTGAGGCACCCTCTGCGCCGCAGATGTTGCAATTGCCACCAGGACCACAAGGTTTCGGCGGCGCTGGCGGCGGCGGTGGCGCCGGTGCTATGGGTGATGGCGGCGGCGGATCGCCGGTCCTTCCAGCCGGTGGCATGCCATTAGGAGATGGTGGACCTGGTTATCGCAATGCGCCACAAGGTATGGGCGGCATTCCGCTAGATAAAGCCGGATTCGGCAATCACACAAATATTCCAGCACGCGGTATGGCTCCTCGCGGCGTATTGCCTAATGGAACCACAACCGGCGTCCACGGCTCGATGATGACTCCGACTGCGCGAAGCGCTCCGAGTGGGCAAGGCGCAGGTGGTCGCGGAATGGCGGCCCCAGCAGCCGCTGCTGCACCACGGGCAGCCAGTTACGGTGGGCCGGCCTACACATCTGCACCGGCATATTCTGGTGGTGGCTCCTCGTCATCAACCAACGTACGCGGTGTTCTACTCAATCGATTAAATCGGAAGTAGATAAAAACAGTGAAAGAACGCCTCGGACTAGTCATATTGACCGCACTCTCGTTGTCTGCTTGCAATGAGCAGAATGATAATGTGAGCAACGTCAATACGGGCATTCAGTCCGGGGGACGTTCTTTGAGCGTTATTGGTCACCTCCGCCCGAAAGCGGATCCGTCTGTGATTCAGCAAATCCATCAAGAAGAGGCTGATGCGGAACGAAGACGGCAGGAGGAGGCCGAGCGCCAGGCAAGAGCTGCACAAGAGCAAAGTGGAAATGGTGATTCGCCCTATGGGCGCAATCTTCCAGATGTAAATACAGGTCCGATTGCATCTACGTCTGACTCCGGTTCCTTTTACGGCAATAGCAGCGGTTCATCAAGCGCTCCCATGCCTAGTGGCAGTTTGCCTGAGCCGAGCCAGTCATGGGCTTCACCAGTGGCAAGCGCGCCACCGCCGCCACCGGCATCGAGCTATGGCATCAATTACACAACACCTTCTGCTGGTTTTGTGCCGCCACCGCCTGCGGTGTCGCTATCGGCGCAAGGGCAACTCTATGGCTATGGCGCTCCACCGCCTGATTATGCCAATCCATATGCCAATCCTTATATGCAACCACCACAGCAAGCGGCTGCTCCGCAGCGGCCGAAAGGCAGCTTGTTTGGGGGCGGAGCTAATTCGGGCTCTTCAGCATCCGATGAAGAAGAAGACACGCCGAAGAGAAAGAAAGAAAAGAATTTCCAGGTCATTACTCCGACTGGAATGGAGCCTCGCTCCCCGTTCAAGCAAAGAGATGATTTGAAAGCTCTTTGGAAAGGTGCGCTAGCAAGCTCCCTGTCTGCTTTTGGTAGAGAGGAGAAATTTGCCGAAGGTCTGAGCAAAGTTGAAGTAGCACTGCCGACAGAGGCCTCACGTGGATCGCTTTCCGTGGCTCAAAGGCAGGTCGACAATCTGTTCAAAAATGCTCCTGTGGACAGGAAGATTATTGCACCTGTCAAGAAAGCCCAAACGGATTTAGTGCAGGCTTACTACCGCTATCTGTATGCATATAACAAGTTTTACCTAACTCAGCAGCAAGTGGCTGCTCGCAAGCAGGAATTAGAGCTTGCCGAGAGCCAGGCTGAGAAGCAACGCGCGACCGTGGATCTCGCCCAGTCGCAGCAGGAAGCCGATGCCAGTAAAGATGACCTGCGCAGTTCGCAGGGTGATCTGGCCTCGATTGTGGGCGCGCAAACAGCGCGCACCGTGATAACAAAAGTTTCTGGGGTGTCTCCGACCTTGGAGTCGCTTGCTTCGGCTGAACAGTCGGCAGGTGACGCCCAGCAAGGAGGCGATGGGGGAATCGGTGGTTTCATGGGCTCTATAGGCAACGCTTTTGGTTTCGGTGGTAAGAAATCTAAAGCGGAACCCGAGGAAGTCCAAGTCGCCACCGAGGATAAAGGGAAAGAGAGGAAAGAGAAGGAGAAGAAGGAAAAGAAAGGGAAGGGAGCCCAGCCTGTTGCTCTGGCCTCAAAGCCACAGCAAGATTCTGCGCCCTCGTCCAAGGCTGATGCGGTCGAATCGGCAGCACCGGCCCAGGCTAGCCCGAGCGGGCCTGTTTCTTTTGAACTCAAAGACGTCAAAACGACCCCGCATAAAACTATGCTCCGGGTCGTAGTAAAAAATGTTGGAGGAGATAACTTCAGCTTTGACGCCGACTCCGTATCAGTAGCAGAAGGCAATACAAAATTGACAGAAGCCGCTGTACGGGCAGAGTTCGACTCCACGATGGTGCAACCTAACGGAGAAGTCACCGGGACGATTACAATATATGGTCGACCTTGGAATGACAAACTGTCAGTTTCACTTTCAGATGGTGCAAAACCGATTCTCATGCACAGATAACCTACGCCTACTAACCCGCCCTGGTGGACGCAAATGAGAAAATTTAATAACTTCGCTGCGCGCTGGCTGATGCTGTTTTTTGCTGCATTGGCCCTTAGCTCGGGAGGCTTCGCGCTAGCCGAAGGGGATGCCAACAATCTGAAGGTAGGCAAGAGCTCTGGGAACGACGCCGATCTTGCCAATATCTTTTCAGTGCGCCAGGATTACTTTAAGCGCTATCCTTTTGCGAAGAACGAAGAGGATTATCGGAAGCGTGGACGAAAAAACGATGATACCAAAGAGCAAAGAGGCTCAGAATACAAGCTCAAGGCAAATGGCGTCACTTTAACGATTCCACCTGGTCCACTCGTTTCGCAAGAAACGGGCGAGCCAAAGTCACCAGATCCATATATTGCTAAGCGTCCTCAATATAGACCTCTGTTTGCATACTGTGGCGGAGCACCCGGCAAATTTCTTCCACAGCCACAGCCCGGCATGTTGGGTACCTACGTGCCGAACTATAACAAAGTAGCATCTGGCGAAGGCGGGAACGTGGAAATTGATATTCCGCGAGCGCCGGTGTGTTATGTGCAGCCGCTGCTGCAAATGGATAACTCGAAGAATCAATCTCAGGAAGGCGATCAGGGCGAGTTTGAATATGAACTCACGACGTTTGGCGTTGGTCCTATTTCTGACACGCAGTTTCAAATGCTTGATCGTGAAAACAATCAGCGATTCCTCGAACTGTTCTTTGATCCTGAACGTTGGCTCTGGACGGCTAGAGCAGCTGCCATCATGCAGCAGCAACAAGCCGCGACTAACGTAGCAAATACTGCTGACCACCAGTTCGACACAGCCACGGCAGAGATTTCAGAATATCTGATCAACGTGGCAAATGAAGAGGCTGCTGTAAAAGCAACAGGACATGAGCCTAAAAAATTGCGCCAGCAGGCTGTCTATATGGTGCAGCAAATGTACCACCACGTCTTTGTTCCGATGGCGGTACTCTTGCTCTTGCCAGGCGCTGTCATGACACAAATGAAGGGAATGGTTCAGTTTGGTGTTCTGAAAACTGAGGAGGGAACAGAGACCTCAACGCCCTTCCAGGGGATCATCAAAAGTATTATCGCTATCTTCTTGATTCCGGCCACTCAGTTGATTGTTAGCTACATGATCGATGTCGGCAATTCTCTAGCTTATGAAACAAGAAAGTGGGTCGACCTGGACCTTATCCGCAAGTATGCTCACGAGCAGATCTATGGGCCTCGGCGCTCCAAAACCTACAATTGCTTGGTTGAAAAATTGGAGTCCAGTAACGAAGGCGCTATAGAAGATGGACTTGAATCGAACGGCATCGATCTTGGAAAGATGTATGGCGGGGCTGAGAAAGACAGTGTCGAAGAGAAGACGCCACAGCTCAGCAAGCAGGTTCAGCTCATTTACAACGTGGCTAACATGGGTATGGCGGTCAGCTTGATGGTGTTGGCCGATTTTCAACTGGTAATGATGTGCTACCTGTTCTTACTTGGTCCAATTGCTGCTGCCTTTTACGCGTGGCCTTTGATAAGTAAGCAAACAAGCTCAGGTCCTGGTTTGTTTAATGCAGTGTTTGCCAACTGGCTCGACGCCGTCGTAGTTCTCTCGCTCTGGCGTTTCTGGTGGTGCGTTGTTCTGGCCTGTCTAACTACGTACATCAGATGGAACCAGGATATGGGTTATTTCGACATTCACAGCCAGTGGGAAATGATGGTGCTGACGTCGTTCAACGTTCTATTGAGTGTTATTCCTTTTCAGCCCTTCAGTTTTAATCCTGGTCCGTATGTATCAAGAATGGAACAAGCTGCCGAGAAAGGTACTGGTGGCAGCACTGGCGGTGGAAGCGCCGGTGGCGGTGGCGGTGGCGCCGGCGGTGGCGACGGCGGCGGTGGAGCATCTGGCCAGGGTGGCAGCTCTCCTTCAGCTGCGCCTTCTTCGCCTGACGTCACGGTCACTGCAAGCACTACAACTAGTGCTCCTGATAGTGGCGGCAACGCCCCAGCACCTGCCAGTGATTCTGGTTCCAAGGCTCCGGATTCCAGTGGCGGGCCTAACACCGCTCTTACAAGTCCGACCGGAACAGTTGGTAGCGGAAGTATCAACCCAGGTGCAGGAAAGAGCGCTCCTACGGCTGCACCGGCATCAACGCCGCCACCACCCGCGAGTATCGCAGAAAGCACGACAGGTTCGACCGGAACCGGATCAGTTACGCCTAAACCACCAGATGATAAGGATGATGGACCTCCCAAATCAAGTAAGGGAGGTAGCTAGACATGAATGAATTTAGATCCCTGCTAGCTCTTAAAGAATTAAGGAACTCACAAATTATGTCTGCATCGTCATCAAAAAGAATAAATTGGCCCCTGACGTTAATAAGGATGTTGATCCTAGCAAGTCTGTTTATTTGCAGTCCTAGCGTTCTTGCAGAAGGTGCCAGTGCAGGATCTGCTACTGCGCCAAACAAAAGCCCCAATGATGCAACTCAAACTGGTGCGTTCGATGTGCGTGAAGATTACAGGCGCGCCAATAAGCTATCTATTCCGTTTGGACCTCCCACGAAGAGGAATCCGGAGGGGTTGGATGAAGTCAAGAATCGGGAATCACAAGGACCATCCACAGTCGACCACGGTCCGGGTCCAGTCTACATTTGGCCGGTCAAGATAACTAGTGCAACTTCGAAAGTACCTACCAAGCGTGACTCAGGAATAACAAAGCATCGCTTGCAGACATTTGGTTTGCCGATTTCCGACACGCAATTTCAAATGATTCATAGAATGGACCAGCAGATCATGCTGGAAGAAATGTTCGACCCGGAACGCGTTATGTGGCTGACCGCCTCAATGGGCACAAGCCAAGCTCAGGATGCCTCCAACAGTTGCGCTAACGTAGCAAGAAATCAGGGTGCATCAGCAATTGATTATGTAGCTTGCTCTATCTACAACTTCACGGTTGATGATCAAAATAAATGGAACAAGATTCGCAATCAACTATTTATGCCTATGGCGGTGTTGCTCTTGCTTCCTGGCGCAGTTCTAGCTCAGGTCAGGGTAATAGTTTCCTCTGGGATGCCAATTGTCGCCGGCGAAGTAAATCCGTTTGAAGGAATTACACGCTCGATTGTTGCCATTTTTCTGATTCCAGCGACTTATCTAGTCGTCAACTACGGTATAGATTTGAACAATTCGATTACGTTTACGATTGCCAATGAATACAACCGCATATTTGGCAGCAATATGTATAAAGATGCTCTTTGTACTGTCATCCGGGCGTTTCCCGTTAGGCAAGCTCATGAAAATCGAAACGGTGTTTTTAAGGAAGTTAAGCCTTGGGATAAGGGCGGCAAAACACCTGCTGAAGGTATGGAATCGCGCTCGCTTTTGACCAAAATGGAAGACCCATGTGCAGGAGTTTTTGAGACCGACCCCGATCGTGCCGATGAACAGGCTCCTTTCCTCTCCGTGGGACAGCGTTTTGTGACTAATGGTGGAAACGCGGTATTGATGAGCACATGGAACATTCTATGCGCTTTCCAGGTCGTTTTCCTTTGTTATCTCTGGCTCGTCGGTCCAGTAATTGCAGCACTCTGGGTCTATCCGATGGCCCAATTGCGTGGTGCACTGGGCGGCTGGGTTGAGGGTGTGATCACACTCTGCTTCTGGTCGCTTTTTTGGAACACCGCCGTCTTATTGTTCGCTTGTTTCCGCGGCGTTGACTCCACCGGTAGTATTATCGTGTCGGCGTTGAACTTCTTAGCAATTCAATGCGTCAAGAGCGCTTTTGACTTTGCTGGTTTAGTAAGAGCTGCCGGTGATAAGGCTGCCGGCCAAGCTGCTGGTCTCGGTGCTTCCGCCGCAGGAGGGGTCAAGCCCGGTTCTTCCGCTGGCTCCAGCGGAGGAGCTCATGCTGGTGGTGGACGTGGCCATGGTGGTAGTGGTGGAGGACATGTTGGAAGTTCGCATGGAGGACATGGTGGTTCTGCTGCGCATGGCGCTGTCGCTGCTGGTATTGATGCTGCACATGGTGCAGGAGCACATGCTGCTGGTCTCAGTGGAACAAGCACGAGCATGTCTATATCTGGAGCCCTTGTTGGTTCTAGCGCTGGTATTGATGCCGGCCGAGGAATTGGCGGCTCAGGCGGAATTGGCAGTGGAGGTCTAGATAAAGGAGGACTTGGCGATAAGTTTGATGTGCCACCGGGAGTTGGTGGACTGTCGGCAGCGATGGCTTCCGGATCTGATATTGCTGGTATAGCGGCGTCTATTAGTAACCCACCAATGGTTGGTGGGGGTGCTGACATCAATACGTTGAATTCGATCGGTGTGAATGCGGCTTACAACTTTAGCAATTCAGTCAACAGTAATTTCAATTCATCCGTGGATGCAATTAGAGCTGGTGGAGCTGATGCTGCCAACTTTGCGGCCAGGGACATAAATAACCTGTCAACGCTCATAGGCTCGCAAAATGCAGCTAACTTCCCACCCCCAGGTCAAATGATCACGGACAAAGAGGCTGCTTATCGCAACTTCGAACAGGCCCGCATGGATGTTGCGAAAATGAATCTCAACGAGACCAATCCACAGCTAGCGGCTGAACGCAATGCTGCTATTAATGACTGGAGAAACATGCTCGATGCTGGCGAAAGAAACGACGGCAACGGATACGCTCAACCTGGTGGCGGCGGCTACGATAGTATCGCAGCTGGTGGCGGCTACAACGTCTCCGGTGGATCCGTCATGGATGCTGGCAGCGCTGGACCACTACCGCAAGGCATGAACATTGCTTACGGCAACGTATGCAATGCAGTTCAGAACGCCTCTGATGCGATCAATAACTTGCGCACCAGCGCAAATGCAGAAGCTGTACAAGGCATTAGCAGCTTGGCTCGCGAAATGACCAGCGTAGCTCCGACCCTTGCCGGCGGGGAGCCGATGGCGATTAACCAGCAAATGCAACAATGGTCACAACGTGCTGAGCAATTGGCGCGTGAAGTGACGCAGCCTTCAGCGACCCCAATGACGATGGAAAGCATGACCACGGCTGCCCGCGATGTTGCGGCTGCTCAGAGCGCACTGCAAACCTTCCAAAATAACTATCCGCAAGTGGCTTACGGTGGTGGTAATGTGATGCCGCCGCAAGAGTCATATGGTGGCGGCTACTCTGGTGGTGGCTATGCTCGCGAGTCTACTCCGTATGCGCAAGGTGGCGGCGTAGTATACAATTCCAACGCCTACACGGGAAGCGACCCAGCTGGATCTTACGGTAATCCTGGAACCGTGTATCAAGCTCAGCAACCGGCTGATCCCGGTTATGCCGGAAACTATGCGCGCGACAGCTACAACTACAATCAAGGTGGCTCGTTGCAAGATCAAGTTTCCGCTGCCGGTGGATCGACGGGCTATCAGCAACAGTACGCTCAATACGACAACAGCGGAACGTATGGCATTCAGGGTCAGACCTATCAGAACCAATCTGCAGCCGACCCAGGTAACTACGGTGGAAATTACAGCGGTTATGGAACGAATCAGTCTGCCGATGCTGCATACTACTACCAGATGCAACAGAATCAGGCTGCGTACCAAGACCAAAATTATGGAATCCAGTACAACAACAGCGGCTACAATCAAGCCTATGGTGATCCGGGCTATCAGCAGCAGCAGTACTACGGTCAGGCGTATCCGGGTGGCGACGCTACTCAGTACGCCAACTACCAGAACTATGCAGATCCTGCGCAACAACAGTATTATGCGCAGCAGCAGCAATATTACGATCAAGCCCAGCAGCAGTACTATGCCAACGGCTACCAGGGCGGATATGTAGACCAGAGCAATAACTACGGCTACAACCAGGGGTACAACAACCAGGGTTATGCCGAACAAGGCTACTACTACAATAATGCCAGCCAGGGTGGGGCACCAATTGAGGTGCCGTATCCGAACGCGCAGCCGGGATCGTATCAAGATATGCAGAATCAGCAGTATCTCTACGCGGCCTACAACGGCAATCAGGCTGGAGAGCAGTGGGGTCACATTGCGGGCAGTGGAGGTCATGTTGAACAGGCCTATCAACACTACAACCAACAGCATGATCCTTCTGCGCCGCACTATGACCAGCACAATCAGCCGGAGCAGCATTATAGCTCCGGTGGCTATTATGGTGGCGCTTACACGAACCGATCAACAGGTTCTAGCCAGAGCAATACAAGCCAACCCAAGGGAACTGACATAAGTAGGTTGAGTCAGCGACCGGCTGAGCAACACCAGAAGAGCCAGGGGGCTTCGTCCACGCCTTCGACATCATCAACATCTTCCTCTTCCTCGCCAGCATCTCCGGACAAGAAAGCTGGAAACTTGAATGACGAACTGTTGAGAAACAAGCAACTTGCCAAACTCTCTGAAGAGGAGCGCTTGAAGAAGAAGAAGGAAGAAGAAGAAAGAAAGCGCAAACAGCAGCAGCAACAACAAGACGGCAACATGCCATGGGACAATAAGTAAACGGAGGAGGGAGGCGAAATCGCCTCCCTCTCTATTAAGAAGAGTGATTGGAGTGAGGCTGTATGCGTCGAAATCATCTTCAAGCCTGCCACTCTACGAAAACTTCATAGCGACTCAACTAGGTGTTCAACTCGCTGAACTATTTTTGATTAGTGTTTCATCGAGTCCCAGTTACCAGTTGACCAATTCACGGTATCGCTATGAAGAAGAATATTTTTGAATCATTTTGCGCTCGCAGTATAGTCGCCTTTTCGCTGTGCACGTACTTCGTGCTTAGCTCTATCATGTTTGGGCTTCCTTCGTTGGCAAGTGAGTCTCTCGCTGTCGCGCCAATGTGGTTCGATAAACATTTGCTTGTTCTTGCGGTGCCTGGAGCTAGTGAGTCGGACATCCGTTCTGCAATTGGGAAAGATGGTCGGATTGTAAAAACAAGTCGACTTCAGCAATTGACTATCTACAAGGTTTTCTACGAATCCGGTAGCGCAATGGGGGCAGCCGAGCTTTCCATGAAAAGAAATCCTCGGGTCCTTGCTGTCCAAAAGAACTTGATTTCAAATTCCGAATTCCACTCAACAGCAGCCGGACCAATGCCGGAGACACGTCCGATGCTTGATACCGATCGAAATATCAACGACCCTTATTTTTCAAGACAAGTTGAGTTGTCGGAACTGCATGTGCCGTCAGCTTGGAGGCGCGTTGCAAATCCTGCCAGCAATACGATTGCGCTGGTGAGCACCGGCGCCTGGGCGAATAATCCGGAGTCTAATCAGCAAGGATTTTACGACGCGGTAAGTATGCGTGAGGGGACTGCAAGCGATTTGTTGAATCGTGGAAGTTTGCTTGGAGCGATTGCTGCAGCTAAGACTAATAATTCAGTAGGTATTGCTTCGCCGGCTCGATATTCCATGCTCCTGCCAATCAATGTGACGGCAGGCTATAGCTATCCGCTTGGGAGCAATCGAAACGGCATTGCCGACGACTCACTAATAGAAGCTGTCTCCTACTGCGCTCGTCCCGGACGAAATGGCCGGCCCCAGGCGCCGATTGTCTTGCTTGATTCAGTGTTCGACCCGCAATATGCGCTCCATGACAGTTCGCTGCATCCGGTATTACATATGGTGTTGCGTTGGTTTCATGATTCCCAGGGTGGAATAGTAGTCTGTCCTTATGGAGCCAACACGCGCTCTAGTCAGAGCCAGCCCCTGCCCTATCTGAATGTTGTGGGGAATCTAAATGCACACTACGATTCCATCATTTCGTTCACAATGCCAGGCTCAGGCGCTCTGTCGGCCGATCGCTTCGGTAATCCTGTGCGGATACTTGGTTCCGGGGCGTCGGCCGCATTGTTCGCGGGCCTTGCCGGCTTGGTTTGGAGCGCTAATCCAAGTTATTCGAATTTGCAGGTTGAGCGCGCCCTCGCTTCAAGCTGCACCAAAACAATTGCCGGTGTTAACAGTGGCTCTGCAGCTATTCCACCCGGCGGACTGCCGATGCGTCGCCTACCAGGTTTCGGTATGCCTGATGCAGCCCTTGCTTTAGGAGTCCGCTAGGGTAATCGCCATTCAGGCACATTAAACGTACAAAGATTGCAGTCCAGGAATAAACCCCCTTGCATTTTGCTTAATATCTGTAAAATATACTTAATGGATGGCAAATCGCGATCTCCCTCAGACTCGCACCTGGTGAGGAGAAAGCATCGCCAGGACAGCTACCCTGCGGTCAGTTCTCACATCCCAGAGAAAACCAGCGATAATGGGTTTGTGGCAGTTTTCAGGCTTTAGGTTTCGTTTTAATGTCACTTGTCCACAAGGTAATCATCCTCAATAAGCCTTTGAAGATCCGGGGGTTCTCCTTCGGTCAGTGGGCTATTCTGGCTATCGCCGTCTCCCTTGGCTTTTTCCTGGCTTTCAAATGTCCTACTGACTGGAAGCTGGGCAACTTGCCTCTGGGCGTCTTTGTGTGGGTTGCTATCGTAGGCTTGGCCATGGTCGGCGTCAACGCAGCCGAGTTCAAACCTATGGCATGGTGGCGGAACCTCTTGCTGTACAAGATTCTTGGGACTGTGCCCAAAGCATATTATCCGCACGTCGAGGAAGAAAACTTCATTTATCCTGATCCGGATGTAATAGACATTCAAAGGCGGGAAGAAGAAGGATATATAGAGTTGGAAGTCTAGGGAGGTAAGCGCGCTAATCTATCCTGTGCAACACTATTAGCTGAGGAGTGAGGGGCGATCGCCCGGCGAACTCCAGAGCGATTTAAATTTGATGCTCCCGGCCACTTTCACACCACTACTTTTTTGACCTTTAAGGCGACAACACATGACTGGGACCAAACCGCAACGATCCAGACGCAGCGCTGCTGCTCAGAGAGACTTTGACGCGAAAAAGGCGGCAGAGACTGAATCTGGCAGCATGCTAAGCAACATTCTTGGTCAGCTGCCTCCGATGGTTCGCGACCTTTTGCCTTTTGCCGAGGCCAGTCCGGCAGAGGAAAAGGAAATTGCGGGTCCGCCCAAAGACAAGCGGACCACTGCTAGCTGGCAAGACGTTTGTTTCATACACTCTATCCCTGGCGACGATGATGATGAGGGGCTGCTGGTTCTTGGCGACGGCAGCATGCGTAAGTTCATAAGTTGCAAGGGCATTAATGCGTTGCTTTTCGATGAAGCTGAGCGCGATAAACTTGCACGCGATTTCGCCTCGCTTGCAAATTCAATTGACTCTGACATTCAGATCATGGTTACCTCGCGAAACCTTTCAGTTGACGAGTATCTTTCGCGCTATCAGAAAGAAATCAAAACAGATAACGACTATTTGCGTTGGTACGCCGATTACACAGATAAGTGGTTCCGCCGAGTGCAGGACGTTCACTTTGTACCGCAGCGCGATTTCTATGTCGTGGTTAGCTACCAGCCGCCCGATTGCCGCCACGTAACGCGCGGCTGGAGCGGAAAGCGTTCTGTTCAGAAGCATGAAGAATTTCTGGAAGATTTGAATCGTTATTGCAAAACTGTTTTTGAGCAATTGCGTCACTCTAACTTGCGCCCGAATATTTTGAATCGACGTGAGATGCGCAACCTTATCTATTTGCATTTAAATCCAAGTTTGGCCGTAGCCGAGTCGGATGCGCCTCCAAGCCGTCCGGGTATTTCCGAGGCGTCGGTACTTGCTCGTTCTGGTTTAAAAGTAACCGACAACTATCTGTGGCTTGATGGAAAATATGTTGGAACGCAGTATATGCAACAAGTGCCCCACGAAACGTGGATGGGCTGGTTGGTTGAGCTGCTGACGCTGAGTGTTGAGTACACAGTAACGCTTTACGTGCATTGTTGTGATCAAGATTCTGTTCGCAAAAAATTGAAGAATCAATACACGTTAGGTATCGTCGCCAGTACGCAGTTATCGACGCCTGACCTTGAAGGTTTGGAATCGACGCGGACTGCTCAGTCTGCGATTCAGGAATTCTTACGCAGCTCGAACAAAGCATTCGATATTAGCTTCTACATCAAAACGCACGCTGATACCGTTGAACGTTTGAATGGACACATGGATGAAATTCGCCGCGTGTTCAAAAACAAAGGTGCGATTATGGACCGCGCGCAGATGCTGCAGCTTGATGCGTGGCAAGCCTGTCTGCCTGTCGGTGTCGACAAGCTGGCGATCTGCCATCGTGTAATGTCACCGATTGTGGGAAGCTTCTGGCCATTCTTTACTGCAAGTTGCGGAACTCCGGAAGGGGTGCCGTTCGGCTTCGCGATTGCCTCACGGGAACCAGTGCTGCTCAATCCGTTCTATCGAGGCGCGGGCAAAGACGCTAACAACATGTTCGTTGTAGGTACAACCGGTGCTGGTAAATCCTTTGCCGTATCCATGATGATCTTGCGCCTCTTGCCGCTAGGCGTGCGCTTCGTGCTCATAGACAAAACCGTAGACAAATTTGGTGCCTATCGTTTCATCACAGAACTTCTTGGTCCGGAGTTCTGCGCATACATCGACCTTGGTCCAAGCTCCGGATTTGTACTTAACCCGTTCGACATCGGCCCTGATGATGGTAAGCCCGGTGAGCCGTCCGCTGACAAAATCAGTACATTGCTTTCACTTCTCGACCTGATGCTTACGCCAGAAGGACGCGAGGAGTTGAACGTCGAAGAAAAGTCACTACTTGATGGTTTGATTCGCGTCGCCTACATGGATGCTTCTTTCCGTGGAACCGTTCCGACCATGTCCGACCTGGCGCGTGTTACCGCTCAAGCTGCAGCCGATGAAATCGACCCACTTCAGCGCGATCGACTACATGGATTTGCTCGCGGTCTTTCTTTGTTCACCAGAGCTGGTGCTTTCGGCGGTTTGGTCGACGGACTGACAAACATCGATGGGGAGAAGCACTTCATCGTATTCGACACGAGAGAATTGAACGACCCGCGTCTTGAACGTATGGCGTCATACATTCTTGCAGAGTTCATCAGACGAAAAGCTGCCGAGGCAAAGAAACGTAACTTGCGATTTGCCGCCATCATAGACGAGGCCGCCACGCTGATGCGATTCAAAGCCGGAGCTCGCCTGTTGGATGACCTTTCACGCCGAGCTCGTCACTACGGTATGATGCTGGTCACAATCACTCAGCAGTTGAAAGACTTTTTCCGCCAGGCAGACCTGGCAGACTCGGTCGTCAAAAACGCTCACATGAAAATCCTGCTCAGGCAAGACCCTTCAGACTTGAAAGTTCTGAAGGAAACTTTGCGACTCACAGATGCGGAAACGCAGGCGATTGAAAACTTCGCGCACGATCAAGAAAAGAGAAAAGACAGCCAATGTCTTCTCATCGTTGGTGGCATTCACGGTACTATCCGTCTTGTGCCGAGCCCAATGGACTACTGGATTTGCACATCTGAACCGATTAACGACATTCCGAAACGCCGAGGAATGATTGAAGATGTGAAAGCGAAAAATCCTACGATCAACCATACGGATGCTTGCCGTCAAGCGGTGTATTATTTAGGTCTGAACCACGAATAAACAAAGCGTAAGCGGAATCGAGTATGGACAAAGTATTCAGTTGGCCCGTTCTGGTTGGAATCTGTGGAGTCTTTCTTGCCGTTTGGGTGGCGCTGCAATTCCTGTCAACCATGCGCCTTCAAGAGGAGGCCAAGGAAATTGGTGTTAGCGTCTATTCTTGGAATTGGCCTGGTGAAAACTGGCAGTCATCTGCGGAGATGACGCAGGCGGAAATCGTTCACCGCACTGATAACGACGCGGTTGTAAAAGTCTCTGGTAAGCAGACACTGAAAACTAGTGGTGGCGAAAAAAACAGTGGCAACCCACTTGACATATCTAAACAGCGATCGGAGACTGTAGATTGTTCGGTTACACTCACATTATATAGACAAGGAACGGGGCAGGCTGGCTATCAGTGGGTTCTCGGGCGAGTTGAGCTTTAAAGCGAGGTGACTTCAGATGTACTGGAGAGTCAGAAAAATAAGCCCTGATCAGGTTATGAAAACGTATGGCGTTCATGCCATATGCATAGTCAGTGTTCTTTTCAATCTTGTTTTGTTCAGCAAAGCAAATCCGGCCAAAGGCTTGAATACCGAGCAGAAGACAAACTTCGATACTTTCGCGCGAAATGTGACGCGACATATTCTTGATGGATGTTTTGTGACTTATGAAGCATCAATGATTCAACTTTGCTTCAACGGTTCGAAATCAGAACTCGGACCGCAGGCGCAGCAAACGCTCGTTCAGATGGATGAGGTAATTCCTCGAACAATGGACAACATGCGAGCAGTCTCTCGGCAATTGAAGGAAGCGAAAAGTGTAAGTCAGATTTCGATCGATGATGTGAAAATGGAAGATCCAACCAGTCAGGGTCTAGTACCCATAGAGGTCGGTGGACGTGTTGTAAAACACTCCGCGGAAGGATTAATGGGACCAAACGGATTTCGCTTCAAATACTTTGTTGGTATTGCTAAGAAAGGCGATGTAGAAACACCCGTCGTGGTCAACTTCCAAGACATCAGCGGACAAGCACCGCAGCAGTAATTACTTTGAATAGAGAAGAGCAAATCTGCCCTAAGTAAGAAGCCAATCGTCCTAAGTAAGAATCCCTAAGTAAGAAGCCAATCGTCCTAAGTAAGAATCGTCCTAAGTGAGAAGCCGATCGCCCTAAGTAAGAATTGTCCTAAGTAAGAAGCCGATCGTCCTAAGTATGGAGCGCGGACGTCCCGTCCGCGTTTAATTGCAACAAAGTAAAGAGAGCGAGAATCGCTTTCAAAGATCGAAGCCGGCAAGATGCCGGCGCTCCCGGGATCGAACCAGAGCGCTTTCTGTGAACCGAGTGAGATCTCCAGGAGATGGCAGGGAGCGCTATTTGATAAAAGCCCTTGTCTCTCTCAGGTATAAACGTGGCTGTTTCTGTATGATCGCCCTGTCTAATGCGGGGGCGAGATGCGAAGAGCTTGGATTGGGGCGCTAGCTGTTGCGTTTTCATTTGTCTTCACGGGGATGATTTCACTTGCTGAAACAAGTTCCGCTAAGAAACAAACTGGCAAGAAGGGTTCAGCGAAAACATCCAGTACTCCTTGGCGATTGCCGAGTGACGTTGTACCGGTTTCATATGAACTGACTTTTGAGCCTGATATTGCCAAAGCCACTTTCAAGGGCTCCGAGGCGATTCGTTTGAAATTCAAGAAAGCGAGCAAGGAGATTATTCTCAACTCGGATGATCTTCAAATCGCAGATGCCAAGCTTACCGTGTCTAATGGAAATCCGGGACCGGAGATCATTCAGGTCTTGCTCGACAAGAAGCTTCAGCGAGCAAAGTTCGTTTTGAAGAATCAGCTTCCTCCAGGTGATTATGTATTCAGTTGCAAGTTCGCCGGAAAACTGAAGGACGACCTGGCAGGTTTCTATCGTTGTTTTTATGACGATGACGCGCACAAGAGGCACTATCTTTCAGCGACTCAAATGGAGCCGACTGATGCAAGAAAGATGTTTCCATGTTTCGACGAGCCCGCATTGAAGGCAGTCTTCAATATCAAGGCTTTGGTCGCTCAAAACGAATCAGCAATCTCCAATGGTGCGATTGCCAGTGAGAAAAAAATTGGAGTAAAAAAACTGGTTTCATTTGAACCGACTCCGCCGATGTCTTCGTATTTAGTGGCATTGCTTACTGGTGATTGGAAGCGAACTGGTGAGAAGATTGTTGATGGTGTCAAGATTGCGGTCTGGGCTCCGGCTGGTAAAGAGCATCTCGGAAAGTTTTCCCTGGAGGAAGCAGCTAAGAGCTTCGCTTACCAGAACAAGTACTTCAGCTTACCTTATCCGTTCAAGAAGATGGACCTGATAGCGGTCCCGGAGTTCACGATGGGAGGGATGGAGAACTGGGGCGCCATCACATTCAGCGACGATTTGTTGTTGGTAGATGAAGGCACCTCGTCGATATTCCACAAGAAGTCCTGTAGCGAGGTCATTTCACATGAGATCGCTCACCAGTGGTTTGGAAATCTTGTGACTATGAAGTGGTGGGATGACTTGTGGTTGAACGAAAGTTTTGCAACATGGATGGAGAGCAAGGTCACTGAAGCTCTGCATCCGGAGTGGGAAACGCATTTTGACCGTGTTCATAGCCGCAATGGGATCCTGGCTGCGGACGGCCGAAAAACTACTCACCCTATTCACGCGCTGGTGGAAAATCCTTCGCAAGCGATGGAGAGTTTTGATGGTATCACTTACCAAAAGGGTTCTGCCATCCTCACAATGTTGGAAGCATTTCTTGGTGAGGAAAAGTTCAAAGAAGGTGTAATCAAATACTTGTCTGCTCATAAGATGGGCAGCGCTAGTGCTGAGGATCTGTGGTCAGCTTTAGGCGGGGCGCATACGGCCGAGATCATGCGCGGGTATTTGATGCAAGCCGGGGCGCCAATCGTCCATGTAAGAAAGATCAAAAATCCTGACTCGTCAACTCCAAACCCAGAGGTACTGGAGCTGACTCAATACAGATTTTTTGAAACAGGGCGCGATAAAAAGGATCGCTCAATTTGGCAGATACCGATGCAAGTCAGAGACATCAAAGATGCGGGATCGCAGCCAGCCGTGATTCTCCTGAGCAACGAGAAGAAGCTTGTTCCTACCTATCCGGATAGAGTAGCGTTTGTAAACGCTACTGGACTTGGATACTACAGAACAAGCTATGATCATGCATTACTCGCCAGCATTCAGGAGAAGTTCGATAACCTGACTGCAGACGAGAAAATCGCATTCATTTCAGATATCCAACAACTGCTTCTATCTGGGGAAATCCCGGTAGAGGATGCGTACAATTTGCTTATGCGGATTCGGGCTGAGAAGGTTTATGAAGTGGTGGCGCAGATGGTTTACCTTCTTCAGTCGCCGTATGATTACATGAAGAAAGACCACAAGAAGGAGTATCAACAGTTCGTACAACGCTTGGCTATCCCTCTGAAGGACCGCATCAACGGATGGGATACGCGTTTGACGGATTCGCAAAGCCAGAAAGAGCTACGCTTGGTTTTGCTTCGCCTTTTAGGTACTTATGGACAAGATCCTGAGACAATTCGAATTGCGCGGCTCAAATTTGAGAAATACATTACTGAGCGAAAATCGGTAAACCCAGATCTAGTAAGCACCATATTTGATATCATTGCCTTTAATGGCAAAGCCGCGGACTACCAGCAATTGAAGAGGCTTTGGAAAACGGCTACAAATCCAAAGGACAAGGGGCGAGCTTTATTTGCGTTGGCAGATTTCCACCAGAAAGATCTGGCACTGCAAACAATCGAGCTTGCTCGAAGTTCCGAAGTTTCTAAGCAAGACGGCTTGGCCCTGCTAATGGCTGTTGCAAGCAATGAGTACACACGAGATGTAGGTTGGCCTTATCTAAAACAGCATTGGAATGAGCTTGTAAAAGACTACCCTCGTGACGAGGTTACGTCGTTAATCTATGCCGGCGGGCCAATTGAAGATCGTGCTCGCCAGAAGGAAGTTATGAGTTGGCACGCTGCTCATCCCGTTCCTCACACGACGGAGAGGAAGAAGAGGCATGACGAACACGTTGAAACTTCACTGATTTACAGAGAGCGATATGCCAAACGCATTTCGGATTGGGTTCTAAAAACTGGTATGAAGATCTGATTTGATGAGACGTGGAGCGTGGCCTGCTCCCTGCGGAGCGTGTTTTTGTGGCAGCGCGTGGAGCAACATCAAAAATGCCGATGATCAGGGTGGTCGCCAGTAGCTGAAAGTGGTGTTAAGGCTTTCCCGTCGCTTAGCGCAACGGTGCAGCAAATGAATGCCATCTAATGCACCTGCGCCCGCCCCGCTTTACATCTTTGTAATGTGACTAATTATTCGTTCACGTCTCGGTCACAAGCTCTTTGCAAGCTATAAAATTGAACGTCGGTAGAGCTTTTGTGGACGTTTGATGTTTTCAGGTATTGTCGAAGAAGTAGGACAGATAATCGCTATCAACGATTCTGGTGATGGTCGGCGGATGAAAATCGCTGCCAAGATTGTGTTGAGCGATGTTCGTTTGGGCGATTCTATTTCGGTATCAGGCTGCTGCCTCACAGTTACCCAGTTCAGCTCCGATTCGTTTAGTGTCGATGCCACGGCGGAGACGCTTCGCCGCACCAAACTCGGGCGCCTGAAAAATGGCGACAAGGTGAATCTGGAACGAGCGCTTCGTTTCTCAGACCGTTTGGGCGGTCACATCGTTAGCGGCCACGTCGATACTCTTGCAAAAGTTTCCTCTATAAAGGATGAGGGATTCTCCAAGATTTTTGAGTTTACAGTTTCTTCTGAACTAGCTCCGTTTTTTGTCGAGAAAGGTTCCGTAACGATAGACGGAATCAGCCTCACTGTTGCTTCTCTGGCTGCCGTTCAAGGGTCTGTTTTCACTTTCACGATAGCCGCAATCCCGCATACCCTGCAGGTTACAACACTTGGCGAGTTGAAGGCTGGGGATGAGATCAACATTGAGGGTGACATTATCGGAAAGTATGTGGCGCGTTGGATGGAATCCACGCGCGGACAGATCATTAACAAAGAAGGGCTATCGATGTCCTTTCTAGCTGAGCATGGATACACTTAAATTCGGGAGCCGCGAATGCAGAACAACATTATCAACCCAGCTCTGACTCCAACTGGCACCGCGACGGCCGAAGCGCAGGTGAGTCTGTCTGCGGCGCCAAATGCCGAACAGCCCGAGTTGTCATCGATTTCAATCGCTGGGCAGAGCCCACAAGGCGAGGATGAGCAGTTGTTTGATTCAATCGAGGATGCGATTGAGGACATAAAGGCAGGCAAGTTCGTAATCGTTAGCGATGATGAAGGGCGTGAAAATGAGGGGGATCTCATTTGTGCGGCTGAGTTAATCACACCCTCGATGATCAATTTCATGATCTCGGAAGCGCGTGGCTGGGTCTGTTTAGCGATAACCGACGAGAAAGCTCAACAATTGAATCTGCCCTACATGGTGGAAAGAAATACCGAGTCTCAAGGCACCGCTTTCACGATCACTATCGATGCTGATACTAAATTTGGTGTCACTACCGGAATAAGTGCCTTTGACCGTGCAACAACAATCCGCGTTGCTGTTGACCCGCAATCAAAGCCGGATGACTTGCGCCGCCCTGGGCATATTTCACCACTTATCGCCAAGCCCGGCGGGGTTTTGCAGCGTGCAGGACACACAGAGGCCTCTGTCGATTTAGCAAGACTGGCAGGCTTCACACCTGCTGGAGTAATCTGCGAGATCATCAATGCAGATGGAACAATGTCGCGTGTTCCGCAATTGAAGGAGTTCGCAAAGAAGCACGGTCTCAAGTTCATAAGCATCGCGCAACTAATCGCTTATCGACTAAAGAAAGAGCGCTTTGTGGTACGCGAGGCGGAAGCTGAACTCCCATCAGCCTATGGACATTTCAAGCTCTTTGGCTATAGGAATTTGCTGGATGGGCAAGAGCATGTCGCCGTAGTGAAGGGCGATGTTGAAGGCAAGCAGGACGTGTTGATTCGCGTCCACAGTGAGTGCCTTACCGGGGATGTTTTTGCCAGCTTACGCTGCGATTGCGGACCCCAACTTGAAGCTGCGTTGGGAATGATTTCTCAGCAGGAGCATGGTGTGCTCGTTTACCTCAAGCAAGAAGGGCGTGGCATCGGCTTGATCAACAAGTTAAAAGCCTACATGTTGCAGGAGTCTGGGCAAGACACTGTGCAGGCTAATGAATCGCTGGGCTTTAAGCCCGATTTGAGAGATTATGGTGTGGGTGCACAAATTTTGGCGGATCTAGGCTTGAGCTCTGTGCGAATAATCACGAACAATCCACGTAAAATCGTTGGACTTGAAGGTTATGGACTGAGCATCACCGGGCGTGTGGCAATGCCGCCGGCGTGCAACAGCCACAACATGCAGTATTTGCTCACTAAGAAGGAAAAGATGGGTCACTGGTTCGAGGGGCTCAAATAGCAGGTTCACTAGATCAATAACGCGAAAGCAAAGGAGCGGAATAGGACATGCCTAAAGTAATTGAAGGTGACTTAATTGGCACTGGTTTAACTTTTGCAATTGTTGTGAGCCGCTTCAACGAATTCATCACTTCCAAGTTGCTTGGTGCTTGTGTGGATACCCTGCGCCGCCATGGTGTCGATGAAGACAACATCGAAGTGATTTGGGTGCCTGGAGCTTACGAGATTCCATTTCTGGCAAAGAAGGCTGCTGAAACGTCGAAATACGACGCTGTTGTCTGTCTCGGAGCTGTAATTCGTGGCTCGACATCACACTACGACCTGGTTTGTGGTGAAGCAGCCAAGGGCGTCGCGTCCGTTGGCATGGATACTGGTGTTCCAACCATCTTTGGTGTCGTCACCACCGACACAATCGAACAGGCTGTCGAGCGGGCCGGAACCAAAGCCGGCAATAAAGGCGCTGATGCCGGTGTTGCGGCAATCGAAATGGCGAACCTTGTGCGCGCCATGAACAAAGCAGGCAGCAAACAAAAGATAGCGGCGAATCAGCGATAACAACGGCTTCGTCGAAATTCCCCTTCTAGCGAACCACTGAGCCCTTGCCTGCGTTAGTTGCGAACAATCAATGAGCCAGCGCAAATCGCTAATTTTGCTGCCGAAAACTCAGCAGCAAAAACAATTCCAGAATCAGATCTGTAAGCGACTTAGTTGGCTATAGGGTTGAGGCCAAACTTCTTTGACCATGACAACCTCTTGGGTTCAAAATCTAGAATGCCGCAAAAGCCTATGGAGCTGGCTTCTTGCGGATTCATTTAAAGCTGTGTCGCCTATGCTCGATGTAAAACATCTTTGACGTCCCCTAAGGGGAATAATATCCCTCTCTTGGTAAATCCCGAGGGGTTAGAAGAAAAATTGCGTACTCTTGCTTCTGGAGCAATGCAATTGCGTTCCCTCGCTGCCTGGAGCAATGCAATTGCGTTCCCTCGCTGCCGGAGCAATGCAATTGCGTGCCCTCGCTGCCTGCAGCAACGCAATTGCGTGCCCTCGCTGCCGGAGCAATGCAATTGCGTGCCCTCGCTGCCTGGAGCAATGCAATTGCGTTCCCTCGCTGCCTGGAGCAATGCCGATTCTTGAAAGGGTAATGCGTGGAGTTATTGTCTGGTCGTGAGGAATCTGTTGTCGCACTCGGAAATAATCACCGGAATCGCCAGTTGGTTAGAATACGTTTAGAATTCTGCGTAGATCAAACCCTCTTGCCACCAAATCTGGTATCAAACTTCGCCACCTTCAGTAGACAATGCTTTCCAGAGATGAACTTCCTGACATCGTCGAAGAGGCTGATATATACTGGTTTTCCACGTCTTGAAAAGTGGGCTAATTTCTTGCTAATTATGGCTTTCCCAACTTGATTACTAATAGAGCTTGGATTATCGTAGTCATGATAGATATACCTGTGCAAGTTTGGAACCCCGAAGACATATTCGTTCCAGTCTTTTTTGTGACAGGTTTCTAAAAGTTCAGTGGGCATTAACGATTTCTGGCACTCTTTGAGAGGTTCCGACATGATTACAGCTACCCAGCAGCCACTCCTGCTTTCACCGTTCACGGCTGAAGATTTGGGTCAGCTTCAAGTTCATTTACCTGCGCTGAAGCTGTTCTCTTTCCGCGGACCGGGTCAATCTGGTGGAGTTGCTACTAGCCTGGCACCGCTGACAAAACAGCTCGGAACCAAGGTGCAGTGGATAGCCGTCTCCGGTGTTCCGAATGCCGACGAGAAACCAATAGCCGGATTTAGCTTTCACAAACCAGAGCTTGCTGACGAGCTTGTTGCTCAGTATGGCAAGGCTGTTCAAAACTACTTGTGGCCCTTGCTCCATGGCATGACTGAACGTGCAAGCTTCGACAGCGAGGAGTGGAAAAATTTCCGTCAACTCAGCTTAATGCTTGCCCATCAATCCCAAAAGATTTCCTCGCGTTCATTCCCGACATTGGTCTGGTTGCACGATTTTGAAATGGTGCTCATGGCTCCAATGCTCGCAATGGATGCCGGTGTAATTCTTTCCCACTTCTGGCATGTACCGTGGCCTTCAGCTGAGGTTATGGCTGACTCGCCGGTTGGTGCAGAAATCACCGAAGCACTTCTTGCAAACCGCGTACTAGGCTTTCACACGGTGGAGTACACTTCAAACTTCCTGAAGTCTGTGGAAAAACTGATTCCAGACGCAGAAATTAACTGGGAAGCAAAGACTGTTAAGTATCGCGGCAATGTAACGCAAGTTGTAGCAATGCCGCTCGGTCTCGACTATCCATACTGGCAGCGGCTAGCCCGTCAGTGCCGTGTCCAAGTCGAAGCAATACCTGTTACACACAGACTTGCACACCAGATCATCCTTGGAGTTGACCGTCTCGATTACACCAAAGGCATTCTCGAAAAGCTCGAAGCCCTCGAATTGTTCTTGACCGAAAATCCAGACTATCACCGCCGAATGCATTACGTCCAACTGGCTCAACCGGGATTCGCGACACCGCAATTCGACGAGTACGCTGGAAAAGTCAAAATGCGCGTCAAAGAAATCAATCAAAAGTTCCGCTTGGACGGCTGGGAACCGATTGTTCTCATGACCGGCCACTTCGAACACACTCAACTGGCTGCCTGGTATCAGACTGCAGATGTTCTGGCTGTAACGCCAGTGCGAGATGGATTGAATCTGATCGCCAAAGAGTTCATTGCTTGTCGTAACGATGAGCAAGGCGCGCTGGTCCTGAGCGAAAAAGCCGGCTGTTCATCCGAGCTGGTCAGTGGTGCCTTGATGGTTGATCCACAGGATCCAAAATCAGTAGCGGCTGCGTTCCAACAAGGGTTGACCATGAATCCGGAAGAGAAACGCAGAAGAATGGTATCGATGCGCCACATCGTCGCATGGAACCGCCTGCACGATTGGGCCTGCGGATTCCTTCGCCAAGCGATCGACGCCGCAAAATAACGACACAAACTAAGCCAAGCTTACACCGGCCGTATGTCCATTGAGCCGTTCATTTTGTGTGGCTCGATTTTGGAATAAAAACCTCTGAGCCTTCGTCAGTGGTGGTGTTAGTCTGGGCTATGCAGGTGCGCGAGGGTGCTGGTCTTCGGCGGACGAAGGTTTCTACTTCACGAGTTTGTATCTAAACGGGAATCGATTCGTTTTTTCGCCGTTTAGCACGGTGACCACAGCGTCCAACTGCTCCCCAGCTCGTTTGTACTCAACAGTCACTCGCTCTGGTTTATTGTTTTGAAACGTGGCTTGGTCTTTTGCAACCTTGATCAACTTCAAGTCGCCGGACTCAGCTTCTTCCTTCCATGGGACGAAGGCGCCTTTAAAATGCTTGATCCGCATCACCAGGCTGTTTCCTTCCTTGAGGATCGCCATCAATTCGTACAACGTTGTCTTATTGCCGCTTACTGATTGGCAATGTCCTACGATGCTATCTCCAAGAACGGAGCCCCAAATTTCCTCCGTGGTTTCGCCGTTTTCAGTGCCACGCCAAGTTCCCTTGAGGAAGGCGACTTGCTCCAAGTTCGCCGATTTAACGGCTACATTTTTTGTGGAAGCATTTGTGTGGTTCGGGGATGAATCATCTTTCGGTGCCTTTGGTGAATCGCCGCTGAACGCAGGAGTATAAGAAGAACTCAGTAGCTGGCAAGTAAGTATTGCCACTGCAACTCCTTGCCATCGGCAGAGTCCGACGCCTACGTGATTGGACTTTGCGGGTTGAGGATCTAGTTCTGCTGCTGCCTGTTTCATTACGCTCCTCCTGCTTTTGGTTACTTAGCCAACTCGAAGACCCCCACATGAACTAATGCCACTAGTCAATAGAGGCTTCGAAGATTCGTAGTATGGGCAGCGGACGTCCCGTCCGCTATTTCTCGATCCCAACTCTTCCAACAAGTAAATGCACTCGAATACTTTCGGTCGTTCATCGGCTAGTTCTATCTTGATCCTGAATGCTTGCGCCCCGCTAGTGGTCCCGCCAAGTTAGCCAACTCGACCCCAACAAGATAGCACTACCAATGCCAAAAAGCAGTGTTCCAGCTCACCCAATGGCAGGGGGTGAACTGGAACATGCGTTGTCACCGCAGCTAAGGGGATCGTCGCTGCAGCCGGCTAGAAGGGGTCATTTCTTCTAGCCAAAATCGTTGGCTAGCTCAGCTGAAAATTGTTAGATCGAGCACAGCTAACTACCTCAGTGTGAATGTGAAACCAGCTGTTGAGCCAGGAACATATAGAGCGGAATTCCGATTGTGACGTTGTATACAAAGGTGCATCCAAGAGATGCGGCTAACGGCAAGGTTGGACTTGCTTCCGGAATGGCCAATCGCTGAACCGCCGGTACAGCAATGTACGATGCAGCCGCGCAGAGAACCGCGAAAAGCACATAAGTTCCTTGCTCCATTGTTTGATGAGTAGCCAAACTGAACGCGTGGCAAACAGCAAGTCCGATGCAGGCAAACAGGTTTGGAGCCAATAATGCAAATGCAATGAATCGCCAGTCGGCTTGTCTCAAATCTTCCATTCTTTTTGCTGCTGTAATGCCCATTTCCAGGAGGAAGAGACAAAGGATACCTTGGAACAATCCTACGAAAAGCCGATCGTCATCTTGAACGACGCTGGCACCTTGAAGCCGGCTAACAAAACCAACCAGGATTCCACTCATTAATAGAAACAGACCGGGATTGAGAAGGACTTCTTTCGCAATCGATTTCCACGAAGAAGTAGCGACCGCATTCTTAGCCAGCGGCTCCTCAAGTGCAAGTATTTCTTCTTCGCGCACCGCATCACGCGCTGCATCAACGACTGCCATCTTCGGCGTTGTCTTCAAAGCTAATTCATCCGGCATAAATCCGTCTTTATCCATTCCATGTTTGCGCAAGCGCGAAACAATGAATAGCCCGACAAGGCAACCCGGTATCTCCATAATCGCAAGCATGACCGGCATGAAAGGCGCGAAGGCGATCTTGGCGGCTTGCAATGTGCCCATGCATGTCAGAAAGGTTCCGGCTGAATCTGATCCATAATAAGCAGCAACTGCTGCCGAATCCACTTTTCGGAACGAGGGAACAAAGGTCCGCAGAAGGAAGTAGGCAATCAACCCGATAATGCCATTAGTCAGGAAGCCCACCAACATAAAAACACCGGCATGCACGAGCTCATTCGGAGGCAGCACCGCAAGCTCCTCTCCCCCATGCCAGCCGATCGAGATCAGCAGATAGATTGTCAGTCCCTGATAGATAGACTGTGGAAACTCCAAATGGATCTTAAGCAATGGAATGCAAAGACCCACCATGAAAAACAGCAGCAGTGGCTTGAACAAATTGGTTTTGACATTCTGGAGAAACTGCATGAACTGCACATTATCGTGATGCGCCATTGCTGGCGTAGCACTAATTGCCATTGGTAGCAGTATCATCGCCGCCGCCGCTATTAACAGCGATGAGTTCCTAAGACGTTTAGTTGATTTTAAAAGCACGTGCTCACTCTTCTTTTCGTTGGGTTCCATTATTTGCATTCTGTAGAAAGTGGCGGAGGAGTATTGGACATAGCCCGGCTAAAACTCCAGAGCCTTATTTTGAGGTCACGCTTATGTACGTGCGAAGTAGAGCCGTGCACGCCAAATAAGTGTACGTCTGATGTTTAGGTTGTAACTGTTTGTCAGGTTTGGGTGAAACTACAAACGTGTTTTCTGTCCGTCGATTACTAATTTAGCAAGCGAATGTGTTTCTCTTGTGATCGCGCAACAATATTCGTCACGTTGATGACGACAGCGATGTGCAAAATACGATGAAATGTGATCACCCAGTGATCAAACTTACCACTTCAACAGACTGAATCTTTCCATGTCTACTGTGGATGAGTTGCGGTAAATCGCTAAGACGATCGCCAGTCCAACTGCGGCTTCTGCAGCCGCTACCGCCAGGATGAAAACAGCAAATAACTGCCCTTTCAACATTCCGGGATCAACGTATCTGGCAAAAGCAACCAAATTTATGTTGACTGCATTTAGCATCAATTCGATCGACATTAAAACGCGTACTGCGTTTCTTGATACGGTCATGCCATAGACGCCGATTGAGAAGAGCATCGCCGCCAGCGTCAGATAGCGCACTAGTGGATCTTGCCCGTAAGTCAAACTTACCAGCGTTGCTAGCGAACCGGTGATCATTATAGGAGTAATCTCGGCTCCTAAGAAATAGGCTGCGAGCCCGAGAACGATGATGACTTCGAGTGCACAAAGATTGTGATACTCAACTGGGATATTCCAACCAGTAAAGATTGGTGCTGTGTAACCGCCAATCAATGCACCAACTAAAAGTGCAATGATGAAAACGTAAGCGACTACAATGCTATTTGACTTCGACCACATCTTCGTTTTTCTCCAGATCGCTTGTTATGAGTGCATCGTTGCTGATATCGTCAGGGCTGAAATGGTCCGCCTTCGCAAGCATTACGGCGCCGATGAGAGCGACCAGCAAAAGAACTGAGGCGAATTCAAAGGGAAGCGCATACCAGGTAAGCAAGTTCTTTCCAAGAATGCTCAAGGCATCCTCGGCCGTCGCCTGACTTGTGCTGGACCAACCTTCAGAAAGTATGCAGAGGTAGAGAACGAGGAATATAAAACAGCACGTCGTGATTGCCGGCATTCTTTGTTGCGGCAAGTCGGTGCTGGCTTCGTATTCCAAACGCGGGTTGGTCAACATAAGCGCGATGACGACAACGAGCGTGATACCGACTGCGTAAATCATCAGTTGCGCCATTGCTAAAAATTGCGCTTGCAGAACAAGAAAGAGTGCGGAGATTCCGCCAAACACACCGATCAATACGAAGCCTGCTCGAATGATGTTCTTGTCGAGCAAGACTCCGAATGCAAGCGGTATGGTTACAAATGATGCGGCGTAGAAAACCCACGGCTCGAGATGCGTAGTTGCCAAACTGGCGAGGTCAGCTGCGTTTGCCACTTTATTGCTCCCCTTCTTTCTTTTTAGCTTCATCCGATAAGACGTTATCGAAGAGGCTGTCCATTTCGTCATCAGAGACGTTCATTATGCCGCCCTTCGGCTCTTCCTTCTTCGGAGCTGCCGGCTTCTCTTTCTCTTTCTCTTTCGCTTCATCAGACAAAACGTTATCGAAAAGATTGTCCATCTCATCGTCGGATACGTTTATCATGCCTTTCGGTTCTTCTTTCTTAGTTGCAGGAGGTTTTTCTTTCTCCTTAGCTTCCTCAGAAAGAACGTTGTCGAAGAGATTGTCCATTTCGTCGTCAGAGACATTCATGATGCCGCCGGCTGGTTCAGCCTTCTCTTCTTTCTTAGCCGCAGGAGGCAATTCCTTCTTTTCCTTAGCTTCCTCAGCCTCGGCCTTCTTGCGAGCTTCTTCTTCTTCAGCCTTCTTGCGAGCTTCTTCTTCCTCAGCCTTCTTGCGAGCTTCTTCTTC
>JAIEQI010000081.1 GCA_019747875.1 Candidatus Obscuribacterales bacterium
AAGATGTCCGCGCTCCATACTAGCTGCAAAAATCTGCACTAGACCAAGCTGAGATGAGATCGCCAACAGCATCAGGATGTCCGCGCTCCATACCAGCTGCATCGTTTCGGGATTTCGAAAACTAATCGCACATTCGATCACAAAAATAGACTCCTCGAAAAGGAACGCGCCCTGAAAGATCCAGGGCGCGTTCACACTTATGATTGACAGTCAGTTCGCTTAGTTTTTGGCTCCAGCGGTGGCTGCTTCAGTGCTGTTCTTCGCGTCGCTTACTACGGTTGGATTGCCTGCAAGCATCTTGTTGAGCACTTCGATAGCTTTGACCAATTGCACGTCCTTGCCGTCTGAAGGCGAACGCTTGAAGTTCGTCAGCGTCGGATCGAACCACCAGGGTCCTTTTCCTGCATTGAACTCGTCGTTCGAAATCTTCACTTCGTAATCCGGCACGATACCAGTCTTGTGGATATCGGTATCGTTAGGTGTCAGGTAACGAGCTATCGTCACGTTCACGCCGGTTTTGTTGCCCAAGTTATTGATGGCTTGAACAAGTCCTTTGCCGAATGAAGTTTCGCCAATCAACTTGGCTCGCCCATTGTCTCTTAGCGCACCGCTCAAGATTTCGCTTGCACTGGCACTACCTTTGTTGATCAACAGGACTGTCGGCACTTCGGTTTTATATGAACTTCTGGTGGCAAGTTGTGAGGTCTTATAACCATCAGCGTCGATCGTACTTACGATAACTCCCCTGTCGAGGAACATGTTTGCGATCTCAACAGCATTGGCCAACAAGCCGCCTGGGTTATTGCGCAAGTCGAGAATCAGACCCTTCACGTTGCCCAACTTAGCAAGGGCGTCTTTTACCTCTTGCGTAGCCTTCTGAGAGATGAAACTGTCGAGCCTGATATAACCAACATTGCCCGGAAGGACTTCTGCCTTCACAACAGCTTTAACTGGAATTTCTGCTCTAACAAGGTCAACTGCATCCTTCTTCACCGCACCATTTACGGTGCGTAAATAAGTGATATTAACTTTGGTGCCTTTCTCGCCACGAATTTGCTTGACTACTTGATCAAGCGACTGACCTTTTACGGGCTTTTTATCTACTTCGATAATTTCATCACCTGAGTGCATTCCGGCTCTGGCGGCAGGAGTGTCTTCGATCGGCGCAATAACTACGACTTTGTGCTCTTTGTTCATTCCAAGCTGCATGCCGACACCGAAGAGATGAGCTTGAATCGAATTCTTCTCTTCTCCGAAGGCTTCTTCATTCAAGAAGCGGGTGTAAGGGTCACCCAGACTGGCGAGCATTGTCTCAATGGCTTTATGTGAGTCATCTTGGGTTTTCAGCTTACCGTCGTAACGGTGCTCCCAACGAGTCCAATTCTGCCCATTAAACTTTTGGTCGTAATAAGTATCTTTGATAATTCCCCAAGCCTTGTGATACAGCTCTTGAGGAGGAATTTGGTCTCGATCACGCGTCGTTTGTGCAAAGGCCGACTCCATTGGGTCGACAGCCACAAACTTGCCTTTGTCCCTGATGCCGAGATAGGTGAATCCTGCTATTCCACAGATAGCAAGGGTTCCCAGCCTGAGAATCAGCTTGTTGCCAGGTTTGCTCTTATGCGCCATTTCTTTCCTCGAATCCATTTTTGCGGACTTCAGCAATTTTTATTAGAAGGACATCTTTCAACATTGACGCACTTCTTTCATCCAAGTTTCTAGTTCCACGTAGCTTTTTTATTTTTCTTCTTCGACTGGGGTTAGCGTTCGTTCTATTCAATTCATTCCCTATATAACCATCCTAGAATACCCATATAAAACTGGGCAAAGCTTTCTAATTATGAGTTAGCTTCAGGATAATTAATTCTACCTCCGAAATCCCATAGGTGGCGACGGCAGCGCATAGATTATTTAGCGCATCTGCACGTTAATTTTATTGGGTTTTCAATATTGCCGCCGTAAATTACCATTCAAAGCTGTAAATGAAGCGCAGACTAGGCGCGACAGGAGGAGCAAGGCGGTCTTGGCATGGTAACCACACAATTGAGCCGAGAAAAGGCAGACGAGGCGGCTGCAGATGCTAGGATGCTTGCTGATGCAAGTTCATCCAATTGGAAAGCCCTAAATCGGGCGGCAGAGTTTCGCCAAAGAATGTCCAAATCCACCAAATTTAAGCTAAAAGTTCTGGCTAGCATCGTTATGTTCTCCAGCCTTTTTATCTTTGGTAAGGTGGATTTACAAAAAACCTGGCAAACTGCGCTCAGCGCTAATCCAGCCTTATTGGGCGGAACTGTATTGCTGTTTTTGGCTTCCTTCGTGCCGATGGCGAAGCGCTGGCAGTTAATCTCGCGGTCGCTCGGTTTCGACCGTCCGCTTCCTGAGTTGATCAAGCTATATCTAGTCGGCTCCTTCTTTAACCTCTTCCTCCCGTCAACAGTCGGCGGCGACGTTAGCCGCTGTTACTACCTGGTTAAAGGCACAAACTTATATAAAGAAGGGTTTTACTCGGTTCTGGCTGACCGTGCTTGCGGAATCGCCGTTTTATTCTTCTGTGCCACACTCGGAATAGCCTTGAGCTCAGGCGGCGCCTCTCTCCCTTGGCAGCTTAAATGGCCAATCTATGCAGGTACATTTGGGACCTTCATCGTATTACCATTGATGCCCCAGCTCAGCAAGCTAGTTCTGGGCGAACGCAATTGGATTACCAAGCAATTTAATGAATCTGCAGCCAAAGTTTTTTGGACGGATAAGGGACTGATTCCGGTATCTCTTTTCTGGTCGCTCTTGTCGCAGATTATTTTAGTCCTCTGCCACATTGGTGTTGGACTTGCGCTCGGTTTGGACAATATTCCGCTCTGGTATTACTTCGTGTTCTATCCATCAGTAGCGGTGTTGGGTTTCATCACGCCCAGCTTTAATGGCATCGGCATCCGCGAATGGGCTTACACATACTTCCTGGTGCTGGTGGGTGTAGATAAATCACACGCAGTCACTTATGCCCTAATGTGGTTAGGTCTGACTACTTTCGCAAGCATGGTGGGCGGTCTGGTTTACGTTGCAGCTCACATGAAGCCACCACCGAAAGAACTGGACGAGTCGCAGATTAGCGCGGGCTGATGAGTTCGCTTCCCGCCCAAGCTGATCCCCGTACAAACGAAGCAGTCAGGCAAATATTGCGCATGGCAGATACTGCCGGTTGCAAGCTTTATCTGGTGGGCGGATATATACGCGACGCGTTGTTAGGCAGAACAGCAAAAGACTACAAAGACTTTGACTTCATGGTCATGCCTGCAAGCGCGGATTCATCAACGAGTGGATCCGGTGCCTCCTTGCCTGCGATTAATTTTGCCAAGTCCGTTGCTGACAATTTGCAAGGACACTTTGTTTTGCTTGACGAAACGAATGATACCGCCCGTGTGGTCATGGATACTTATGAGTATTTCGACTTTGCCGGATGCGTCGGCGGAAGCATAGAAAGCGATATGTTCAGGCGGGATTTCACGATTAACGCACTGGCTTGCGATTTAAGCTCATCGAATCAGATTGTTGATCTTGTCTGCGGAGTCGCCGACATCGAAAACAGAACTATTCGAGTGGTGCGCGAGCAAGCATTAATAGATGATCCGCTCCGTTTGCTACGCGCATTTAGATTCGCAGCAAGACTGGGTTTCGAAATAGAAGCAGAAACTCTCGAATATATCCGCAAGCATTCCTCGCTGATATCCAATGTATCTGCAGAACGCATTACGAGCGAAATGTTCATGATGCTTGAAGCCGATAATTGCAAAAAGCAAATTGTGATGATGGGTGAGATCGGCTTATTAGAAGAGATCTTCACCGAGTTGAAAGCGACTCGACGTGTCACAAAAAATGCATATCACCACTTGGGACTGTTTGATCATTCTGTCGAAGCACTAGTGCAATGCGAGCAAGGAATGATCGAACTACCGGAGTGGGTTCAAGCGCGCATGCGTGAACCGCTTGCCCAGGGCGTAAGCAGGCTTGCAGCAACCAAGCTTGCCAGCCTCTTGCACGACATTGGCAAACCAGATACATGGATTATCAATGATGATGGCAAACATACATTCATCGGTCACGACAAACTTGGCGCCGAAATGTGCGAGCCGCTTGCAAAGCGCATGAAGTGGGCAAAGCCAGTGGAGCGATTGATCGAAAAATTGGTGCGTTGGCATCTTCGTCCTGGTCACTTGTTCCAACAAGGAGTGCCTACTGACAAGGCGAAATACAGATTTTATCGAACAATTGGCGAAGAATTACCGGAGCTGATATTGCTTGCACTCGCTGACTTTCGCTCCACTTGTGGACCCGGACTGCAAGTTGGCAGGAGGGAAGCTGAGCAAAATTTGTTCGAACTTTTGTCTAATTACAGCGTCTATGAAGTTGTGAATAAAAAAGAGGATCGACTTCTCGATGGCAATGAACTCATGCGAATTCTTGATCTCTCACCTGGTCCTGTCGTGGGGCAACTTCTTGAAGACTTGCTCGAAGCGCAGACACTTGGTGAAATCAAAGATAGAGAGCAAGCTGCAGAACTGGCACGCAAACTCTTTATTGAACGCTATCAAAAATAGCGAAGTAAATCGCATTGAGAGCGACTCTAGGCTCGTTGTTTGGAGCAACGCATTAGTAGCAGCAATCGAATCTATATACGCTATTACGACGCGTGTATACGCATTCGCTGCAAGTGGTGCTGGAGCACTCGTGTTCAAAGGCCAAAGTGAGCGCAGAATCCATTATGTGGATTTAGCGATTATGGGATTGCCCCTGTTCGAAATTGGGTTTTCCCGATTAGCCTTGGGCCCCATTACATTAGAGAAGTATTGCAGCTTACCAAATCGACACTTGGCATGCCCAGAAAAGTATTACAGATAACCAAAAATATGCTTGGCAACCAAAAACGGTTAAAGCTCTCCGATCAAGGGAATAAAGACAACGTAGGGATGAAAAACCCGCAAGCAGGAATCCGGAAAAAGCGAAATGTTCGCAACCACACCGGTCACAAGTTCGAGGATGACATCATGGCTAAGACACAAACCACCGACAAGCTCCGCAATTACACAATCATTGCAAGGCTTGATGACGCCATTCCGCTAAATACCGAAGAATGGGTATCTGTAGAGCAAATGCTCAACCAGATTAGTGAGTTTGTACCGATGTCGATGTTGAACAATCTAACCGAAGCGATCATCAATTACGCCGATGATCAAGCACGCCGCGGTTACCTGCTGGGTCAAGAAGATCTAGTCGCTGAGCTCAAGAAGAAGGCAGCCAAGATCGCGTAATCTCTAAGAATTGGGTCAGGGTTCACTGAGGGCAGGCTCGTAGAGCTGCCCTCAGTTGTTTTTAAAACACCGGTGGCAACTTCGAACATGCGATTAATTCGATAATCATGGTGTCGAAATTATATTTGAGAGCGATTAGCTCTCTTAGGATTCAATCAAGATGTCAGCAATTCAGGGCAAAGAAAAAGCTATTTTCTGGAGATCAAGTTTGACTTTGTTGGATCAAGAAAGCGTTCTGGTGCAATCCTTCCAGTGATCTCCGGCGTCTCACTGTAGTCACCGCGACCGCCCGTAGAGAACTGGATCATCGCCAACATACGAATGAGTGCCTTTTGAATTTCATTGTCATTGTGCGTGCCTGCGACACGAAGCGCTTTCAAATGCGGAGCGTTGTAGAGCATTGAATAGATGGAGAAATCGCCCAATGCAGCGTAGTAGTTACCGCTTAGATGCGCTGATTTCAATTTCCTTCTCAGAATGCCATCACCGGCAGCAAGCTCGACGGCAGCTGGCGGGTGATCTGTAAAGAGAACTTCCTCTCCACGATCGAGCGGTACTTTGTACTTATCGCAAATAGCAGTAACCGCATCAGGTCCAGAGCATGATGCAACGCGGAAGTAGCCGGGCACTTGCTGAACATTGACAAATGCATGTTTCTTGATCATTGCCGTTCCGATGTCACTGGTAATGATCGATTTGGCTGGTGCATCGACGAATAACCAACCTGCATTTAAGACAAGCGCGCCTTTCTCATTCACATAGAACTCTGATCCATCGGCTGCCAGCAAGCGCATAGGAAGGCCTGGATCTGCACTTTGCTTAGCAACTAAGTTCCCAATTCTTGATTGCAAGCGACCATGGTGTGCAGCTGCATAACCGGAAGACTTAAGTAGAGCGTCCGTTGCAGCTAGACTTTGCAGATCAACCTTCTGGATATTAGTTCCATTAACATCCAAGACTAGCGACTGACCTTGATTGATCGAGACTTCATTAGCACCAGCAGCTGCTCTAGCCTTTACTGTCTCGCCGGTTCTGCAATAAAGACACGTAATCTTCATGCTTGCACCAGGATTATACTCAACAAGTACCGTCGAATTTGCTGGCGCTTTCAATCCAGCTTCACGATTGCCAAGCCTGATGGGTGTATTTCCCGTATCTAGAATCAAATTACCGGCATGCAACGTGAGGATGCCGTCCCCTGTTGATACAACAGCGCCTTGATCACCAACAATAATAGGAGAACCCTTACCAAGTAGATCACTGCTAACGCTTTGTCCATCCTGAGTAAACGCGTAGAAGTCAAATCGTTTGGGATCAACCTGGATGATGTACAGAGTGACTGATGTCGAACTCTCTAACGCAACTGGCTTAAATCCGACCGGTCTAAAAATGTACTTCGATGAATCCTTATAGAACTGATAAATTGCCGGCTTGAGGAATCCATCGTCATCGGGTCCGTTTTGAACATGTCCTTGCGGAGTGAATTTTGAATTACTGGCATCATCGCCGGTGTTAATGATGACTGAGTCTTTTGGTTTGGGCGGTGCCGGCTTGCTGGGAAGCACCGGACGAGCCTTGGATGTCGGAGTCTTTATTGACCTATCCTTAGCCTGCTGAGATTTTTTATCAATTAGATAAATACTCGTGCCACCATAGTTTTTATCGGCCGGCGTAAGCGCATTAACAGGAAGCTGCGGAATGTTGATCTTAGGCGCTGGCTTAGGCGGCTCTGGTGGCTTCGTTGTATTTTGATTTGTGTTGTTTGTATTCTGCGCAAAAGCCGAACTCGCAATTAGCTGAGACGCCAACATGCATAACAGCAGTGCATTTTTGTTTGTGCTTTTTTTGATATTCATTCGCCCAGCCGTGAGTTGCCATATGTCCACAGTTTCAGTTTAACAGACATAATCGCGTTTTCTCTTGTCACTACTGGATCACGTGTTAAAATGTCGACAATGATGAGATGGTCAAGAGGCGGATCTCTTTGGTTCCCAACACTTTACAAGAGAAGCGCTTGAGGCAATTAGTCCTGTTTTTGGTTCTTTCCTTCTTTGCTTCGGCAGCAGTTTTACCGGAAGCAAAGGGAGCCGATCACTTCACTGCTACTGGAACCATAGCTCAGAACACTATTACCCAAGGCAACTTTACTCGGCAGATTCCCGAATTCAGCCCGGCGTTCGAATCGCAATATGTGCCGGTGCCCGGCTTTGATCGCCGATATTCGGTGGGAGACCGGCTCAGACTTAATGCTTTGGAGCGATTGCCACCAAGGTTAACGGTCGATGCGAACTGCGAATCTTCTTTTCGCTATGAATTGAATCCATTTCAATTCCCAACAAAAGGGCAGATCAAAAGCAAGATTTTCCCGACACCAGATGTGTTTTTCAATCTCGATCCAGCAACACAAAATCAGTTGCTAGATTTATTGACGTTGGTAAATAAGTCAGATGTTGCTTATCGGGTTATCCCGAACCTAACTGTTGGCTGGATGTTGACACCTCGACTGAAGGCGTTTTCGAACTACTTCTTTATCAAAGATACTTTCCTTGGTAGAGATCACATTCTCAGCACAAACTCGCACTCTATCTCTGGCGGATTGCACCACGATTTGCCGTTCAAGAAACGATTTACGCTTTCTTCCGATTTTCAATTTAGAGAGCTGTTCGTAAAAGAAGCTGATCCGCTATTCGATTTCTTGCCATCACTAACTCTGTCTTGCGCAGTAACGCCGAGAACCTCAGTTTTTGCAAATACGCTGTTGCAGCTTAGAGGGATTAAGTATTTTCAGGCTCCGACCGCTGAAATCGATCCTTTCTATACGATCGGTATGAGCCACCAACGCGGTCAATGGTCACTCACAAGTTCTCTCTTACTAGTAACGAACTACAGATCTGTGTTTCTCGGAAAAAACTCGGAAATTCAACAAGACCCATTTGCCTTCATCTATGATACGGAGCTTTCGCGCCCAATTTCCAAGCGTTTTCCATCATTGCGTGGATTCCTGAGAACAGAACACATCTGGAACTTCCACACGAACAATTCGCCTGGTTCGTCAGGCTACGACTTCCGCCTGTTTTGGGGCGCCAAGATGGCTGTAGGCAAGCCTTCAGAATACGCATTCATCGATGAGATTCGCCGCCAGCTGCAACTCAAAGAAGGGATCGGCGCAGCCCCCACCTCCGGCACCACCAATTAAACGTAAGCTCGCATAGCCGCTGCCGTATCGAACAGGAGCCAGCAAGGCGTCGGCGGTCCCACCTGCTGCTGTTCAATTCTTCAACTTCGTTGTGAATGGCCGAAACCAACAGTAAATAGATCGCAAACAATAGCGGGAGCAGGTGTATATTCTGCTCCCGCTTGTTTGCGATCTATTTGACGGACTAGCGTCGTGTGTTCGGTACGGCTACCGGAGTTCTTGCTCCGCCGCCACCGCCAGCTCCACCAACGTTCGGCAGCGCGCCACCACCTACAGGCAGGCGCCCAGCTCCGGCAGCAGCACCAGCATTGAAACTTGGAAGCGCTGCTGGTGTTACAGCTGGAATACGTGCACCACCACCAAAGTTTCCAGTCGGAATCGCTACAGGCACCCGACCTGCTGCTGCGCCACCAAAGTTAGGCAATGCAGCAGGCACCCGATTAGTGTTGAAGTTCGGAATACCACCTACTCCAGGAAGGCGACCAGCAGCTCCGGGGAGCGCGCCCGGAAGGGCTCCCGGTAGTGCACCGCCGCCGATACCGGGCAAGCGTCCACCTAATGCAGGAATGTTGCCTGCACCAGAAGGTCCACCAACACCAGGAAGATTACCAGCTCCTGCAGTCGGTATTTTTCCGCCCAATCCAGCACCAGCTCCGATTCCAGGCAAACCTACGGCACCTGGTCGCCCGCCGGGCAAGTTATTGAGACCAGCTGCACCGCCTCTGCCGATGCCACCTGCATTCACGTTTGGTACGTCACCGCCACCCAGGCGTCCGCCGGCGCCGCCGAAGCCCTGTTTGAATCCACCGCCCGCAAACGGACTAACGAACCCGGCTCCACGTCCACCACGCAGGTCTCCCCCCCGTCCGCCTTCAGAGCGGTCAAGGGAACGCACAACTCCCTGGTTCCCCAGAGCTTGTCCACCCAGACGATTTTGATTAAAAGCACCAGAATTCTCCAGTGCACCAGCTTGCCCCTGCAGCCCTTGTTGGATGTTGGCTCCACCGACCGCCGAATTGACTGTACCCGGACCAAAGCCACCTTCCAAGTTCGGAGCATCGACTATGCCACCGCTGCCATCACCACTTCCGTCAGCTTTCCCTTCCCCGAAGGTACCATCAGCTCCATCCGAACCGGATCCATTATTGCCACTTGAACTACTGGATCCGCCTCCGGAAGCACCGCCATTTCCGCCAGTACCGTTAAGTCCTCCGGCATTAGCAGTGCCATTGTTGCCGTCAACCGTATTTGCCGAATCTTCGTTAATTGAGGTATCGCTTCCTGTAGGAGCACCAGTACTAGGATCAACTTGCGTCGCTCCTCCGGACGTTCTGGCACCACCATCAGCTGAGTCCAGCCTGATTAGCGGATCCGTATTGTTGTTGGAGCCGGTAACAGAATTTGGTCCTGTCTCATCTATAGATGTATTAGCGCTTCCGGTTGGAGCTCCGGTCAAGGGATCAACTTGCGTTACCCCTCCGGAACTCTGTGCTCCACCTTGAGCCGAATCCAACCGGATCAAAGGATCTGTGTTGTTGTTATTGGTTCCAGTTACGGCATTACCGCCTTCTGGTCCGCCAAGTATACCGGTATCGCCACCGACCGGCGCACCAGTTTCCGGATTCACCTGTGTAGCACCGCCAGATGATAGCGTTGCGCCTCCTGCTGAGGTGAATCGGTCAAGTGGGTCGTTTGAATTGTTTCCGCTTACAGTCCCATTGACTTGCCCACCGCTTCCGGCAGGATTCACACCCGTGTTGTTGATGTCGACTTGTGAAGCACCTGCTGTTGTTCCTCCACCGAGGGCGCCTTCGATACTGCCACCGCCTCCGGGAATATTTCCAGTGCCTCCGGGTATATTTCCACCGCCGGTGCCACCAGGAAGATTTCCGCTACCTCCTGGAATGCTGTTCCCAACGTTGCCACCAGGCAGGTTGTTGTTTCCTAAATTGCCGCCAGGAATATTGCCATTGACGTTACCGCCTGGAATATTGTTGAGCCCCCCATTACCAGGTATGTTGTTACCAACCCCGGGGGCCGTATTATTGAGATTTCCTGTACCGATGTTATTGCCAACATTGGCGCCAGCACTAGCACCAGGACTGCGATTTCCATTTTGATTTAATTGACCGGCTACGTTGTTATTGAGGTTTGCGCCGGCTCCTGCACCGACATTTGCACCAACTCCTGCATTAACATTGCCTACATTGCCCCCAGTCGCAGGACCGCGAGAGCCGTTCTGACCAACTTGTCCAGCAACATTGTTGTTTAGATTCGTTCCAGCAGCTCCAGCTGCACCGGCCCCGACGTTGACATTACCTACACCGGATTTGATACCACCGCCAGCACCGCTGTTCGCCGTATTGCTGCCTGCAACTCCACCTCTGCCAGCACCAGCAGTTGCCGGATTAGCAGGGGCGGTAGTGCCACCACGGCTGCCTGCAGATGAAGCAGAACTTCCACCACGGTTGGTACCGGATGCTGCGCTTCCACCGCTGATGCTTCCGGTTGTGTTGCCATTACCAGTAATGCCTGCACCAACTCCACCACCAGGATTAACGCCATTAAGAGGTGCGACGATGCTTGCAGGGTCACGTGGCGATACGATGTTTCCAACGCCTGCGTTAACAGCGCTGGCTGGATCCCGAGGCGATACGATGCCGCCGACATTGCCTTTGACACTTGCCGGATCGCGAGGCGATACAATGTTTCCAACGCCGGTGTTCACCACACTGGCTGGATCTCGTGGCGAAACGATGCCACCAATATTGCCTTTCACACTAGCCGGATCGCGCGGTGAGACTATACCGTTACCGCCGCCAAGAGCTCCGCCACCAAGAGTGCCACCACCACCGAGTTTAGAGCCGGAGCCTAATGTGCGTGTACTTCCTCTGCCACCTTCACCAGTTTGCAGTGAACGTACTTCTACGTTGCCAACGCCGCCAAGATTTTGATTTATTCTGGCACCGTTCTGCAGGGAATTTCCAACATTCTGCAAGTTCTGACCGGCATTAATACCATTTCCCAGATTTTGATTGATGCTATTTTCAATTCCTGATACGGCACCAGTTGAGCCCGTGGGACGCTCTATGATGCTTCCGCCATTGCGACCGTGATCGCCGCCGGCTTCGTGACCAGTGTCACCACTACTACCGCTGGAGGAAGAACCGCCGCCACCGCGGGAGGAATCACCGTGCTCGCCTGCGACATGACCAGTCGAGGCGCTACCACCGTCACCAGAGCCACCACCACTGGACGGACCACCAGATCCACCGCCAGTCGCATGACCTGTAGTGCTGTGATCTCCAGTGGTATGATCTCCTGGACGACCATCACCGCCAACGGATCCTGTAGCTGCAGATCCTTCACCACCGCCTACCGCATTGGCAGACTCGTTCAGAATTTGTCCCTGGTTTTCTGGAGAGAGTGAATCAAGTCCACCGCCACCGCCACCAGGATTGCTGAAGGATCCTGAATTACCATGATTGGCATTGGTTCCATCCGGCGCGAAATTATCACCGACACCAGCACCGGTATTTCCAATTACTTGATCTGCATCACCCTGCTCAACTGGAGGAGTGGGGCGCTGATCAACACCGATACGATTAAAATCTGTCCTTGCAGCATTACCTGCCGTATTGCCTAAATTGTTGATCGAATTATTCAAGCTGCCTGCTGATGTGCCGCCAACAGCGCCTCTGCCCAGGTCCAATTTGCTGTTAGCACCAGCGCCCTGATTTAAGGATGGTCCTGAAGTATTGAGATTGGCTCCCACACCTGCATTCTGAGTACCCACATTAACGCCCGTGTTCGCTCCGGCAGATAGGCCCGTAGTGGGACGAGCACCGCCGCCTGTGGCGTTGACGTTCGTATTGACATTCACGTTTGCATTAGGAGCCTTTACAGCATTGCCGTTAGCTCTAATTTGGTTGGAACTTTTTGTAGCTGCTCCAGCAACATTGCCTCCGCCTTGAGCATAAGCTCCAACTGCGCTGGTCAAAAGTAAGCAATGAGCCAATGGAATAGCAATCGAACGAGTCTTCATAAATAACTCTCCAAAAAAGAGAAAACAGAACTTCTGTCGTCTACAGGCGAAAACAGCCTATAGTCGCGTATCTAAAACCCGTCATTTTCTCGCAAATTGTCTCGAGTTGACAACTATGTAAGGACTTAGTAACACGAATTAATGCGCGACAGTCGCTTTACAACCTTCTTCAACAAATACTCTCCCAAGTTTCTCAAGGTCCCAGCTTGCTAAGTCCAGTTCGATCACTCCACGGCAAATACATCACGCCTATTTTTCCCAACGCCCAAGTAATACCTATGATCAATCAGGAGAATGGGCATGGGTATGGGTATCGACGATTTGCTTTGCAAAGAATACAGGCCGGCAAAGCGGACCAACCTTTTAAATGATGAATCGCAAATGATTCCGCTAATGGATCTGGAAAATTCTGAAGCTGTAGTTAACTTCGACGGGAGCTACTTCAAATTCGAAACTGCTCTGGATTCAGTTGCAAATGACTTGGCCCTTGTGAAGAATCCCATTTCCACCGCACATGCAGAAGCTGTGCATGGACACGAGCGTCCACGCATAAGCTTCGAAGAGCTCGGCGTTATAATGCGCGTAAGAAGAGCATTTCAGATAGTATAGTTTGTCGCTAATAGGGATCCGGCAATGATTGCCACCCTTTGGATTTTAGCGCACGAAGTTGAGTGGGTTGTTTGGTTTGCCGTCGACGCGGACTTCGAAGTGCAGGTGAGGACCGGTTGAGAAGCCGGTGGAGCCTTCATAACCTACGACGTCACCTTTTTGCACGTTGGCACCGGCACTGGTGGCAACCTTGCTCATGTGGGCGTAAAGTGTAGCGAGCCCGTTTCCGTGCCCGACAATGACAACTTTGCCATAACCGCCGTACCAGCCGGTATAAAGCACGCTGCCACTATCGGCTGCGCGAATTGGACTGTGATTCGGTCCTGCTAAGTCGATGCCGGTGTGGAATTTCTTGACTCTAAAAATGGGGTGGCGTCTCCAACCAAACGGAGATGTGATCGATGCACGCAATGGCATGGACATTGTGCCGGATCCCTTAGTAACAACCTTATCACCGCTTTGGGTTTGCGAGGCTTTCATCATAGATATGATTTGCGCTTCGAGCTGATTGGATTCGCGCGCCAACTGATGCTCGGCTTGTTCATAGAAGGATCGTTGACTGCGCAGTTTTTCGGCAACTTCTTCCTGCTCGGATTTCTCCTTATTCAGCATTAACGCTTTCTTGGCGATCTCCGACACAACGTCACCGAGATGCATTTTTTGAATTCCGAGCTGATTCTTCTGGGCGGCTAGATTTTGAGCTTTGACGCGCAAGTCTGCAAGCAGCTTACGGTCCATTTCCGCAACACGCTCTTGGAAGTACAACAAGTCCATCAGTTGCTGCAACGAGGCAACCTGGAACATCATATCCAGAAGTCCAAGACGCTGCCCTTCATACATCTCGCGCAGTCTTTGAGCCGCCTGCAAGGACATGCTGCTCTCATGAGCGGTGGTCTTCTTGAGTGTAGTTTCTGTGTGAACCAGTTTGGTTTCAGTATGGTGCAGCTGGTTCTGATTTGAATTAAGCGCTTTTTTTGTGTTTCTCAAATCGGAGTTGATTTTGCTCAGTTTGAGCAGAGCTTTGCGCTCCTTCTCTTTAGCCAACAAAAGCTTTTGGTGCGTTTCTCTTCTTTTACGCTCGACTTCCTTCAAATGCTGCTTAGCTTCATGCGGTCGCATCTGGCTGTGCGCAGCTTGAGCAGACTGTTCAACAGACAAGAGCAACAAAGACGCCGTGGAAAGCGAAAACGTAAAACACAGCAACAGGGCTACCATCTTATTGCCGATGGCACCGGGCACGCTTGCCTGTCTGGCTATTTGGCTGTTTTGAGATTCCTGCATAAGCTTGATGAGTATATCACCGGGCTACAAAGCGCCCTGTCAAGAGCACGTCGCATCATTTGATAAGCAGCTTGCTAGCAACTGGATATAAGGCAGGCCCTAGCTCATTAGATAGCCGCTTGGTAACGCCACAAATTATTACCCGATCGCCGCAGAGAAGATAGAAAAGAAGTCTAATGAAGGTCTTAATTCTCGCTGGGGACGGGCGAATATGAGGGATACTTTAGGAGCAGGCGCCTAAATCTGATTAGAAGGTGTTTAGGAAGCCGAGCAAAATTTACGAGACGGCCGCCGATTGATGGCGGCAGAAACGCTATCGAAATAGCCAGATAAGGCTACAGATAAAGGAAGGCTGAAATGCTAAAAGAAATTGCCAAATACCCGTTGAAGATCAAAGGCACGGAATCCTCGGAACTAAATGAGGTCAAAAGCCCCTTCAGTGGAGAGGTGATTGCCGCTGTAGCTCAAGCTGATGAGAAAGCAATCAAATTAGCAATTACTCAGGCCCACGAAACATTCCACTCAGTGATGAAAAAAATGCCGGCGCACAAGCGTTCGCAGATTCTCGCCAACGCAGCAAAGTTGCTGTCGGAACAGCTCGAAGATTTCGCTCGCACCATTGCGCTGGAAGGTGGCAAGCCTATTAAGGATGCGCGCATTGAAGTCTCCCGCGCGGTGATGACGTTCACTATCGCATCTGAAGAAGCGCTTAGATTGGATGGTGAACAGATTGCAATGGATCGCCAGCCGGGCAACGAGGGGCGCATTGGAATGGTCATGCGCGAACCAATCGGTGTGATCGGAGCGATAACTCCGTTCAACTTCCCATTGAATCTGGTGGCACATAAATTGGCACCAGCCATCGCATCCGGTTGCACGATCGTTTTGAAACCTGCCAGCCAAACCCCAGTATCAAGTTTGAAGTTAGCCGAAGTGCTCGCTCAGGCCGGGCTGCCTGAAGGAGCCCTGGTTCTGACACCGTGCCGAGGCTCGAAAGGAATTCACCTGGTTAGCGATACACGCATTGCAATGATCACATTCACAGGATCGCAGGAAGTAGGTTGGAACTTGCGCAGTCAGATCGCACCTGGAACCCGCATCATTCTGGAGTTAGGTGGCAACGCCGGACTGGTCGTCCATGGCGATGCAGATTTGACCCTGGCAGCTAAAGCCGCCGCACGTGGTGGTTATGTCAATGCCGGACAAACCTGCATTTCGGTACAACGCGTTTATGTTCAAGAAAGCGCCTACGACAAATTCCTCACTACCTTTGTCGACCTCGTGAAGAACCTGCGCTGCGGCGATCCACTAGACGAGTCGGTTGATGTTGGTCCGATGATTGATACCGGTTCGGTCGATAAGACAGTTGAGTGGATCGACGAAGCTGTAAAAGGCGGAGCCAAATTATTGGCTGGTGGCAAGAAGCAAGGCAACAACGTACTGGAGCCGACAGTGCTTTCCGAAACAGCACCGAATTTGTCGGTCGTCTGCCAGGAAGTATTTGGACCAGTAGTTGCGGTCATGAAATACAAAGATATTGATGAAGCGATCAAACTGATGAATGATTCGCGCTACGGATTGCAAGCTGGTGTGTTCACCCAGAACCTGGAAGTCGCCTTCAAAGCCGCTCGCCAGATTGATGCAGGCGGCGTGATGGTAAACGACGCGCCAACCTTCAGAGCCGATCATATGCCTTACGGCGGACGCAAAGAATCGGGTGTCGGTTTGGAAGGCGTTAAGTATGCGATTGCAGAAATGACGCAGCCGAAGTTCATCTGCTTGAATCTGCCACCGCTCTAATCCTGTACTGTCTTGCTGACGACGCCTGCCGTCGCCCAGCCGGAGACACAGCGTGACCACCGGGAGATCACAGAGTCGTTAGTGACCAACGGGAGAGACACAACGAATGCAGCTAAGTATGGAGCGCGGGCATCCTGCCCGCCCATAAATACACAAAGGAATCAGCTAAATAACGAATCAGGTATTTGTAGGGGCGACGCCATGCGTCGCCCGCACCATCAGGATAACCACGATATCCGCTCCCACCTCTCACATAGAAGCAACCGGCAATTGCAGAAAGGACAAGTTCAGTTATGAACGCCAGCAAAGACCCATCGCAGGATCCCATTGCGCGGCTAAAAGACGTCCTTATTGTCTCCTCTCAAGCAAGTGAGGGTGAGCCGCTCTGTGCACCGGAGCATATTTGTGCGCTCGCTCTTTCCGGCATCAATGGTGGTGCGCGAGGTCTGCGCTTGGAGGGTGCAGCTAATATTGAATATGTTCGCAAGCGCACCGACCTCCCAATCGTCGGGCTCATCAAGAGCAAGAACGTTTCGGAAGAAGACAAGCTCAGCAAGGTATACATCACGGCCAGCTTTGAGGATGCAAAACTTTGCGCAGACGCTGGTTCGGATATTGTCGCTCTGGACGCAACTCCACGCCAGCGCCTCGACAACTTGAGCTTGGAAGAAACGATCAGCAGAATTCACAAAGAATTGAAGGTCCCAGTTTGGGCTGACATTTCTACTTTTGATGAAGGACTGAAAGCAAGAGCAGCCGGTGCAGATGTGGTATCAACTACGCTCTTCGGTTATACAGCCCAGACTAGCCGCGATGCTGAGGCACCGCCGGACTTCGATTTATTAGAGCGACTTTGCGCAGAATTGGATTGCCCAATCGTGTTAGAAGGCAGAGTCTGGCATCCAGAAGAGGTGAGCAGGGCATTTGAACTGGGTGCCCATGCCGTTGTTGTAGGCTCAGCAATTACGCGCCCACAATTGATCACGAAGCGCTTTGTTGCAGCCATTCCGGCGAATGGAACAAGCGGCAGATCGGATGCTCAAAGTAGAAAAACGAATTCTCAAAACGCCAAATCCGACACGAGCAAAATCGGATGACGCAAACCACGCTATGGCTTCTACCCTTAGTTGCCGGAGCTATCCTCGGTCTCATCAATGCAGGACGAGCAGGCTGGCGCTGGAGCTGGGGCACGATGTTGCAGCTTGGAATCGTTCTCATAATCGGATCACTCGGGTTACAGATTCCAAAATACGATTGGCTGTTTGCAATTGTTGGTTGGATCTTTCTCCTTAGTTTTACCGTTTTTGCCAGAATGCAAATGATGGCAATGACGCAAGCTCTGGGTCTATTGCGAACTGACAAAGCAGTGAGTTCGGCCAAAATGTTGCGCCTCCTTATGTGGGGACCGCCAGGAGTTTTCTGGCTTGATCTGATACGAATGGTGGATGCATATGCCAAACGAGATCTCGGTCTTGCAGACCAAATTTATGACAAATGGGCAAGAACGCCGCTTCCAAAGGCGATAGCTAATAGCCTTGACGCATATGCAATGTTGGGATTGTTGGTAAATCGCGATTGGCACGGCGTCATACAGCGATACGAAAGTGCCATGGCGCGCTACAAGCAAGATCTGGAGAAACAGGGCGCAGCTCCGGAGAATGCAAAAGACGCAAAAAACAAAGTGAGATTCCCTTCGCAGATCGCAATTCCTGCAGTCAGAGCGTATAACGAACTCGGTATGACTAAGGAAAGTATGGAGGCGTTGGAGTTGGCTGATCTTCCCAGCTCCGGCTATGCGCGCGATTCACTAGATACCATTTTTCTCAGCTATTTCGCTCTAATTGGTGATTGCCAAACCACAAACAGCGTAGTTGACGGCATGAAGTTGCGTAAGAGTTCTCTACCGGATTTCGGCAGAATGTACTGGCAAGGGCGCTGCCAACTAAGCAGCGGAAATGTACCGGAAGCAATTCGATATTTTGAAGAGTCTTTGAGTAAGACGCCGGCCACGGATAAGACATGGCGAGAAAGAACTGAAGTGCAGCTTGCACATGCGCGAATGGAGTTGCAACAAGCTTCGGCGCAGAACCCAAATGCAGAACAAGATTCACATGCAGAAATCCGGGCCGAGGCATCGCGAATAGCCAGGGAGATCATGTTCCGCTGCACAATCGTAGCGGATGTGATGGGCGGAAAGAAAAATGCACGAGCGGTGAACGCGCTCGTTTTGATCATATGCGCCATTTTCGGCGTCACCTATTTGCCGCGGCTCTCAAACAACGAATCGATGTACGACATCTACCTCTACACCTATGCGTATGGGGTTTTGCGAGACACGGTTTTCCAGGGCGAATTCTGGAGATTGATTACGTACCAGTTTCTCCACGGTGGCATTTCGCATCTGGTGATGAACGTCGTCGGACTAGTTTGGTTCGGTCGCTACGTCGAGAATATCTACGGTCCCGTTCGCTTCCTTCTGATTTTTCTGCTCTCGGGAGTGCTCAGTGGCGTTCTCCAAATGGCATTGATTCCCGACCTTCCAGTTGTCGGAGCATCGGGTGCCGTACTTGGAGTTTTCGGAGCCGGAGCAGCCGCAACCATCCGGCTGAAGCATATTCTGCCTCCAGCTGTACGCACATCTGAGCTCACCTGGATGGGTGTCATGGCAGTCACTCAGATACTTTTCGACCAGCTAGTGAATTATCTTTTCCCGTCCGGAAATGCCGGCTCCACTGAAGCCGTGCGAATTGCAGCCTACGCTCATCTTGGCGGCATGCTGAGTGGCTTTTTCCTCGGTTGGCTAATGCCCATCAGGCGCTTCATTTCGGGCGGCGTCATCCAGATGAGGACAGCGCAGTTTCCTGAAATTCTTTTGCCTGGACAAAGCAGCGGCGATCAAGCGTCGCAGACTTCAATCAAAACGGACGTTCGCGATGATGTCAAATAACTGCAAAAGCGGTCTAATTTGATAAAGTGGTTGTAATCGTCGCCATTATCGATAGAATTTAAATGGGAAGAACGAAGGCGGGCGAAAGCCCAGCAAACTTTGAGGGCGTCTGAGATAGCCGAGGAAGAAAGAGGGGCGATCCCTGCGAACTTCCGGAGCGTCCACGAAAGGAAGGAAATGCATGCACGATTGTCCAGCTTGTAGAGTCCCTCTGCATGGCTACGAAGAAGTCTGTCCCTCATGCGGAACACGACAGATGGTTCGCCGTGGCGGCTCCAATCGTTTTTCGAATTTCAAAGCCCAGCAGCCTGGCATTAACTGGATACCTTTCGTGCTGGTCTTCCTGGGTGTCGGCGTTGTCATTCTCCTGGCATTGCCCGGATCGTGGATCGGCAAATTGGTAACCGAGGGCCCGCCAAAAGAAGATCCGATGGCTAAGGTCACTTATTTGGACGCTCGCAATTTTATCGAGACAGAAATTACTAAAGGTTTGACGAACGCCGGTGCGACCGGGAAATTCACCTGGCAGGATCCGAACGCCGGAAAAGAAGTGGATAAATCAGTAGATGTGCCTGTCACATTGCAGATTTCAACTTCACTTCCTGATCCAAACATGCGCCGTGGGATCATCGATCCAATCAAAGAGTACATGGAAAAGGCGAAGATTCCGACATTGACGATGACTGATTCGCGTTCGCATGCAACCTGGACATATAACGTGCAAACACCAGTGCAAGCGCCCGAACCTGAAGAATAAGATGTTCTGGGATCTCTTGCTGCCGGCAGTTTTGATCACTTTCGCGCTGACAGGTTGGGCGACTGGCTTGTCTAAGAAGTGGTATGCCGTGCCGGTTTCAGTTGTGATCGCGACTGTTCTGTGCCAACATCTCTACATCGATGCAGCGACATTTCTTGCTGAAATTCTGCATCTCGAACCATTTCTTTCAGTGCTACTGGCATATTTGATTTTGTGGATCTGTGTCCAACAGTTTATTGAATCCATACTGACTCACTACAGAGCAGGACCCATAAAGGGCTTAGAGTTGGTAGACAAAGTCACTGGTTCTATAGTCGCGTTTTCAAAGTGCCTTCTCGGATTCGTGTGCGCTGCAATGGTGGCATATTCGCATAGCAGTACTGTACCGAATCCACCGGTACTAGATTGGCAAGATCGATGGTTAGCCGGGGCGGTTAGAAGCTCTAAGGTGCTAGGACTTTTCCATCAACTGGCTGAGGCTAGCCATCCAGTACTCGGCAAATACGTGCTGTCCGATGCAGCACCAAGATTCAGACCAAACTTCAACATCCTTGCAGATCCGTTTGAAGACATAGAAAATCAAGAACGCGAACACGGAAAAGACGTCTATCGCAAATACAAGGATTTCAAGAAAACCGAAGAGGAAGCAAGCGAAGCGGTCAAAGGTCTGTGATCAGGATAAGGCTTTCCACGGCAGAATCTTCAAGGATCTTCTCAGCTCCCCAGCGTATCCTCCGAAACGGCATACACAAAACATTCCTGACGCAAAAAAGACGCAAATCTGACTCAATTTTGATTGAGCAGCTACATATATTATTTGTGTCTGAACAACATATTCGGGATTGGAATGAGGTAACTAGCAATGAGACACATTAAGAAAGAAGCCCAAAGCATTAACGTCCTGGTAGCTATCACCGCTCTTTCCTGGGTCGTTGTCTTTGCCGCAGGAGCACTCAAATTTCACCATGTGTTTTAGATAACGAGCTAACTCACGAACAACTTTCATCGTTAATTCCACTAATAACTCTCGGACCTAAATTTCAGTCTTCGAGTATTTACATAGCGACGCTAGCGTTGCGACAAATCTGAAACATCTCTGTATCAAATCTGACATCTGCGTTCCATATGCTGAAAGCATCAAAGGAGAACGCAGATGTTCGGCACTTCTACAACACAACGCAGCAATCTAAGAGACCAGAAGCCGGCAAGATGCCGGCGCTCCCGGGATCGAACCGTCAAAATCGCGCGAGTAGCACTAGTAATATCCGTTGGAATCCTGAGCATCACACCCGCTTTTGCGAATGAGAACACGTATGCCGGCGGGGCGTCGTCAGTCCAAGATGCTTGGTCCAAACACAACAGCCAAACAACGCAGACCTGGCGTATGCGACAGTCTCTTCCCACGACATGCTACGCACCTGTGCAAATTGATGTGGCGGGAGCGGGGAACGATTCAATCGAGCTGACATCGAACGAAGCCGAAGGTCTTTTGCAAGACGTAGTGTCGAACGACTACGTTTCGCCTATGCAGGCGAGCGTTAACTATGAATCCATCCAAACAAGACCGGCGCAGCCAAAGTCTATTGGACCAATGCGCATGCCAATGCCGCAATTCTAAGCGCATGCAGTGTTCTCCCGGTCTCCGATTGTATTTTGTTAGACGAAACGCGGACGGAACGTCCGCTTCCCATACTCATGGGCGGACGGGACGTCCGCGCTCCATACTTAGAACGCCCTCTATACTTAGAACCGCTCTCTATACTAGAACCGCGCTCCATACTTAGAACCTCGCGCTCAATAAACCCACCAAGAAAGTGATTTGGAGCTTGCAACAAAATTGAAACAAGTACGCTGCAAGTCTGAAACAAAGAAAGATTACTCTACAAATATCGACCAACACACAACACAAGGAGATTTCAAATGAGTTTTTTCGATAAGGCGTTTGACAAAGTTACCAATTCGGTCTCAAATCCATTAGAAGAAATTGGTGGAAAAGTATTCGACGAGATCAGCCCCATCGGCAAGAGTCCGCTAGACAACTTGAATATTGTAAATTCGATGCGCGGCGCGTCCGGCATTCCAGAAGGCTTCCCTTCGTTCGATGACGTATTCAGCAAGAATCTCCCTGGCGCAGATTTACTAAAAACGTCTCCTGCAGATCTATTCACACAAGGCACTGACAAATTCTTTCCGAACGGATTGGACAAGCTTCCACAACTAGACAATTTGTCAGAGAACTTCTTGCCCGGCGGTCTGGATAAAGCTCTCGCCAATCCCGGCGCGCAGCTCTCTGATGCCTTCGGTAGTTTCTCCGGATTAGTAAAAGGCGACGGATTGAAGGATATTCTCGGCGGACAGAATCCATTCGGCAATGTTCTTGGCGGTGAACGCTCATTCCTCTCCGCACTAGGCTCAGCTCCTCAAATGCTCTCAGAAGCTGGCATTGGGAAAGCATTTCCCGGAATGGAGCAGTTTGGACAAGCATTCGAATCTGCAAATCCAGCACTGGATTTTCTAGGCAATGGTGGGGACACCGCCGGAGGAATAAGCAGTGTTCTTGGTAGTAGCTCTCTCGGTGGTGCCCTGGGATCGCTGGGATTAGACGGCATCGGCGGCGGTCCAGGCGGACTGTTGGGCTCGCTCAGCGGACTGCTGGGTGAAGGCGGTATCGAATCATTGATCGGCACCGTCACCGAAGTAATAGGAAAAATCCTGCCGCTGGTTCTAAAACTTGCTCCGCTTGCATTCGGAATTATTCTCTAAGATCAAAAGTTTTCCGCTCCTCTCGTGGCTGAAGAAAAGACCGGTATCTCCCCCGGTCTTTTCGTTTTGGAGTTCCACAAAAAAGGGTCAATTGTGTTGTTGGAAAATTCACTGGTTGGATCAAGGATAATAGTTACCAACTATTTGTTCAAACTCCAACTCGGATCCGCATCGCTTCGTTATGTTCAAGTCACCATTACTAGTGCTCGCAATTGGTTACAAGACCCTCTCGCAATGAGATTTGCAACGAAACAAGTGCATCAGTCCGAAGACATATGTGATCAATCGTTCTGATTGATCATCTGCAAAGAGATCTTCGATTACACGAATGATCACATCAATGTTCCGGGTGCTACTGAGCGATTAAGTTCGCGCGTAACCGGACAAGAACAATGCGTAGGACGCATTGCATCACGCGCTGAGAAACAATCGATGCCGGCAAGATGCCGGCGTTCCCCGGATCGCTGTCATTAATTGCAGCACTCCGGATCGATACCAAAACATACCGCACTCCCAGGATCGCCACAAATTGATCTTGCACATTTGACGCGACCACGTCAAATACCAGCTGTGTGAAGTTGCAATTGCCCACGCATCTATGAGATTGCCCAGGTACTACCTGCTAGCAGAAAAGAATGCCGCGATTGAGTTACCAACTCAAGTTCTTTAGCTGCTTTTGCAATCGCATTCCAGATATTTCACGTCGCAACTGCGACTTACCTCCGCGTGCCTTTATGCGGAATATTCTCTCGAGAAGGAGGTTTCGATGATTAGGACCAAAATAATAGCTTCACTAAATGCACTGTTCATCATGACGGCATTTATTGGAAGCCCAGCCCTAGCTGCAGAAGGCGGAATGAAGCTAGAGGGAGTCAGCATCGCAGGCGCCGAATGGGGCGTAGGTGCGTTGCCAGGGATTTTCATGTACGACTACATCTTCCCTACACGCGCAGAATTGGATTACTTTTCTGCAAAAGGTATGAACATCATCCGCGTACCAGTAATGTGGGAAAGACTTCAACCTTCGGCAAACTCGCCGTTGGACCCTTACTACACAGGGCTTCTCGATGACGTCATCAACTACGGAACCGCAAAAGGATTACATACCGTCGTCGAGTTACATAACAATGGATCCTATTTCAACCAAACCGTCGGAGTTCCCGGCGGAGTTCCGAATAGCGTTTTTGGTAATTTGTGGAGACGCATTGCCGAACGATATAAGAACAATTCCAAAGTATCATTCAGTTTAATGGGAGAGCCACTTGGCGCTACCATGACGGCTTCAACATGGGTGGATTCGCAGCAAGTCGCTATTGATGAAATTCGCGCAACCGGAAGCACAAACCTGGTGATCGTTTCAACACCTTATTGGAACCACGTACGGAACTTCGTTGAGCTTTGCGGACCTGATATGCTAAGGCTCAGAGACCCTGCCAATCACATGACCTTTGAAGTGCATGAATACTTTGATGGTATCGGCAATGGTGCAGGGACGGATATCGTTAGCGTCGCCGAAGCGGTATCATATTTCTCGAACTTCAACGCCTGGTTGAAAGCTAATAATAGAACGGGATTTTTGGGAGAAGTTGGCGTACCTGCGACTCCTCAGGGTTTAGCTGTTCTCGATGCTGTTTTGAAATATCTATATGCGAATCAAGCTCAATGGGATGGATACACCTACTGGTCAGCGGGACCATGGTGGCAAGGGTATTTGTTGGGTGTGGAACCGGTAAACGGCCAAGACACTCCGCAAATGACCGTGCTCGTTGCGAACTTGAAGGCGAACCAGCAGCCCGCGCCAACTCCAACGCCGACTCCAGTTCCCACTCCAGTTCCTGAGCCGACGCCAGAACCGACTCCCGGTCCCGTGCCCACTCCGACCCCGGAGCCGGCTCCATCGCCGACTCCGGCTCCTACTCCGGCTCCTACTCCGGCGCCAACACCAACACCAACACCAACACCAGCTCCAACACCAACACCGACACCGGCTCCAACACCGGCACCAACACCGGCACCAACACCGGCTCCAACTCCGGCACCAACACCGGCTCCAACTCCGGCACCAACACCGGCTCCAACTCCAGCACCAACGCCGGCTCCAACTCCGGCACCAACACCGGCTCCAACTCCAACACCAACTCCAACACCGGCTCCAACTCCAACACCAACTCCAACTCCAACTCCGGCTCCAACTCCAGCGCCAACACCGGAGCCGACGCCGACTCCGCTCCCGACTCCGGTCCCAACACCCAGCCCGGCTCCAAGTCCGGAACCGACTCCGGAACCGACTCCGGCTCCAACTCCAGCTCCAACTCCGGCTCCAACTCCAGCTCCAACTCCGGCTCCAACTCCGGCTCCAACTCCGGCTCCAACTCCGGCTCCGACTCCGACTCCGGCTCCGACTCCGACTCCGGCTCCGACTCCGGCTCCGGCTCCGACTCCTATCCCGACTCCGGTTCCGAGTCCGACGCCCACACCGACGCCAGCTCCGACTCCGACTCCGGCGCCAGCTCCAAGTCCAACCCCGGCTCCGGCACCGACACCAACTCCAACACCGCCACCAAATTCGTTCCCAGGAATGGGCGGAATCGGCGGGGGAATCATCATCTGCCCATGGCCGGTCACGCCGCCTAAACAGCCGCCGAAACCGCTCCCAAGACCGGTGGTCAAACCTGGTCCGAAGGCAAATCCAAATCCCAGACCAGCAGTAGCGAACTCAGATCCATTCGCATGGATTTGGCAGCGAATCGAGCAAATTAAGCGAGAGATTATTCGAAATGTGCCTCAACAAGCACAGCCGAAACATTCTCCCAAACCGACACCGAAACAACCTTCAAAACTACCTTTCATATCCAAAGGAGCAAACGACAACGACAAACCTATCTAACAAGGAGGTCAACAGCCGAACAACAACGAACAACCAACCAACCACACAGCCCGCTCGCGAGGTCATCATCTCTGATGGTGACCTCTTTTCTTGCATGAAACATACTTGAAACAATAATGACAAATTGCTGTAACGAACAAATTCTATCTTAGAAGAGTACCAGCAAGGAGTTCGCAAATGCCTGCCACATACAATAATCAGAATCAGACCCTAAAGGCACAAGCTGTTCAGCTTAATCCAATCGCGACGACTATATCTAAAATGCAAAACGTGCTCCTGAAGATCCACCAAACTACCGAGTTAGCCAAGGTCGGCATGCAATCGAAGGACAACGTAAAAGCGGGTCGGGCATTAGTCGCTTTGGGGATCTGCCAACAAGCAAAAGAACAGATAAGCGCCGCTTGCCAAAATTTGGGATTTCCAATTACATCGCTGATGAGCTTTGACGATTCAATTCATAGCGACGAGCCTGGCTCGTGCGGAAGACAATTGAAAGAAGCGAAGATGGACCTGGTCAAATTCCTGACTCACAAACTTGGCGTTTCGCGTGATGCAGTCTTTATGAGCATGAATGCTTTCGCGGAAGAAGCTGTCGTGATGGCAGCATTCATGGTTGCTCGCGCTGAACAATATCTTGCGGTGAGTCAAAAGCCTTAAACTCGTTTAGTTACCAGCACCGGCGGGCTCATTCTCGTCCCAGGCGAAGAAGAACAGTGCATTTTCTGCAACCAATACTGGGCAGCAGCTCAAGTCTTCGCTTGTTGATTTCTTGATTTCAGAAACGCCGTAGATCGTACCGAGGCTGCTGATCAAATCTTCTGCAGAATTTGCTGTGTTTTGCATGTCCCTTACCCCTCTGTCCCGAACCAACCTTGTGAAATCAGAATATGGCCCGGCCCGTGCGAACAGCGTGCACTTAAAACTCAAATCGACATTCCGCGTCATTTAATCTTTGCCGCCCGAGCCACCTCCTAATTCCGCAAAATCCTGTGTGGTGAGTACATACGGGGGATTGGTCTATGGAATTCATTCAGTTAACCGGGGCAATAGGCGGGGTTCTCTGCCTGGGGGCTTACGCCTTGTGGAGGAATTGCGTTTCGCAACGGGCGTACCAGACCAGGCGCTTTGCGGAATTAACCCAGAAGATCGATGCCCAGGCTGAGCTTACCTATGAAGAATACGCAGAGGCGAATAGCCTGAGATTGCAATTGCCAGACTATTCGACGGTATGCCCGGAGACGCCAGAAGCTCAGGCATTGGTTGCGGCAATGATGATGGTAATCGGAGTGCTGTTCAACATTACCTGCATTATCGGAATAGTTATCCGAACCGGGCTGCATATTTAGACTTTTCTGTACCCCCTGGGGGCACCCTGATCGGCACTTGGGCGGAACGCTCATGCGCACTGCCTTGCGTCCCAGCGCATAGAATTCAAAACAGACCTGCAAAGATGGGAAAAGCACGTAGGGTGAAGCTTAGAAGCATTTGATGTAAGTCGAAAAATGTCGATCTGTCTGTATACACGTTTCTGGGGAAGGAATGGGGGTCGTTTGACTTTATGGATACGCACGCAATTTTTGAAAAGGAGAGGAACGCAGACGCCGCAAAGCAACAGTCAATCAATGCAAATGAAAAACTGTTGGAGGAAACTGCGGCTGGATCTGTGACAGGCATTGGTGCTAGCTCGCAGGATTGGGGAGATTCTACGGCTAGATCTTTTTTGCCACCATATGTCTTAGAGGAAGCAGCAAAGAGAAATCCTGACGATACTGGTTTGTGGAGCACCTACCAGCGCACCGTTGAAATGATGGACGAGCAGGTTAAAGGAAAGTTTGCACCGAGAGCTTTCGGTGATGGGCGAGGAAGCAGAGAAATCTATGACGCGGAAGGATCCAATAGCCTACCCGGTCGGCTAGCAAGAGTTGAGGGCGGCTCACGTAGTGGCGACGCTGAAGTAGATCGAGCTTATGAATACAGCGGTATCGTTCGTGACTTCTACAAAAAGGTATTTGATCGCAACTCGATCGATGATCGCGGAATGAAGATGGTATCAACCGTCAACTTCCGCCAGGATGAAAGCAAGGCTTTCGAGAACGCATTCTGGAACGGAACGCAAATGGTGTACGGACGGCCAGACGCAGCTAGCCCGTTTAAGACTTTCATTTTGCTCGATGTCTCTGCACATGAAATCGCCCATGGTGTCACACAAAAAATGGCTGACTTCAAGTATTACGGTCAATCAGGTGCACTAAATGAAAGCATGTCCGATGTTTTTGGATCTCTGGTTAAACAATATGCAAAGCAACAAACCGCAGACAAAGCCGATTGGATGATTGGCACAGGGATCTGGAAAGACGACGTCAACGGTAGGGCCCTGCGAGACATGCTGAATCCGGGAACTGCGTTCGATGACCCACGCATCGGAAAAGATCCGCAACCAGGTCACATGGATAAATACGTTAAAACATCAGGCGATAGTGGTGGCGTACACTACAACTCCGGTATTCCGAATCGTGCCTTCGCGCTTTTTGCAAAAGCTGTAGGCGGTTACGCATGGGAAGCGCCAGGCAAGATCTGGTATGAGGCAATGCAAAACTCTGGATCGAGACCGTCATTTGCGTCATTCGCTCACGAAACTATTGAAGCCGCAAAGGCACTGGGACAACAAGACAAAGTGGACACTTTGCGCAGAGCCTGGGCCGCAGTTGGCGTAACTCCAGAGCGTGGTGCAATTGACACTTTAACTCCAAGTCGGCGAATGATGGAACCTGAGCTGCACGATCACGCACACGCGAGGGTCGCATAAGCAAGCGTGGCCATGCAAAGAGATTTTTAGCAGCAATGCCATGCATCGCTCCTTAAAGAACTACTTTATGAGGAGCCACGCATGGCGCGGCTGCTACGACTCAGAAGCCATCAGGATCTGAAAATTCATTAACTGAACGGACTAGCAAGATTTGCTAACTTGCTAATCTCATTTGGTCGCGGCGGAGCCTATCCGAACAATGGAAGCGAAAACAGTTGTCTTAGGCGCCGACCAGAAGGTTGCAAAGGTCGAGTTTGCTGACGGAACCATTTTTGAGCGTTTGGGTCCACAACGATGGATCGCAAACGCTGATCATCCCCGCAGCCATGAGTGGGTTGGCGACGTAATCGTCGCTCCATCCGGGAAATTGAAGTTTCAATATAAGTATGCGAAAACGCTGAGCCAGTGCAATTTGGAAATTCGCTTTCAGGATGGAAGGAAACTGGCAAGAAGAGATGAAAGTGGAAAGTACTTTTGTCCCAGTACGCTAAACTCACCCAGCATCAAAACGCTGGAGGAGACCGCGCTTAGCTCTATCTCTGCGCTTAACGTTCATGTTTACGAGGGCGCTAAACGGCTGCGACTCACTGGAGTTACCTCGGCAGAAGGAATGCTCAATATCAACTATCTTCTGGTTCTCAATTCAACCGAAGAGCGCCCCATAGTGCAGGCAGTCAAACAAGCAAATGAAACCAACAAAGATGGAGTTCAGTTCGAAATCATCTCTGGCGAGAAGGTGTTACCTTACGCTCCGCCGCCGTCTGCATTCAAGGACACGAGCGAGAAATCAGACGCACCACGCTCACATTCATTTCATTCCGAGACAACCTTTTACTATGACGAGCCGCGAGCAGAACATACTGCCACCACAGTAATATTTTTCATTCACGAAAAGACAAACAGACTTAAAGTGGTAACAGGAATACGCGGAGGTGATCCATTCAAAGGTCGCGAAGCACTCCCTGGTGGCTTTGTCGACGTGCGTGGCGACACCGTCGAGAACGTGTACGATGCGGCAGCACGCGAGGTTAAAGAAGAAACGGGCGGGACAGTACAAAAGCTTCAGCTGCTTCGCGTTGCCGATGCACGCAAGGATCCGCGAAATCAGGTGATAGATTCACAGTTCATTGCAAAAATTAGCGAACGCGAATTTGAACAGCTGCAAGCTGGCGATGATATCGCAGACTTGCATGCCCGAGACGTTGCAGAGTTGTTGGCAAATCCTGATCAACTTGCATTTGATCATGGTGAAGCGCTGGCTTTTGCGCTGGCGGCTTGCAAAACTCGACCTGAGCTGCGCTTAGCAGCATTCAATACGGCCCGGGATGCACAATATATCAAGGCTATCTTGAATCTAAGTAGTAAGATGCCCCCGGCACACCTAGCTCCCGAAAAAGCAAATGCTGAAGAAGCGTCGTCCACCCTAGTGCAAGCGGTGCTCAGCTTTCTGAAGCAGCAGGACCCGTCCTTGAAGAAGGAGGAGATGAGAACAAAAATCGAAGACGAAATCAAGCGATTGAATCCATCGATTTCCAGCTCTGATATGGAATACATTCGCGCGAAAGTGATGCAGATTCAATACGAGGAAATTGATTACGCTCTTTCAAAGGCTGGCTGGAACGCCGCGATAGGAAGTGACGGATCTATGTCAGGCTCCTTCATGAGAGGAGCGGTGTTTATAGATCCAACACAGGCAAAAGCACTTGATCCCGAGAAAATGCAAGTGGATGATCCGATAATAGTGCCGTCTGACGTCACCGCCGCAATATCCATCGCAGCATCATATGCGGAACTAAGTCCCGTAGACCGAGACACCATAAAGAATCTAGAGAAAGTTCTTCAATCGGATCTAGAACAACGTTCACTTTTAGAGAACGGCTATAAAAAAGCGATCGGCGATGCCGAATACACAAAGCCTTCGCTTATAGTCGCCTTCCTCCTTTCCTATTGCGGAAGAAAACCGGAAGACGCGTCAAGTTAAGCAGGATAGAATTGCACAAATTGTCAACAGCGCAGTCGAACGGTGGTCTCTCGTCCATCCATATTCATGCGGAACAATTCCAGCTGACACTTACCAAATCGGCGATCTAGTGGCTCGATCGCGATAATGTAGGCTTCGATTCTATAGAATGAGCCCATGAGGCTATGGGCGGACGGGACGTCCGCGCTTCCATGAAGCGCCCTTCACTGTCAATAGCTAAATTCGTTAATTCT
>JAIEQI010000107.1 GCA_019747875.1 Candidatus Obscuribacterales bacterium
TTTGCTAAGGTTCGATCCCGCTAGCGCCGACGATTTTTCAGCCTTTGGTAGTTCCGGTTTGCTAAGGTTCGATCCCGCTAGCGCCGACGATTTTTCAGCCTTTGGTAGTTCCGGTTTGCTAAGGTTCGATCCCGGGAGCGCCGGCATCTTGCCGGCTTCTGAAATTACCTGCTGTGATCGAATTCCGCTTTTTGAATTGGATTTAGCTGCATGTTCTCCATCCTTCGATAAGTCTGCTAGAGAAACTCCAGCCTTATCCTGCACAAACTGCAGCGACAAGCGCATTGCTTCCTCGTGCGAGATGCTCGGCAGTGCACGCTCCCGTTCGATTTCATGCGAAACACTGTCAAGCCGTCCATCTGGTGTCAACCAAACTTTGAATTCTTCCAATTGCTCCGGCTTGCATATGCGCGTATACCATAACCAACACGGAATCGTCGATTTCATCAACGCGTTCGCTTCGCGCATCGTGTACTCATATTCCAAAAAAGTACTTGTTGATGATTCTTCGTAGAAAGTAGTTGTCTGGACGGTATCCTTTATTGGATATCCCATGCTTTCAGCAATCGCGCCTGCGCGTTTTGCAATTTCCTGTTTACTCAATTTAAGATCGATGGAAGCTGCAGGAAATACATCATCGTATCGCCAAAAGAAGAAAGTGATTCCGCACAAACCAAGAATGAGGAATACCAGCAGTACTCCGCTTAAGGGTTTCCACATGTCCCTCTTGGTTTCGTTCAAAATCTTGGCGCCTTATTTCTTCCTGCAATGAATCATAGCCGATACAGGCGCCAGGTATCCAAACTGCCACGGGGGAAGCGTTTCATCGATTCACAAAATGAGAGACATCGATAATCGAATACTTCGCAACTGCGCTATGCCAGCTTTAGTATGGGTAGGTCACGATAGATTCCCCACTCCATAATCGAAGCATCGTAAACTGGTAGAACTCTGCCTGTGTACACTTCGACTAAGAGCGCATATGTTGAAGCTCGTACTCCGACTTCGCAATATGTAAAAGCACTCTGCGAATTTGCAACATGCGGTGGGAAAATTTCAAAGAATTTGGACGAATCGACAAAACGCTGATCCCCATCAAATAGTTCCTCATATCCAACCCTGAGGGCTCCAGGAAGATGTCCGGTTCGAGCTTGATACTCGTAGGATTTCCCTACGAACTCATCAGCCGTGCGCGTGTCTATTGCATGAAACTTCTCAGAACTCCCGCATGAGTTAATCAATTTCTTCATGTCGACACGGCGCCGAGAGTCAGGAACGATTTGAAAGTTTCCGTCGAACCGGCAGGTTTCAATTCGCTCCGTATCGCCGCCTGCTTGCAACCAAGCGCTCCAGCCTCCATTGAGAATGTAGACTCGGCTGGCGCCCAAATAAAGCAGCATCCACGCGATACGACCCTCCCTCCCTTTTGACTTCAGACCGTCGGCATAGACAACAATTGGTTTGTCGTTTCGCAATCCTAGCTGGGAGAGGCGCTCCGAAAAATTACCGTTCCAGGGATTCTTCAAGGCTCCCCAGTATCCCGGCTCCCAAAGCTCAAGCTTTACCCCGCGAGGTGGCCTGTCGTTCCACTCTTCCCAATCAACATGAACAGCAAAAGGTATGTGTCCCGCGTCAAACTCGGCGCGGGTGCGCGCATCCACAATCGAACCAGGTAAGAAAACTCTTTCCAACCAGGTGTTCAATTCCGGTGCTTCCATGAGACTAACTGTCATTACCGAATAGTCCCACGATGCAAGGGTTTCGACAATCAGGAAATTCCCCCTGAGTCGAACTTTTAAACCTAATACACGCCTCGGAAGAACTGTTCGAGAATTGGAATCAGGAAATTACCTAACACGTAAAAAACACAGGGCAGTGCAATCAGTAACAGAGTCGAACGAGTGTATGCCCATGAATTCTTGGTCGGCGCATTATACAAAGTAACAAGAGCGGTGATGGCGGCAAATATGAGCGACAGCATCGTAAGAGCCTTCGATGCACGCTGATGTTCTTGCCTATGGCGTTGTGAATCTACTCGCGCTGTTCCGGACATTGCATCACGTTGGGCTTCGCGAAAGTCCCTTGCCACCATGTAATTGTCCCGATTGAAACGTCTTGCTTTGGCACGTCTACCGAAACCATGGCTATAGCCAACAACAGCACCTTGCTCTTCGACTTGCCTGCTATCTGTGATTGCCTCGGATTCGTTGCCTTCCGTTTGAGAAGGGATCGTGTTCGTTCCAACCTCAATATTCTCCGCTTCGCGCTTTTGCTTAGCTCCGACTCTAGAATTCTTCATCAGGGCTGAAATATTTTTTTGTCCTTTTTCATAAGCTTTAGATGGTCCATAGTCTGCTGATTCTTCGTCCAATCTTCCAAGCGGTTTCTTCATCGACATGACGCTATCATCTGCGCCATTCTCAATTGCAGCTGGGGAGATTATTGCCTTTGCCGCCGTCTTCCGCCTTGGCAAGACCGGAACCCCAGCTTTTTCTGCTATGTCTTTTGCTCTCAATGGTGCGGCATCCGGTGCAAGCTTTCCAGCATTCGAGGAATCACGCTCTTGTAGTAGTCCTGGCATCGAAGAAGCATCTTGTGGGGCATCCTCCTTCATAGCTTTCATTTCACTACGAACCGTAGGGGACATTTTTTTATCCATCACACTTATTTCGTCATGAGCGATCCGCTGATCTACAAGTTGAGGAGCTGGGCCCAGCGCCGGTGCTGGTGGTGATGCCGGATATCGCGTCGGTCTGTGGAAGGAAGCTGAACTTGAAGACAAAGTTGGACGTCCAATCCTTGCTTCCTGCGCGATCTGCCCGCGCATCGATGTCCTATAGCGATTCGCATCGGGAGCTTGAGGTGCTAGAGAATCACCATCAGTTGCAGGTCCATGTGAGGAACTCTCTTGAGAATACCCGCCGGCGTCTGTATAGACGCCAGGCTCGCCAGCGGCGCCGCCAACACTTGACGCACCGGAACTGGAGCTGGATATAGAATTTGTGGAATCAAATTGATCATTCGAACCATATTGTGAAGTTCCGGGCTCAACGCGGTTTAACCTGTTTAGTTGCGAGTTGATATTATCGAAGCTTTTACGAACCTGGTTTGGAAGCACTTCGATCTCAACAACGCCGCCCCTGGAATGTGAACCTTTGCCTGCGAACATCGTCCCGGGATGAAGCTGCTTTAAAAACGGATCCAGTTGCCGATCGATCAACTCATATTTTGTGTATGCCAAAAATGCATCCACGTGATCAAAGGAGTGGTCGAGAAAATCCTTTGCCTCCATAACGGGATCCGGCTTTATCTCCGGCTTTGGTGGTGGCATCGAAACGCGATCCAGCTCCTCAATCTCGTCAACAACAACAGCACTGGAGATTGGCGTAATCAGATGATAGTTCTTCGCCAAGGAATTAGCATCTTCTCCATTGAGCTGCGGGAACTGCAGATCGCGTAGGAGGCGATTGTAAGCCAACAATTGCGCAAGGCCAGTATCTGCTTGCGGTACTGGATCCCCGCTCGACAAAACAGCTGGATCGGAGACTCCAATTTTCCTCAACGAAGCATTTCCAATTTCCGTTTGCGGATCCGGTCGCCAACTGCGGGACAACAATGTTATGTCTTGCTCGTTGCTGCCAGTGCGATCAACATGCTTGAAGCCTGCACTGTTCCTGACCGCACTCAACAATTCCACGGGACCTGATGCAACTTGCAAGTCATAGAGCAGCGGCGTCGTTCTTAAGCTCAAGAAAGAGGACAAAGCCTCGCTGTTAGCAGCACAGATGGGCTGAGGTCCGTGTATCCACAGAATTGCATCTTTCTGGTTCGACTTCAATTCAGAGGCCAATTCCATTACAGAAGTTGAGTTATCTTGTCCCCCTGCAGGTTTGTACTTGGCCAAAGCAGATAGCGCAGTTTCAAATTCCTTAGACCCTGGATTGGCGCTACGGTCCAAAAGACGCAGCGGCTCGTCACCTAAGACTACGATTTGTACTTTAGATTCCTTCGGAAGATGACGCAAGCCTTTAACGATATTATCCAAAGAACCCTTCATCGAAACAGATCCATCAACGAGAACCGTTAGTGTTTCAGGCAGGGGATAAAGAGCGCGACCAATTTTGTGTTGAATAGATCGAGCGGCTCCGCCAAAGCGGTCCTCAACAGAGACCAGATCACACTTTTCATTTCTCTTAGCTTCAATCACCGCTCGAAATGCAGCGAGCTGATCGTTGGCAATCCTATAAGTCTTCGATCCCGGGAGCGCCGGCATCCTGCCGGCTTCTTTTGCAGCTAAAGTATGGAGCGCGGACGTCCCGTCCGCCCCGGGTACAGCTGAAGTGTGCAGCGGAACGATCTTATCTGGTTCTGCCCCCACTATCGAAAACTGCATCTTTTCGCTTCCATCTGCACCCAAAAGACCAACAGAAGCAGCCTCTACCAAAGACTTTTCATCTAGCTGAAAGTTACGCTCTACAAAAGTAGGCAAACTCACCAGCGCCCGATCATCACTCTCGCCGAGCACCATCGGTGCCACTATATGCAAATCAACTTTCAGATCACCATCTGGATGAACAGGAAAACATTGAACGAGAATCTGATCCGGACCACACGTGCTAACCAGTAGCGGATCTTCCTTATGTTGCTTCACTGCTTCTTGATAAACAGCACGAGCGGCCTCCCGCACCATAATGGTCGCATCGTGTTCCACTCCAGCCACCGTCAACGTAGCCTTCGTCACAACCGCTCCAGCAGGCAACATTATCTTCCCGCGCGCCTCGCGATCGTACTTCGAACTATTTCCGAAATGAAACGACCAATCAATATTTGCGAGCAACGCATCGGGCTGCATTTTGAACCGCATCGCCGACTGGTGAGCTTTCAACCCACGGACAACACCACTGACCTGCTCGCTTGCAACATCCGCATCCAGATCAAATTCATCTTGAACGACTGCATTCAGCCCAGCAGGATCATTAGCCAATCCTGCGTTCTTAATGGTTGAGCGAGCACTCGCCGGAATTGGCACGGAATTAAAAGGCTTCCCTGTAACTCGATAAAAAACTCTTCGCGCATCCTCGATCTTAATAGGATGGTGCGATTCGTACATCGACCCAACGATGTCCGTAGCTCGCCCAGATCGCTCGTAGCACGCACGCAGAAGAACTTCCTCATTACCATACTTGCGCAGCCAATCAAGACCTTGCATCTCCGTCTCCGGATGAACAGCCAGTCCCAAGTTCATGCGAGTCAAAGTTGATGGCAGCTCAACAGCTAGAACCATCACGAGTACGACAATGTGTCCAAAATGTTTTAACTGATGCGCCTCAAAATAAGTCTTCTTTTGATCAGCCAGATGAACAACACGTTTGCCGGTGAACCATAGACATGGTAGAGACAACAGCGGCGTCAAACCTAGCAATCCAAACCCCAAATAAGCAAGTGAAAACATCGCTGGTCCAGCTAAAGGCAGAAACATCAGCGCATACATCAATGCAATGCCCATCGCCATTCCGCTAGACAATGACATGAACGCGAAGTGCATTGACAGATTACTTCGTCGCGACATCCAGGCCATCAAATTGCTCAACGGAATAAGAGAAAAAAGAACAATATGATTTGTAGATGGAAACGGATCGAAAAAGTAGCGGGCGCAGAAATGAAAACCGGCTTCAAAAGCCACCGCACAAACGGGGAGAATAACACCAAAGATAAGCAGCAGGTTGTCCTTCAGCTCTTCGGAGAATACAAACCCAGTTGCCCGGTATTGCCATTCCTCAAGGCGCGCCTCTGCCTGTTCCGGTGCTTGCACACCAGAAGACTCGTGCCCTACATCATCCTCTTGAGTAGTTTGCATAGTAACCGCATTCACGGTCGCATCCGGTGCGCCGAATCCAAGACCCTAAAGCATATTATCCCAGCCTGAAGAGATTGAAACTAGGGCAAATCCTAGGCGCCATAACCGGCAAAAACGGGTAGGATCTTACTGTCGAGGAGGTTCCAGTCCAAATGCTTGAGATTCTAGGCGGCATAATCGTTTCCGCGATCATGATTCTTCTTTCCGGCATCAAGACGGTCAAGGAGTACGACCAGCTGGTCGTCTTTCGTTTTGGTAAGTTAGTGGACTGCAAAGGACCAGGCGTACATCTGGTAATCCCTTTTATGGATCAGGTCGAAACTATCGACACACGAATAGTAACGGTTGCCACTCCCGAATCTGAAGAATTGACCTATGACAATATCGTGCTAAAAATATCAGCCGTCTGCCTCTTTCAAATAGTGGACGCCCGACGGGCTGTCACACGCGTTGAAGACGTCCACCAGGCTATGGCGGAACTCACACAGACCACCCTCAGGTCCTCAGTAGGTGAGCAGAGCCTGCGCAAGCTAGTGGCGGATCGGGCGAAGATTAACAGTTCAATGAAAGAAAAGATTGAAAAACAAGCAAAAGACTGGGGCATCAAGATTGTCTCTTTCGAAATCAAGGGTCTCAAACTGCCGGCTGACGTAAAGAAAGCCTTGCTACGGGAGAACTTTCAAGAAGCTGAACTCCTGCAAGCAGAGATTTAAGAAATAGGGCGGAGCTACTCAAAAATTTTTCAGAACTGCCGAATATTATTCAGTCATCGAAAGAGCGAACGCTCCGAACACTGAAGAGAGGCAGAACTCATGAAATTGGTGACTGAACTTTTCAAACCTAGTCACAAATCAATCCAATGGCATCTAATCCTCTGTGTCTCAATGGTGCTAGTCGGTGCAATTGAATCTGGTATGCAGTGTATTCTGCCAACGGTAGAGCTTGCGATGCAATCAGAACTCCTCGAATAAATTTCCTTCTCGATCTCTCCCCAAACATGGACTTAGGCGCCGGAGCAACCGCTCCGCTCCCCCTTACCCAAGCTCCGGTGCGTAAAGTCCTCCCTTTTCCTTCTCTCTCCCAATCAAGTACAAAGCTTAATTTGCACATCAGGGTTACCCTACCCCCCCTTCCATCCATCCCAAGCCCTGGTGTGCAAGTTTCGATTTTTTCCCGACCCAAATCCAAGCTTAAGAACCGAAGCTCTCCCTAATCCGGCTTCGGTTCTTTTGCGTTTAAACATCGTAGTTCTACCGATGCGCAAACATGACAGATCTCCTAAATTCATGCTGGAGGGTCATTTAGGGTAGGGCAATTGGATTCAAAGATTTTTGGCACAGATAAGTCTGTGTCTTCGAATAACTCTTTTCAAAGCGATCAACTGATCGAAGATTTCGTGTCGCAGAGCCGGCTTGGCTCGAAGAGGACGCGGCTGGAGCATACGTCCGACGCTGAGCTGCCTCGTTTCGAACTTGCGGCAGCGAATACGAACTCGGCCAAAGCTTTGGAGAACACTGATCAGCGCGCAACTCGCACTGACTCAACAACAAAAACAATCGATACAAAGAAACCCGAAACGGTATTGGAAATTGCTGATGTCGGCAAGAGAGTTGGTTGGTGGCAACAAAAGGAATACCAAAAACTGGGAGTTCAGCGTATTCGACTTGGAGACCACAGCGTCGCGATGGAGTTGGCAAAGCCGGTGAGCAAAGGAGCCATCGTAACATCGCTAGACATTGATAAAGTCTTCGCATTCAACTTTGACCGAGGTCCCAACAAGTGGGAGCTGAGCAACGTTAAGGGTCTGAAAGTCGGTGGCGACCCGGTCAGCGGCGTCGAGATTACACCCAACAAGAAGGTCATTTTTTGGCTGGATAAGAACAAAACAGAGAAGCGCGAATATGGAAAGCAAGCTGCCGAATTCATCAAAGCTTTGGCAGACCCATTGATGGCAGACTACCTCCGACGATAGTCCAGCAAATCTAAAATTTTCGTCGACGCTCCCCGAAAAGCTCATTGAATAGACCCCTAACAGGGCTGTTAGGCTTTGAAGTCAAGCGCCTTCAAGCTAAGCTACAAGTACCAGCCTCCCCCACTGGTATCCATCTTTTCCGTGTTATGCCGTACGAACAACTCTTTCTAGCTGATTTAAGACGCCTTTCCTTGAGAGTCTATAGTCGCCCCGCAAAAGCAGGCGAATTATTAGACTTGTGCGAGTCACTAGTCACTGAGTACGAAGAGAGTTTGTTTTCCGAACACCTGGAGCTTACAGATGTTCGGAAACGCACCATATACGGCAAACTGGCTTTCGCTTATGAATGCATTGGTAAGCACCCAGAAGCAGCACACCTTTTTGAAATCTCCAAAACATCTGCAATGCCTGGGGGCTCAGCCGGATTTTGGTCACTGCTTGGGATTGATTGAACCTGAAAGCCCTTTGTCACCTTCTTTCCGAAAACTCCTTTTCTCGGGCGACAGCTTCTTCCATAGCTTTGGCTCTCTCCCCTCTTCCGGAATCTTTCAACAGCTGAGCATAGTTCAATCGCATCTCTGTAAGGGCAGGAGCGTTGCCATAGCGGTCAAAGCCAAGCATAGCTTTTTCAAAATTCTCCTCCGCCTTTTTTGTGTTTCCCTGCCGTCGATAAATCTCTGCAAGACCAGCATGTTCATTGGAACAGAAGCGAGAAAGAGACTCCTTAATGCGTGTCCCCACCTCGTGCTTAGCTACTTCGATTGATCTGAGATACAAGCGTTCAGCCTCCTCATATTTGTTCTGAAACGTGAGATTTTTCGCAAGCGCCCTGATTTGTTCCCTCACACCACCTTGTTCTCCAAAGGTCCCCTGATCGCCGAGCTGTCCAAAATACTTTTCATGCAACGCAAGATCGCGCCTTCGCAATGGTTCGGCAATAAGATACTTGCCTTGTTGTTCGTAAGCATTTGCAAGAGCCGCATAATGAGAGGATGGATACGATATGGGGGTATTTGGACCGCTATCATCACGAATACCGGCTAGTTCTTTGTCATCCGCTCCACGAAGCTTTATGCCGAGTTCAAGGGCTTCCGCCAACGGCTTCTCAGCTTTGTCGAACTGCTTCTGCGAGTAATAGAAATCTCCCAACTGTTGAACTCGCCTGAACAAAACCTTGTCGTGATCCAAACATTTCTTGTCGCGTCTAAGCACATCTACAGAGTGTTTCAGAGCAGCCTCTCGCTCCACAAGCGAAAAGTTCGGGTTCTGAATTATCAAATCAATTATGTAATCGTATTGCATGTTGCACACAGCACCAGCAGAATCGGCTTGCTGCAGCGCAAGTATTGCAAGACGCTTGGACTCAGCGTGGTCTGTGTTACTGCGCGCTAGCTCCAGCGTTGTTATATATTCCGGCTTACGGGAGCAAGCTGTAACTAATGATAAGGTGACAAGTACAAGCGACAAGAATCTCACAAGGGCTCTCACATGGTGAACAAGCCTGGTGATTATTTCATGATGCGGAGACTACTTCAATGAAACGATTGAGACCAAGACTCATCTTTCCCTAGAAGCGTTTGGACGGTTGACTCGAACATGGCGGCCGGTTCTCGAACTCGTGGTTCCGTCCGTAAAAACACAGACGTCGCGCCAACTGTTGGGATCCAAAGATTCTCTGCCATTTGGTGGAAAGAAGCACAAGCTATCGCCGTTCACAGTGGCATTTGGAATGACATCGTTGTTGTTGCCAACATTATTAGCTACCGAATTGAAAACACGTTGAGCGTGATCTGCTCCGCGACCAGTAATCTGACGCACATCTTCTCGCAAGGCTTCCGTTGCCCGCTCCTCAGTGACTCGCTCAAGGGCGTTTTCCATTGAGCTTCTAAGCCTGTGGCTATCTCGAGAAACCTGATCCGAATTTTGGTTCAAATCGTCTGACATGTTGTACTCCCCTTCCTGCCCATTCAGGCAATTCTGATTGAAGGGGGTAAAGAAAACGTGACCTAGCCCACATTTACTTCAATTGAAATAATGTCGGGTTTGGAGATTCGCTTGAATATGAACGTAGCTTAGTTACTGTTGTACCTAGCGCCGGATGATTGCAGACGCTCATGACGCGGATGCCGATATCATCACCTTCCCAATAGTCCACCGAGTATCCATCCATATCGTAATGAATGCCGGTGCAGGGGTGACCATCTATTACTTTCTTTCCTAACGGGCGGGACGCTTTGCGACAAGCATCACCGAGTCCAGATAATGAATTTTCCATTTCGCGATCTAGCGGCATTTCCATTGCAGATCCGCCAAGACGAGGATCGCACATGAATATTTTGTGTTGATTGAGATCCGCGATTCCATAACTTTGATTTGCTCCGCGCTGCACCTCGACGCGGCCGCGACCTTTTCCATCGTAGTATTGTGTGCGAAGGGTTACACCGGAGCTGCTCTTCTCTTCGTAAACTGCTTTGTACGGATGAATCGGTTGCGCAGCATGGGCGACTTGCCACATCGTCATTACACTGATCGAAAAACTTACTAGCCCCTGCAACTCACTACGCATAACCAAACTCCTGATTCCCAATGCTGTCTCTACAGTCCCTGCTTCAAATTTAGGAGGGGAGAGGTCCATTAACTTGCCGTGAACCACCCGCGAGGACTACGAAAGCAGGTATCCAATAAAGTAAGTTCATTGCTGCGGGGCACTGAAGATGGCAGATAATTCCACACAAGTTGCTGAGGATAGAGATTCCGTATACAACGTGGTCTATGTTCCGGCTAGCGCCTTGTCCTTGTAGTACTGCGCACGCCGACGAGCCTCAAGCAAGACTAGCAAAACGGAAATATCGGCTGGGCTGATGCCGCCAATTCGCGAAGCTTGCCCCAGTGTTTCCGGACGCAATTTTTGTAGCTTCTCACGGGCTTCGAGAGAAATGTTCTCCATTTCCAGGTAATTGAAATCAGTAGGCAACGCCACATTATCTAGCTTCTCAGCGCTCGCAACATGCGCTTTCTGACGCTCGATATATCCTGCGTATTTCGTTTCAGTCTCAATTTCGAATTGCCATTCAAACTTATCTCCAGACAATTCTTTGCACATGCTGGCAAGAGCAGCATAGGGAATCTTCGGTCGTCTCAGCAAATCTTCCAGCGAGCAGTTCTGCTTCAATTGCTCGTCATACGGAGCCAGCGTTTGGTCCCACTCAGCCGATGGAGCAACTCTGATCCCGCGCATAGTTTGCCGTTCTTGTTCGATCGCATCACGTTTGTTATTAAATGCAGCCCAGCGTTCATCATCAACCAATCCAACTTCACGACCAATTGGAGTTAGCCGCACATCGGCATTGTCTTGACGCAACAATAGGCGATACTCCGAGCGGGAAGTCATCATGCGATAAGGTTCGCGCAATTCTTTTGTAACAAGATCATCGACCAGTGTTCCGGTGTAACTTGAAGATCTACTGAGAGTGAATGGATCGCGCCCGAGCGCATAGAGAGCTGCATTCGCTCCAGCAATCAAGCCCTGAGCTGCGGCTTCTTCATATCCACTTGTGCCGAGAATTTGTCCGCCTGCAAAAAAACCAGGCAAGTTCTTTGCCATCAGTGAATGTGTGAACTGCGTAGCAGGAAGATAATCATATTCAACTGCATACGCCGGACGCACCATCGAGGCATTTTCCAAGCCCGGCAAGGAATGAACAATCTCATGCTGAACAGCAACAGGCAGGCTCGTGGAGCAGCCCTGCAAATACACTTCGTATGTTGTGCGGCCTTCCGGCTCTAAGAAGAAAGAATGGCTTTCTTTATCAGCAAAACGAACAACCTTGTCCTCAATCGAAGGACAATAGCGCGGTCCAACACCATGAATCATCCCGGAGTACATGGGCGACTCGTGCAGGTTGGCTCGAATAATTTCGTGAGTTTTCTCAGTGGTTCGAGTTTGGTGGCATGGCATCTGTTCGCGCCGAGGTCCATTACGGAGAAACGAGAAGAAGTCGTGCGGCTCGTCACCAGGGACGATGGGCAGCTCGGAGTAATCTATGGTACGTCCATCAATACGTGGAGGAGTTCCAGTCTTTAATCGACCAAGCTCAAATCCTAATTCCCTCAAACAGCCAGAAAGCCCAATCGCGGGAAACTCACCGGCGCGAGCAGCAGGCATCGTTTCACGACCGATCCAGATCGTTCCTTCCAAGAAGGTGCCGGCAGTAAGAACAACAGCTCGGGCATAGACACGATCTCCAAAAGCAAGTTCAACGCCGCAGATCTCGTTTTGGGAATTTGTCAAAAGCGCCTTCACCATGCCCTGGCGCAAAGTCACATTTGGCAAGGACTCCATGTAAGCCTTCATCCATCCCGAGTATTCGCGCTTGTCCGATTGGGCTCGAAGACTTTGCACGGCTGGTCCGCGACTCATGTTCAGTGTGCGGATTTGCAAGTAAGTTGCATCAGCAGCAATGCCCATGACTCCGCCAAGCGCATCGACTTCTTTTACTAGCTGCGATTTCCCCGGACCACCAATGGCGGGGTTGCACGGCATCGAACCAATGGTGTCGATATTGACAGCTAGCATGAGCGTTCTGCAACCCAGTCGCGCAGCTGCAAATGCCGCTTCGCATCCAGCATGTCCACCACCAACTACTACAACGTCAAAATCGAGGCTCATCTCAATGTCCGAGGCGAAACTGTAAAAACCCGAAGCGCAAAAGATTCGGCAAATACCGAATGTAAGAGGATAATATCAAACTTCCTCTTGATAAAGCAAAGTCTACATCGCCAATTGGTAATAATTTGACGTGCTTTAGCCGCTTTTGTTACAACTACCTTAAACGGGCCTTACAATTAATAGACGCTCTGGAGTTTCGCTGGGCTAGCCCCCTCCCAACTCCGCCAATAAATGAACCTCTTGGGTTTGCTGGCTCTTCATCTCTTTCGCAACAGTTCGTGTCGTTGGTAGGTAACATGCTGAACAGGATTACGGGAAACAAGAATTGGCGTGCATATTTCAGGCTTTTTGCCGGCATTTCGCTCATCACATTCAGTTCAGCACTGCCAACCGCTCTTTCCCAGCCTGCTGCAAGCTCAGCAGCACCAGCTCGCAAAGAAGTGCTCGATCCTTCGAAGTTCTTCGGTCTGGCGTCTTTCGGTTACGCTGCCGCCAAGAATTGCCCAGAAGTCATGGAAAAGCTCTTCTGCTATTGCGGCTGCGATTTAACCGATCAGCACGTTTCACTGCTTGACTGCTTTACGTCCATTCATGGCGTTGATTGCCATATCTGCCAGGAGGAAGCAATTCTGGCGAGGAAGATGAACAGCGATGGTTCCCCGATCGCTGAGATTCAAAAAACTATCGATGAGAAATACGCAAAAGATTATCCCTTCGAGCAAGATACCCCAGCCTACAAGAACTACAAGGCCACACATTATGGTGTCGGCGCTACCGGCAAGGACACGAAAGACGATAAAACAGCAAAACCGGCTGACACCAAAAGCGATACCACCGACAAATCCAAAACTGGCGGAAAAGTCACAAAGAAATCTGATACCACATCAAAAGTGAAATTTGGTGATCAGGTCGCCGGTCCGGAAGATCCAGATGCTCCGCCGGTGAAACCGAAGCTAAAGCCTGGCAAGAAGATGCCAAAATGTTGCGGTGCAGATGAGCACAAAGAAACAAAGAAATAGTCTTCGACAGCATTCACTTATATTCTGCAACGACGCCGGTGGTATCCTGCCCCCAATTTTGTTTTTGTCTTGGCTTCCCGGTGCCATTAAATCCCAACGTGCCCATCATGACTGCCTTGATTGATTTTAGTGTCTGTGTCACCATATAGTCACAGTGGATAAAGCAAGCTGACAACCAGGTTCGTTCAAGATCTTTGCGGACCAAATCCGGATTTACATCGGAGACATTAACATGGGCGAACGATTATGGTACTACTCAGAGAACGAACAACAAGAAGGTCCGATCGCTGAAGGTAAATTGAGGCAAATGATCGCCTCTCAGATAGTCCACGCACATGCAATCGTGTGGACCGATGGTATGCAGGATTGGCTGCCTGCCTCCCAGGTTTTCACCGATCTCTTTCAGCCAGCACCAGCCAAAGGAGCACCGCCACCGGTGCCTAGAAAAGGACAGCAGAGCGGAGCGCAGCAAACGTATCAGCAAGCTCCTCAGCCACAGCAGCAGCAGTATCAACAACATCAGCAGTCACAATACAATCAACAACCTCAGTACCAGCAGCCACAACACAGTCAACAGCCGCAGTACCAGCAGCCACAACACAGTCAACAGCCGCAGTACCAGCAGCATCAACAGCCGCAATATAATCAACAACCTCAATACCAACAGCAACAATACGAACGCGACGAATACAACCAGGCTGACAGCCAAGCAGCATATCCAAATCAATATCAACAAAACCGAGCTCCAGGCAAACGGATGTATTCGGGCGGTTACGACGCTGATCCAACACAGGGTGGCGAAAACAAACCTGCACCGTGGCGGCGCCTATTCGCCAGGAGCTGCGATGGCTGCATATATTCATTGCTTACAATTCCAGTGTTGTTCGTTGCCGCCATGGTTCCCGCGCTCAATGAATTGAAGGGTGTGCCAATGCACATTTACAGCTTCACCCTACAGTTGTACATGGTGCTCTCTTGGATTCCGGTCGAAGCGCTTTTGTTCCAGTTCTTCGGTACGACTCCATTCAAAGCCTTATTCAACGTAACGGTTAAGAACGCAAACGGAGAGAAACTTTCATTTGGCGAATCCGCTTCGCGAAGTTTCGAACTGGCTATCAAATCTGGCTACTGGGTTTGTCTTTTACCGATCTCACTGATTGTCGAATACCCAAATCTATATATGCCTTTTAGTGTTACCCTGGGCGGAGTGTGCCTGTTGTCTCTAATGTGGCAAAATGTAAGCTACGTAAAAAACGGCATTAGTGCATGGGATCGTAATAGAAGTTTCGTGATGACCACACCAAAGAATGGGGCTGGACGAAATATCTTGATGATTATTGTGACTATTGCGACCCTGTGCGCTCAGAACTACATTAACACGCTAACTCCGACTCCGGGAGCTAAGATGGTAGATAAAGCAACAAAGCAACAAACTCAGCCATAGCTGGCACCAAACAACGCAAGACTAGCGAGCTAGTTTGTGCCCATTTTTGCGGGAGATTCCGAGAACGGCCAGGCACTGAAGAGTACTGGACTGAGCCCGAGGTAAGGATCATCGATGTCAGCGTGCAAGACTTCGCGATAGAGCCAATGGCTAATTTGGTTCGGCTTTACCGAAGCTACCGACGCCAGGCGCTCGTGCACCACTTTACGCATTTGCGTTTCGTTGAATCTAACATCGGCAGTAAGCTTTTCCCATGTCGCGAGATCATCCTTTGGAACTATGGTCTTCCTTTCGCCTTCACCTGAGGGCAAGGGCTTGGACCAGTTTTGGTTAGCATCCATAGCTGTTTGAACGAGTTTTATTCCTTCATTGGTCTCGATGAATCGAGCGGGTTGTTGCGCCTTCGAGAGTAAGGATTGTTGGATTCTATGATATGACAGCAATGCAGCGGATTGCCTTGCCTCCGGCATCGGGCTTATGAATCTGTAAAGCAGCTCAAGCTGCTCTAGTCGATCCTTGAACGCCTCGGGTTCGTACAGACCTGGCAAAACATCTAGCACTTTCCCATCCGCAGTACAAACATAAGTAGCGATATTTCCATTCAACGTTCGCTTCAGAGTCTTACCCTGCCCAAAATCAAAGGAGATGGTCGGCACATCGCGGACTGACTGCCAGCTCGAAACAAAATTTTGGTTGACGTAGTTTGCGATTTCTTTATTTGAGAACAACACGGTTCTCGCCAGCCTGGCGTTCGTTCAACAGAATTCCTCATCCAAGCGCCCCATCATTTGAAAGTGCAAGACAGGCTTCGCGGAAGTCTTTGCTTTCAGGCAAGCGGTCTTGAAGTTGCTTTCCCAATTTACCAATCCGGGTTGTACCTGTTTGCCGTGAGGACTAACAGCGGCTGGGCTAAGGGTGGAGGTTCTGAGTTCTGATTTGGCGCCCCCGACAGGCGCACTAAGATCCGATATAGCCTTTTTCAAAGGACGTTCAATTGCCATCTTCGAAAACGAACCTTCGGGAAATGATCTAGCAACCCTCACCGCCTCACTGGCTGGAACCGCCGTAGCGCCCTTCTCCACCTTAGAATCGCCCCCAGCATAAGCCAAAGGAGCCAAAACTGCCATAACGGTCGCAGCAAGAAGGATCCGCTTAGTAATCATAAGGCCTCCTATGTGTCTTCCACTATTAATGGCAGGGGACGCCAGGACCCAACACCGGAAAAACCCCAGCAGCGATCCATGCTTCTCCTGGATCTTCGTTCACGAGAATTTCACTACAAAACATTTGAGAACCAAGAGCAGCCACCATATATGGTGCCGCCGCGCACAGGCAAATCTCACAGGAAAGAAGTGATGTAAAAAGCACTCACAACAGATAGAACTAGTACTGCGCCAGCACATCTAGACAGCGACGAAAACATGCCGCCGAAGCCTGTTTACAACTTCTCGATAATGCAATACTCCTTGACTGAAAAGAACAAGTAGTCAGGAGGCAAGTTTTAAGAAACCGATTTTCGATTTTTTCGTCTCCAGCATAGTGACAAGTAATTCGAACTTAGCTAAAATTGGTTAATCTTAAATGAATACAAAAGAGGAGCGAATGGAAACGGTAGTCTCAACTGCTGACAACCAAAGCGCCTGGACTATTGCCTGTGATGACAGTTGTCCAGTGGTCCGTTTCCTTGCGCGTTTGGTAAACAAAGCTGATACCAACAAGACGTTTTGCATTATCGGGCGTGACGATAATTCCGATCATGCACGCGAATTGATTTCTGAATTGAACAGCACCCCCTGGAGCCTTTTGCTCATCGGTGCTGAGGGCGAACGCTATCAGGGCCCCGAAGCAATTCCTTTTATATTGAAGAATTTGCCTTCAGGCCGTTTAGCTGCAGTCGCATACACGCTTCCAGGAACCATGTGGCTCACTCATCAACTTTATATGTGCGTGTCGCATAATCGACGAAAGTTTGCAAAAACTATTCCTGCTCCCGCAAAAGCGCGCGCTTAGTTTTCTTCTTAAGTGTGTTCCGAAGCCTTTGCCCGAAGGGCAATGCATGCTTGCGCCTACGATAAACATCGCTAAGCACCGGCGAAACTGGCGGAGAACCCTAATAGCCCGCCCTGCTCCAACGTTATTTGCCGGGAGATTTGATCCAAGCCGCCAAATCCGAAACAACTTCGTCCGATACATTCAACGGACTCAGGTAATCTGTGGGACCGGGTGTGTCACCGGCTTTTGCAAAAACGTGGCTCAGATTCGGATAAGTTTTCAGCTTGAAGTTGGGCTGGTCCGATAAAGCCTTCTTCCATGCATCAAAATTCATTGCCGTCACCTGATAATCTTTGTCGCCCTGGATAAGCAGAACGGGCTTCTTGATCTTTTGTGTGGAATTAACGTGATCGTAATTCTGAACATCAAGCCACCAGGTGCGTTCCAAACCTAAAAGCGGAGCGCCTTTTAAAGCCTGTGGGTCATTTGTTAGCTGCTTCACCAGCTTCACTTCGTTGCGCGCCGAACTAATCGCTTCGGAATCTAAGTCGCCTCCAGATGCTTTCTCCACAAATTCAACTTGCGAAAGAATCACATCTTCCAATGACTGCGTGGGAGCAGCGCACACAACAAATCCAGCGACTTGCGGTGCGCGCTCGGAAATACGAGGAATCATTACCGCGCCCAAACTGTGCCCGAGCACGAAGATCTTATTGCGATCCACTTCTGGGCGGTGCTCCAGCGTAGAAATGGCTGCTACTGCGTCATCAACAGTTTCATCGTTCACTGTAGCTAAGCGCGCTTCCGGGTATTGCCGGCTTCGCTTTTCGTAACGCAAAACAGCAATACCATTCGATGCCAATCCCCAGGCGATGTCCCTGAACATTTTGATCGATCCAACGGTTTCATCACGATCGTGCGGGCCGGATGCGTGCACAAGAACGACAGAGGGAAAGGGTCCCTTGCCTTGCGGTACACAAAGCGTAGCGCCTAGATTGAATTTCCCAGACACGACATCGAGCGGCACTTCTGAAAAAGTGTCTTTCCTACCATAGCCTGGCTCAATAAAATCAGGATGAGGACGAACAACAAAGTTAGCAACTTTGCCTTCGCTATTAACCGTAACCACAAAATCCAATTCATCATTTTGAAATTTTGATGCCACAATCACGCGCTCTGCACCGCGCTGCCGGCCAGGCTCAATCCGTGTTTCGGTAAACGACTGGAAGGAGCCATTGTCTTGCACTAAGCTTTCCCAAAGAGATTCAAGAACGTGTGGTGGCAAAGATGCCTTCATGCGCGCATCCATATACTCAGCAGCCTGCTCGCCTTTCTGCTGACGAACCAGTTCCACAAACTTCTTTGCGTTGGACTCCTTGAGGGAAACTTTCTCGACGGCATGGGAACCAGGCAAGAACGAAAACAAGCTAACGCCAGCTAACGCAAAACAAAGTCCCGGTAATTCATCGACTAGCTTCCGCACAACACTCTCCGAGCGAACAGCAACAATATATCAAGAACGTTCGGATTAGTCTGCCAACTTTAAAGCACTAAAACAATGTCAACAGACGATCAGCAAGGTTTTTGAAGCACGCTGATTCAAGCAGGATGCGCTGAATGATCCATCGGTGCATAAGTCTGAACTGCTTTCAGAATATGCTTAAAGGTCTCATCGTCAAGCCAGTGAGAATTGGATACGGTGAAGCTGCGTTCAGCCAAGGATCTGGCGTTAGGGAGATCCTTAGATTCAGTCTCCAGAATCGGTTTCAAATATTCGTATCCGGAAAGTTCGTGAATAAAAAGCCTCGACACGCCTAGCCCGGCAGTCCACAAATCGGACATTATTTTGTTTCTCGTTTTTTGTCCATCACACAGAAGAAACAGGAAGGGCCAGCTCCCCTCAGTATCAGACAATTCCCGCATCACTTCAAGACTAGTCTGAGCACTAATCTGCTGAATACGCCCTAACGCACGATTTCGGTTCGAACGAATGAAGTCAGGCAAACGCTTCATAAGATGAGCACCGAGCTTAAAGCGCCAATCCGCAAACTTATAGTGCGGCTGTTGCATCTCAAAATAATCACCAACAGCATGCACCAGATCGCCCGTTGAAAGGGCTTTGCGCAGATCATTTCCATAAATCCATTTCAACCCGGTCGGATTGTACAAGAAAGAATATCCAAGCAATTGGAGGTTGCGCAAACAGACCAAACCAAAATCCGGCCTCAATAGCTCGTTCGCTGTTTTCCTGAGCAGCGACCGCAAGTCCGGGTCCGGGACGCTTGCAATGCCACCGTCGACGAGGGACAATCCTTTACCTGCAGCGAAACTGAAAACGGTAATGTCAGCTGCAGTTCCCAGCGGTGTATTCTTGCGAGAAGCGCCAAAAGCCTGCGCTGCATCTTCAATAACATATGCACCATTTCGCCGCGCTATGGCAGATACACCCTCGATATAGCAGGGTAACCCAGCCATATCAGTGGGCACGATACATGCCACTTTTTCATCGGCAATTCGTTCCAGATGATTGAGATCAAGTTCAAAGCTATTCGGTTGAAGATCACAAAGTCGAACCCTTAGCCCAGCCGCGTGTGCCGAAATCGCGACAAGAGGACATGTGTATCCAGGCAGAACAATGTGGGTGCGCCCAGTCTTTCGTTTGAGAGTTTCAAAAGCGATCCACAATGCAGTGGTGGCAGACGAAAAAAACTCAACATCATCGACTGCAAGAAACTTACAAATATCTTCTGCAAAAGTGTCCCGAGCGGTAATTAGATTTACCAGCTCAAACGGTGATACAGGCATACCTGCAGTCGGCGGTAATTCACGCGTTGGAGACATGAGGCGTGCTATTTCTTTCCTCTAGATCCATTCTCATTTTTGGATCCTGAGGAACATTCATCGAGAAAATTCTGGTCAGATTCAAATAGAGGCTGCAGCGGTTTCAAAATTCTCCGCAGTATTGGATTACGAATAAACACGGCATGCCTGGTCAAAGTAAACTTGGCTCCAAGTGCGGCTTTCACTTTGGGATCTGTCCACCCGGCAATGTAGAATTTCAAATTGTTTTTGATCGCGAACTCTAAATTATAGAACCAACTCAAGAAATAGAGATTGGCATTACGTGCATCGGGATAGATAAAGCCAACGTACTTATCAACAAGCCGATCCCCAATCACGAAACAGATGTTGTAGCCAATCAGCCTGCCATCAACTTTGTAGAGGAACACACGACCACCTCCATCTGCGTTGGTGAGCAGGTCATGAAAGAAGCTACGCGACAGCACATCAAAATGTATTTCACTCTGCTGAAAAACATTCTCGTACATCTGGTACATCAATTCGAGAAACGCCGGATCAGAGAACTTCGGATTGCCACATTGCAGCTCTTCGATCTGTACATGGGCGCTGTCTTTCAGCTTCTTGCGAAATTCCTTGCGCCGAGTCTTTGACATACGTGCCAAGAATTCATCAGTGTTATTAAAATCAATGGGCACATATGCAAGTGCTTGGCCGGCGACAGATAGTCCACCAGCATCAACACATTCGCGCAGCAATTGACTAGCCTTTTCATTCTCGGCTTCCGAAAGCAGCGGAGATCGCTCAGGCACATCTTTGATGATAACCAGCTGTGCACCGCGTTGGCGAGCTTCCTTAAGCAGAGCGTCGATCAGGCTTCCGTAGTTGGTTAACGAAGGATAGTTTGCATACTCCGTGGCAGTAGTCCCGACAAACAATGTCGGAAAGCGCACGAAGCGCCGCAGGAATGGAAACCTGGAAAAGAACTCACGAACGTTTTGCGCATCATCATCCAACGTCGTGAGCAGATCAAACATTGCCAGAAAAGCGGGCGTCTCGGTGTTCTCAACCGCAATCTGCATGGAAGCAAAATCGAGAGGTGGATTATTCAAGAATGTGTCAATCAGATAGGGCGGCTCCACTACATTTAGCAGGCCGCCTTGCTCGATCGGCTCATTTTGCCTACCCACAAAAGAGTCAAGCCTGGGCGCCTCAATAGAAACTTCGCCCAGTCCAGCTTTGCTCGGTTTTGTAGTATCAGTAAGCATCATTTGCTCTTGAACACTCAAGATTGCCACATTCTAGCATCAGGTCAAGAGCCCAAATTGAGCGCGTTTTAAGCAAGCCCGCAAACCCAAATCTCACAAGCGATCACACGATAATAAGATTCCGAACCAATGCTAGCTCAGTTCATTCCCGGGAGCGCCGGCATCTTGCCGGCTTTATTTTGGAGGGCGATTTCCTATAGAAAGCAATCTGCAAATCTAAAGATCGCAACTTTGGACCGGTTGAGCGAGGGCGCCTACGAGCTTGTCCAATCTAGCGCCGCGCGATCCCTTAATTAGAACGCAGGCTTTGTCATCAATGCGTGGGCGTAACTCTTGATCTGCCAGATTCATATCCTGGCAATGCATCACTTCGAAATTAGCGCCCTGAGCGCCAGCATAGATATGGCGCGCCAAGCTTCCGACAGTCATTAGCAATGAGATGGGTTGCTCCTTAAGCCATTGACCAAGCTCTTCCAACAATTGCGGAGCCTGCGTTCCGAGTTCCAACAAGTCACCAAGAACTACAATCTTCTTCTCTTGCGGATACGCATTTTGATCCAAGATCGAAAGAACAGCTGCACGCACCGATTCCGGATTCGCGTTGTAAGACTCATCGATCAACAATGCGCCAGTAACTGAATGAACACGCGTTCCACGACCAGCAACCGTTCTGAAATAGGGAAGCGCAGTAGCAATATCACCGTCACTCAAACCGAGATGACGTGCCGCTATAATCGCACACCACGCATCGGAAAGGAGCGGCATTCCGTGGGCTCTCACGTGGAATGTCTGTTCACTATCGTTAAGCCTGAAGTGAGTTGAGTCGGGATCTGATCCAATTATCTTGATTCGGTCCTCAGAAAAAATTTCTATCTTCCCACTAAATACCTCTTTGGCTCGATTCACAAGAAGCTCATCAGAACTGCCTAAAATAGCCAGCCCGCGCTGCGCGTTCATATGCTCCAAGATTTCGCATTTCGCTTTAGCGATGTTCTCTCTTGATCCCAAAAGCTCAATATGCGCCGTACCGACGTTGGTAATAATCGCAACATCAGGCAATGCACAACGCGCCAATTGATCGATTTGCCCCAGTCCGCGCATTGCCATCTCAATCACTGAAACCTGCGTATCATCAGGCATTCCTAATAATGTTTTCGGCACGCCAAACTCGTTATTTTCATTTTTGGCTGAGTACTGGCAGCGACGATACATGCAAAAGATGGCAGCACACATTTCCTTCGTCGTTGTCTTACCTGATGATCCGGTAACACCTACAACTTTGGAACTGATTCTCTTTCGCCAATTACGCGCTAGTTGATGATATGCCAGCAGAGTGTCCTCGACTGCAATTAGCGGAAACTGCTGGCTACCAATTGGATAATTTGGACGCTCTCCTACGATGGCACCGAGCGCACCGGAAGAAAACGCATCACCTAAAAAATCGTGACCATCAAAGCGCTCGCCTGAAAATGCTATGTACCAGTTGCCCTCAACGAGGAGCCTGGTATCACTTTGTACAGCACCGGCTTCTGCGGGCAACAAACCGGAGGCAAGCCGCCCCTGGCAGATGTCCATGATTTCTTCCCCGGTAAATGTGGCGGTCATCGTCGAGCCTCGAAAAGTCAGCTCTAATATTTTATCCGCCCTCTAATCGGGTGATTCTGCTTACAACGTCTTTAGATCAATTATTTGGAAAAGTGAGACCGGTCACATCTAGACCGTGACTTTTTCCTTGGCTTGTTCTTTTTCAGGAACTGCGTATTTGGCGGCATCTGCCGGATTGATCTTCTGCTGTTGACCGCTCTGCTTCATGCGCTCATCGAGCTGTTTGCTCAACATGCGGCTGGCGAATGCAGACGTCTTTCTCAGTGCTTGGACCTCGGTTTCTTGAGTGGACATAAAGACGATCCTCCGCTTATCAGCGCCATTATGGAAACCGGCTAGCAGGAGCTAGAAGCGAACTGAGTTCGATCACAATTTCACCGCTAAAGCCAATCAGAATATTAGGTGAATCGCGACATGTTGGCAACCCTATGTTTAGCGGCTTAAGCGCAATTAACCGAATTCAGCACATCGACATAACTGGCATAGCATTTAGATATTCACTAAAAACGAATTCCAAGAACGTATAATTTGCCAGTAATAATGAGGCAACTAACGAATGTCTGAGCATCCGGCCCTCGTCGCATCCATGTCAAATCGTGCGCGCGAATTACAAAAACTCTCGGGAACCGGCGTTGAGTCCTGGAAAAAACGCCGGCATTTGCTCGACACAAAAGATATTTCAGCCGCAGAATTAGAGACAGTGGTGACGGCGGCCACAATCTGCAAAGAGATGATTGCAGGCGGCGAGGGTCCACAACCGCTGCTGACGACACGCACCATCGCCAATCTATTTTATGAAAACAGCACTCGCACGCGCAGCAGTTTTGAGTTAGCGGCAAAACGCCTCGGAGCGACCGTCATCAATTTGGACATTGGAACATCGTCAGTAGCGAAAGGCGAAACCATCGTTGATACAGGACGAACGCTAGCTGCAATGGCGGTGGATGCATTCGTACAACGTCACAATTGCTCTGGATCTGCGATGCAGATCGCGCGAGAGCTAGGAGATCGAGTTCACGTAATCAACGCTGGAGACGGCTGGAACGGACATCCAACGCAAGCATTGCTCGACTACTTCACGATGCATGAAATTCGCGGATCTTTAAAAGGAGCGAAGGTTGCCATCGTAGGTGATATCACACACAGCCGCGTAGCGAGATCGAACATATGGTTACTCACCGCAATGGGAGCCGATGTTCACATCGCAGGACCGCCAACTTTGGTTCCGCCGGAGCTGAGTTCTTTTGGAGTGACCGTACACAACAAATTAGAACCCGCTATTGAAGGCGCCGACTTCATCATGGTTCTCCGCCTACAATTGGAACGCCAGAAGCAAGGCTTGATCCCCAGCATTGGCGAATACCGACGTGTTTACAGGATGGATCACGCGCGGCTGAAACTGGCAGCGGAAAACGCAAAAGTAATGCACCCTGGTCCAATGAATCGCGATCTTGAAATTACGCACGCACTTGCCGACGATCCCGAAAAATCGCTTGTCCTGACGCAAGTTGGAAACGGCGTAGCGGTAAGAATGGCAGTTTTATATTTACTGCTAAACAAAAACTAGGAAAAACCTTGATGCAGGATCTTTCATCAGAAAAATACAGGGTCGAGCCAACTGCTGCTGCCCATGCAAATCGGCAGCTTACAATCTCTGTCTAGTAGAGGATTCCAATGAGCGACAAGATACTAATCAAAAACGGACTGATTCTCGATCCGGCGAAGAATTCCGAATTGAAGACGGACATTCGCATAGCCGGCGGCGAAATCGTCGAGTGGGGAACGGAGCTGGTTCAGACAGGGGAAGAGAACGTTATTGATGCCTCCGGCTGCTGGATCTCGGCGGGCTTCATCGACATCCACACCCACATGCGCGACCTGGGTCAGAAAGACAAAGAGGACATCCATACAGGAACTAAGGCTGCAGCTGCTGGCGGCTTCACCACAGTGGTGACCATGGCGAACACGGATCCCGTAATCGACAACGGCATGACCCTGTCTATGTACCTTCAGAAAATTTCTGAGCGGGCAGTGATTGAAGTTCTTCCCGTGGCAGCTGTGACCAAGGGGCTGGCAGGACAAGAACTAACAAACATGGTTGATCTCTCGGAGATGGGCGCAATCGCATTCTCTGATGATGGAAAGCCTATTCAGAATATGACCGTCTTGCGCCGAGCACTAGAGTATGCGCGACTAACCGGTAAAACAATAATTAGCCACGCCGAAGATCTTGATCTATCCGAAGGCGGCTCGATGCACGAGTGCGCTCTCTCGACTGAGCTAGGGCTGCAAGGCATCTCCTACACGTCGGAAACAGTGGCTGTTGCACGAGAACTGGAAATGGTTCGCTTGACACAAGCGCCTTATCATTTCACTCACATCTCGTGTGCATCTTCGCTTGATTTGATCCGCAGAGCAAAAGTCGAAGGGTTATCGGTAACAGGTGATGTGACCCCACATCACCTTGCGTTGACGGTCGATGAAGTGGCTGAGTACAACACTAATGCAAAAATGAATCCACCTTTGAGAACAGGTCGTGACAGATCCGAACTTATTAATGCAATTAAGGACGGCACTATCACCGCGATAGCAACAGATCATGCTCCCCATACCAAACTGGAAAAGTCGCGCCCATTTACAGAGGCGCCCTTCGGAATCACAGGGCTGGAAACAGCATTCTCCGTGGTTTATCAAGCGTTAGTTTTGGAAAAACACATTTCAATTCTTGAGCTGATCAAGCTGCTAACGATTGGACCGGCACGCATCCTCGATCTTCCGGTACCAAGCCTGAGCGCAGGATCACCAGCGAATTTGTGTATCATCGATCCACGCATTCAGTGGACCTATGACACTTCACATGGCTATTCCAAGTCAACAAACTCGCCCTGGGATCAGAAGAAACTGACTGGACGAGTTGTTTGCACTATTTACAAAGGGCAGATTGTATACCGCTCGGAAGCCATCACCGCCCACTAACCAGTTCGATGCGTGGAGCAACATACTGAGAAAAGATCGAAGCCGGCAAGATGCCGGCGCTCCCGGGTTCGAACCGAACACAGACTGAGAAGAGCTCGAAGCCGGTAAGATGCCGGCGCTCCCGGGTTCGAACCGAACACATACTGAGAAAAGATCGAAGCCGGCAAGATGCCGGCGCTCCCGGGTTCGAACCGAACACAGACTGAGAAAAGCTCGAAGCCGGCAAGATGCCGGCGCTCCCGGGTTCGAACCGAACACCCTATAGCGAATCGCTCTGCCCTATGTATGGAGCGCGGACGTCCCGTCCGCCCATAAGTATGGGCCGCGGACGTCTCGTCCGCGTTTAACCGCGATAAAAAACTAAATCACTCATTAGGATGTAGGAGCGGCTGAACCCCGGCGTCTCGCCGATCTTTTTTCAAAAGTGATCGCCAAGAATCGCCCAGTGTATGCGCTCCGCGCTAAGCGCAGAACTATTTACGAATCGGCTTAGGCGAGTCAAATGGTATTTTGCCTGGATGACCCGGAAGGATTAAACCGGTACTGTACCGACTCATCCGTACTGTGTGATTTCCGCGTTCAACTTCAACAATTCCGCTGGACCCGACAGTCACCTTGGCTCCATCCCTGAAAACTAAAACCTGGTTTCCATTCTTATCCTTCTCAACGCCTTTTAGATCGCCCTCGACTTTGTAGGTACCGTCAGAATTGACTCTGACTATGTCACCGCCAGGCGTAACCAGGGTTTCGGTGCCATTTTTCACCACGTACCGATCACCAGTAGAGAGATCGTGAGATCCTTCACGTACTCTAAAGTTCGTCATAGAAGCAATATCATTCGGTCGGCTAATAATATCGGGGTTCCAAATCTTCTTATCCGAAATGTTGAAACCGGACTCTTTAGCGTCTCTATCTTGAGTCTTAGAAACGGTAAACTGACTGCTCTCCGTTTGTGCATCATTTCGCCTGGCGGTGATGGTTTGCGAAAACTCCTCTCTAAATGCATTGCTCGAACCTGATTCAGCTTCCCTTGCAGGAGCTTGCTCCTTCTCAAATTTATCAGCGGCTTCTTCCTGTGGCATATTCATATTCCTTGTTCTAGGACACGTACAGCAATTCTCGCAAACGCGCGCACGAAGCCCAATGTACACAACTACAAAATTCAGCAACAGCTTCAACAGAAACGAAAGCGACATTTCCCAAACAACACTGCGAATCCTCGCTAAAAGCTCTTGCTCTGCTCTATCCAACGAAGGTCCACCTAAATAACAAACTAAGAAAGGACTGATCCGCAGTTGGAAGATCAGTCCTTTCGAATGTTTTTCGTAGCAACGAATCGCTGTCCGTTAGCGCCCTGGTATCAATAGTTATCCGCCTGGACTTACAAATGGCGGAAACTTAACTGGTCTTCTACCCATCGGATCGTCAGGTTCGGAAGGTAGCTTCGCACCAGGGGTGATGAATTTGACCATGGCTTTGCCACGTGAAATCTGTTGAATTCCGCCAGGACCAAATTTGACTTTGGAGCCATCGGCAAAGGTAACGGTGCGCGATCCGTTTTCGCCCTCTTCGACAGAGGCCACTTCGCCTTCGACCTTGTAGGTTCCATCCTTGTTTACAGTCAGTTTGCTGCCGTCTGGAGTGGTGAGAGTCTCGTTTCCTTCACTATCGCGTTGCAGACGGTCACCTGTAGGCAATTGGTGGTCACCTTCGCCACCAGCCCCAACTCCTCGCAGATACCAATGTTCATCGTCAGACCTTGGACCATCTTGCCCCGGAGGACCTAGAAGATCTCCGAGATCGTCCATCTTCGGCCTGTACAAATCTGACCTGTCGTCAGAGGCCTTGCCACCAAGGCTGATATCACTGCTTGAGCCATGCTTGCTCTTATAATCATCAAAGGCGTCGTTAAGAAGCTCGTTTCTAGCGGATTCGGCGGTATCCTTAGCGGAGGATTCACCTTCCTTGGCGGCCTGATTCTTCTCGGCGATCTCGTTATCTCCTGCCATAATTTCATCTCCATTCGTTCCTGTTCGAAATAGAAATTTTGTATTTAATTGTTTCGAGCGGAATTAGTAACAACACGTCTATAATCACCCAACTGCCAGCGATTCTTTAGGTGTAGTCCACCCGAAGTGCTCCTGCTTAAGTCGCAGTATCACATCAACCAAAAGAGCAGCGGAATGTTCGAATGTTCACAACCAATTCAAAACTTATTAACAGGTAATTACTGTGTTTTTGTTCAGAGATTGAGAATCGGCCCGCATCAATCGGTAACGGTTGTTCGCATGTTGGAGAACAGAGCGCACGGGCATCCCGCTCAATTCAAACAAGAGACAAAGTTGCAAAGCTCGCTAGAAAAACAATAGAGCCGCTTTCAAAGAAGGCGGCTCTGCATTTATGGGTTTGAAGTAAATCCGTAGTAATTAGAGAGAAATGTCCAGTCCCGGCAACTCATAAGAAGGCATAGCCCATTTCTTGCTTTCGGAAGCCGGTGCTGCTTGATTCTTCGAAGCAGGCTCGGCAGAGCGCACAGAAGGCTGAGGACTTCCTTTTCTTTCAACACCCTGCGCTTTAACGACCGGTTTGCTTTCGGAAGCAGCTGCCTGCTGAGCCGGCTGCGACTTTACGGGCTCAACTTCTTTTGCAACAGCTTTGGCAACTGGCTCAGCTTCCACGGTGGGTGCGGCTGAATTGCTCGCTTCCACTTCTCGCGGAAACTTGAGAACATGTCCATTTCTGTGAATTTCCAGCAACCCATGTTTGTCTACTTTAATAATGGCGTTGTCTTTGAAGCAAATGGAGTTGACACCTTCTTTGTTCCTATCAGCGCCGACTACTTTACCTTCAATACTAAGTTTGCCTTCAGCGTCAATGACGATGCGATCACCGCTCGGCGTAACCAAAGTGATGATACCGGCGGTGCGGATCAAAATATCGCCCGTCTCGAGGTGCTGCACGCCACTCAACGTTTGCAGTCCGGCAGCGCCCTCCTTACCAGAAATCTGGTTGGAGCCCGATCCCGATGATTGTCCTGCGAACTCTTGCATGTCTTTGACCTCCCACTGAACAATTTGATTATTGCCTAACGCCGTTTCCGCAATAAGGTGTTCTAGTTCTTTGGCGACTGCATAGAATTGCAGAATCTGCGGTGAATACTCACAATTCTCCCCAAACTGGGAGAATTAGCCGTGAAGCGAGGACGGCATCGGGCGAAATGTCTCCAATCGAAAGCAGGTATACTCGTAGAGCGCAGCGTCCACTTAAACGAATGAAGGCAATTCACATTTTGGTGCTGCCGGCAAATGCTACAGGGACAGGATTCACGAGCTCAAAAAAAAGGAAGATAAGAACCGAAGCTACAGAAACGTTCCGAGCAAACAATGAGAATGGAATATATGGAACATAACAAAGGTGTTTTCTTAGAACAATTGAGCTGGAAAGAGGCAGAGTCTCTTCTAAGCGATTCGGCAGTAATTGTTCTTCCATTGGGTGCTGCCGCGAAAGAACATGGCTATCACCTTCCTCTCAACAATGATCTTTTGATGGCGAACTACCTGGCAAAGGAAACTGCCAGAAATCTAGATGTTATAGTCGCCCCTAGCATTAACTACTCCTACTACCCTGCGTTCGTCGAGTATCCAGGCTCTGTCTCCCTTTCAATCGAAACAGCCAGCAAAATAGTCGAAGAGATCTGCCGCAGCCTCGCCAGTTTCGGACCACGTCGCTTCTATGCGCTCAACACCGGAATCTCAACGCGAGTGCCTCTGGAAAGAGCTGCGGCGACACTCCAAACTGATGGTGTCATACTGCATTTCACAGATCTCCATAAAGCGCTGCAAGCGATAACTGACGAAATCTCAGCACAAGAGGGTGGCAGCCATGCCGATGAAATCGAAACTTCAATCATGTTATACATTGCGCCGGATATCGTTCGCATGGACTTGGCTTGCAAAGACTTCTGCAAAGAGGCGACCGGTCGCCTCTCTCGACATCAAACTTCAAAAACCAGCTACTCTCCCAGCGGGGTTTGGGGCGACGCAACCCTCGCCACTAAATCGAAAGGCGAGAAAATAGTAAAATGTCTCATCGATCATATCGCTGCGGACATAGAGCAATTGCGACATTCGCAACCGGTAATTTCTCAAGGCTGAATTCGTGCCGAACTTCCTATCAAAATTTCACAAGCACATCAAACATCAAGAAATTGCATTGTTTATGTTCATCGTTGCGGTTTGCCTGTTCAAATTCCCGCTTCAAAAGCACATAACTTTAGCTCGATTCCAACATTATGGAATTTGCCTCTATGTCTGGTCGCTTGGTTTTCTAATTCAAACTGTCTGGTCGTGGAAATATCTCACCGCGCGGGGCAGACTCGCCATGCTTAGCACGGGCTTTTACGTAGGCATCTTCGCTATGGTGTTTTATTCGAGCCCATGGCTGGACGTGAAGATGGCAGTACAAACTGAAGATCAAGGACTTTTGCGCATCCTCTATTCTATTTTGTGCGCACTTTTGGGAATCGTAGTTGCTATCTTCTGGCTTATTTGGGTGATTGAAGACAAATCCGAAGATGAGCTGGAAAAGAGTGAAGATACAAAACAATGAAACAGATCGTATTAATGGTTGGCGTCCCCGGCTCAGGCAAATCAACCCTGGCGGAACGACTTCTGGCGAAGGGTTATGTCTCCATGAACGCGGACAGTATACGCGAAGAACTACTCGGAGATGCCACGAATCAAGAACAGAATGAACGCGTATTCGAAGTGTTTTTTCAGCGCCTGGAAGAGCATTTGAAGGCGGAGCGCGATATCGTTGTCGATAACATCAACACAAACCCGCGTCACCGCGAGCAGATAATCAACAAAGCAAAAGCAGCCGGATACACAGACATTCAACTCTGGGTAGTCGACGTTCCACTTGAAGTATGTCTTGAACGGAACAGGCAAAGAAGTCGAAATGTTCCAGAAGACATTGTCGCAAAGATGCACGCGACCTTGAACGGACCAGGGCGTCCTAAGAAGCACGAAGGACGAATCGTGATCGTGCGTCCAGGCAAAGAACCGTTTGAATTCAGATTTTTCCTACCGAAGTGATCTCGTGAACAAGGCGATGACAAGCAAATACGCAGCTCCAGCGTGGATTACCTTCGCTCTTTTGGCTGCATCGGTAGAGCCGATCGTCGCAAAATTTGCATTCAAAGATCAGATTACTGCGATCCAATTGATTGTATTGAAAGCGGCTTTAGGAGCTGTTGTGCTCCTGCCGTTCATTTACAAAAAGCTGGCTGACCGCGCGACGGTAGTGCGACTCGCTCCGGTCGGTGTTCTGTTGTTTGGGACGAACTCGCTCACTCTGCTTGCTCTTTCACAAATATCTGTTGTTCTGCTGATCACTATCGTGACGACGACACCAGCGCTTGTCGGCATCGCAAACACCATTCTAGGCAGGGATGAACTGGGACGAAAGTACTGGCTTGGATTTGTTCTTTGCTTTATTGGAGTCGTGATGACATTGGAGTATCGCGACCTGGTAGTAAACACTTGGGGACTAATTAGCGCATTTGCAGCCGCACTCAGCTCGACCATTTATCGAGTGCGCATGGAAATGATTTGCGAGAAACAATCACCGGTGGAGGCTGCGGGAATAACCTATTTCATTCAAGGAATGATCACGCTGTTGCTGCTTCCATTGGCGTATCCAATGCCGGAGAAATCGCTTCTGTTTGGCGCGTGGATCGGAATCTCGGCCGCGCTTGCGAACATTGCATTTGTATCTGCATTGAATTTGGTGGGATCAACACGCGTTTCGGTTTTAACGATGATACAGCGCCCTTTGCTCATCATCGCAGCCGCGATCTTTCTAAAGGAAACCGTGAATACATATCAAATCATAGGCATTGTTTTAGTTATGGTTGGAATCCAGCTTGCTGAAGTGAAACGCAAAGGCGCAGATACGGCGCTCGCTAATGCATCACCGTAGAAGGCAAAGAAGCCGGCAAGATGCCGGCGCTCCGGGATCGAACCGAGCACCATTTTGAAAAAAGATCGAAGCCGGCAAGATGCCGGCGCTCCAGGGATCGAACCGAGCACCATATTGAGAAAAGATCGAAGCCGGCAAGATGCCGGCGCTCCCGGAATTCAGTACAACACAAACAGCCTTGTGAGGCTATGGGCGGACGGGACGTCCGCGCTTCCATGAAGCGCCCTTCACTGTCAATAGCTAAATTCGTTAATTCTT
>JAIEQI010000060.1 GCA_019747875.1 Candidatus Obscuribacterales bacterium
TGTTCATCGTGCTGAGGACTTTGACCTTGCTGGTTGTGGTCTTCGCCCTCATGAGCGAAAATCGGTGCTGCTGTAATTGACCTGCCCCCAATAAGTTGAACCATGTCAACTGGATCTTTTCTCAAAAATCCGGCATAGTTTCAACAGCGAGGACAGTGACATGAAAAAGAGTCGATTTACCGAAGAACAAATTGTCGGCATCCTAAAGGAAGCTGAGAGCGGCATGACCCACAAAGACATTTGTCGCAAGTACGGCATCGCCAATCAGACCTTCTACCACTGGCGTTCAAAGTACGGTGGCCTGCAGGTTAACGAAGTTCGTCGCCTCAAATCTCTTGAAGACGAAAATGCGCAACTCAAAAAGATTCTCGGCGAGCAAGCACTCCTGATCGACGGCTACAAGAACGCTCTGTCAAAAAAGTATTAACCACTTCGCAGCGCCGCAGCGCAGTGCAAGCGCTTTGCGAAGTGGGAGTTAGCGAGCGAAAAGCAGTCAGAGAGATCGGCATTTCTCGATCGACACAACGCCACAGGAGCGCCAGGAAGGACGACTCGCAACTTAGGGCGAAGATAGTCGACCTTGCCGCTGCAAGACGACGCTTCGGCTACAGAAGGATAACGTGGATGCTTCAGCGCGACGGCGAAGAGATCAATCACAAGCGTGTCTATCGCATTTACTGCGAAGAAAATCTGCAAGTGCGAAAACGTCGCCGCAAGAAGATCAGAGTATTCCGCAAGCCACTCGAACCGGCTACTCGTCCAAATCAGCGGTGGTCGATGGATTTCGTCGCCGACAGTCTTGCCGGCGGGCGCAGATATCGAACGCTGAACGTGGTCGATGAATTCACACGTGAATGCCTCGCGATAGAAGTTGCATTCAGTCTGCCTGGTGCGCGCGTGGCACGGGTCCTTGATCGATTGGTGTGGCTGCTCGGCAAGCCGGAGAAAATCATTTGCGATAACGGTCCGGAATTCACCGGTTCATCAATGTTGAAGTGGTCCACGAACAATGACGTTGCTTTGGACTACATCCAGCCCGGCAAACCAATGGAAAACGCAATCTGCGAATCGTTCAACGGACGCTTTCGTGACGAGTGCTTGAACGAACATTTCTTCCTTGATCTTGAACACGCAAAAACCCTGATAGAAGCCTGGCAACGGGATTACAACCACACACGACCACACGGATCATTAGGACTTTTGACACCAACGGAGTTTGCTAAATTATTCAACAAGCACGATTTATCCGCTTGACGTGGAACAACTAAAAGGTGCAGGTCATAATAAAGCCAAGAATCAAAAGTGCCATTGCCAAAGAAGTTAGGTTTTTCATGTTTGTTTTCCTGTGTGTATGTGCCTGACTAGATGCCACCGCTAGCAAAGGTCAGGCGTGCCTGTGCTAGTCGATACTTATAGATGGCTTCAAGCAGCGTCAGCCGAGCTTGAAACATCTTTACTGTTGCGTCAAAGTCTTCCAGTGCAATTGACTTACCTACCTGGTATCTAGTGTGGATCAGCCGTTGGTCCTCTTCGGCGGACGTTACTTCGTTCTTGGCGAGTTGCACATTTCTGCGCGCCAGATCTAAATCGATCCATGCTTGTGATACTTGCTTCGCCACCTCTAGATTAGCTTCTTGCTTCGCTATCCCTGCTTGTCTGACAGCGGCATTGGCTGCTCTCAGTTCATTCAATCTGCTGCCTGAATCAAACAGAGTGACACCACCCATAACACCGACGAATCCACCCCAGCGGCCATTGGAATTGCCGTCAGGAGAGCTGCCGGAAATGTTGCTTCCCAGTCCGTAGGCATTTACTTGAGGCGAATACTTGCTCATTGCCACCTGCTTTCTCGCCTTCATCTCCACTACCTTGCTTGCCGCTCTGGCTATTTCAGGGCGATTCTTGGCGGCTTCAAGTAGATAAGTACTTAGGTCTCCGATGGTCTCGACATATTCCAGAGCATCCTTAAGCGCTAATTGTGATCCAAGATTTACGGCTAATGCCACCTTCAGATTTAGAAGCGCCGTATTGAAGTCCCTGTAGCTTTCATTTACTTGTATGCGAGCCTTTGCCAGTTCTGCCTCTTCACGCAAATAATCCGCTCTTGGCGCCTTGCCCTCCTGCACGCGGATCTTCATATTGTTGCTACTCCACTGACGATACTTGACGTAGTCCGAAGCAACTCTTAACTTTGCTTCGCTCCATGCCGAGTTCCAATAAGCTTCCTTCACCGCCAGTGCCGTACTAATCCGGCTTTCACTATATGCAGCCAGTGACTGTCGCTCTTGGGCCCGAGCGGCTCTATAGCCACCCAGCAGTCGTCCGCCCGTGAACAACGGCTGCGTGCCGGCAAAAATAAGACTCAGAGATGTCCCTTTCACTATCGGTTGCATTGGCGCAGATGCGACTGCAGTGTCGTTGGGGAAAAACAACATTTGGTTAAGTGAAGACGTTGAGTAGAATGTATTGAACGATGCAGAAGGACCGAACTTTGCCAAAGCAGACCGGGCAAGGAATTTTGAGCCTATCCACAATTGTTCAGACTGCTTGAGCGTCAGATTGTTCTTGATGCCGGTTTGCACAGCATCGAAGAGCCCAAGCGATCCAGTGATTTCGGGCAAATCTGCCGACGGTGCCTCTTTGACAATCCTAAGCTGTATTGGGTTATTACTTTCGACTTCGTTAGAGGAAGTGGGCGGATAAGAGACATGCTCAGGCAGAGGTCCATTTAAGTCTGCTCCACAAGCTTGATTAGTAGTAGGCAAAGCACCAATGACAAGGAGCGTCGCCATAACTACTAGAACTCGTTTGCTCTTTCTCACTGACTAGCTGCCTCCATTTTGCTTTCCAGCTTATGCACTGCTTTTGCCTGATTTAGTCTTGCGGCCTTTTCCTTTTGGCTTGGCGCCAGGACTGCAAAAGCCTGCTCCGCAAAACCTTGTTCTAATTGCCTCTTCTGCCGACTCAATTGCGATATTGGTCTGGCTTTAGCCTGAACAGCATTGAGCCCAACAGCTTCAGAGCTGTGGTTGTCGGCAAAATTAGTGAATTCTTTCATCGCCTCTTTAATGCTTGCCTCGATCGGTGCAAGACCGTTTTTCTGCTCTTGTGCCAGCCTTTCCATAACCTTCTTTTGACTTGCTGTCAGATGCAGCTCGTCCGACCATGAGAGTAGCTGTGATATTGAGTGGGTCCTTACAAACTGGGCTCCAGCACTCGCTTCCACATGCCTTTCAATTGTCACTTTCGGTTTCGAGAAGTACTGCGTTCCGCAGATGTACACGAGGACTATCAGCAAGGCAGTTGTGCCCGGACCTACTAGCCGCTGCTTCTTATGCAGCGTTTGGTTTATTTGCTTTTCTGATTTAAACCAAGACATCATTCCTTCACCTCCCGCTTCCACAGGCGCTTCAGCCAGTTCAATAGGTCATCTATGTAAGCGTGCATGATAGGAATATCGAGCAAACTGAGAATGGTCCCCACAATGAGACCACCGACAACTACAGTACCCAAAGGAGAATAGGCATCCATGCCGGTTTTTGGTGCTATGGCTACCGGCAGCATGACAATAATCGTGATTACTGACGTCATCAGAATTGGGCGCAAACGCTCCGGACAGGCCTTTATGATTGCTTCGTCACGAGGCATCCCGGCTTCTCTGTGCCTTAGTATCTGGTCAATTAACAGAATCGCCGTCGTTATATCCATGCCAGTCAAGATAATTACGGCCATGATCGAGACGCTGGAAAATGCTTGGTGAGCTAACCACAGCGCAAAAAACACGCCAGACAGCTCCAGTGGTAGGGAAAAGACCATCTGGAGCGGTTGAAGAAAGCCTCTGAATTGGGCAACCAATACCAGGAAGATAAATAAGATTGCCAGTTGCAGCCCCATAAGTAAGCGCCCAAATGCATCCATCATTTGCGTCATATCACCACGCATCTCAAGGGTGTAACCAGGCGGCCAATTTAGTTTGGCCATCGCTTTCATCATTACTTCCATGCCAACGTCCATCGAAGGAGGTTCACCTTTGCGGTAATAACCCATAACTGTGATCGCACGGCGCATTTGATCGTGACCGAGCACAGTTGGGGCATCTCGATATTCGAGATGCGCTACGCTTTTTAGAGGTACTTGCTTGCCATCTGACGAGGTGATAGTCATTAAGCCGAGGTCTTGCGGACCGCGCCTTTGTGGTTCGTCATAACGAATAAGGATTGTCCGTTGCCGGATGTTCGCCAAGCGATAAAATTCGTTTGTTAACGCACCCGTGATTGAGTAGTAAGCCTGGTCAGCTATTTGAGACGGTGTCAGCCCCATTTCCTGCGCTCTTCTGGGGTCAACTTTGATTTCCCAGTCTGGTTTGCTCAATGCCCAATCAGTGGCTACTTGATGCATTCCGTATGTTTCCCTGGCGATGTCCGCCGTCTGCTCAGCAAGGTGTGACACGATGCTCATATCAGGGCCAGTAACTAGTAGGGAAATCGGGGCCTGCGAGCTGGCCATCACATCAGAGCCCATCTCCTTAATCTGGAGTCGCCGGATTCCAGGAATTGTCTCCGTAGATTCCTTTTGAACACTGTCTATTACGTCCCAGATTGTCTTTTTGCGCTCGTCTTTGTCACTCAAAGTAATCATGAACGTGGCGAAGTTGACCCCTGGCATGTTGTAGCCGTTGTAGTATGTTCCGCCAGGGTCAATGCCTATCTCCGTTGAGACGTGCTCTATCTCCTTGTGTTTGAGCATGATTTGCTCGACCCTGGTTGTAATATTTTCTGTTTCAGCAAAAGACAGACCAGGACTAACCTCCAAGATGCCATAAGCCTGACCAACATCGGCAAGCGGCATCATCTCGCTACCGATGAAGTTGTAGAACGTGAAGCCGATTACTATGGTGGCCAGAATGCGGGCCATATTAACGAAGCGGTGCTTAAGCATCCAGGCAACGAGGCGTGCATAGCCATGCTCCAAAGATGTCAGCTTGCGGTCAACTGGCTCAAGCACACGCACCCGTAGCTGTTTTTCAATCCAGAACTCGTGTACGTCATCGTAGGATTCCGGCTTCGCTCTAAGGAATTTCTCTGCAAGCACCGGTGTCAGTGTTAGCGAAACAAGAAAGGATGCTAGGAGACCAAAGATGATCGGCCAAACAAGACCGACAAACATCTGTTGAACGATACCACCGCAGAAGAGCAACGGTGCCAATGCCAGAATCAAAACAAGCGTTGAAGCCGCAACTGCCAGACGCACTTCAGTGATGCCATCTATGGTGGCACTCTTGGGATCTTTGCCCATCCGCAAATGTCTTTCTATTGCATGTATATCAATGATAGAGTCGTCTACGAGGCGCCCAATCGACAGAAGAAGTCCTATCAGCGTGGAGCTATCCAGTGTCATACCCATTGGGATAAGGGCCAGAACTGCCATCGACAGTGAGATAGGAATTGTTATCATCGATATCAATGTTGCTCGCCATTCGCCCAGAAAAAGCAAGACTGCGATACCGGTGAGTAAAATGGCAGTGCCGAGCTCCTCCAGCATATTACGCATGAGGATGCTGACGAAATGGGAATTGTCATAGCTTCTCTCGAAGTGTATGCCTGGATAGTCTTTCTCTAATTGAGCTACTTCTTTTTCGACGCCGGAAATTACATAAGGTGAACTTGCTTCAGGAGTTTGGATTACGCTGACTTCTATGCCGGGCTCAACTTTACCGTGCACGTGGTGATAAGCTGCCCGCTTCTCCCAAAAGGTGTCAACGACTTTAGCGACATCTTTAACGTAGATGATGCGATCACCAATTGACTTGATTGCGTAGTTCTCAACCTGCTTGGCGTCACGGGCCAGTGTGTCTATGCGAACAATGGATTCACTAGATCCATAGCTCAATCTGCCGGCAGGTTTTGCCACGTTCTGTTTATCTATCGCATCCCGGATATCCAGAATCGAAAGCCCGTATCCGGCAAGCCTATTACGATTTACAAGGACTTGAAGCTGTCGCTTGTATCCCCCAAATGAATAAATAGACCAAACATCAGGAACTTTTTTGAGCCGGTTGGTTATCTCATTGTCTGCCAACTCTCTCAGCCGAACCGGGTCCCAACCAGGCGCAGTGAGATTGAAAGTCAATACCGGTAAATTTAGAGGGTCAATAAAGAGCACCCAGCTGGGCTTCAAGTTGGCTCCCGTAACAGGCAAGTCTGCTTGCACCACATTCATAAGAGCCTGTACTTCGACCAAAGAGCGTTTCATGTCTGTTCCGTAAGGGAACTCCAGCGACACCATGGAAAAGCCTTCTTGGGATGTCGAACGAATGAAACGCACGCCGCGAATGTCCACCATTCGCTCTTCAATCGGCTTGCTTATGTATGTCTCCATCTCCTCCGCAGATAGCCCTGGCTGCATGCTGACGATGCCAATCATTGGGCTTTGCACGTAAGGCATGAGCCTCTTGGGCATGTAAAATCCAATAGCGATGAAAGCCAAAATAACCATAGCCAAATAAAAGGCCGCTATGGTGTATGGATGGTCAATTGACCAAGCCGTCACATTGAAGCCACGCAACTTGCGAGCTCGCCTGGGTACCGACGGTTTTTTCTCTTCGCCAGCGATCACCTATGGCACCTCCACATCGAGCGTGCTATCTACTGGATTTTGTCCTTCCGCAAGGATAGTAAGTCTGAGTTCCCACAATCCGCTGGACAGATCACTATTCAATCGAACCTCGCCGTTGTTTCCGGTGGTGCCGTTGAGATCCGGACCAGCCATGTTGTTCATGCCAGGCATTGATGTCTTTATAGAGACTCTGGCTCCTGAGACATTGCCACCACCATGCTTGCTGACGTTGACCACAACTGAGTTTGATCCGCCTTTTGCTGGTGATAGAGAAACTTTGATCATCAAGGACCCAACCATCTCATCGTGGATAAAGTTGTTAGTTGCGTCGAGTCTGTTTCCTGCTACTTCTCCGGCAAGCGGCAGTCTTATTGGTCCGGTCTTGCCCCACTCGGTACCAACCACAGCCACTCCAGAATGTAGATTTCCGAAACCCGCAAAAATCACTTCGTCCCCCTCTTTGAGTCCCTTCTTTATCTCAGTGCTGTCTGGATTCGATAGCCCAATTTCAACGTCGACAAGTTCCGCTATTTTCTGACCGCCTAGCGCCTTGGGCACCAAGTCCATACCGCATTTCGGGCATTTGCCGGGTTTGTCAGTTATTACTTCGGGGTGCATGACGCATGTATATTGAGAAACTTTGGATGCGGAACCGCTTCCGCCAGCGGCTTTCCAGACCTGTGTTTTGCCTTCGCGCCAGACTACGGCACTAGTCGGAATGGTTAGTCCCTCTTGTTCGCCAGTCAATATGCGCATAATCACGTACTGACCAGGAAGAAATCTGTATTGTGCCGTCGTTCCGACTTTTGCATTTCTGGAATCTGCAGCACTCAACAGATTATCCAGCAAGGCTTCTACTGTGAATGTTCGACTTGCCGGATCTGCTGCCGGAAATATGGACGTGACAGAGGCTGCTATTTGGTCGCTCGAATCCTCAGATCCCTTGATGTAGACCTTATCACCAAGATGAATCTTCGCGGCATCTTCAGTAGCCACCTCAGCTTGAATGCGCACTTGTTTGACGTGTGCAACTTTGAGAAGGAGCATTCCAGGATTAACTACGACACCGGGGCTGACTACGCGCTTAGTTACTACGCCGTCTTCCTGCGCAACTATGCGCGTGTAACCCTCATAGATTGTCGCATTTCTAAGAACTGCCTTTGCCTGGCGCGCTGCCGACGATTGATGTCCGATGTGATGTAGCATCGCTTCAAAAGCTGCTTGAGTAGCAAGTTTTGTTTTGCCAGATTCACGTAATTTAGCCTTCGCCTGTTCAACCTTCGCTTCTGCTGCTCTTAACTCGGACGCCTCTTTCTGATATTCATCAAGCGAGACGACTTGAGCTTTGAGCAATGCACTTTGGCGCTCAACTTCCGGTTTCCAGTACGCTAGATTTGCTTCTGCTTCTTCCACAGCTCTTTGAGCTGCTTGCTCAGCTTCTTGTGTGGCTTCTAGCTGATATTTTGCTTGAGCAAATTCCGATTTTGCTATGCCGGAATTGTGCATAGCAGCATCTTCTGCGCTAGCGGCTTCTTCTCTTTTGGCGCTGTATTCAGAGTCACCGGTTGGATCTAGCCGGACAAGAAGCTGACCTTTTCTTACACGATCACCTGCGTAAACAGGCATTGCTGTTATACGTCCTGTCACACGCGGGTAGATATCCTCATCCGTAAACGCCTGCACTGTGCCTGTATAGGTGACAGAACCGTCGATGAGTTGTCGTTCTGCTGTTGCGATCCCAACAGGTACGGCCCCTTTTGGTGGCACCATGGCACTCATGTCCATTGCCTGAGACTCAATGACGCTCATCTGCCCAGGCTTCTTGAACATCTGGACGATAACCACGCAAATAATTGTCACTACCGCAAGGGTCGCCAATCCCCAGAAGTTGTGGCGCAGCCAACCGAATACTCCTGCTTGCCGCGAGTCTTTCTCTTTGCGGATCTCTTCTTCTGACTGAGTGCTTGAATTTATCAGTGACATCGTTTTCTCGTCTCCGGTCTTATTGCGCCTTTGGTTCGTCGATTTCTTTTATGCTTTGTGTTTTCAACACTTTGTCCTGCCGAGTCCCGGTGACTTCAACATAGAAGGCACTTCTTCTTTTGCTGGCTTTCAACAACTTCACGGCAATGTCATTGCCCTTCTTGTCCAGATCAAGCCATTTGTCGTTTTCCGTGGAGGCAACGTAGACCGAATAGCCCTTTGCACGGCAATTCGGCATCAGGGCGCAGTCTTTAGTGTGGTGTTTAATGAACACTTTCGGATCGCTGTCTTCTCTTACAGAGTCAGCACATTGCCGGTCCAGTAGATATCCCTGCCATTTGCCAGCAGCCGCTGAAAAAGCTGCGGTGGTTCCGCTCAGAAACAAAAATGCGCATACGGCAGTCGCTAATTTCTTCATACAACATCCTCTCCTGGAGCCATGCAAAGCCCATTACAAAGACCTCACCCGTTCGCAGTCGATTGGCTGTTTAAGCTTGCCCTCAATACGAGAACATGCCAAAACACCACTCAACACAGTTGGGCGGTTGTATTTAAATCAAAAAGACTCGCTTATACAAATAACTGTCGCTCGACCCGAAGCCACGTAAATATGGCGGGTCCCGACTGACATAGGCGATGTGCTTATTTTGCTCTGGGTCGATAAAGCTGAATGTTCGAGCAAGATCAACTAACTTTACGGTCAAATGTTCTATATCGCTAAGCAAACCAATAGAACTTGCGATGGCTGGCGTTGTTTGCCCCATCATTCCGCAGCAATCTTTGACCTTGCTAAGCAACGGACCTGATGCGCCGCAACTCTCCATTTTGTTCGGAGTGCAACAGCTATGCTCAGCGGCAACTGCCGTCGATGTGTCAGGCTTCTGGGCACAGCAGCAAGCTTCTCTGGGCACTCCGTAGAAGAGCGCCAAGAGAAGCAATAATAATGGCATGAGACGTTTCAAAGCGATGCTGTGTACAATCTTTACAAGTAGCCAATTTGTATTATAGTCCTATGACAACCCGGGCGCCTCTTATTGGCGTCCTGTGCAGTTACTGGTGTTCATGAATACTTCCCTGTCCACTACCGGCTTCAAGCTTAGGAGCTACGACTTGCTTCAGCACAAAGCTCATACCTGCGTACATGGCGAATGTAAATAGCAAGCAAGTCCAGAACTGCTTACTTTTGAATACGGATTTTTCAGTTGATTTGTGTTCGTGCCATATGTAGATCACACTGCCAAACACAATCACACCTCCCAGAATTTCAAATAGCGCATGATATTTTGTCAGGGTAAGCAATGAAGATCCGGCTGACAGGCCGAGCATCAATGGTATCAGCGGCAAGGAACAACACAGGCAGGCTAAAAATACAGCGAGAACAGCCGTCGCATAACTGCGCAACGTCTTGCGCTCCAGCGTTTTCCTGCAACAAGCATGCTCGCCACTGATCCCGGGCATGCTAGTACCCATGATTTCCTGCCTTCTTCCAAATCCTTTCTGCACGGCTATCAACGGCGTCTGCCTCAGGCGTCCGGCCGTTTTTCCTCAGCAGATCACCATAATTCTCAAGCGCTGCTGCCAATTCTGGGTGGTCTGGACCAAGCGTAATCTCGATAATGGCGATGGAGCGCTCGTACAGCGGCTCTGCTTCCGCACATCTATTGTTTTTGCAATACAGCGCGGCGAGATTGTTTAAGCTCTCGGCGACATCCTGATGCTTGCTTCCAAGATTCCGTTCGCGGATATCCAGTGCTTTTTTGTACAGTTGTTCAGCTTCATGGCACCGGTCATTATCACAGTACAACACGGCCAGCCCGCTCATGAGCCTGGCTGTTTCGATGTGCTCTTTGCCAAACCGGCGCTCAACAATCGACATCGCTCTCTTATAAAACTGTTCGGCATCATCATATCTGCCGATTCGATGAAAGTGAGCAGCAAGATTACTCAAATCTGTAGCCAGGTCAGGATCATCAGCTCCAAGCGTCACCTCATCTATGGCCAAAGCACGGCGATAAAACGGCTCTGCTAGCTCATGCTTGCCCTGACTGCAACAGGCAAGAGCAAGATTATTCAAGGTATGTGCCAATTTCGGATCGTGATTGCCGAACGATTCTGCTTCCTTTAGCGCTCCCCTGAACATTCGCTCAGCAGCGGCATATTCGCCCTTCTCAAAAGCCATTCCGCCGGCGGCCATGTGTATTTGCCACTCACTGTGCGTTCCAACTGTCACAACTGCCACTCCTTAGTTTTGAGATGCGCCTCGCTCCATTCTCCTACCAAACCCTTAAGACTGACATCGACCGACATGATGAAAACGAGTCACTAGTTCCATAATAGCCCTCAGGTCCTTTGGGCGCCCTGTTTGCACCTCAAACCGCCAAATATTGCTCGTCCAAAAGGATTAGTTGTTAATCTCATCAGTCAATGCGTGATGCGCATCTGCAATTCGTGTTGGTAGCGGAGCACCACTCGTCGCCAGCAATTCCGGCAGCTTCCAAAAGGCGAGCTTAGCTTTTTATTTGGGACAGGTACAAAGCTGTTAACACCACTGGTGATACCTTATCCAAACTTCGGATCGTTCAGGCACTTAAGAAGGAAGGTGCTGGAATTTGGCATGGGCGGCTCAGCGCGAGCGAGGTACTCTGCGACCTCGATATCCGAGCGCGGCTGCTTTCCATTCTTCTGAGCCCAAGATCGCTTCTGTTCATTCCGTATACGGAATTGGCGCAGAAACAGTCGTGGGTCGAGATCGAGGACATGGAGGACGAATTCGTCAGCGGATTGAGTTTCTATCGAATACGGAGCCAATGACTCTGGTGGGAAGTCGGACAGATTTCGAGTGACAATTACATCGACGCCCTTAGACACAGCAGCGGCCAAAACATGCCTGTCTTTGGGATCGCAGGTCATGACGGGAATCAATGATTCGTAGTCCTTCAAAGGAATATTGGCGCGCGGATAGAGTTTATTCATATCCGCGCGCAATTTAGCCATATTCTCTTCGTTAGCCCGGCTGTCCTTAATCAAGTTACGAGCCATTTCGTCCAAAATGGCATCAGTCCAGCGGACTGCAAACAGACGAGTTCGCGCCGCCACCATGAGTACATCGCGGACTTCAAATGGATACAGAAGGCAGGCGTCGTAGATTGCTTGAAACGGCATTGATCAGGAAGCTTCCTTCTCCTTCTTCCCAGGAGTTTTTTCCTGCCACTCTGCATCGTAGCCGCCAAACTCTTCGGTATGTTCGATGAGGTCAGACATAGCTTGATCGCGTTCTTGATCTTCTTGCTCGATAAAAGCCAGGACATCAGCAAGTTGGAGCCGGCGATGCGTACCAACCTTTGTGCCCTTTAGTTTTTTCTCGTCAATTAGGTCAACAACTTGCTGACGAGAGCAGCCGATCAATTCAGCGGCTTCTCGGGTCGTCAGAAACGTGCTGCGTAAAATGAGGGTAACACCCTGATTCCGCTGCATAGCCTCAGCAGCAATAGCCAGCACTTCCAGCAATGGTTGAGGTAGAGGAATTCTGGTTCCGTCTGCCCAAGTCAGAAACGGGCCTTCCTTCTTCGCGTCGAGCTGTGCAACAACGCTGCGAGCCTCAAGCGCCTGCTCTGTTTTCGGCACAATTGTTGAGCTTGGCATAACCGGCACCTCGAATCTTGTGTTTGTATTATACCACAAACGCCACAAACACAACACCCGGAAAGAATCCGCGAATCTGGTCGCTACCAAGTTGGCTTGAATGGCTTGCCATGCGCCTTCTCATACATCGCGTCAGTATGATCGCGAGCTTGTTTCTCAAAAATTGGGTCTATCTGACCGGCGGCAAGGATGGTGGACAAAAACCTACCAGACTCATGACAGCCAGGCAAAATCCGGATCGTCCGGCATTCTCACAAACGACCGTTTGATGCAAGCCGAGGGAATCAAAACTTGCATTGTTCCAGTTGGATATCCTGAGTTCTCACAAACCATTCTCGAATTCGAAATGATGAAAGTGACATCTGACAAGGGTTGTGAGAATTTGATTGATATCGCTCCTACCAAGTTGGCTTGAATGGCTGGCCATGCACTTTCTCGTATTGTGCATTCGTTTCTTCGATTTGCTTTTTCTCAAAAACTGGATTGAGTTTGAAGATCGGAATGTCCTTATTTCCCGGTGTTACCTTGTCGAGCAAGATGTCCGCTTGCATCAAAGCTTTAATGGAGCGGCTTACGTTCGGTTCGGCAATGCCGAGCATCTCGGCAATTTCCTTCTGCCACATTCCGATCACGCCGTCGGCCTCCCGACTCAGGAGGCACATAAGCACGCGGAGTTGTTCGCCGGTCAGATTCGACGTGGCGACATGCCGGAAGAAATGCTTTTTCGCGATCATAAAGTCCATAGCTGCCCCCAAAGCGAAGCCCACTTATCACGGGTGATAAGTTATCATATACGATAACCTGGCGGCGGTCAAGCGCGCCAAGGTACAAGTTGCCTCTACCGCTTGAAGCTTGCTCGTCAACCCGCAAGTGGAAGTAGAAGGCTGGACAAACCAGATGGCTAGACGGCTAGCCGTCTAGCCATCTAGCCATTTCAGCAGGAAAGTGATCAACGGGGAATAAAAAGGCATTACTGAATTTTTGGAGGGCCGATTTATGCAGGCTACCGAACAGAGTGCAACGGCTCGCAAGGATTGCATCAATGTTCTCGATTTACTTTGGCTTGAAATTACACCAAAGTGCAATCTGAATTGCGTCCATTGCTATGCCGACTCAAGTCCATACAAACCCCTTTCCTCCGGGCTTTCCATCGATGATTGGTTAGCGCTGATCAACGAAGCCTCTGTTCTTAATTGTCGGATGATTCAATTCATTGGTGGCGAACCAACCATCCATCCTGATTTGCCAAAGCTGATAAGCGCAGCTAGAGCTGCCGGGATTCCATCGATCGAGGTCTACACCAACGGCACATGCTTTACCTCAGCATTGCAAGAGTGTTTTCTGGAAAACAACGTTCAGTTGGCATTTTCTGTATACGCCGATGACCCTGCAATACATGATCTGGTTACACGCACTGATGGAAGCCAACAAAAAACATTAGCAGCCATTGAGTGGGCAATGAAGAATTCAATGACTGTCCGGGCCGGCGTCATTGATGCGGGCATCAACAAGAGCCATACCGAAGCAGCGGTACAGTTGCTCAAGTCCAAAGGGCTGAAAAATGTTGGTATAGACCGAAGCAGGAACATAGGCAGAACGCAGGTTTCCAGCGATCCAGCGGAACTCCTAAGAGAGTTATGTGGCAAATGCGCGCCCAAGAAATTATGCGTCACCTCTGCTGGTGACATATATCCATGCGTTTTCTCTCGTTTCTATGTAATCGGCAACGCTGCCGACGGACTTGGAGCGGCGCTACACAGCAGTCAGTTGAGAACTTTCGAAGAAGCATTGCATAGTTGCCAAAGAGCCCTTGCTGGTGAAAATACCGATGATGCTGACTTTAACGCGTGTAATCCAGATCGACCTTCACCGTGCAGACCGGACGAAATCTGCAATCCCGACACCACGTGCCGTCCAGATGCAGACTGTCAACCCAAGCACTGTAATCCCGAAAGAACAGGAGAGAACTAATCTCGGAAATTTCTAGAATTGCTGTACGGAAACGTCTGAAAGCTGCTCTACACGTATTTGTCCATCTATTAGACTTCCGCGAATCATTACCATAAGTGGTTGTTCGTTGTGGCTATTTGTGACTAGCAACTTTGCAAGGTTGTTGCCGTGAGCATCAAATTCATACAGTTGTCCATTGCTGAGTAATCCAAAGCCAACTCGGGATATCGCCGCTTTATTTCGATGATAGGCATTTCGGGTCAACTCAAGGTTGATTTTTCCGCTTGTTCTTTGCACAGCATCTCTGTCCACAAGATAGCCCGTGAAAGTGGACGTACCGGTCTCTGCACCGATAGGAAGTGCAGATAACGTCAAAAATAGAAGTAACAGAAGTATTCTCATCAAAAATGGCCTTATGTCATTCTCAATTGTAATCCCGAACGGCGCCGGCGGCAACCAAAACGGTCGCGTAGGTGTCCAACCGGTCCAACTGGTTGGATTGTAGCGAGGGACTCAAACTCCAGCCCGCATATTGACCAGTAGAGGAAATTGTTGCCAAGAAGGTTTCTACCATCGAAGCGCGGGAACAAAGCTGTGGGCCGTCGCGCGTTCATGAGGGAATTGCTTTGTCGGAAGACGATCCAATACGGCAAGCAGACAACGACCACTATGAGGCATGCAAGAAAGCCGAACGTGCGGAGGAAACAGGCGACTGGGAGCTTGCAGTAACTTGGTATCAGGCGGCTTTAAAGGAAACGGCCAAATTTCCAGCAGATTATTGGTGGCTTAGCCATCGCATTCGCAGTGCCAGATATCCTCTAGCGAATTGTTTGTTTCGGCTACGTGGAGATGGCAAAGAATTAGAACAACAATGCCGAGCACTGATCACTGAGTTCGAGGCAGAAAGGATTGCAAAAGACGCACTGCATCTAGGCGAAGCTGGATTCCTGCAATGGATCGAAGGAATGTTATGCGTATCCCTGATCTGGCAAGGGAAAATTGGAGACGCAGTTCCGATGTTTGAAAGACGGCACGCATCACTGAGCCAGACTTACAGTCCGGACCAGCGGCATAAATTTAACATCTATGATCAATATGCACACTTACTGCCAATTCCTGCAAGGATCAGTGCGGTACCAGCTTTGAATAGATATGCGGAGGATTATTTTGCAATCGTTTGCGATGGGCCTAATTCAGTTTCTATAGCAAATGTTGCTACCGGAAAAAACTCCCAGTCGAATAAACGTAAACCTGATGACCAAATTCTAGCTGTGCGGTTGCTTGAACAAGCACAGGAACTGTGCTTCCAAGCAACCCGATTTGTGCAATTGAATGTGTATCCAGATATGGACTATACGAAACCGGATGCTGAGATAGGGCGGCAGATAACTGAAGAATTTGAATATTCCTACAAGTATCCAGCGGCTTCGGATCGCCTAACTTTGGCAGAACGCAAGCTAGATCGGGCGATAGTCTTGCTTCAACAGCATGTTTCACAAAATGATGCCCAATTGCACTACGCAAAGTTGCAGCTTGCGGAAGTTAGAAACAGGCTGGCCATCAAATCAGCAGACATTGGCAAACAAAGAGTGAAGCCGGAGAGTACAAGACAATCAGAAGGTAAGAGTAAAAGTAAGAGTTCGAAATTAGCAGGTAGCCCGGACAATGACAAACAACTCGTATTCGCTGCGGCACGAGAGGCAGTTCCTGAAATAGGTTCTGGCTTGATAAAGATCAAATGCTTTGCGAGATTGCCTGGCGTGTGTACGCGAATTGCAGTTGCTTCTACAACTCCGAAACAGGATGCGGTTGCTTGCTGTCAGATGCGAGTACCTAGTGTCACCAAACTATTGAAGGAGCCAGTTGAATTCGTTGCCTGGAGTCCAGACGTAATGTCATTTATTATGAATGCTTTGGTTGGTGTAAAGATAACGAACGTGCACTACTCGCAGGCGGAGTACCCTGATGACGTAACAGTGTTTGTAGCAGCGAATGAGCGAGTTGCCGACGGTTGTGACAATCACGTTTTAGCGGAAGCACTTACTGGCAAGAAAATAAGCATCGTGTCGGGCGACGAAAAGTATACCGGCAGCAATCAAAGAGCAAATGCCGAAAGCCTGACAGCCAAAGCCGAGGCAGGAAAAATCAGCTGGCTCAATTATTTAGCCAAGGCAACAGAAGCGCTGTCGCGTAGAGAATTCGCGGAGGCGAAGGAGCAATGTCAGCAAGTTTTGAGGACCATCGATACGTTGCCGTCTGATGAAAAGGAGCACGTCCGTCGAGCCATAGCCGGTTTGCTGAATGTTATTCAACATTCGCCGGAACACGGCTCGGGGCCAGCCAGTGAAAAATCATCCTTTGTAGAATCGAGTGAGGCAGCTTCCTGGGATGAACGTTATGATCAAGGGAGAAAGCTTCTGCAGGAGCGAAACTATCTGGCCGCAGCGAAGGTCCTGGAAGAGACATTGGCGCAGGCAAGAAAATTATTCGCATCTCCAGATAATCGGCTATACGAAAATCTGTTCACCTTAGCTCATGCGCAGACAAAGCTGGAGTTATACAGACAAGCTGAAGCAAATCTCGAAGAGTCGGTAAGGCTGGCTGAAGCCGCCCATGGCACCAAATGTACCGAAGTAAATACCGCTCGTCTGCTATTGGCCATGGTTCTTGGCTATCAAGAGAAATATGACGCTGCTGTCGAGACTTGGGAGCGGGCAAGGCCATATGCTGAAAATGATCCCGAATCGGGCTACTTGGCGCTTCGGGGTCCTTACGAGGACATGATGAAAAAGGGTGGGTCGATTTATGCCGCCGAAGCAATGGTTAAGCATGCATTAGATAGACAAGGCGCCGGTCATAGCGATCAAGCAGAAAGAGTATTCATGCAGGCAATAGAAATTCTGACGGCTGCTTTTGGTGCGAATCATAAACGTACAAGCATGACGCGACAGTATCTCGCGAAACTTTACTTCGAGTGCGGTCAATCAGAAAAAGCGAGTCAATTTAGTGAGGCTGGGGCCGCAAGGGGCCAATCACAGATCACCCAAGCAATAACTGCCGAGACCGAGGCTTACAAGCTTAAGGAGTCTGGCCAGGATGATGATAGCTTGATAAAACTGATGCAAGCACGGCAACTGTATATCGCAGGAATTAGTGCGCTCGAAGTGTGGCTTGGTGAAGATGATGCGCAGCTGGGAGCGCCGCTATGTTCCTATTCTTCCTTATTGCGTGAGCTTGGCTATAACGAGGAGGCCGATGAACACTACGCCCGTGGGCAGCGACTCCTAAGAAAGCGCTGATCAAATGAAGATGTCTTTGCCTAAGATCGGCAGGATTTAATTTTTTTTCGATGGTTCCGACTTTTAACGTACTCGGCAAATTCAAAAGTCTGTGTGAGGTCGCAAAGGCTCTCTATCCAGCTTTCGGGATTGCCAAGAGATGCCGATCTACTGGTGTAGTAAAATATGAGTGAGGAAGGAAGCGCCGGAAACCCTCATGATCTATCAAGTTGGTTCACAATTAGTTGTGGCGGCTTTGTGATTAAATGGCAGGTAGGAAACGCAGATTCGCATTTAACAAAGCACGGTCTGCCGTTTAATGAAGTGGCGCGGTCTGCATTCGAATCCTCGAAGCATAGCCCCGATCCTATAGGAGAGCATGTTAACAACGAGCGATTTACGGCGGAAATAGCGCTGCATCCGGATCGAGTAAAGTCTCTGGAACATAGAGTTGCTATCGGTGGCAAGGAGTTCGAGAGTGATGCAAAGTCGTTTCGTGAGCAGAGGGAAGCTGGCAGGTTACCGGATAGAGCAGCCGTGAATGTTTACTATCGCCGGGAAGGCACCACGATATACCTAATAGGATGTCGTTTAGCAGATAGGGACGAGGTGAGCAGGCTTGAGGATCGGACAGCAGAGAGAGAAAGATTGATTGAAAAACAGAGTCGTTACGTCGACTGGGTTACAGAGCAAAGACAAGAATTGAAGCGCCAGGAGTATGAACGAGATCGGCAGAGAAATATAGAACGAGAAGAAAGGGACGAACATGAGTAATGTGGAGGATCAAATAACAGAGGATTGGGCAGAAGTAGCACGCCTACGATTTTCGGGGATTGATGTTAACTCACTTACTGATGAGACCACGAAATGGTGCGTGATAAACGCTGGTATTCCTCAGCCAGGTAATAAGTTGAAGTTGCGCTTAGTCTTTGACGGCGACGTTGGTATGTGGCTGCGCTTTCGCAGTTACGAAGAGAGCATTAGGTTTGCATTGCAGCGATTCAAAGACTGGAAAACTCGCCGATATGAAAGAGAAAGAGAAGTGAGCCTCGAAGTAGCGCTTCTTGATGAGCCTGAGAACTTGCGTAAATTACACCCAAATCCCAATGCTCCGCCAGAAGGCACAGTAAAACACCAAACTGCAGAAGAGATGCAGGCAGAACTTGCGGACACAAACCCTACGTTATACGAAGAATTGATTCAGGCAATGGACGATCTACATAACGATGTTGCAGAGGCGCCAAAGGTAGAAGCAACGCGCAACGACTACAGGTTGCGAATCAGTGGGCCAAATGCTCAAGTTGTACTTGATTTGGATTTTGACCTGGTCGATTGGTATCAACGCAAGTTCAAATTGGATTACACCGAGGAAATTAATCGTGTGCTGCGAACTTACATGAGAGTAATGACGATGGAGAATGGTCAGGAACGCCGTTCCCATTAGTTCTTAGTAGCCATAGCCGTGAGATTTTTCTTCTTCGTCGTCATCATCAGACTCCGCCTGGTGCTCCCAAAGACTCTTTCTCTCTGGAGTACTAGTCTGGTTTTTGCTGGATGAATCTTCTGTTTTCTGAGGTCGAGATTGCTGCAATAACTCTTGATCGCGCTTGGCGGCATTGATGATATTCTTCCGCTGTACTTTGCTCAGATCTACAAACTGTCTAAACTTAGCGAACTCTTGCTCGGCGTGAGCTTGCAGCCGACTTCGCTCAGCGTCTGAATGAGCGGAATCAGCTTCCGCTTGAACCTTGGCGTAAGCAGACCATTTTTCTTGATATTGTTTAGCATAAGCGTCAGCGATTTCTTGGTCCGGCATATCTTCCTTGGCGGAAGTGCACATGGAATTGACTTGATCGCGGACTGCGTGTTCCTTTCTAGTCCGGAGCGGATACTTAGTCTTGTACTCTACATATTTGTCAAAGTCGCAGGTTTTTACAATGAAAGCGGATGGAGTGTAGCCGGACCTTATTACAATCGCGTGCTGTTTCGGCAAACCGTTGATCTGGGACTCATCCAGTAGCGGACGTCCGGATAAATGTCTAGTGACAGCACCATTCCTAAGAATAGAAATTCGCTGTTGCGTGGTTCTCCCGAGGCTGGCCATTATGCGCCGAACGAGATCAGGTGCCGGTGTAGCGAACATAACCTTGGTATCGGTGTTATCGTAGATTGACTCCGCTTGTTCCTTCGTATAGATTCGGGGCAATTGATTGAGGGTCTGAAAGCCCAGAACAATGCCTATTCTGGCGTTGCGAATAGTTGCTTGCACGTCATCGATATTCGGAATGTGACCGAACGCGGCAAATTCATCAAGCAGAAGTGTGAGGGGTTGCTTAAACTGGGTTCTCTGCATAAACGAAAGCAATAGGTTCAAAGCCAGAGCCATTATTGGTCGGTATTGGGCGCTGCGGCCAATCGGATATGAGAGGTAAAAGGTGAAGAGATTTTCGCTGAGATCCTTCATCTCGAAATCTGTTACTTCAGTCAATGTACACACGGCGGGATCAAGCCATGAGTTGAGGCGGCTCAACAATCCACTGAATACGGCAAGCCTGAATTTGTCGCTGCTGTTGTTCATGAATTCAAGGAATAATTTACGAGCTTCGGGGATTCCATTGCTTTGAACAAACTGGCTAACAGTCACAGGTCCGTGCCGAAGCAAGCTCCGTATATATCCGAGATTCGACAAGCCTCCTTCGATCGATTTTCCATCGCCACGCAAACCCCTGGCATAGAGCAACAGCGCTGTTAGCAGCTGAGTTTCGCATTGAACCCAAATCTGATCGCCAATGTGGAACTTAGCTGTCGTGTTAGTGATGATCAGATGTGCATAAGAAAGAGCATCGCGAACTGTTTCAATGAAATCAATTATGTTAAAGCGAGTGCTGGAGAGATTTACCGGATTGAAATAAAAGACACGGTGGCCATTGAACTCGCGGTAACCAGCCGTCTCATCGAACACGGCTGGTGGGTCAAAGTCACGTGAGACAACTTCCGTCACTATTGCCGAAGTAAGTAAACGCTCGTTGAGATTGGGCATAAACATGCCGCGTGACTTACCAGAGCCTGGTCTTCCAACGACCAGTACGTGGGCTTCCGTGCTCCTTCTTGGTACGACGATTGTACTGCCATCCAGTTGTCCAAGACGAAAGCAGAGACTCGCTTCCTCGCTACTTGTGTTGGCGTCTAAGACATAGCTCTGCTGTTCTAATTCTGAAATTTCAGCGAAGCGTGCGGACCCATGGTCTGCCGGTGGTCCCTTCTGATGCAATTGATTGATCGCTAACACGCTTTGGCGACCAAGCTCGTGGAAGATCGTCTTTGCCTTTTTCTTACAGTCTTCAGCGTAACCCTTGAATCCCTCGTTGCGGCGTACAGAGAGAACGACTTGCACATAGTTTGCATAGCGTTGGAATGCCTCACCAAATGGCTTCAGGTCAATTTCCGCATCAATGACAGACCAAGAGATTTTTACCGTAAAGGAATTGGCAAGCTTGGACTTCGGGATAGTATTTGGTTCATCGATGGTGGCAGTTAACTCGTCCCGTCCTGGGTCATATATGAAGTCTTGAGCACGAGAGGCACTGAGAGCAGCAGCGGCCATTGCTGGCATTTCTGTTATAGGCGCCAGGAGGTTTGCTGTAAGTAGAACATCTTCTGCGGTAACTTCGACGTCGATTGAGACCTCTGTCATTCGCCGTCCTCCTCTCTCCAAAATACGACCTTAGGTTTGTCCGACTCGCCAGGTGGTTGATCGGCGACCTTCTCGTCCGTTACCGATGGGGGCTTTTGCTTCGGTTCTTTGGGTTTTTCCGACTCGCTTGGCGGTTGATCGGCAACCTTCTGGTCAGGTGCCGATGGCGGCTTTTGCTTCGGTTCTTGAACAGTTTCATACTTGAAGCCTAATGTAGGCTGCTGGTTGTTCTCGGCTGCAGGGGCATTGTATGTTTTCTCAAGCATTTCCTTTTGTTTCTGTTTTGTTTGGATAGCTTGGTTCTTTTGCTCGTCCGCAGCCTTTTCCAAAGTTTGAGCAGTCGAATCAATTGTCAGTTGCACGAGGTGGTAAGTAATTTTTCCAATGCCTGCTATTGCCAGCTTGAGAAGCGGAAGAACTGCTTTCACGATCGACTCAAAGATCCCCAAGATGACCGAGACACAGGTGTTAATTACTCTGCTTGGGTCCTGTCCAGTCATGACTCCGAGAGCAACAAGGATGATGACTAATAGAAGGATTGTGCCTCCCCATTGTTCAAGCGGTGTCATTATGCTGCTCCATTTGCGATCAGTCTGCTTTGGAAAGTGCTCGTTCTTTTTCGATCAATTGCTGTATGCGCTGTGTGGACGTATCGATCAGCATGTTGTGCTGCCATCGAGAGATGGTTGCTTCTGGCTTCCAGACTAGTGTGAGCATAGTTTGATGATCGTCCGTACCCTCGATGCTGGCGTCTAAATAGAGGTACGAGACTTCGTTGATATTGTCTGGGTCTAGATTCTTGATTTCATATTCTGCATGGAGGTAGATTTCCCTGTCTGTCCGTGGGTTGTTCTGGTCATAGCGAATGTCCCAGCGCCCTCGTTTGTAATGCACAGTACGAAGGGCCTTGTCGACCTGTTCATAGACGATCTGTGGAGTCAGATCATGGCATGTCGGTTTCGGATGGTCTTTCCAATAGCAATAAACAGCGCCCAATATCAAAGCGAGAACTGTGGTGGCGCCGCCAGACCAAGCCGCTGCTTCGAAGCCTGCATAAAGGAAGGTTGAAAAAAATACTGCCACTCCAATTACGAATGGAATCATAGGAAATAGTCCTCGTCATCGCGCTCGTCATGATCGTCTCGGTCCTCAGGCCCGTAGCTGATGCCGGCGGAGTGGTCTTCATAAACGGGTTGAGAATCTTCGCCCCATAGACTTTCAAAGTCGGCGCCTAATTCTGTGTTCTCATAATCGCTTGTGCCGGCTAGATCATGAACGAAGCTGCTTTCTTGGTCTTCTGCGCGATCGATCTCTGAGGGGGTGCCTATGTCGTGCGCCAGCTGCAGATCCGGGTACGAATATCGATCGTCCAAGCTGTTTTCTTCGTGGGTTCGTTCGTCTGTTGAGCGGGACAGGTCGGAGTAGTTATACAGATTTACTACCATTGTGCTTATGGCTGGCTCGCGCTCATCAGTTTCAGCATGTTCGCTTTTGTTCATCGAGCGGTCTGGCAGTTCATAAGCGAAATTAGCTTGTTGCTTATCGAGTCCGGGGAACAACTCGGGGTGTTCTTTAGCCAGTTCCTTGATCTCGTTGAAGTAGCCTCGTTCGACCTCGTCCTTTATTTCTTTGAAGTCTTTTTCAACGTTGTAGTAATACTTATCCAGCCCGAATTCGTGCATTTGCTCTCGGTCGCGGTCACGGTCCGTATTGAGCAGTTGATTGGCGACTTCATCTACTCTAGGGCGATCGACCTCAAGTTCGACTCGCATATTTCTATCAACATCGCGCTGAGTTAACTCGTGCGCGTATTCTCGAAAGTAGCTCATTTCCCTGGCGATGAGGTCGCGCTCCCGCAAATGTTCATGTCGAATCTCAAATTGGTACTCGTGTCCAATTGCCCTGAGTTGTTCTAGCTCCTTGGGCTTCAATGCAAATTGCTTGCCGTCTTCTCTCAGAGCGGCTATCACAATGTGGACGTGATTGTGGAGGGTATTCTCGTGTTCGACCGCTGCCCAATGGAGACGAGAACCGGTTTCCTTTTCAAACTTGTCCATTACGGCCCTAGTCATGTCTTGGCGATCCAGGTCGTTGGTGTTGGGGGAAAGGATAACCTTGTACATTGCTTTGCCAAAATACATGGCGCCCCGATGGTCCATGATCATTTCGATTACCTCTGACCTGGACACCGCGTCTCGTTCTCTCGTGAAGAAAGTTCTCTCCTTCTCGGCATGACCACGCTCGCGTTTTTCTATGTAATTACAGTGCGCTGCGATATGGCGCGGGGCATCTCTGTTGTTCTTAACCCAGGCAACTTTGATGACGTTATAAATGCGAGCGTCATGCAGCTGCTGACCTGGATGAAATGCCTTGCCTCCTTGCGAAGCGCCGCTAGCTGCAAAGCCGGAGGTTGAACTTGAAGCACCTTGCTGCCCGATCGCGCCGGCGTCCAGGCTGGAGGTCCGCTTTTTAGTTCCAGTTGAGCGGCCGGCGGGCTTGGAGCCACCACGAGTCTTGCGCTCGTAGTTGTACATAGCTGCGAAAGCGGATGCCTCACGCATTAGCGTCGTCCTCAGGTACTGGCTCCGGGTTCAGACTTGGTCTCCTTTATTGTTCCCTTCTTACGCGGGGTGAGAAGGTCGTTAGCCATCAGGTGGCTTCTCTCCCAGTGTTCGTCAAAGAATTTTTGTGGCATGGGCTTTGTCGGCAATCCGCCCTTCAAAAGTGGCAAAGTCGCAAAATACAAAGTTTGCCCGTTGACGCGAATTGACTTAACCAAGAGCGATCTTAGTCCGTCACCTAATCGTTCAATTTTGTTTTCCAGCTCCTCCAATCGATGATCCCGAAACTTATCGAAGTCGCTATTCACGTCAGACGAACGATCCCTCAGATGGCCTTCAATGGCATCTCTTAAAACGTCTGACATGGTTTTCTTCTCTATTTCCGCCAAGTGTTTGAGAGCTGCCGCCTGGTCCTTGCTGACTCGGGTCGCAATTGCTTGCTCTCTCGCTGGTATACTTGCCGGCTGCTCGACTGGTTGGGATTTTTTCTTCGGCATATTTTTGCTCGCGGTGTAAACAGTCTCAAGCCACATGGGGCTGAAACAAATCAATATTCGTTGACAAGTGTTCCCTGTTTTTCCCTCTTGTAAACAGGCATACATCCGTACCTGTCTCGAATTCCGCACGTCTGTAAACCGGCCTTATCTTGCCTGCAATACGGACGGTATGATGACAACGCCACGTGAGCCATGGCTTTTTCGACCGTCGTATTTCCGGGCGTCGCTTCGCTCCGTAAATAAGAGACGCATCCGCGTCTGGTCGCTCACGCTCCTATGTTCGGCAGGCGCAGCCTGCCGGTTCTATTCAAAACAAAATTATTGATGGTCCATCGAATGCTAGGGCGCCGATGGCGCAAAAAGAAGAAATAATCGGCCAGTCAACAACAGACGAGCAACAAATTCGCTCGACGCAAAAAAGTAGCCTTTCGGCTACTTAACCTCCATTCTGCGTAAGTGGCGAATTCTTGTGGCAAGCTTTTCCAAATCGATTTCAGATGCCGGCGGATTGTATTGAGCTATTTCTTCCAAAGTTTCCAGCGACTGACTGTAGAGTTCAATCCATCGATCTCCGTAATGAATACCGTCGTAGCATTCGGACACTTGAATGATGTCCCATTCCATTTCCCAAAAATCAAAGTCCATTTCGATTGTGGTTATCATTGTCATATTCTCCTGAGTCCGACTCCCTAGCCGGGTGAACCCCCTCCAAGCACCCGAGGCTCTGTGTCAAGGAAACGGTTTCAACTTAATTTGCGCAGGTTCAAATCTGTTTCAGCCGTCCTCGGCTGGAGCAGATTTAACCTGTGCGCTTCCCCTTCTTTGTTGCCTTGATACGGTGGTCGCTTCGGGTGCTTAAATAAGGGCACCTGGCGGCGAGGCGCTACCGCTGTTCGAGGCATCCGGTAATGCCTCGTAACTTCAGCACTTTCAGTGCGCATTACGGGCACGCCTTGAAGCGGACCGGTAGCTTCCGACGTAGGGATGCGCTTGCGCATCCTGGAGACGGCCATAAAAAAAGGGTTCTGGTTTTCGTTTTCCGAAGGAGGCAGGCGAAGCCTGACTCGTTCGACGAGCGCAATGTTGGCTGCAACTACCAACATCAAAGCCACTCGATTCTGCTGCTTATCAGTTTGTCCATAGGCTGCTAGGCGCCGCCAGGCTCAAGGCAAGCGGGAAGTGCATACGAGGCATGACACAATCCGTCCGACGCAAAAGAGTAGCCTTGCGGCTACTCAAGCTCCTCTTGTAGATCTGCCATGACTCGTAAGTCCGCAATTATTTCGAGAACTAAGTAGTAGTGGTGGCGATTGTGTTCACGACGAAAGCGGTCGTTGTAGCCACTAAATGGGTTCTCGAAGTCCTTGGCTATTTGTTCCAACTCTCCTAGTGACAGCGAAAACGCGTTAACAGAATGCGTCGCTACGGAGCTGTCAATTTCGATCATGCACCAATCCGGGTCATAGTCCGAATCAAACTGGTCTTCATATTGCATTGTTGAATCCTCCTATGTATCCGGCTTCTTGCCGGGTGAGCCTGTAATTACGCTTCTAAGATAAACACGCGAACCAACTCATTCACCAAAGCGCGGATGTTCTCGCGTTCAGTGTTGAGGTCTACATCGGTATGAAGACCCATGTCCAGTCCAAGGATCAAGCTAACTACGTTGTCGTGAAAGAGTTTGTCGTACTGGTTGTCTAGTGTAATCATCGGAATTCACCTAAGTAATCCGGCTCCTTAGCCGGGTTGACTCTGGCTTGCATCTCACGTTCTGTGTCAGGGTGACAGGCTTCAGTTTCACTTGCGCAGGTTCAAATGTGTTTCAGCCGTCCTCGGCTGGAGCACATTTAACCTGTGCGCTTCTGCTTCTTTGTTGCCTTGACACGGTTTTTGAGGTGCTTAAATGGAGTCACCTGGCGGCGAGGCGCCACCTCTGTGCGAGGCATCCGGTAATGCCTCGTAACTTCAGCACTTTCAGTGCGCATTGCGGGCACGCTTTGTAGCGGACCGGTAGCTTCAGCCGAGGTACGAGGCGCTGCCAAATTTCATTGCATAAACTCTATGACTGGTTGGGTCCACGCTATCAATCCGGTCTCCGGCATCAAGCACCAAGCCATGAGCTGGTCTCTTTGAGAATGCTTGACGCCATAGCTGCGTCTTGAAGTCGTCCCTATCAACCCGACATCGAGGTCGGAAATTGAAGGTGATGAACATGATCAAACAACTAAATCGAAAAGTCCGCTTCGCAGCTTTCGATGCACGTACTCGGCTGATAATTGCCCGGTTCCGCATCAAGTGCTTTCTCTGGGACGTGAAGTACCAAGGCTTCGGTACTGCATTGGCAAAAATTGCCAGGGACATCTTCTGAGTCTCCGAAGGAGGCAGGCGAAGCCTGCCCCCTTCGACGAGCGCGATCCCTAGTTGGATCAACCAACATCAAGCCCACTCGATTCTGACACTTATTCTTGGGCCAGCGAGCTACTAGGCGCAGCCCGGCTCAGGGCAAGCAGAAGGTACATGATTGACATGGACGCAATTTTCTCGCATTCGATTCCAGCTTGTAGAGACCCATAACTGCCGGACAAGTGAACAGAGTATCGTGCTGTATCGGCTCTGCGTGGCGTCCGCCATGGTGGGCCGGAAACGATACCACTTGCTTTGATTTTGCAACCAGTGCAAGCTCGGGCAAAAGCTTTTCGTTTATCTCGTCATTGGCTTCTTGTAGCAAAGCCAGCTTCCAGACGCCTGGCTTCTGTACATACGCCAGTATGCCTGAGTCGTAATTGTCCGAATCAATGCTGAGCCATCCCTGGCAATTAGCTAGTGATGCCAGTTCTGTCATTGCATCAAGTAATGCTTGATCACGAAAGCTTCTGGTATAAAACCAGAACGAACAGCCGGGACGCTGCTCTGCAGCCAGTTTCCAGGCATATATATAAGGTACGGAGTAGAAATCACCGTTATTCCGATATCGGAATAAGGGCGACTATCCCGAGTTTAGGACTATTCCGACTGTCACCTTGAATGATCGCAAAGCTGAGGTGGTGAGCAGAATCGACCCACCACCTCAGGTGTAAAGCTCGGCATAGTTTTGACGAGATCAGAGGCTATTGAGGAACGCCAGAAGTTCATCATCGGGATGATAACGTCCAGGCTGCCCTTCTGGCATTGATGTTTTTGCTAGAAGTTGCTCTTTCAGGGTCAGATTCGCATGAAGATAGATCTGCGTGGTTTCAACGGATTCATGTCCGAGCCAGAGTGCGATCATTGCCCTGTCCACACCGGCTTGCAGAAGCTCCATGGCCATCGTGTGCCGATTATGCCGAATTCGGCATAAGAGACATTATTCCGACTTCCGGATTATGCCGAATTTTGCTCCGGACTCAGCCTGCTTCAACGAGATAATCAATTGTGAATCGGCATAATCCTGGACTCCTTCGTGGCAACCAAATATTGGTTGCAGTTATCGGAGGAGCAAGCAATGCTCGAATTCTACTTTCAAGATCCAGATACGGTACAACGTATTCGCAAGGGACCATTTGGGCTATACATCGATTCGTTTGCCGACGAATTGAAGAGGGCTGGGTATTCGTGGCAGAGTGCACAACAGCATGTCTTGTTTACGGAAGCCTTCGGGGCATGGCTGAAGTTCAGCAGAGTTGATGTAAACCGTGTGACGCTTCAACACGTAGACAAATATGTTTGCTATCGGGAGCGGCATCAGCAGCGAACAAAGGGGACGGGAATACTAACAGCGCTCAAGCGAATAGTCAAAATCGTTCGCGAGGCAGATATGGCCGGCGGTGACGTTGTTCAAGACAAGCGCACACCTGTTGAAAAAATGGTGGATGAATTTGATCATTACTTGCTACAAGACCGCGGCCTTGTAGCAGTCACAATGCAGTGTTACAGCCAGTTCGTAAAGAAGTTTTTGACGAACCGATTTAAGAGCGGTCCAGTGGAACTGGGAGAACTGCGCCCGAAAGATGTGCTGAACTTTGTCCAAGTGAGTGCGCGTTCGCAAAGCGTAAAGCGATTGAAGCTTCTTGTAACGTCGTTGCGCTCCTTCTTTCAATTCGCCAGATACAGAGGCTACATCGTTCTCGATTTAGGAGCCTGTGTACCAACAGTTGCGGATTGGTCAAAGACAGAAATCCCGCGGGCGTTGCCCATGGCGAAAATCAAGAGCATACTATCGCAGTGTAAGCGCAACACCGCCATCGGTCGTCGGGACTATGCAATCCTCTTATTGATTGCCCGTTTAGGATTGCGGGCCAATGAAGTCGCTACTCTTAAACTCGAAGACATCGACTGGAAAGAAGGACATATCGTCGTCCGGGGCAAGGGGAGAAAAGCCTGCAAGATGCCGTTACCTTCTGACGTTGGTGAGGCAATCACAGCCTACTTGAAGGATGGTCGCCCAAACAAATCGACAAGCCGCAATGTGTTTTTGCGCCGGCGAGCGCCATACAATGGTTTCACCTCCGGCAGCGCACTCGGCAGCGCGGTTCGAAATGCCATCCAAAGATCAGGAGTTGCCACCACCAGAAAGGGCGCTCACCAATTTCGGCACGGCCTTGCTGTTCACATGCTGGAACAAGGTGCCTCATTAACCGAGATTGCAGAAGTGCTGCGCCATGCAAGCCTTGAGACTACAGCCATCTATGCCAAAGTAGACATTGCTTCATTGCGCACTTTGGGGTTGGCTTGGCCGGGAGGTGAACAATGAATACTTTACGCGAAGATCTCAACGAATACTTAGCTATGCGACGTGCTTTAGGATTTAAGCTTATAAACGCAGGCAAGTCGTTGAGCCAGTTTGTCTCATACTTCGAGGCGCAAAGTGCCGAGTTCATCACGACATCTATGGCTGTGACGTGGGCGCAGTTGGCAGCTTCTGCTCATTCGCGCGCTGAACGTCTCAGCTTTCTCCGTCCATTTGCTCGCTTTAGATCTGCATCGGATCCCCGTACTGAAGTGCCAGCAGAGAACTTGTTCCCTTACCGACCACGGCGAGCACAACCGTATCTGTACTCGGAAGACGAAATTAGAAAACTCTTGAAGGCTGCAAAAGCTCTCGCAAATCCATTTAGGGCTGAGACATTCTTTTGTCTTCTGGGCTTGCTGTCTGTCACTGGTTTACGAATTGGTGAGGCTTTAGAATTGCAGTTGCAGCATGTTGACCTGGCTGAAGGAGTGCTTACTGTTGAGGGAGCCAAACATGGCAAGTCTCGGTTGGTGCCCTTGCACGACTCCACGCGAGATGTACTGGCCGCATACAAGAGCTGCCGGGAAGAGTTCTTAAACGGGCAAGCAGCCTCGTTCTTCTTCATCTCGCTAAATGGAACTCGACTAGACAGGGCAATGGTGCATCGAACCTTTTACGATCTGTCACGACAGATAGGTTTGCGAAAAAACGGGTCCAGTAAGGGCCCAAGAATCCATGATTTCAGGCACGCCTTCGCTGTTCGGACCATGTTGCAATGGTATCGAAGTGGCGAGGATGTGGAACGCCGCTTGCCATTTCTCTCTACATATCTGGGACACGTTCATGTGAGCGACACATATTGGTATCTCACCTCAGTGCCTGAGTTGATGGATTTGGGTGTGCGTCTACTGGAACGCCGATGGGAGGAAGAATCATGAGGCAATCCTCAACTAACTTTGCTAAGCTTCTGGAAAACTTCTTCATTCAACGACTAATGAAGCAGCGTCAGGTCAGCCCTCACACGATTAGTTCTTATCGGGATACATTCCGCCTGCTACTCCAATACAGTCAGAAGCGGTTGAACAAGTCGCCATCTAAGTTCGAATTGTCAGATATTGATGCATCTTTGATTAGTTCGTTCTTAGAGCATATGGAGAAAGATCGGAAAATATCCGCGTCAAGTCGAAATGCCAGGTTGGCAGCTATTCGCTCGTTTTTCCGATACGCGGCATTGGAGTCGCCGGCGGAGTCAGCACAAATTCAACAAGTCTTGGCAATCCCAAGTAAGCGACAGGATCGCCCCATGATCGGCTTCCTAACCAGAGACGAGATCAAGGCAATCCTGGCGGCACCAGATCAGAACACATGGTCTGGGCGGCGAGACCATGTGTTTCTCCTCGTTGCGCTACAAACTGGTCTGCGTTTGTCTGAGCTGATCAGCTTAGAGCACACTGATATTGTGCTCGGGGCGAGCAATTATATTCGAGTGATTGGCAAAGGACGAAAGCAGCGGGCGACTCCATTGACTAAAGACACAGCAAAGATCTTAAAGAAATGGATGGAAGATTCTGACGCCGAAAGCGTGATCCTTTTCCCGAGCACACGCGGTAATCGACTAAGTCCTGATGCAGTTCAATGCCTTTTGAGCAAGCATGCCTTGGCTGCCAGCCGAGTGTGCCCATCTTTGAAAGAGAAGCGAGTGACACCGCATATGATGCGTCACAGCTGCGCCATGGAATTGCTTCAAGCAGGAATTGATCGGTCCATGATCGCACTGTGGCTGGGGCATGAGTCAGTGGAAACTACTCAAATCTATCTGCATGCCAATTTAACCTTGAAGGAAGCCATTCTTGCCAAAACCCAAATGGTTAAAGGCAAGCACGGGAGATTCAAGCCGGACGACAAGCTACTTGCATTTCTAAACAGCCTGTAGACAAAAATTATGCCGAATAATTCAGAGTATGGAAAGCCGCAATAGCTTAGCCTCTAGCTAATTGCAGCTTCGCACCCTAATCCAATCGGCATAATCCGGAAGTCGGAATAATGTCTCAAGCAATGAGGAGTAACACGTTTGTCTGCGAGAGACGGACAAGCCTGGCAAGCAACTGCAGTATGCTTCGACAGAATGTATTGTACGCCATCCGCACTAAGGGTTGCACCGCGAGAATTCGGAAAAAGTATATCAGCGCTACCTTTGCGCGGCTCCTGCATCCAAGCCTTCAATACTTCGGCCGTCTGTTTTGTCAACGGTGTACATCGTTCCTTGCGTCCCTTTCCCATAACTCGAACATGTGCTCCCGTCCCAAGAACAACATCTTGTCGTTGCAGCCCTCTGAGCTCAGACAAGCGCAGGCCAGTGTGAACAGCCACCAATAATAGTGCATGGTCACGTCGTCCTGACCACGTTTGCTGATCTGGCGAAGCAAGCAGAGCCTTTACTTCAACTTGCGTCAAAAAGTTAACCAAAGCACGCTCATGTCGTTTTCCAGGAATCGCTAACACCCGCTGGATTTGAGCCGAGTGTGCTGGCGCTTCGAAAGCGACAAATTTAAAGAAGGATCGGATCGCGGTCAGCCGTAAATTTCGACTGCGCGCAGAAATGCTCCGCTCCTGTTCTAAGGACTCAAGGAAACTGGCGATTAGTGGTGCATCTATTAGCGCTAGATCTAAGTTCGATGGCGACTTATGCAGGCGCTTCTGAACAAAGTGCAACAAAAGCCTGAATGTATCTCGATAAGACTTGATTGTATGAGGACTGGCATTCCGTTGCTTCATAAGCCGGTCCGTAAAGAATCTTTCAAGCAAGACTGCAAAAGTGAGCGTTTTCAATTTCGTCATTGGTTTTCCTCCCAGCGTTGCTCAACAAGTCTGACTGCCAGTCCCATCAATTCTGGGCAAGCGGTTAGATACCAATACGTATCTTTCACTTTTACATGTCCGAGATAGGTAGACAGATGCGGTAG
>JAIEQI010000214.1 GCA_019747875.1 Candidatus Obscuribacterales bacterium
ACGGCGATGGAGAAACTGCTGAATTTTCGATTGCCGCCGCAAAGAAATCTGCTGATTTTTAATTTGCGAAAAACATTAGGGATCCACTGGGCTTTAGTTCGGTTCGGGTAGATTGGGCTGGTGATTGAATGGTAGAAGAAGGATGTGTCAAACAAGTACCTTGTAAATCTTTTTCAGTTCAAAAAATTGCCTATTTTCTATCAATCGTATACACTGAAGAAAGTCCCGATTGGAGGATACGATCATGTTCCAAGAAGACAGCGACTTTTTTCAATTTTGAAATCAGCAGTAAGCGCCGCAAAGGTTTCCCGTCGGAAACGAAAGTAAAACGCGGAAGCAGAGTTGTGCATGGTATCAAGGAACTAGAAGAAAAACTTGGTCGGAACGATCTCTGCCCTTGTGGCTCTGCACGCAGGTTTTAAAAACTGCTGCATGAGAACTGGTAATCTTGATGGCAGTGATCGCCACCACTACTTTCAGGTAGTCTAGTAACTGATTCGAGATGAATTAGCAGCGTTTTCGAATTCGCACAACTCTCTCCTTCAGGCTTTGCTGAGCCTAAAGGACGAGGGGTGTGCGATCCTTCACGTTTCTGCAACAGCAACAAGGAAAACACTTTGCTGTTTTGTCTCGTGAACTCATACGCCAAATGAACGAACCTGAAACTGTCAGCCCCTGCGCAGATAGTAAGATTTCAAGTCTACGGTTATGAAACTACGGAGGCTAGATTGATGATACTTTCATATCTTCCGATTTTTTCAATTGTCTTCTGCTTTTGGTTTAGTTCCGTTTGCTGTGCTCCGACGTTTTCTGAAAATGAATCGCAAACAAAGAGGAAGGCTGTCCAAAAAGCAGTAGATTTAGATCGTCCTGCGGGCGACTGGATGTCTGATTGGGGACCTGTGAGTATCAAGCAAGCTGCGGATGGCACTGTAACGGGCTCTTGGACTGAAGGCAAGAACAAACTCGGAAGAATACTAAGGGGCAAGTACGATGAGTCGAAACGCTCTTGCAGTTTTGAATTTATCGAGACCTGGACTGGTAAAAGAGGCAGCGCACGACTAGCCCTGTCACCAGACGGTAAGAAGCTCTCTGGCTCATGGGTTCGTGGTAAGGATAAAGGAACTTGGGAAATGAAGCGATAAGCGATGTCCGCAAGTTACGAAGAGAATCTTGATTTTAGTTTGAGAAACGGCCGTTCAACAAGATAGAAGGAGCCGCTGGCTATTGCAAAACAAAACGCGTATTTCGCAAACTCAACCAGGTATCTTCGATGGTTGCATAAACTCTCGAAAATGGCATTGGTTTCGGGAAAGTTGACAATGACGTGCCACAGGTAAAGACTGTATGAAAGCTGGCCCACGAAAACCATAGGGCGCCATGATAGGAACTTTCCTAAAGTGGATGTCGGATTGGCAAGAATTGCTAGCAAAAGGGCAGTCATTGCAAGCAAAGTGCCTGGCATCTTCAATGCCCAAAATATGGTTGGTTCAGCCAGTGCCGGATGTCCCAGAAAAAGCAGTGCGGCTATAGTTGATGCGACCGATCCCCAATGCATCAGGGGGTTAGAAAAAAAATTCTTGATGGCAATTTGTGCGCTCGGCATTCTCCACAGCAAGGCGGCTAATACTCCGAGCATCAATGAATCTAGCTTAGTATCAAGGCCAACCGAAATACCCAGCCATGGAACTCCCAAGGTAACCAACGCCAGTCGCCAGAAATAGACGGTGGCGATTATGGATAGGCAAACCTTCAATGCACTGTCTTTGACCAAAAGGAGAGTTGCTGGCCAGAGGAGATAAAATTGCTCTTCAACGCTGAGCGACCACGTGTGCATCAGCCCAGAACTCGCAGGAAGAAGTCCCCATCCCGCCGCCATATCAATATTGCTCAAGTAAAATCCTGCTATCGCAAATGCCGAATAATCATGTTGTCCACGCCATAACATAAAGACGAACATAAGCGCGAGAAACAGGTAATATGCCGGACAAATTCTAAGCCATCGTCTCACGTAGAAATTTCTTAAGTTGAAAGTGCCTTCACGATCACGCTCTTTCATTAGGATTGAGCTGATCAAAAAGCCGCTTATTATGAAAAAGAGATCAACGCCCGCCCATCCGTTTAATTTTTGTCCAAGCCAGCCTGTAGCGGGTCCGAGCTGGTGGAACCCCATCACGAGAAGTATCGCAAGCGCTCGCAATCCGTCGAGAGCCGGTATGTAAGAAAAGCTATTAGGGGACTGGCCCTTCGCTGTTGCAAGGATCTGGAGATGTTTTTCGTCTCTTTTGAGAAGGGTTCCAGCTGTGCTCATAATGCTTTAGTGTCCGGTGGCATCGTTTTGATAATGGCGTTGCCAACCTCTAACTGTACTTGTCTTTGAGTTTTAAACATGGTTTCTCTATCAAATAAAAGGAAGCCAGGGCAAAACCATAGCAACAAGCGAATTTACCTAGCTCAACTAGATACTTATTGTGAAAGATGCTTACCAAAATTGAATGGGTTGCGGGAAAGTTCACCACAATATGCCAGAGATAGAGACTGTAAGAAAGCTGACCAATCCATACGAGCGGTTTGAACGATAGTATTTTTGCCGGAATCGAATTTGGATTGACTAGCATGCTAATCATAAACCCGGTAATCAAAAGAATTACAATCGGAAACTTAGCGGCCCAAAATAATGGCAGATTCGCTGCAGTGCTTGGATGACCTAGGAAGTGGCAAGAGATCAGGAGCACTGCAAACATTACAGTCGCTGTGCCTGGTGCGGAAAACAAACTTCGAATTTTTTGTTGGAGGTGAGGAGTGCTCCAGATGAGACCAGATGCCACCCCAAGCATTATTGACTCCATGCTACCTTCTAGCCCGTAATAGAGTCTTTCCCAGGAGGCACCGGTCGACAACAAATAGAGCCTCCAAATATAGCTAGATGCTATTAAGGTGATGCAGATTTTGAGAGCCTTGTTTCCGGAGAATTTCAACAAGCCTGGCCACATCAAATAGAACTGTTCTTCCGCGCTTAGCGTCCATGTATGTATCAATCCCGATCCTGGGAGGCATAATCCCCATCCCGAACTCAGGTCGATGTTGGTCAGATAAAGCCCTGCTACTGCGAATGATGACTGGTACTGATCGCCTCCTCTGCAAATTGTCCACACAAACATCAATGCCAAAAACGCATAATAGGCCGGAGAAATTCTCAGCCACCTTCTGATGTAGAAATTCCTGAGACTTATGTTTCCTCGTTTGGTCTTTTCTCTGACCAATATGGATGTAATAAGGAAACCACTGATTATGAAAAACAAGTCGACGCTAACCCACCCACTTAGTTGGCCGGCAATCCACGAGCTTACTGGTCCTAAATTATGGCAGCCCATTATTAGTAAGATCGATACTGCCCGGAGTCCATCAAGAAACGGGACATAGAAATGAGTGCTTTGGCCCGCTGGCGCACGCTCTGGGGAGGCCTGTCTTTCTAAAGTTTGCATTGGAAAATAACCGAAAGCAGTCAAGTCAAGAGAGATCATAGCGCAATGAGGTTGACAAGGGAGCCGGTTTCTACTTGTATTCTCTTAACCTGCGCTTCAGTCAACTTGGATTGGCTCGACCAGCGGTTCTGCCCTTGCTAAATTTGCTTTATATTGGCTAAGCTAAAAAATTCATTTCCTGAGTGGTTCTGAGGGGTTTATCACTTTTTGTATTTCAGCGGCCTCAGCATTTTTACCTTGCAACAAATAATTCTCAATGAGCCTGCCGCCTATTCGCTTTGACATTAAAGAATTCGGTTCCCACCCGGCAGCTTGAGTTTTGGCAAATGTTTGACAAATTTGCCATTCTCTTAAAAGCACATTTTCGGCCTCATTCACTTTGTGAGCATTTTGAAGAGCGGCAGCCAACGTCTCAAGCACGCTGATCTCAGCGAGAAGATTTAGATCGTGTTTGTTTTGCGGCTGTGCTCTGTTCTGGCTATCGTTTTGTTCTCGCCTCTGTACAAGCGAAAGTGCAGTCCTCGCTGAGTTTATTGAGTCCTCAAATTTACCCTGATCGGAATAGATCGTCGACAGAACGCAATGCTTGTTAAGAACGCTATTTAACATGGCTGGATCGTCTTTGTATAACTGCAGAGCCTTCTTGCAGGCTAGTTCAAGAGTTTCGTATTCATCTTTCTTGGTTTGGTTGGCTAAAATGAAATTTTCCAACCACGCCGTTGACTTGCAGCCCGAAATGATCTCGGCAACAAATTGCTTTGCTTCATTGGTTCTGCCAATTTTTTTATAAAACTCGACTAATTTTTGTTGGAGATTGTAGCGTCTATTGTTTGGTGACAACGCTTGGACCTCCTTTTGAAGTTTTCGGACGCGAAGTAGTGCCTTTGCAGGGTCTGCTATTTCAATCTTGTCGTTAAGGGAGCGTTCGATAATGGGGATAATCTTTTCGAAGCGATTTGGATCCTTGGCGGCGATGGACTCAATCTCTTTGTCCCAGGGGTTGTTATTGGATTGATGGGTCAAATGGGAGTGATAAGCAAAGACTCCAGCACCCGTAATTGTTAGCGTGAGCAAAATTGAGAGGGTTTTGCGTTGTAGGTTGGCTGTCTTTTCGGGGCGGCGTGAAGTTTGCTGCAATGATGATTCATTCTCATAAGCCGAGTCCGAAGCAACTGATTTCAAATCCACGAGCATATCGCCCATGCTTGAAAAACGATGAGTCTTATCTTTCTCCAGGCATTTTCGAACAATTGCTTCAACAGCTTGCGGGATGAATACTTCGGGGTTGGCAGATTTGAAAAATGCTGGAGTTTGTTCAAGATGATTTTGCATCATCTCAAAGGGAGAACGTCCTGTGATCGGACGCTGACCAATCAGTAGCTCATAAAGCATCACACCCAATGAATAGATATCTGTGCGCGCATCCGCCCGTTCGCCCATGCACTGCTCTGGGCTCATATAAGGAGGACTGCCACATGTGTTGCCATCTTGAGTTAGATCTTTGACTTCTTTTCCTGAGTCTTCTGTCAGTTTGGCTATTCCAAAGTCGACAACTTTTACAATGTCGTTGTTGTATTCATCCCTTTCGATGATGATGTTGCTGGGTTTGAGGTCGCGATGTATTATGCCGCGATTGTGTGCTTGCTCAAGACCTTCGGCGATCTGAATGGCATACCCTATTACACGTGTCCAGGTTAGGCGAGTTTCTTCTTCAAGGATATCGGCGAGGCTTTTTCCTTGAAGGAAATCCATTGCAAGATAGAGTCTGTCGTCTTCATTTGCGCCAAAAGCATACACTTTTACGATATTGCGATGGTCCAAAGCGCTTATGGCCTTTGCCTCTTGCTGGAACCGTTCGATACCTTCCAGTTCTTGTTGCTTATGTAGTACTTTAATTGCCACCATTTTTTGCAGCATTATGTGCTCGGCTTTATAAACCTCGCTCATGCCACCAGCACCGATGCGTTCCAAAACACGGAATCGCTTGTCCAGGGTAGTCCCTTCGAGGGATTTCTCCTCATTGGAGACAGACCGAAGTTTGGTCGGAGGTGTAGACTCGCTTTGACGTTGAGGTTTGCTTGCCCCATTACGCTCAAAGGTGGGTACAGTTAGCTGATCTCGGGAATCCGGCTTAGACATTGCTGTTACTCGCTTTCTAGGATCATGGCGCGATAAATATTTCGAGCTTCAAGCATCAAAGTTTCTAAGGATTTCCGTTAGTATTATGCCCGGTGCTATTTATAGATAACTTATCGACATCGAATGTGGTACCAGTTCGAATGCAAAAAGCTTCGAATTGCTTGGGTTGTGGTCTCTAGAGCCCCTGTGTGTAAGCTTTTCGGGCGTCGAAATTTTTTCGAAGCAGTTTCAGACAATTTTCAGATTTGTCTGATATTGTATATTTATTCAGACATTCAACATCGAGAAAGCCAGACCTGGTTCTGGTCCATCTTGCTTGAAGCGTGCAGTGCCGCGCATTATCTGCACCTGACTACATTGCTGAATCTACTCCAGGCACGAAGCCGAAATTTTCCAGATAGTTGCGCAGTGAATTTATTTTTCCGTCGATGTTTTCGCCCTTCATAATCGACTCGCGCTTTGGTTCAGTCAATTGACCAAAGCCATTTTCGCGAATGATTTGTTGCACACACCAGCACCCATACTTGTCGATTGTTTCAATAAGAGCGCATTCGTCAGCCGTGACGCCTATTATGGAGAAGATTCCGAATGAACCGGAGGGCAATTGATAAATGCACTCTGGGGCTTCATCAACGTACCAAACTATAATTCCGCTCAGTTCTGAATTTCCTTCCCGAAACAAACGGGCGTCGAATTGCAGCATGACGCCAGGGCTCAGAGTGCCGCTGTAACTGACTATGTAATAGACCAGACGTCGCAACAACTTCCACGCCCAAGGTCCTGGGTTTTTAGTTTTCAACACGAGTTCGCATCCGAACCCGGAAACCTCGTCGCTCTGCCCAAACCAGGGGTTGCTCAATCCTGATGTGGCAAAGGTCCAATATGGATGAATTTCATTTGGTTCGTGCGCGAGAATCGAGATATCTTTTTCGGTAAGCGTTTTTCCTAACGCAGCAGTCAACTCTTGTGCACTCGATATCTCGGCCGCTTCTGCTTCCTTTGGCACATCGTATATCTTTGGCAATGAGCATTTATGCGGTCCAAAGAGTTCCTTGTACAGCCGTTCTCTGGCATGCCAGGCTTGTTTCAAATAGTTACCGCTAGTCGTACTCATCGCAGGTCTCTCGGCGCTATTCGTCGAGCTTAAGCAGCGCCATGAAAGCTTCTTGTGGTATTTCGATCTTGCCCACCGCTTTCATCCGCTTCTTACCTTCTTTTTGTTTGTCCAAAAGCTTTCGTTTACGTGAAATGTCGCCGCCATAGCATTTTGCAAGGACGTTTTTCCTCTGCGCTGAGAGGGTTTCGCGAGCGACGACCTTTCCGCCGATGGCTGCCTGAATTGGCACTTCGAACATCTGTCGGGGGATCAATTTCTTCAGTTTTTCTGCAAGCATGCGCCCATAAGTTGATGCGCGTTCCTGGTGCACAATTGCTGAGAGTGCGTCGACAGGCTCACCGTTTAGCAGAATGTCCAATTTTACAAGTCGGGACACCACATATTCTTTGACGTGATAATCGAGGCTTGCATATCCGCGTGATCGCGACTTCAGTTGATCGAAGAAGTCCGTAATAATCTCGGCCAGTGGGATGTCGTAATGCAGCATGGCCCGTCGCGGGTCCAGGTACTTCATGTCTTGGAAAATGCCGCGTCTGCCTTGAGCCAGTTCCATTACTTGTCCGACATATTCATTCGGAACTAAAATGCTCGCCGACACGAACGGTTCTTCGATCTTCTCGCGATAATTCGGCGGGGGAAGCTTTGCCGGGTTTTCGACCATCAACACGGTTCCGTCCGTCTTCGTTACACGGTACACCACAGATGGTGCCGTTGTTATAAGTGTAAGATTGTATTCGCGCTCAAGTCGCTCCTGAATGATTTCCATGTGCAGCAGCCCCAGGAAGCCACATCGGAAACCGAAGCCGAGCGCGTCAGAGGTCTCTGGCTCGAAAAAGAGTGATGCGTCGTTCAACTTCAGTTTCTCGAGTGCATCTTTTAGATCATGATATTGATCGTTATCTACCGGATAAATGCCTGCGAAAACCATCGGTTTGGCAGGACGATAGCCAGGCAACGCTTCTTCAGCCGGCTGCTCCACGTGCGTGATCGTATCACCGACGAGAACTGACACGTCTTTGATGGCAGCTGCCAGATAACCCACTTCGCCAACTCCAAGTTCGTCAACGCGAACCTGTTTCGGTCTCAAAACACCAAGCTCAACGACGTCAAAATCCTTCTCGTTAGCCATGAAGCGAATCTTCGCTCCATTCTTGATTGAGCCGTCGACTACTCTGAAGTAAACGATAATGCCGCGGTAGCTGTCGAAATAGGAATCGAATACGAGCGCTCTAAATGGCTTATCGGCGGTGTCCTTTGGCGGTGGGATATGCTTTACCATCGCTTCCAGAACATCTTCGATTCCGATACCGGCTTTCGCACTTACCAGCACTGCGCTGTCTGCCGGTATCATCAGAACATCTTCGATTTCTTTGGATACTCGCTCCGGCTCTGCGCTGGGCAAGTCAATTTTGTTGATGACCGGTACAATCTCAAGCCCGTTATCTAGAGCTAGTTGTACATTTGCAAGTGTTTGCGCTTCGACTCCCTGGGAGGCGTCGACGACAAGCAGTGCGCCTTCACATGCGGCTAGACTTCTGGACACTTCATATCCGAAGTCGACGTGACCGGGAGTATCGATAAGGTTGAGCACGTAATCTTGACCATCGCGAGCTTTATATTCCATTCGCGCCGCTTGGGCTTTAATGGTGATGCCGCGCTCGCGCTCGATGTCCATCGAATCGAGCACTTGGTCTTGCATTTCACGCTTGGTGATCGTGCCGGTCTTTTCCAGCAAGCGGTCAGCCAGCGTCGATTTGCCGTGGTCGATGTGAGCGATGATAGAAAAGTTACGAATGAACTTCGGGTCAGTAGGCACGCGCTTAATCCGGTCTAAGACAAACTCTGCCGCAAGGTGCAGCTTTGCGTATCTTATCAGGGATTCCGAGCCGGAACACTGAGTTTCTGCCAATGGCGACAGAATGTTTGCAAAGCTTCGATGTTTTGTTGCGGCATTTTGATTTGCACTATAAGCAGGCGGAATCCAGGAAAAGCGACTTTTCTAGGGTGGATGTTCGACCTTTAAAGCATTTTAGGAGTGTTGAGTAATGGCTTGTAAGGAAGAGATGTCAGTTGGGATGCGTGTATCGGGCTTTGATAGGATAATTTGATGAGCAGGCGGGAGACTGGCTTTGTGGCTGGCGCGCCAACAATCAGTGGAGTTCTGAGCAATGACTCATCCTTTTTTGGAAGCCCTTAAAAAAGCCCCTCTTCTTGCCGACGGTGCGATGGGGACTTTGCTCTATGCTCGTGGGGCTTCAGCTGATGCTGGTTTTGAGAAGTTGAATATTTCAAAGCAAGATGTCGTGCAGCAGGTTCACGTCGATTATATAAACGCCGGTGCGCAAGTAATCGAAACCAACTCATTTTGCGCAAATCGCTACCGGCTAGCGGCCTATGGTCTGGAGAAGGAAGTCTGGCAGTTGAATGTTTGGGCGGCAAAGGTTGCTCGGAATGCCCGGGAAATCGCTGGACAGCCTGTTTTCGTAGCTGGCTCAATCGGTCCGACTGGTAAGCTTTTGGCTCCATTTGGCGAATTGAGCAAAGCAGATCTAGATGCTGCATTCAGAGAGCAGATGGAAGGATTACTCGCCGGCGGCGTGGATTTGTTCATTATTGAATCGATGGGAAACCTGATCGAAACGTCGACCGCAATTCGGGCAGCTCGCAAGCTTTCAAAATTTCCGGTCGTCGCGCAATTTAGTTTCACTACAGAAGGGCATACCGTGTTCGGTGCCAGCCCGGCTGATGTCGCTCGAATGGTCAGCGAATTGGGTGAAGATAAACCTGATGTTATTGGTATCAACTGCGGTGCCGGGCCCGGTCCTTCACTTGATACATTGCGCCGTCTCTCGCACGCTTTAGCTGAGAAGAATATAGATCCGTCCAGCATTTCGTTGTCCTGTCAGCCCAATGCTGGTATGCCTGGGCGGGTAGGCAACTCCTTCCTTTATATAAGTCGTCCCGACTACTGTGCAACATTCATAAAGCCATTTCTTGAGGCCGGCGCACGATTAATCGGCGGTTGTTGCGGCACTACGCCTGAGCATATTAAGGCGATGCGTGAGGAACTTGATCGCTGGCTAGGAGCCAATCCAAGCGGACAAGCCATCGGGAGCTTCACCGAGCCACCGGTTCCGCTAGCAGTCGAGGTTCACGATTCAGCCGATTCCATTTCTCCTGCAGCAGGTCGCGGAGCGACAGAAGGGCTTGGCTCTCGCCTGAAAACAAATGACCGAGATAACTTCTTTGTTAGCGTAGAGCTAGACCCACCCAAGGGCGCTGTTCCGCGAAAGTTGTTGCAAGCTGCCCAACAAGTGAAAGATGCCGGGGCTGATACCATCAACGTCGGCGACAGTCCAATGGCTAAGGTTCGTATGTCGAGTATGGCGACTTGCCTTTTGATTCAACAAAAGGTCGGCATAGAAACCATAATTCATTTCACTACGCGTGATCGCAATTTGATGGGCATTCAGGCCGACTTGTTGGGATGCCAGTCGTTAGGTGTGCGCAATGTATTGGCTCTGACCGGCGACCCTCCGAGCATTGGAAACTATGCTCATGCAACTGCTGTGTATGACGTTGATTCGGTCGGATTGATAAAGATCATTTCGCAGCTGAATACTGGGCATGATATTGCTGGTAATACCATTGGCTCGCCAACGACCTTGTCGATTGCTTGCGCGCTTAATCCAACTGCTGTGGACCGTGAGCTTGAGATCAAGCGCTTTACGCGCAAAATTGAGGCAGGCGCACATTATACGATGACACAGCCGCTCTACCAGTTGAGTGATTTGACCGATTTCCTGGCAGATTTTGGGACTTGCCCTGTGCCTATTATCGCGGGCATCATGCCGTTAAACAGCTTCAAGCACGCTGAGTATTTGCACAATGAGGTGCCCGGTATCACAATACCTGACCATGTTCGTGCGGCAATGGAGAAGGCTGGTGATCAAGGCGCGCGAGTCGGTTTGGAGCTCGCCGAAGAGTTGCTCGAAGAGATTCGTCCCTACATTGCGGGCGTCTATCTCGTCCCATCGTTTGGGCGCTATGACGACATCTGCCAGTTCGTTCGCAAAATAAAACCAGCCGTCGCAACCGTCTAATTCTTGCCTTCTGATGCATGATGGATTCTGCAATGTGACGACCGGCAGTCCGCTTGCCCCGCTCAACTACCGGGCAGCGGAACGAGTTCCTTTTCCTTCCATCTTGTCTAGTCGTTTTTGAATCTGGCCGATCATTTGCTTGAGTTCTTCATCGCCGTCTTTTGATTCGTGGCTGCCTTTGTGAATCAGAAAACTAGTGAGAACAACGAATGTAAGAAGCTGTAGAAACTCTGATTGCCAGTTCTCAAAAGTCGCTTCCGACCATTCCCAAACGTAGCCATCCGAGCCCATGATTGTCGCTTGTTGGCCTTTTTCTTTCTGTTCGCTAGCATAGCGTTGCCATCCGGCAAAACTTTGAATTCCCCAGCTTACTATGAATAGAATTGCCAGAACAATGCTGAGCGAATAGTTCTTGAGAAATTGCGTCATACCTTACACCTGATTCGAGAATTTGGTTTCGTTACTAGATTCGACCTTTGAGGCAGACGCATTAGTGCTTAGGCAGTTCCCTCAGTTCGTAGTGAACATACGCGAAAGTGCGTATCAAAGAGCATCCAAAAATGTGGGCAGATTCTTGTCCAAAAAAGGATCTGTCCGTATACATGCAGACAAGGAAGAAGTTAAAGTGGTCGAGAGACCCTTTCGGAAGCAAGGTTGATCGAAAAGATCTGACGGACAGAAGGCGCAAGTAATATGGCAGGAGGTTCCTCCTGCCTTTTCTTTTCTGTCTCCATGCAATTCCCCGAAGCGATTACCAAATTGTGCGCAGATTCTTGTAAAGCTTGAACTTGCTGTCACAAGAAACAATCGGTATGTCTTCAAAAATCGCCTGAGAAATTAGTTGGCGGTCGAATGGATCACTGTGATGCGGTGGCAAACTGAATAGCTGTAAGGCATGTTCGCCTGTATAGGGGAGAATTCGCAGCTCCAAGTCAGCTATGCCCGTCTGCAAATCGGTTTGGGTAAAGTTGAGTTTTCCAATTGAAGTTTTGATAGCCATTTCAGATACGGAAATGGAACTCAGTTCCCTGACCGTATCTTGATTTTGCAACAATGCCATTGCTTTGCGAGAGATGCGATCAGGTGATTCCAGGGCCCAAATGAAAATCACTGTATCGAGCAGCAGGCGCACTTAGTATTTCCCTTTCAAGAAATCTTCCACTTGCTCATCAGACATGGGCTTCCACCAGTCTGGATCATTTATGGTTATGCGGCCCTTGAGAGTTCCGAACTTGGGCCCCTTTCCGGTGCCGACTTTAGTAAGGACTAAATCAACGACGGGCACTCCCCGACGGCAAATGGTCACGGGCTCACCAGCCTCAACAGCCCTAATGAGTTCGGGTAATCTATTTTTTGCATCTGCTACGCTTATCTTCATGGACTTATCATAGCCATCTTTCATGGCTATGTCAAATTTGCTTCTTAATAGACCCGCATTAATAGGGCTTTCCATCCAGTTAGCGGATGGTCAGATTAGGTAGGTCTGAGCTGGGTTTTCCGTTGTTGCGTCTGCCGGTCTCGCGGCTTCTCCACAGCAAGTATTCTGCTGTCGTCTTGGCTCGGCTGCGCACGGTCTCGTCTGGATGGTGAGCTGCAATTCCTTCCAGTACTGGTGCCGCCTCCCTGTTCTCCCAGAGTGAAAGTAGATCGATAGCATATTGTTGGTTGAGTACTGAATACTGGTAGTTTCGATCGGACTTGCTTGGCATTCCTTTGACTTCGGTTTCAAGGGCCGAAGCAAGCACAATCGATGCGGTTTTTCTGTCGATAGCTCCGTTTTTCTGGGCATAGTCGAGCGCAGTCATCAAGGAGAATCTGGTTGAGGGATCCATATTCTGTCCCTGAACTAAGGCTGCCTGTACAGCCCAAACCAGGTCTTTCGAGCCAGGCTGTCTGTCTTTGAAATTGTTTCTGATTGCAGCCGCTGCCTCTTGCATTGCCCAGACTCGGAAGTCTTCGCGCAATGGTTGGCCTTGAGTCAAGATTATGGAAGCGAGCGCTTCGCGTGCTTCTCGCCCGGCTTCACCGTCAAGTTTTGCCTGATCGGTCAGGTTAGCAAATTGCTTCTCAAGTTTGTGCCAAACCTCTTTGACAGCATCATTGGCGCGCCTGTCGATGGTCTCCTGGCTGGTGAATAACCACGGGAGAGGGCCTGGAAATACCGCTTTGGATGCTTCTCTTTGTGCGTTTCCAAGCTTGTCTGCATCCATTAAATTGTAGTGTTCGGTTTTGGAGAACCAGTTCTCTGGTCCTTCATACTTGTCCAGATTGCGGCGCTTGAGAGAGTTCTCGCGAATCTGCTGGAGTGCGCGCTCGTAACTGTCTTGATAGTCGATAACCTTCGAGAAGTGCTCCAGCCGCGGGCCTTCTCCTGATAGTTTTGCAAACAGCTCGCGAGCCTTTTCCCTCACTGCAGGAATGACTTCCGCTGTGCTGCGTGGGCTTTGCTTTGCATCTTCTGCCATTGCTGCTAAGACCGGGAGGCTCTCTTTTCCGGGATATTTGCTCAGTGTATCGAGCAAATCGAGTTGTAGTTTCTCCCGCTGTTTGTAATCCGGGGAATCTTTCGCCGGTGTATTTCTCAGTTCATGTTGCAACGCAACAGTAAGCAAAGTCGTGGCTTGTGAATCTGTCAGACCGGCTTTGCCTGGCTTTGCGATTAATTCCTTCAATCCATCCAAGACATTTTGTCTTGCTGTGGCATTCATCATCGGTTGATTCAAAAGTAGAGTTTCTGCAGCCCACAGGATGTTCTTAGCTTGTTCGGGTGTGGCGGTTTTGCTGATGTCGCGTAGCTTTTCAGTTGCTTTTTCAACACCCCAGGCCCGATTGTCTTTCAGTAGCGGTCGACCATTTGAAAGGGCAATATATACGAGCGCTTTGAGAGCTTCCGGCTCTGTTTTTGCGCGCTCACCAAGATTGTCCATTTGGCGCCGCATTTCGTTGATATGATTTTCGACGAATTTTGCGCTGTCTGAATTGAAACCGCTTTCACCGTTCCATGCAAACTTCAAGGTGCCCGTGAATCCTTCGTATTTGGTTAGCAGATCCTTGAGCGCTTTTTGGTGCAACGTGTAACCGTCTAATACTTGAAGGCTCGGATCGTTCACGATGAAATCTTCGGCGCCCGACAGATTGCGCGTGCTCGAATGAAGTAAGTCGCTCTTTGTTTTGTTGAACTTGTCAACATATTCTTGTGCTTGTTGATCGAGAATTCTGTTAGCAAACTCAATGTCTCTAAGGCGTTTGCTTACTTCTGGATGTGTTTCGACTTTCAGTTGTTCAAAACTGAGTTCACCGATCTTGGGTGAGCCGATTTTTGCCATCGTCTCGATTGCAGCCAGGCGAACGAGCGGGCTCGGATCTGTCTTCAGCACTTTTGTCAGGGTTTCAGTTGCAGATGCAAGAGTCGCTTGGTTGTGCTGTGCTCCGAAGCCACCCGGTTGCGTAAAGGATTGTGCTGCAAGCGCACGAACTGCTTCTGCGCGGAGCTGCGGCGAAAACGTTTCTGGGCTGTCCCCACGTGCTTCGGTTAGCCTGCTCAGGGCATCAAAAGCGGCTTTCCTGTCCGGCGAGAGATTTCCGCCCAAATTTGGATTCGGTTTGAGTGACAGCAGATTATCCAAGTTCTTAATGAATGCTTGCTTGAGTTCAGCCGGTCCGTATACGGTTAGCAATTGTGCTTGTTTGAGTTCTCCCAGTTTTGCTTCCATCTCGGCTTTTTCGTTCTCCGAGATTTTTCCGCTGGCAGCAGCAATTTTTGCTTCCAGATCTTTGATGTTTGCGTCGAGATTCTCGGCACGGCTGGCATATGAGGAGAATGATGCGGAGTCTTGAAGTAAATCCATCGTGGTATCGCGGAGGGTATCGACGATTCCGCCATCGCCAAAGGTTTGATCCTTCAATTCTTTCAATGCCGCTGTCATTTGTTCGGGCTTCAAGCCTTGCAGCGCGCTAGATTGGGTTTTGATGCGTGAGATAAGTTCTGAATGAGCTTGTGCCGCTATTGCCGGATTGTTTGCGTTTACCAGGCTGAGCAATGCACCATTGATTTGAGCCTGGAGTTCGGGATTCGTGAGCGCTCCTGGGTTCAGCACCGTCAGCTCGGATATTGCTCGCAACTTTTCGGAGCTTGCCTGGTCGTACTGATCACCAGCCTCTGAAGGCAGTTCAACTTGTGACTTCTCAGCGAGGAACTTGTCATAGTTCTTGATCCACTCATTCTGAGCGGCAGCAACAGCAGCTGCATCTGTCCCGTCTGGCCAAGCTAAGGCGCCTTGATTGTCGTGCAACGCGGACAAAGCTTTCGTGCGTTCACTTGGAGATTGAGCAGCGGCTGCGTACAACATGAAGGATGCAAGACGTGAGACGCGCGCATCAGAGTGCTGGCGCAAAGATTCAAGTGTCGCTTTAATTGTTTCGGAATCGGTTCCGGCTAACTCAGCCAGTGCCCTGCCTTTCGCTTCGTTGGCTTCCTTGCTGCCAGCGGGCATCGCCATGATCTCTGGTTCAACACGCGATTTCATTAGTTCATAGAGATCGCCGAGGCGATATCCATGCTTGTCGGTCATGGCTTGCATCTTGAGTTGAAGCCAACGCTCCTTCTCTTGCGGATCGCTGGGTTCGTTCTTGTCGTTAACAATATTCAAACACAAACGATTCATGTCGGTGATTGTGAATTTGCTGGTGTCCAATCTGAGCATCATGTCCCCTGCGAAGAGGCGCAGGTGAGCGGGATTTTTGTCAGCGGGGTTGTCCTTGTTGCTTGCCAGTGGATCGGCTGAACTCGGCCACGTGGCTTTTTGCAGGTACTCTACAAGGGCTTCCGCTTTGACTTTTTCCGCACCACCAACAGTGGCGTCTAGTTCGCCTTTGTTATCATGGCGTCTTGTCATTAAGAGAGCCGAGGCAGCGAGCATCTTCTCTTCGCGGCTGCTTTCTCTTGATTGGAATCTCTGGACGAGTTGCGCGACTGCAGCGCTCCGTGTGGCAGCATCATCAGAGCTTGCTAGCTTCGCCGTCTCGGAAAGTTCGCTGAGTTTTGTTCTTAGCTCTCCGCTTACGTGCGGGCTCATACCATCGGCATAGCCTTTGAGGACTTCTTGCGCCTGTAAATATCGTTGTGAATCGACAAACTCGTGCAGCTTGGCGCGATCAATAGATGCGTCTCCGGCATTTAGCTTCTCTGGAAGCTTGCCGTCTTTGTTGTCTGCATAGAGTGATACCAGTGCAAATGCAGCACCCATGCGGTCTTTTGCATTTGCGTTCTCGTTCTTTACTGTTTCGATAAGCTGTTTGCTGAATGCAAGGCGTTTGGGATCGTTTGCAGGAAGTCGCACTGCTTCCTCTGTGCCGGCTTTAAATGCCTCGACTTTTAGCATTGTTTGCTTGTCGAAGGAGCTGGGGATCTTTTTGTCATCGGCTTGGAAAATCTGTGGGTTGGTTCTAGCCAATGCTTGTCTTTGTTGCACTTGCTGGCTATCTGTGCCGTGATATCGATTCCACAAACCGGGAATCTGTTTCATGCCAATTTCGCCAAGGAAATATACGTCTGCTGCTAGTCCTTGCACTTGCCCAACAGAAGCTGATCTCAGGAAACCTGCTCCCTTCTCCATTCCGACCATTTCAGCAATCGGCTTGGCGCTATATGCCTGGTTGAACTTAAGAAGTGAACGGCTGAAGAATCCTGCGCCATTGATTTGCTCGACGGAAGGAACAAAACCAAGTCCTTGTCCTGGTCTTCCGATAGCACTATAACTGAGGTCGGCGATCATCGCCCATGAACGGCCTACCATGAAAGCTTTTCCTGCCGGTCCGATGTTCTCGATACCTTGCCCTGCAAAGCCCGTGACGCCGAGAGCCATGTGGAAACCACCTGTTAAACCTTGCCGGGTGAGCAGCGACTTTCCGAGCGCTTGTGTGAATGTTATCTTCGCTGCACCGCTTGCAGCTTGCACCCCGAGCATGGCAGCCCTGAGCTCCGCGATCCCGCTTAAAACCATTAGTCCATCTACGGCTGTTACAACGGCTTTGCCGCCCCAGTGCCATTTCTTTTGGGAAGCACAGAATGCTGGCACATCCTTGGCTTGCATAAGCGTAGGTTGGGTGACGCCGCTGTCTGTTTTGTAGATGACGACCCAGTCGTCTGGCTTATATCGTTTTGGCTTTTCTTCGAACTCGCCAGGCTTGCCTTCTTTTTCCTTGTATTGTTTTTCAAAGGTTTCTTTATCGATGATTTGCTGGCGTCCGTCTTCCAGCGTAACGAGGTAATCGCCTTCTTTTCCGTCCCGGCGTCCACCGGCAACACCCTTGTCCTCGGGAATATTCGTGGCAGTTTTCAACTGAACAGCTTTAACATCGCCGCCCATGATCTTTCGATCGTGCACTAATCCCCAGCCCTGATAAGAGGCCCAGGTGGCATATTGCAGTTTTGATACTTGGGAAATCTCGATGAACGTTTCACCGTTCTCGGTTACTTCCTTTGCGGTAGTGCGGAATTCCATCAGGTTGATGTGGGTTCTCGGATCGCCGGGCTTCAGCTCTTCTAGCCGTCCGTTGACCATGTGGAGGTGCGTCTCCGTCAGCTTCTCTTCAGAGCTCACCCATTGTTTTTGACCTGTTGCATCATAACGATACTTTCTGCCATCGCCTTCCGCGAAGACAAGCTTGCCATTGGCGTCTTTCCATCCCTGTTGGATTGGATTGCCGTCTCTGTCAACCTCCATTTCAGTTTTGATGTCGCCCCAGAAATACGTGGAGTTGTCATCTCCGGCGTTTTTCAATTGCTCATGGACTTGATCGACTGGCTTTCTTGCTTCGGCGATCCACGCTTCAAGTTCGCGTATTTTTGCCTTATTCTCGTCATTGCGGTCGAGTGTCTTCGGCATATCAATTGTGATGATGGTTTTCCGCGTCTCTGGGTCGGTATCAACTGAAACAAGATCGCGGTGCTTCTCAATGGCGGAGGCATCCCACTTCTGTGGTAGTCCGCCAATCCAAGATGGCAAACTGTATTGCCCATCAATCATTTTTCTGAAGCGATCATGCTGCTCTGCATAGTATTCAGCTCGATCATATAGGTTCAACCAGGGCGCAGCCTGTGCCAGCTTCTTTTCGATTTGCTGATCGGTCATCTTGTCGACATCGTCGGGGAACCAGTTCTTAGCCATTTCGCCCGTGCTATCTATTTTGCTTACTTTGTCTTTTGCTGCGAGCAATTGTTGCTCTAAGCTAAATCTGCGAATAAGCTCGCCGCCAGCGCCGTTGAAGCGTAGAAGCTTGTCCATATCCGAGAAATCAGAAGCTTTCGGTAGTTCGTTGTCAGCCAACTTTCGCTCTGGAAGTTTGAACTCTCCGCGCTCCACCATGCTGCGAAACTCGGAGTCGCTTACAACCAGCCCATTAACTCCTTTCGGAAGTTCGACCGGAATGACTTCATAGGGAATCTTCATCCCGGCACTGACCATGGTGGCAAGGGCAGAGTTGAAGGTCATGCCCTGTGCTTCTCTTAGAATATTGAAGGAGCGATTGAGATCTTTCGTTGCCGCATCCAGGTCCTGGCGGAACTCTTTGCTTTCCATCCGTTGCTTTAGAGCGGCTTGTTCCTTGCTAAGTCTCTCCAGGCTTGCCTGGTCGTTTGTGTTTTGTGCCTGGGTGATTTCTTTTTGAACTCTGTCGTAGTCTGTGATCGTTTTGCTGACACGTTCAAAGCGCGCCGTATCAACTTGTGGATCTGCTTCAGTTTTGAGGCTGTTCCCCTCAGTGATCATTCCGTTCACATGAGGAAGGTAGGCCTGCATCTTTCGCAGTGGCGAATTGACGTCTGCACTATCTTGAGTCGCCAGTTTGCGCCATTGTTCGACTTTATCGGCTAAAGCTTTATCTTGCGGGGACGTGAAAGGTTTTAGCCTGTCAGTCCAGGCTTCTTGTGCCATCAAAGAGGCAGCTTTTTCAGAACTGGCAGGACCGCCCTTGTCTGTTGTGTCTTTGCTGTCTTTTGAAGGTTTTGAATTGTCGTTGGCTTTGTCCTTCTCCGGCGCGTCCTGCACGTCGGTGTTGTTGGACTTAGGCAACTCTTTGTCTGTTTCGCGTTCCATTTCCTGGTCCCTGCGGATTAAAAGTGCAGAACACCAGCCCACATGAGTTTCTATACCCCTGGGGCCAAAATTTCCCGCAAAACTCATATTAATTCGAGATCCAAGCTCCGCTTGACTTCTGCGGTTTTATCACATATGAATGCCGTCAAATAGGAACTCGATGAGACCTGGGCAACGGAAACGTCCCTGCCTTCCGGAGTGCAATATTAAATGGCGATTTATGAATCTTGCACGCTGCAATAAGGCTAGTTGGAGTGTTCGAATTCGAACATTGCGTCCAGATTCTGTTGCGTGTGATCTACGAGCGCGCCGCTGGGTGCGCGGAGCAAGCCGGCATATGTTTTTGTTGGGACGTACCAGCGATTGATGCTGCTTTGATCTATTTGCTTGGCGAGGCGATATATTGCGGGGCTAAGGCTTAACATGCGGGACTTTGTGTCGATACCTAAGCGATACAGAGTGAGCGCGTCAGCAAGTTCTTCTTCTGGGCTGTGAAATAACATCCCCACCGGCGGGACTTCGGCGATTGATGCTATCTCTTCGGCGGATTTGAAAATGATCTCGGAGTGGTTGGCGACTTTTGCGCCTCGATTGTTCACATATTCGCCGAGATGATTGACTCGAAGCCATGCTTGTTCGGCGACTTCGGGGTCTGGATTGGGGTAATAGAATTCACCATTTGTGGTGCGCAGTATGTAGAGGTTCGCGTCTTTTGAGACTTCGATCCAGCCAAGTGTTTCGCAATCGTCTGCAGAAAGAGGGAGTTTTTTGCAGTCTGCCAGGGTTTTCCAGGCAAGCTCGCGCATAACAATAATTTGCCAGCTTTCTGTGAAACCGTCAACCACATCGTGTTCCGTTGGAACACCATTGGCGCACAAAGCGGGCGTGATGAATAAAAGAGGGCGGCCGTCTTCGCCGAACTTGAGGCGCGCACCGGCTTCCTCTCCTTGCACAAGGACATCGTTTACAAATACGATTCGCATCGGAAGCTGTTCATCAGGTTGAGCAGATGCCGGCCAGCTGTACTCTAGAGCTGAGTGAACTGCTTTGAGTTCATCAAGTCTTGGTGGTCTCACAAAGAGAGCCTTTGTTGGAACGAGTTGATTCTTTGCATTTAGTCCATATTGATGGACGGCGATTTCCCCGAAGTGGCCGAACTCTATGTTGAAGTCATCTCGCAAGGATAACATGTAGAAATTCAATAATGACGAGGCAAGTATGCGCGCTTCTTCAATACCATTCTCGTTCAGGGGAACCTCGTGCAGTATTGACGTGGCACCAGCTGCGGTGAGTAAAACTTGCATTGTTGTTGCCGAGTTTACGACGAGGTCTAGCCCCGTCTGCGCCGTGAATACTGCCATTTCTTGAATGAATTCAGTATTGAATTCGAAGGCTGCTGGCTGCGCTTGCTGGGCTGGAGGGGGGCTATAAACGGGGCGCTCGCTAGAAGCCGGCTGGAAGCCGGCGCTCCCGGGCTCGCTGCGCTCGCTAGAAGCCGGCTGGAAGCCGGCGCTCCCGGGCTCGCTGCGCTCGGGGGTGGAGGCACTCGTTTCTTCGTAGTCACTGAGGGCTGTTGCTTCCTCGTAATCACGAAATGTTTGCTCGTCGAAGTTTGGTTCGATCCCGGGAGCGCCGGCATCTTGCCGGCTTATGGGTTCTAAATCTTGCCGGCTTATGGGTTCTAAATCCGCATCATCTGCCGTGCTTTCCGTTTCTTGAATGGAGTTAGCCGAGCCTTCATATTGTTGAGGAGCTGTTTGTTGAAGTCCTGCCGGAAAGGTCTCTCGCGCAATTGGAGCTTGAGCCGTTGGTCTTTGCTCTTCCCCGGTTGGAAAATTGCTTCCTGCAACTTCGCGCTCCTCACCATCAGGAAATGTGCGAACTTGCCGTGGATGTGCAGTTTTGCCAGTTGCGGTTCGACCTAGTATGAACTCTTGATCGCTTCCGCTTTCCTCAGTCTGATTTTGCTCAGGTCGTGCTTCTCCAACGACCATTTCTTCTTCTCGGCTAGGAAGCTGCTTCTCAGAGGTGGCTTGCCTGATGTTAGTAGAGCTTGTTTCGCTGGGGGCACCGTTTTCTGTGTATATCTGGTATTGCTTTGTTGCGCGTGCCACTAAGCGTGGTGCAGGAGCGTAAGTGGAGTTTGATCCGGCGTCTGCCACAGGAGCAGGCGCTCGGAACGTTTTTGTCTCGCGGCGTTTGTACCCCGTGAGTGACGCCGTTAGCGAATCGAACATGGCATACATGTCTGCATTCGCTTCTCGATTTAGCGTTTCCTGGAGACGGCTATCCAAAACCTCTTCCGTTACAGGAGTGCCTTTTGTATCGAGTTCCCTGACCAGCTTCTTAGCGACGTTGTGCTCGGTCGTTTTCTCAAAGAGTGTGCCTTTTGCATTGCGCTTTTTGCGAAGATGGCGGATTTGCTCCTCAAAACTAGGAGCGATGTTTCCACCATCATCGTCGTCACTGCTCATGCTCAGGAAGCGCTCCCTACCGGGGTTCTATGAATATTGAAATAGCGCGCTTGCGGGTGGTGCACAATGATTGCTGTCGTGCTTTGTTCGGGAACTAAGTGATATTCCTCTGTCAAAGTAACATCAATTCGCTCGGGCTTCAGAAGTTCAAACAGTTTCTCCTGATCTTCGAGTTCCGGGCAGGCAGGGTATCCGAAGCTGTATCGCGAGCCCCGGTATCCTTGATTGATCACTTTTCTCAGATCGCTTGCATCTTCGTTCACAAATCCAAGTTCGCTGCGTATGCGTTTGTGTAGATATTCTGCGAATGCTTCTGCGCACTCAACGGAGAGTCCATGGAAATATAAGTAATCCGTATAATTATTGCTTTCAAAAAGGTGTTGGCTGTGTTTGCTCGCCTGTGCTCCCATCGTTACGACTTGGCAGGCGATTACATCCATCTGACCTTCCTCGACAGAGGCGAAGTAATCTGAGATACAGAGCCGTTGTCCGTGGTCTTGTCTGGGGAATTGGAAGCGCAACCACTCTGTCTTTTGGTCTTCCTTATATATGATCAAATCGTTGCCGGCCGATTGGCATGGAAAATAGCCGTAAATAGCTTTTGGAATCAAAAGCTTGTTCTTTTCGGCGTCTAATTTCAGGCGTTGGAGTTCGGGACGAATTTTTTCGTCAAGCATCGCCTCGTAATCCGCGGTTGGCATATCGCCTTGTCTGACGCGCCATTGCCCGCGAATCAAAACATTCTCGTTGAGGTATGGGTAGATTTCGGAAAGAGGTACATCTTCAATGACTCTTGATCCGAAGAATGGTGCCTTTGGAATTGGCACATTTCGCTGAATCGTGCTTTCGCCCTTTTGCGTAGTTGTGCTCTCATATCCACGCTCCAGAATCTCACCATTGTCGGAATCAGGGACGTATGTGCCGTTGTTTTTCTGGGCAGTTTCCTTTGCCTTTTCGGATCCGGCCTCGATGCCTACACTGGCCCAGGCTTCGCTGGCTGCGGTTCTCGTATCAGGGACTTTGCTTGTGCCTGTTTTGACGAACTTCTGAAGAGCATCACGCCCTCCTTGGGCGAACGCTTCCATGAATTTCAGATCGTCAAAAGCATCTTGTCCGTACAAGACGATTCCGTTATAAGTGTTGCGGCAATCTTCCTCGACGTATCTCCTGGTGAGTGCTGCGCCTCCCAGGATGACGGGAATGTTGATGTTTCGCTGGTTGAGAATTTCCAGATTCTCTTTCATGATCACCGTCGATTTGACGAGCAATCCGCTCATTCCAATGAAGTCTGCATTGTGTTCTTGTGCGGCACTTATGATGTTGTCGATCGGTTGTTTGATACCAAGATTGTAGACCTTGTATCCGTTGTTGCTGAGGATGATATCGACAAGGTTCTTACCAATGTCGTGTACGTCGCCCTTTACGGTCGCAAGGACGCATGATCCGCGTGAGGAACCTTCGGATTTCTCCATGAATGGTTCTAAATACGATACCGCTGCCTTCATGGTTTCAGCTGATTGCAGCACAAATGGGAGCTGCATTTTTCCAGCGCCGAACAGATCCCCTACAACTTTCATGCCATCGAGCAAAATATTGTTGATGATGTCTAGTGCGGCGTGCTTTTCGAGCGCTTTTGCCAGATCCGATTCCAGACCAACGCGATCGCCATCAATAATGCGCTGCTTCAAGGTGTCTTCTATATTGAGAGCTGTCTTGCGTGTTTCCTTTGCGTCGTCTTTCTTCTTGCCTTTATAGAAGTCGAGAAGAGTGAAGAGCGGGTCGTAGTCCGGGGTCCTTTGATCGAAGATTAGTTTTTCGTGATAGGCTCTTTCCTCCTCGTCAATCTTAAATAGCGGAAGAATCTTTGATGCATGGACAATCGCCATATCCAATCCCGCCTCAACTGCGTAGTGTAAGAACACCGAGTTGAGTATCTTTCTAATCGCCGGATTGAACCCGAAGGAGATGTTGCTGACGCCTAAAATGGTTTTGACACCAGGCAGTTCCTGCTTGATTTTTCTGATGCCATCAAGTGTTTCGATGCCTAAACGCCTGTCTTCCTCGTTGCCGGTTGAAAGTGTAAATGTGAGGGCGTCGAAAATTAGATCGCCGGGTGCGATACCGGCTTTAGTGGCGAGATCGTATATGCGCTTTGCGATTGCGAGCTTATGGTCAGCTTTGCGCGCCATTCCCTTCTCATCAATTGTGAGCGCGACGGTCGCTGCTCCATATTTCTTGATGAGCTCGACTTTTGCGAGCATTTTTTCTTCGCCATCTTCCAAATTGATCGAATTGACAATCGGTTTCCCGGCGATAAGTTGCAGCGATGATTCCAGGACGGGATACTCTGTAGTATCGATTACCAGCGGTGTTTGAGCATCGGTGTTCAGTCGCTTGATGAAAATTCCCATATCGCGAATTTCATCGCGTCCGACATAAGCGGTACAAACATCAAGCATATGCGCGCCCTCGCGCTCCTGCTCGCGAGCCATTGCAACCATGGCGTCCCAGTCTTCTTTCTCGAGAAGCTCTTTGAACTTCTTGCTTCCATTGGTGTTTGTTCGCTCACCGACAAACAACGGCGGAATATCCACTTGCAGCGGAATTGCCGTGTAGAGGCTGGATACTTGGGACGCTTGGTCGATCTTCCGTTTTTTGGGTTCGACCTCTCCGACTACTTCAACGACGCGTTTTAAGTGCTCAGCAGTGGTACCACAACAGCCACCAATGATGTTGACGCCCACATCGTTCGCGAAGAATTTTAGAGCTTTTGCAAGCTCTTCAGGACCGAGCTTATACACGGTCTCACCGCCGACATTCTCAGGCAGTCCGGCATTGGGCAAGACCGATACCAATTTGCTGGTGTTCTCGCAAATGTAGCGCATTGGATCGACCATCTCGTCGGGACCTGTAGCGCAGTTCATTCCGAAAACGTCGATGGGAAACGGGGACATCGCAGTTAGTGCTGCGGAGATGTCTGAGCCAGTGAGCATTGTTCCTAGCGGCGGTGCCTCAATTGTGATCTGGACGATCACTGGCACTTTCTTTCCTGAAGCTTTGAAATATTCCCAAGCAGCAACAATGCAAGATTTGGCTTGCAGCAAATCCTGTAATGTCTCGAATTGCAATACGTCGACGCCTCCGTCAACAAGACCGGCGATCTGTTGATAATAGCCGTCCTTCATTTCTTTGAAGCTGATGTGCCCCAGTGACGGTAGTTTAGTTGTCGGCCCAACTGAGCCGGACACGAACCTGCGTTTAGACTTGCTGGAAAAATCTGTAGCGACCGACTTTGCTAATTCAGCTGCTTTCTTGTTAAGTTCGTAAGCCCGATCTGCCAGCCCGAATTCAGCCAATACAACTGGCGAGCCACCAAAAGTACAAGTCTCGACTACGTCGCATCCGGCATTGAAATATCCAGCATGAATCTCGGAGATGACGTCAGGGCGGCTTTCAACAAGGATTTCCGGGCAGTTTTCACAGCCACGATAGTCGTCGAGAGTCAGATTATAGCGATGGATCGAGGTTCCCATCGCACCGTCAAATATCAGAACTCTCTGTTTGAGGGCTTCTAGAAAAGTAGACACCGGAAAGTCTCCATCGAAAGCCTTTATTTTAGGACTTCCCTGCGGGCTTGGCAGCGAACCGTAAATCAACTGTGGCCTTAAGTAAGGGCAAGCAGATATTAATTCTCAGCGCGCTAGCGTCTGGGTGCGGGAAACCGGGGTGCTTATTCTTTAAAGCTTGGATAAATTTTAACTCAGGAATAAGGAGCTATAAATTGTGATTAGGATTCATGTAAAAGAGGGGAAGGGTAGGGGCATTCTGGGCTTACTTAGCGGAGCGCTCGTTGCGTTCGCACTTTCATTGGCACCTGCCAATGCCCAAGAGGCTGCTTTCGACCAACCGCAAATGAATCCAGCATTCGTTGGAGGCGCTGGCAGTATGCCGGGTAGACCGATCTCCACAAGCGCCACTGCTACTGAGAACAAGAGTAATCTGAAGCACTGGTCAACGTTTTCGCATGGCTCCACCAAGTCGATCTTTCGCAGAGTGCCTGCAGGCACCGCAACTGGAAGCGGAAAGCTGCATTATTCGCGTCCGCAGTGTGTAGCACCTGGGCAAACTACAGCGTCGAAACAGAATGGTGGCATGGTTAAACGCTATTTGGCTTACAACGTTCCCGCTGGGCACTACATGAAGAAGTCCACGGCTCCGACTGCGTCGGTATCCACATCCAGCTCGACTGCTGCGCCCGCCAAGAAAGCTAGCTCGAACAAAATTCCCGTACTGAGCTACTCCAAGCATTCTGGTGTAAGCATCGTCACTGGGCACGTCACGCGCTCTCATCATGCAAGTGCCGGTACAGTAGCCTTCTACTCGAGCTATCACTAACCTTGTCTTCCACTGTTATCTCTTTCCGGGCTGGGTTCAAAAAAACGGCCACGAATCCGATCCTTTTCAGGGCTTTTCCTATTTCATAGGCAACCGCTATTAGCTATGTTCAACAAGCGGTGCTGAATGGGAGGAGCTTCAAGTGAATCTATCTGTCTTTCTAATTGCCATTCAGCGAGCGAAGTCTTTTCTCTGCTATTTTGCAATTGCTTCTATATATGGTGCAAGCGCGTTAGTGTTGCCAGCCAAAGCAGAGCACTGCCTCTTGCTGCCCAAGGACAGGGATCCGCGTGTCATGGGCGGAGCTATGGTCGGAGACTTTGGACCTGCCGCGCGTCCTTACCCGGTAGGATTCTCTCCTCCTGCCAGGATAATTTACGACTATGCGCCGTCTTCACGCTCCATTCTCGTTCCTGGCTGCAGTCCCGAAGATGCAGCGACGCCATCTTCTATTGTGTTTTCAAATTCCACTAAGAGTAGTTCGACAGCTAGGATTTCCAAGGACACCATCAGCCCTATGTTGCGGGTGTTTCAAGATTATGAGCTGACTCAGGACCTGATTTTTGCGAGCACGGACGGTTCTAGAGCCGATTCTCCGCACGCTGATTTGCCGGAAGAACTGGCTCCCCTCTATGCAACCAAGGAGGTTCTGAGACCCCCGCATCAGCATATGCGTAATACTCTGTTTGATAGACCTTGGACGTTAGGCGAAGTAGAGCCTCGTTTTCTGCCATCATCCGTGGAAGGGTTTATGAACAACGAGGATTACACGGTTCGCTATGAGGTTGATAATGATTGGATTGCTCGTGAGGTGTTCTCTGTGACGAGTTCACAGGGCGATAGTTTCACTGCCTCCAGAAAGGTATATTTGAAAACGAAGAGAGCCAATCTTAAGCGACCCGCCGAAATTGAGCTTCATTATGCTATTCATGCAAAAAAGCTCGATAATCCTCAATCTTAGCGTACTTAACGGGTTTGCTAAGTAATAAACTCTTGCTCGACATAATTTCGTCGTGATCGCACTGATTTTGCACGGCCCATATAAGAACATCTAGCTAAGGAACCAATCTTTCACAAGTTGCCCTTCCTAATTTGCGTGAGTTTTGCGTGACAGATATAGCGTAAAGGCTGCACCAGATGCGAACTGTTCTTTGATTAATCAAAAATTCTTCGCATTCTAAGTACTGCAAACACGCTTCCATCCACGATTCCGGTATCACTTATCACGAAAATACGCAAAATTGCGTATAGATATCAAGGGGAATAATTGCTTCAATTAACACCGGGTAGGGGTTCTAGGACATTTAATGTTCGTGTCAATTCGTATTTCCACGAAACTGCCACATCAGGGTTCTAAGCTCACTTTACTATTCTCGGTTCACGGTTGAAGGTTGGATATTTCCGCAAGAATCCACTTCAGGAGAGAGATAAAACGAATATGTTGTTCTTCAGGGGAGCAAGCAAATTCTTACTAGGTATCCTTACATTCGGCGCAGCGATTGCATTTGCTCAATCAGCGTCGGCTCAAGATGTGAGCGAATTCCGCAATGCACCAATGAACATGCGACCGGGCATCCGCTATACAACCGGCGCGGTGACAACTGCAGGATGGGAAAAGGGATTGGTCGAAGGAGATCCTAATCTCCGCCGCTGGAATTGGTCCGCCATGACCAGCTACACTCAAAGCTCTTACAATCACGTTGCGCCCGGCGCAATGTTGCCCAAGAAGCAAGTTTCCGAAGTCCAACCACTAAGGACTGGCAGCATCTATGTCAAACCGATTCAGGTCTCGCCTGAAATCAACGCTAGAAGGCGCGCCAATCAAGGGACGATCGTTGTAGGAAACACAAACTCAAACGCCAATTGCTCTGGTCGCGTTCGCATGCCACGTCCGCAAATCGCAGCGGCCCCAGCAGCAAAAATGTACAACACCTATGCAGTCAACGGAACCTTATCTGCGCCTCCTGCTGATAGCAGCATCGCGAGCCGCAACGTCTTCGGTCGCTTGATGAACTAAGCGCCTCTGTTGAATTCAATTGTTTTGCCTACATAAGTAGCAATGAAAATGAACACTGCCGCTACAGCAATGCACGGAACTACATAGATTCCGGCAAGCTGGGGACCCATCGGTATGAGACCTCCGACCCAGGCTCCGATGCTTCCTACGGCGCAACCTGCAATAAAGCCTCCGGGAATCGGATTCTTTTGGAATTTCTTGAAGGCATAAACACATAGACATCCAACAGTAAAGTAAAGAAGAATAGACAAGACCAGCATAGTTACCACCGCCAAATGAGATAGAGCTAGCGCTGCCTCGTCTTTTGATGGGGCGCCAGGTTTGTTAGAACACTATCGTCGGTGCTCACTGTCTCTAGGCACCAACGGTTTATAGAATTCGGCTCTTTTTGAATGTGCTCTTTCGCTTATCTCTTAGCTGCTCGCACATTCTGCTTTTGCCCTGGTCTGCAATTAGTGCTGTTTTTCTTGACAGTTGCGCACTCAGGCCTGTTTTCATCCTAGCATCAATTTGCCAAAAGAAACAGGCTGCGACTTCTAGCGCCCAAAAAACAAGCGATTGGAAATCGCCGAAAAAGGTGGTCATGTGTAAATGATCTCGCCACTGTACCTGGTGCTATCGCTTTCATTTTTCAGTGAAATATCCGTTAGAAAAAGTGTTGACGAGAAAAAAGATTTTTGGTAATTAGTATTTTGGAAGGTCAATTATCCTTCTTATTGGTTGATTCCATCGTCTTCTTGGAGGGATAGAAGCAACATTTAGATGGTAATTGAATTGAATAGATAACTAACTAATAAAAATTGCCGGCTCGCCATGCTGGTATTTTTGAAATTGCCTCAACCAGGAGTATTTCTTGAGGCACGGGGCAGGGCGGCTTTACGGCCGCCCTATCCCTACATACAGCTGTTTCAATAAAACAATAAATATACTGCGCCGTTGACTACTAGTTACTTTTGGAGGTGGTTTGCATGACTACTAGCCACTGCTACGCAGATCAATTCAAACTTTATCTTAGAGCTGGGACGAAGAAAGCAAGACCGGACGAGCTTCGAGCATGCTCGAAGAATGAATTAGTCAAAATTAGATTGAGAGCAGCGGAGAATTCGCGCACTCCAGTTGACTGTCTTGAGGAACTTGCCCATGACTCTGACGCGGATGTTCGCATTGCAGTTGCCTTGAACCCTTCAACACCGCTGGCTGTGAAAGCCGTGTTGGCAACCGATGATGACCCAACCGTGAGATATGGTATCGCCGAAGAGCCGTCTGTAGCAGTTGAACTCTTACAGTTGTTGGCGGACGATTGTAATCCATATGTCAGCTGCCGAGCTCACAAAACACTGGAACTTTTAGATGCGGCAAAGAGGAAAAATGAAAAGTGCCGGCAAAAGTTTAAGATGGCGGATTTGATAAAACGCCCGAGGCGGATCCTCGCAGAGTCTGCTCATTCGTTCTTTTCAGGAACGTGGGCTCGATCGACATAAGCGGAAATTTGAAAATTTTGTTCAAAAAATTGCGCTTTGATCGCTCGCCGTAAATAATCAAAAACAGATAAACCTGAGTGACGTAATCCAGAGCGATTCGTGCAGGATATCTGAACACAAACAATTGAAATTATTCAGTCGCATTGCCTTATGGAGGTGAATACAATGTCGACAGCTACTCTCGAGAAAAATGCAGCCGGCATTAATACAGAGCACCGTGTGGTGCGCCCACTAACAAACATCAGTGACACCAATACAGAGATCATAATTGTCTGTCGAATGCCTGGTGTTGATGAGGATTCAGTCGATGTAAAAGTCGAGGAGGGAACGCTCACCATCAGCGGCACTCTGTCTGAGTGCATTCCACAGTCAGGTTGGACATATGCCGAAACAGAATTCGCCAACTACCGTCGCGTCTTTAAGATCTCCGATGGCATAGAAGAATCGAAGATTGAAGCGACGCTGAAGTCTGGTGTTCTGAAGCTTGTTCTGCCCAAGCGTGTTGCGCCATCCTACAAGATTCCGATCAAAACAACCTAATCGTCAGTAGCTAGATTTGTTTTATGCATTGAGAAAAGGAGGGGACTCAAAATGAGTTTCTATAATCTTATGCCTTGGTCGAAGAAGTCAGTGCCGCTCAAGCGACAAGAGCTGAGTTCCGATTATCGACCGGAGACATCACTGCGCACCCTGCATCATGATATCAATCGTCTTTTCGACGAATTTTTCGGACGAGAAGATGGTGTCTTCTTTCCGGGCTTTGCTGAACCAGGCAACGTTGCTAGTTTCTCAAGCATGCTCGGTACTTCATATCCGAAGATAGACTTTCATGAGACCGAAAAGGAGTTTCGTCTGACTGCCGAGTTGCCGGGGATGACTGAGGAGGATATCGAACTCAACTTGAGCCAGGAAGTTCTAACTTTGAGGGGAGAAAAGAAAGAAGAGAAAGTTGAGGACGACAAAGGCTGGTATCGCATGGAGCGACAGTACGGCTCCTTTAGCCGTTCTATTCCGCTGCCTGCAGAGGTCGATAGCGCGGCAATTGAAGCGACCATGAAAAATGGCGTTCTCAAGATCGTCATGCCAAAGAAAGCCGAAGAAACAAAACCAAGCAGATCAATCTCCATCAAGAAACAGTAGGGATTTGATAGCGACTGAACGAACGCCTGGGTCATCGATCTGGGCGTTCTTCTGTGCATTTGCAATTTTGCCAAGCATCCTGACATATAAATGGATCTAGAATATGCATCTTTCGTATACAGAGGTGGTGGAGATGCCATTAGATCATTATGTAACTCTTGGAAATTCCGGATTGCGCGTAAGCCCTTTCTGTCTGGGTACCATGACATTTGGTCAGGACTGGGGATGGGGGTCCACGGAGGACGAAAGCCACAAAATCATGGACCGATTTTGTGAGCTGGGCGGAAACTTTATCGATACTGCCAATTTCTATACAAAAGGGCATTCTGAACTAATCATAGGCGACTACATCAGTAAGCGCGGTTTCCGCAGGGATAAACTGGTTCTAGCCACAAAGTTCTTTTCGAGTCTTTATCCGGGCGACCCAAACGCAGGTGGTGCAAATCGCAAATCTATGATTGCTGCTTGTGAGAAATCTTTGAAGAGATTGCAGACAGACTATATCGATCTCTATTGGATGCATTGCTGGGATAAATTCACGCCGATTGAAGAGACAATGAGCGCACTGGATGATCTCGTTAGCGCCGGCAAAGTGCGCTACATCGGATTCTCTGATACGCCAGCTTGGAAGACAGCACAGGCACAAATGATTGCACATTTCAGAGGCTGGGCACCACTTGTTGCTTTGCAGATTGAATATTCACTACTCGAGCGAAGTGTCGAAGGCGAATTAATGCCAATGGCGAAGGAGCTCGGGCTCGGTGTTACGCCCTGGTCTCCGCTAAAATACGGTGTCTTAAGCGGCAAGTTTACGCGCGAAAATCATGGCAAACATGATGCCTCGCGTGGGGAGTGGATCACTTCAGCTTTGAATGACAAAACCTACGATCTCATCGATGAGTTGAACAAGATCGCTAAGGAGACTAAGTCAACCCCGGCACGAGTCTCGCTAGCCTGGCTTCTTAACAAGCCCGGCGTTACGTCACCGATTATCGGGGCGACAAAAATTTCTCAACTGGAAGATAATGTCGCTGCGTTAGATTTGACGTTGACGCCAGATCAAATCGAACGCTTAGACAATATGACCGTGCCAAGTCTGAACTTTCCCTACGATTTTGTTGCACGTGCCGGCTCTTTCCGGTCCGCTGGAACAACAATCAACGGTGAAACCAACGGACTCATGCAAGGGCTGCATCCGACTTCAGAGAAGGAAGTTTACGAGGGACCGCTCGTCGGCGCATCGCGCTAGGATAATTCAGATCGAGGATCCCGCACCACTAATGTGCGGATCCTCGCCTTCTGTGGTCTGGCCAGCGATCCAGTCACAGAATTCGGTTCGATTCCGGGAGCGCCGGCATCTTGCCGGCTTCTAATTCTCTTGATCGATCCTGGGAGCGCCGGCATCCTGCCGGCTTCTAATTCTCGGTTCGATCCCGGGAGCGCCGGCATCCTGCCGGCTTCTAATTCTCGGTTCGATCCCGGGAGCGCCGGCATCCTGCCGGCTTCATTCTCGGTTCGATCCCGGGAGCGCCGGCATCCTGCCGGCTTCTAATTCTCTTGATCGATCCCGGGAGCGCCGGCATCCTGCCGGCTTCTAATTCTCGGTTCGATCCCGGGAGCGCCGGCATCCTGCCGGCT
>JAIEQI010000158.1 GCA_019747875.1 Candidatus Obscuribacterales bacterium
CCTCGGTCGTTTGTTCTGCGCGGACTCTATCAACCATCTCCCTGTATGTTTTGCCGGCTGGATCGGAATCTCTTGTAGGCTTTTCCCCATCAGCAGGCGCTTGCCTGGCTCTATCGACCATCTCCCTATATGTCTTGCCAGACGAATCCTCGGTCGTTTGTTCTGCGCGGACTCTATCAACCATCTCCCTGTATGTTTTGCCGGCTGGATCGGAATCTCTTGTAAGCTTTTCCCCATCAGCAGGCGCTTGTCTGGCTCTATCAACCATCTCCCTATATGTCTTGCCGGCTGGATCGGAATCTCTTGTAGGCTTTCCCCCATCAGCAGGCGCTTGTCTGGCTCTATCAACCATCTCCCTATATGTCTTGCCGGCCGGATCCTCGGTCGTCTGTTCTGCGCGGACTCTATCGACCATCTCCCTATAGAGCACTGGAGTAACGCCGCAAATTCTCCCAACAGATGCAACACCTTTCACTATCTCACCCGAGATAAACGAATTTACTCCTGGCTACAAATTCCGAATCTTTCAAGCTTTGCCAGAGCGTCTTTGGTTCAATGCGAGCACAGAAGTCTCGCAAAGACTCGACACAAATGTCTTCTTCGATTACAGCAGCCCCCGACCCGATTATGCGTTTCGTGTTTTGCCAAACGTTACCGTCGGCTACGAAGCATTGAAGAACACATCCATGTACGCAAATTACTTCGTAATCAAAGATAATTTCGCGGACAACACGATATTGAGCCCTCCAACAACACAATCATTATCTTGGGGACTACAAAATACCCAGTATTTTGGAAAAAAGACCAGCCTTCAACTGGACTTCCAAGCCAGAGAGCTCTGGCAAATAAGTCACTTACGCCAGTTCGATTTTCTTCCTGGCTTGACTTTGACCCATGTCGCTAATCCGAAGAATATTATGTTTGCAAGCTCGCTTCTTCAGCTGCGAGGCGGTAAATACTTCGTGGCCCCTACACGCGAAATCGATCCATTTTTCACTATTGGATATATTCATCGGCGAGGCTCTTGGACTTTTCTTTTAAGCAATACCTACGTCATGAATTTCCGGAACCGCAATGCCATTCCGCAACAAAGCAACTTCAGCATGATCTCCAATTTGGAAGTCATGCGACCAGTTCTAAAAGAACTTCCATCAATGCAGGCGTTTGTCCGGGCAGAACCGGTTTGGAACTGGCACTCAAATAAACAACCAGGGCTAAGCGGCTTCGATTTTCGCATTTATGGCGGATTGCGCCTTGTAGCAAACAAACCTTCTTACTATGCGGGAATGGAAAATCTACGACAGCAGATTTTAGAATCTGAACAGGGACCTAGCAATAACTAGACGCGAGGAATGAGATGAGCCCAGTACGCTACCGTCCGTTTTTGATTTCGCTTCTCCTCTCGATAGCGGGAAGTTCGTCTGCTGTATGTCGTGCACAAGACGCGTCTCATGCTTCTCCAAGTACACCAGCTGCTTCAGCCTGCCATTTTGAACAAGCCGCAGAAGCGGCATCACAAGCGATGGTCCAATCGCATTGCAATCGAGCCGCGTTCGTCTGTCCGTCGTCACAGGCAGCAGTTGCTCCTGTAATGACTCCAACGGCTCCGTCCACGGTCATGTGCGCCCCGCCATCTACTGCTTGCACAGTGCCAATAACAAACGTTTCGAATGCTGCGGTGAATACACAGGTGATGTGTTCACGCGGGTCCTGGAATCCGCAAGCGCTGACCGCGGCGCATGCAGATGTGAATGTGCAAGCCATGTGCCAATCTCATAGCTCTTGGGCAATGATGCAGCAAGGCGCACACAGTCTTGATCTGGCATCTACTAACGCGTCTACGTCAGCGGCGTTCTTAGGTAGTCGAACTGTCAACATAAACGTAGGTGGCAATCAAGTTGCTGTTACGGGCAATTCTGCATTGACAGCAGCCCAGCGCTTGGCGGCAATCCAAGTAGTGCGTACTGGACAACAAAATATTTTGTTGAACGCAGAAGGAGCGGCCGTGGGCGGTTCTGCAACGATAGGTTCGCGAATGGCATCGCACATCGCGGAAATGGTAATTCCTCACGGAGTATCTATAACAACGATATCCAATACGGGAACGATGAATCTGACAGGAAACCTCAACAATAATGGCAGTCTCCTGTTGGGCACGCTCAATCCCGCGATCACCAGCTTCACTCTCAACGCGAACAATATAAATGTAGGTGTGGGCGGATCGATTTCTACCATTTTTCCAGCAGGAAGTTCTATGAATGGAACTTCGAACTTGGGATTGAACCTTGTAGCAAGAAATAACATCGTTAACGCAGGAAGCATAGCAACGAACGGCAGTTTGAATATTACTGCCGGTGGAACGATTGTGAATGCGATTCCGCATCCGAGCAATGGAAGCACAGCTTTGATGCAAGCGGCAGGAAATTTAAATCTACTTAGCGGTGCAGGGGCGATTGTCAATGCAGGATTGATCAGTTCGCTGAATGGATCAATAACAATGGCAGCACAAGCCGCACATACCAACTTAAATGTCTTAGGACATAACGGAACGTTCTCGGCGAAGAATGGCAGCATAGATTTGCGGGATTCTGCATACACAGGCTCCGCACTTACAGTTCTGCATGGTGGCAATTATTTCTCAAATAGCCTGAACCTCTTCGGCGGAAATGGAGAGGTTGATGTTAATGTCGGACAGGTAACCGGTATGCTCACAACCACCGCGCAAATTGCGCATGTTAAGGCTGATACCGAGCTTCTGATTTTAGGCAAGCAATGTTTAACGGGAGATCCGACCTACGCTAACACTGGCGACATTGAAATCGCTGGTCCGATTACAATTTCAGGTGGTGCACCGCTTGCGATTATCGCCGGTGGCAATATCATCTCTACTGCCGCGGACGCACAAATTATCAACCATGGCGGCAGTGTATTGCTCATTGCCGGAGCGAACATCACAGGCGGCGCTACCGGTGGTGCCGGTTTAAGTGGGACAGATCCGGCAGGATTCACCGCTGGCGACATAACGGTCAGCTTGTCCGGCGGTGCTGGCGGCAACATCGATTTTGTCGCCCTTACCCCAGGATGTAAGAATTGTGTTCCAAGCACGCAGAACGTGGTCATCGATACATCCAATGATGCTGGACCAGGCGGCGATATCACGCTTGTTGCGCTTGCTAACGGAACTAAAGGTGGAAATGTTTGGCTTAGCACTGGAAACACAACCGGTGATATTTACTCATGGAGCAGTGCCACCCAGCCCATCATAACAGAGGCATTCCTTGAGCATGGTGGGTCCGTGAATATCTTCGCGGGCGCCAGTTCCGGCACATCAATTAGGCTAGCGGACGTCTACACCAGCGGTAATGGTGCCTTAGGAATTGGCACGGCAGCTAACCGCGGTCCGGGCACTGGTGCTCTCATAATACACACTTCACAGGCAACTACATCAGACGGAAAAGATCTTACGATTAATGCACTGGGAAGTATCACTAGCGGCAATAGTATTATTCCTGGTGCACTGGAAAATGCGAACATCGTCGCCGGAGTTCTCAACACGGCTGGAGCTGGTGGCTCGGGGTATTCTCCACAGGCCGGTGGAAATGGTGGATACTTGCAAGTATCCGCTGGCGGCTCAGTTTCATCTGACTCCATTTTGAGTTTCGGAGGAGGAGGAACTACCAGCGGGAATGGCGGGCGCGGGGGAGACATTCAGGTTGTGGCTGGCACACTGAACGTGCGAGGAGACATCAATAGCTCGGGGGGCGGAGCTGGCAGCACACTAACATCCAGTGGTTTCGCCCAACCCGGTTTTGGCGGCTCTGCAGGAAATATAGACATTCAGGTAAGCAATGAGATTAGTGTTTTTGCTGGAAGGCAAGGGACTGGCTTGATTTTAGCTAGCTCTGGAGGTGATGCCACCGAAAATAGCGGTGGCGGTTCCTTCGGAGGCGGTGGTGCTGGCGGGGATGGACGCGGTCTTGGAGCTGGGTATGGTGGTAGTGGCACGACTGGCGGCGGTACGGCTGGTAGTCCAGCGCTCTTGGCTTCCGGTGGACCAGGTGGTGGCGGTGGCTTCAATGGATCAGGAGGCGGTGGTGGTGGTGCCATCGCAATCCGCGGTAACCTCGCTGTCAGTGGCTCCGGTGGCGCTGGCGGTGGAGGCGGTGTCTCTTCGGATGGCCGCCCCCCTACTCCAATAGAACCTGGCAGTCCTGACACTCCAACATTCTACTCCGCAGCCGGACTTCCAGGTGGCGGAGGCGGAATAGTAGGCGGCGCTCGTGGAGCAGGACCAATTAACCCTCCTGGAGTGGGTGGGAAATTGATCTTGGGTGGTGGCTATGGTGGGCAGGGTGTGTCCAGTGACACGGTAGGAAACGGCGCAGGATCAAATAACGGTGGCGCTGAAGTTTCCGATTATTACTTAAGACCGGAGATAGATCCAATGTCCGGAAAAACCATCTTCGTGAGGGAGCCCATATGGGGAGCTCCGAAGGGCGGTAGTTCAGGAAGCGGTAATCAGGCGTTTGGCTTAGGAGGTGGTCCAAGTATCGGACCCTTTCCAGCTAATCGGGTGTCTGCAGGCTCGAGTACATCACCTGGCGTAATTGCAGGTAACATCACAATTAACGCAAAAAGTACTTCAGTATATGGAACAGTCCACCCTGGAAACGAGCTCTTTGGTGGCGGTTCGGTACTCGCGTTGGGCACCGGTGGTAGTGTCACAATTAGTGGCAATCTTGCTGCAGCCGGTAGTGTTAGGGCTGCGACACTCAGTATTCCTCCTATTACGCCGATAAGCACTGCGTCCACCGCGAAAGGAGCCTCTGGAACTGAACCGACGCAGGTTCGTGTTCTTGAGTCTGCACCTCTAATTAAGAATACTGGAAGTGCTGATTCTAATCTGACAAATTCACTACTAGGTACCCGCCTTGCGACTGATTACACACCACATGAACCGATGCGCTTGAAGCTTCCTCTTCAGGGTGGTGTTTCGTTTGAGCAACCGGACGTGCCAGGTCAATCTATGTTTTCCGCGAGCGAATTCACGCCGGAAGTGCTATCGGCACTATCGGCCTCTGGTATCAAATTCGGTGCCAATAGCAACGGCAATTTTTTGGATTTGATCAAAGGATATGTATTCTTCCTTCCCGCGAAGGAGATAAAGGTACAGACTAGGGAAGGGCTGGTTACAATTCCCGCCGGCGCAGCCTGTTGGATTATGGAAACGGGAGCCGATGTTGCAATATTTGATTTTCACGATAGTGGTAGCACTGGCCCCGTGAAAGTTGAGGCAGGTAACAAGCCTTTTACGCTTTCTCCCGGAATGCAATTGTTGCTGACACGAAGCTCAGAAGGCAGCTTCAATAAGTTAAACCCTGCCCACGGAGCGATCGGCACTCGTCGCTTGAGGCACGCATCCTTAGGTGATGGAACGCGCGCATATGTCTGCGATTTTTCGATTCCGCACGGGATCAATAATGTCGAAGTGATCCGCAATCTTGTCCGTTCGAAAGATCCGCAACATCAAAAATCTGTGAATCGTATGCTTAAGAACGCTCTTATACTTGCAGATCTTACTGGTTACAACTACAAGACCAGTACAGACTAAGCTACTTCAACAGAATCATCACAATTCCGAATGGGTGTTTCAATCACCACGACAGATATTTTGCGCTCTGCGGTTCAGCCCGCTAATGGAGCGTGAGACAACTTCGGAGTGTAAACCTGAGCCGCTAACTATCTGCTTGGATGCCATCATTCAACGAGGACAGGAAGCTGGTGCGTTCAGAAAAGACATTGACCGCATCAGAATTGCGCACTTGATAGACCTTGCAATTCTTTGCGAACAATATCACTGGGTTCGCTCGGGTCGTCCAGAAGGTTCCCTCATTCCGAATCTGAAAAAGTGCTACGACTTTGCACTCAATGGAATTTTAGACCGCAGTTAGACGGTCTTTTGTTCGCCATAATAAAAGAATCGCGTCTTAAACTTGAATCACGACCTGTTTATCACCATTGAGGCTGTCGCGAAATTCACCAGGGGATTTTCCAAACTCTTTCTTAAAAGCCTTCGCAAAGGCTGCTCTGGACGTATAACCAACAGCACTACCGACGTATTCCACGTTAGCGTCTCCGTCTCGAAGCAAAACGAGGGCTTTATGCATTCGCCAGGAAGTAAGATAGTCAATTGGTGTTGCATTTACTAAAGACGCAAAACGCGTTGCAAAAGATGTGCGCGACATATTCACAGCCTCAGCTAAGCTCGCCACAGTCCACGGCGCCTCCGGCTTCTCGTGAATCAGACTAAGCGCCGAACCAATCTGCGGGTCAGCAATTGCTTTTAACCAGCCAGGCGTTTCCTTGCAATTCTTGATTTGCGTGATGTATGCCCTGATAATTTGGACAAGAATCGCCTCGGATAATCGCCCGACCAGAATGTCTCCGCCCGGTCCCTTCCCCGCAACCTCTGTAGTGAGCAAGCGAATTGTGGATTCTAGCCCGACCTCCGAAGCAACATGATCCGAGTTAAGGTGAATCACATCGGGCAACGAAGCGACGAATGGATTTCGTTGATTTTCGTCCAGCGTGAAACATCCCAACATGAGCGAGGTGATGTTTTGGCCACGAGCGCGGTCACCACTACCATTGCCCGAAGAATCCTCACCAGCGCCGTAAGTAGCGCCGTCAATCGCGCCATCAATTGCGCTGCCCTCACGATAAGCAACTGAAACGCGGGATGCCACCTCAACATCTGCCGCATGACTTTGTGCAGCGTAGTCACCATTTGCGCCACCACTGTTACAAGCGACAAAGCTCGACCTCGCGCCAAGCCTCAACTTCTGCCCGCGCGTTGGCATATTCGCGCACAGCTCTTCGATAGGCATAACTATGCTGCTTCGTGAATCCATAAACTCGCAGACCGCATCTTTCTTCGCCAACAAAAGTTCACCTGCCTTCACCGAAATGACATCCTCTTCGCCCGCAAAGTGGATCAAACACCCCCCGCGAACAAGCATAATCAAGCGGATATGCCCTTCTGCACGCGGCATCCTGAAGCCCCAGGGCGCAGTGCACTCAATCAAACCGTACATGGCGCCCTGAAAGCGCACCGAATTCAAAACATCAGAAAGCGTATCCATGAAAACCCCCGCCGGCGGCGCCTTGAACGATCGAGCACAAAAACCGAACTTTCAAGCATAGACCGTTCAAGATTTTCATCCTACCATGAGTTTCGGAAGGACAAAACAAACGGACGCCGAGTGCGCCGCGACTGGAGGAAAAATGAGCACACTTCTACACATCGATTCGAGCGGCAAGAGCGCCTTCTCGGTAACGCAGCCGTTGACGGTCTACTTCGCAGAGAAGTGGAAGCAAGCAAACCCGAGCGGAAAAATCGTCTACCGCCATCTGGGCGAAAGCAACCTGCAATTTCTCAACGCTGAAGTCATCACAGGATTCAACACTCCCAGCGAAAAACTATCCGACGAACAGAAGACTCTACTCAAACAATCAGACGAGCTGCTCGCCGAACTTGAGAACGCGGACGTCTACCTTTTCGGCATCCCGATGTACAATTTCTCCGTACCTGCGGTATTCAAAGCTTACCTGGATTTGATCGTACGCGCGAACAAGACATTCTCCTTTGCAGGCGGTGCACCGAAGGGGCTGCTCGCGAACAAGAAGCTAGTGGTTATCACCGCCAGCGGTGCCGATTACAGTTCCGGTCCAGCAAAAGCGATGGACTTCGTCGAGCCCTACGTGCGCGCAATCATGACCTTTATCGGCGTGACCGACATCACCTTCGTCAAAGCCCACGGAACAAACCCCGAAGCAATCAATGCCACAAGCAAGCAGGCGAAACGAGCAATTGACGAGCTAATTCCTCAAGCAGTAGCAAACAGAGCTTAGCTAGACGAGCTAGACGAGCTAGACGAGCTAGACAAGCTAGGCGCAGCGAAGTGTGCGTCCACAGCAATAAAATAGGCTGCGCCGCCCACAACGAGCACTATGCAACACCGCAAACATCCTTAGAGTTCCAACAGCGTTGACTATCCTCGCGGCAAGCGAGCCATCTTCCAGGACGGACTAATTGTTACTTGGTTCTTTTTCGGATTCGAGAATCTGCTGGCGCAAGTTCTCCATTCCGGTATAGTACGAGGGCTTGTTTGCTACCACGCGCAGCCCGCCGTACAGGCGAAAGTCAAATCCACTCAAGCCCGGCTGCTTATCCGAATACCAATTCCAAACCGGCTCAGCTCTGATAAACGCCTGCAGCGATGGCATCTTCTTTAGCACAGGACGTACGACTTCTATGTCCGAAATCATGCTGAAATTACTTTGCTGTGGAATCGAGTCACGAAACGGTGGACTCCGAAAGTTCATGATGTAGGTGTTGCTCAGAAGGAATGTCCATGCTCCCCGACGATGAATGTAACCAAGCGTGAAAAACGGATCGATTTCACGAGTCGGCGCAACAAAATATTTTCCACCGCGCAGCTGTAACAGTGAGCTCGCGAACATGATGTTATTCGGGTTGGCCACGTGCGTCAACGTAGCGCCTGGAAGAAAGTCAAACTGACGCAAGTGACTTATTTGCCAGAGCTCTCTTGCTTGAAGATCGAATTGCAGGCTTGTCTTTTTTCCCAAGCTCCGAGTATTCTGCACTCCCCAAGACAATGACTGCGTGGTTGGAGGGCTGAGAATTGTGTTGTCCGCGAAGTTGTCTTTGATCACAAAGTAATTGGCATAGATGGAAGTGTTCTTCAACGCTTCGTAACCCACAGTCACGTTCGGTAAGACACGGAATGCATAGTCCGGTTGAGGACTGCTGTAGGTGAAAAACACGTTCGTGTCCAAGCGCTGTGAAACTTCCGTGCTTGCGTTGAACCAAAGTCGCTCAGGCAGTGCTTGGAAAATTCGGAACTTATAGCTTGGTGTGAATTCGTTTATCTCAGGAGAAAGAGTAAATGGTGTTGCATCAGTGGGAAGAATTTGCGGAGTCGGTTCAACGCGACCAGGCCCCTGCGCTTGAGCAGAGCAAGGCGCAAACATCAATAGGGCAACCAGAACTCCTACCGCAAGAATCGAAAGCGTCGACATCCGACCTCATTCCAACAAAAGCACTTGCTTGAAGTCATTATTGTACCAGCCAGCTAACCATTTGCCAGAGTTTGAAACAGAAGCCCAGTTCACAATTGCAGGTATGCTGCATATGAACTCCGGACTTCCTGAATATATTGATTCATGGGATGACGAAAACGCCAAAAATGCAGACGTAGCGAAGGTCGTCGCAAAGCAAGAACGAAATTTTCGAGCTGGCAAGAAATTTGAATATTGCAACACAAATTATGTCTTGCTAGGTCTGATCGTGGCACGCGTGAGCGTGCTTTGGCGAGCGGCGAACTTCCATAGTGACTCAAAGGATTACTTATCGGCAGAGGTCTTGTAATTGTATCCGGTGAGATCTGCTAGTATGAGCGCATTCTTGAGAATCTGATTTACCGACTTTTTATGCCGCGGATCTTTGGAGCGAACGAGGTGACGAATCACTTCAACGTTGTTTATACCGTGAGGAATAGAGAAATCGCAAACATAGGCCCTTGTCCCCTCGCCCAATGAAGTATGACGTAAGTGTCGATAACCAATTGCCCCGTCGGCTGGATTAAGTTGGTTAAATCCTTTTGTCGGGTCTTTTGTCAGCAATACCTGCATTCCTGGGGACAAGATGAAAGGCTTATTGCTCGCATCTACTTTAACCGGACCAGTGCTACCGCTATCATGAAAATCGAATATTGCAACGTCAGCCCCAGTTTCCATAATCCAACAGGCTGCCCCAGCTGGAACTGTAACGAGTCCTTCTCTGGTTTGAACTCTTATCTCCTTGGTCGGCAAAAAGAAAACATATCCTTTGATCAGATCCAAGAAGTTTCCACTGCTTCCCTCGCCAAATTGAACGCCAGCAGAAGCAAGTGTTGAGAGAACTTCAGGAGTGAACTCAGCGGAAGAAAACACCGACTGCCCCGGCAAATCCGGTTGATCATACGAGACACTTCCTTCTAGTGGAAGCTTGAGACGCATGGGCTCATGTGGTGTGTAATCTGTAGCAAAGCGCGTACCTAGTTGTGCGTTTGTGAGATTGAAATCCCCGTTGTTTTTCAGAATTGCTTCAGGAACTCTAACCTGCATCGATGGTGTTTCCGGCTTCATCGAGACAGCAAACACAGCCGGTGAAGACGCTGGCAAGCTCAGCGCTCCTCGAATACTTCCAGCAGTTACAAGGTTACCGGTGATATTGACACTACCGCCAGTGCCTAATGCTAATATTGAACTGCCACCAAACATTGAATTGTTGACGTTAGTTGTTCCATTTACAAAGGTGTTCTTGGCGCTAATAGTTATCTGTCCAGCGTTTACCCCGGAGACGGTACTTGTTCCGGCAGAAAAGAAGGACTCATAGACAGTTCCTGCAGCACCAATTCCGAATTGTTCATTGCCGCTGCCTGCGCTGCCTCCACGCCTCTCATAAACATGCATACCAACAGGGACCGCCGGTGGTACCAATTCGTCCACAACCATAATTCCACCGTTGGCCGGTCCTGCTCCGTTTCCAATGATGTCACTGCTGACACCATTACCGCCTGGTCCACCTTCCGGGCCAATAACTCCGAACACAAACGCAACTCCACTCGAATCTCCGGGGATGCCGCCAGTGCCTCCTCCGATTCCACCGCCTTGCCCAGGTCCTCCAGGGAAGGGAATTGAGCCTGACTTCCCAGTACCACCAGCAAAGCTTCCGGCTACAATATCTGGAAATCCAGGGAATCCTGCAGATAGGGGTCCGCCACCTCCACCTGCGCCACCTGCAGATCCAAAATCAGGTCCCAGGCGAGTCAAGAGGGCGGCACCGCCGCCGCCTCCGCCGGATCCATTAAAACCGCCACCACCACCGGCACCTCCAGCGGCGAGCGGGCGATTTCTGGCGCCGGAACCGCCTCCAGTAGCACCACTTCCTCCAGCGACTCCGCTGCCGGGACCGCCACCGCCGCCGCCGAAGGCGCCACCACCAAAGTCGATGTTGTTAAAAGTACCGTCCCCACCCGACGAAGCAAGAATCAACCCTGTTCCTATGCGTCCAAGAGAAATTATTATGTCATTCGTTATCGAAAGGTCAATGTTGCCCGAGGAGCCACCCGGCCCTCTGCTTCCACCGCCACCAGAGCTGTTTATGTCGCCTCGCACGGTAAGGGAGCTTGCCGCAACAGCTATGTCTCCTCCCGTGCCACCAGAGGCTGAATTGACAGGAGTATCCTGTGAAGTACCTGCACCGCCTCCTCCATAACTCAAGATAGAGTCAGATGTGACAGACCCGCCGGCAGCTATTCGCAAATAGCCACCGTTTCCGCCATCCTGTCCAAAATTCGTAAGTCCGGTGCCGCCTGCACCCGCCGTATTGAGAACACCAGCTACGATGTTTGCATTTTCAAGGGCACCGGAAATGATACTATTTGGACTGGAAATTTTTCCAAGCGCATTTATCGTTAGCGCATTTCCATCTGAGCTTGTGGCTTGCGAAGTATGGATTATGAGTGCACCGGTGCCGGCGCCGCTGTTGGCCTGAGTGCCTCGTCCGGCACCACCATTGCCGCTGGTATAAACATCAGCCAACCTTATAGATGTGCCTGAGTCAGCCCCAGCAAAAATGGAAACTGTGCCGCCCGGATACAGGCTGTTCGACGCCAACAAGTTTGGATCTGTTTTGCTGCTCCATGAATAAATATCACCCTTTGAGTCATCTGTGCTTAGCCAGACATTTCCTCCTTTGCCTCCATTGGCAAGAGCAACCAACGTGATATCACCACCTGCTCCCGCCGAACTTGAAGTATCAATGACGACGTTCTTCGTTGTTGCTACGCAATTCAGGCAGCCGGGAGTAAGCGCGGCGAAATCAATGTTGCCTCCGGCTCCACCGGATAAGCTTACAGTGATATCGGCAGTGGTGCCACCGGCAGGATCAGTACCGCTAAAACCGGCACCGCCGGACGAAGCGCCAATAATATTTGCCCCGGCAATGAGGAGGACACTTCCACCGGGGTTGATTATCTGAGCATCGGCCGCGGTTGAAATGATATTTCCCCCAGCAATAATTGCAAGAGGGGCGCCTCCTGATATTGTGATTGGACCGGCGATTTCAATGTCACCAGTGTTTGCATATGTTGGATCACCAGTCAAACATTGCTTACCTAGAACCAGAAGGTCGGTATCTGCCTTAACATGCGCGATCTGTGCAGCTGTGGTGAGCATTCCCGAAACTTGACCGACACTTACGCCAACTTCGCCATTTCCACCGAAGAAGTTCAAACTTCGCGAGAAATAGTTGCCACCGGTCAGAGTCGTCAGTGCAGTCCCCGTATATGCGCTATCGCGAAAGTCAATGTTGCCATTCCTTGCTTGAAACGTCCCATTACTTCCTAATACATTGAGGTGATTTGCAGCTTGTGTAGAGACGTTGATTGAACCATTTAAGGAACTTATCAAACCGGCGTTAACGACAGATCCAGACCCGCTCAGAAGATTCAAATTACCGGTGGCTTGCATTAGTGGTTGGGGGCCGGTCGTTCCCTGCGGAATAGCGTTTATGATACTTCCGCCTGCGCTAATGTTGAGGTTGCCGCTGGTAGTTATGGTACCTGCATTGACCAGGTTATTTCTTGCTGTCAGATTCAAACCCAAGCCTGGGCTAGTGCTGGCGCCGGAGGGAAATATAGTTGAAATTGAACCGCCTATTCCTACATTTATATTGTTGGCGCTTAGCGAAAAATTGCTGACAGCTGGATTGCGCGTTCCCAACAACAAGTTGCCACTGTTGCTTAGGTTCCCGCTTAGATTGAGCGTTCCCGTGTTTGAGATAGTTGTTACTGATACGCCTTGAGGAATGACAAGTTCGGAGATCTGCGACGCCATTCGCGATCCAATGATCACTGAGCCACCGATTGCACTACCTTCTGCGTTCAGAAGAATCGATTGTTGCCCTGTCCTTGCGACCTGAATTGCAGCAAAATGCTGGGCGGCAGTTAAAGCCGAAGTACCGGTAACTGAAAGTTGATTTCCCCCCACATTAATGTTGACGCTTCGGCTTCCCAGAAAAGACGCTGAGCTGGTTGCGTTCGTTGAAGTGAGATCCAAGCTGCGTTGCATTGCAAAATTCTGTGGACATGGTCCATTCCACCCCTGGCTTCTAATCGAACTTTGTGCCCCTTGTTGCGATAACGCCCAGGAGTTATGAGACTGGCACATAGTTTGTGCATTCAATTCTGAGTGTGCAGCGTTCATTGTCTGTGGATTCCAAGCTCCTCGAGGCTGGCACATCGCTTGCGCATTGAACGCGGCATTCGAGGCATTCATCGCTTGAGGCATACAAGCCGTCGGCGGTTGACACATAACCTGTGCCGATGGAGCGGCGTTCATGACAGGGGCCGCCAATGCGGCTTGTGACGGGCACATGTTAGCTGTCCGGTGGCAGTGTGATTGAACCACAGCCTCAGCAGCTGCCACCTCTGCGGCATGAGATTGGCAGGCAGTTGGAGGCGATGGACTGGGCGCTACATGGGACGCATCCTGGGCGAGTCCGTCGGTAAATGGACTTCCCGATATGGAAAGAACTAGAGATAGTAAAACTCGATACTTACGGCTTTGATTCATCTGATTCCTCGGAACTCAGTCAATGTCAGCTTTTGCTTTCCTGATTGAAGTCCTTCAGGGGCTTTCTCGAATCAGCAAGAGTATCAACCGACTAGCCTGCGTGCAAAGCACCACTCTTTAAGCGACCAGGCAAAAACCACATTCTTATGAGTGTAGCTTAAAGCTTACCAATCTACCAGTCACGAAGAGTCTGCACACAAAAACAGATCAGCATTCTAATGCCCCGGGCCGTCTACCTTAGCTCTTCCTCGGACTTACAACTTTTCCCAACTCCCCGCAGCAGAGTCGATGGTATCGTGCGACGTCTTCCAGCTGCCCTAGTCGGCTTGTGTAGGATCAAAACTAGTACAATAGTTTCGCCGATGATAGATTTGGAACCGATGAAGGACTTTGCTCAAAGACCAATCCTGTTTCCAGATTGTCTCAAAACAGATCCTCGCACCGAATTTACCCCCGACAAGGCATAATACCCGACCACAAACTCAAGCTCTGGTTTAGGGCTATTGGCATGCTCAAGCATGAGGCGTATCGCGACTATTTGGTTTTTCTTCTTTTCACGGGTCTACGTGCTGGTGAAACGAGAGATCTAAAATGGTGCCATTGAGCAATCAACTTACGACCAAATCACTCAGCTCCGAATTCCACTGAACAATATACTGATCCTGTAGGCAGAGTTTTTCGCCTACAGAATTTCTACACGCACAAACTTCTCTCCCCATTATTCATGGGCTCTGTGCTGCTCTCGCAACAGTCCATTGTCCGATTACACGCCTACAGATCTTCCTACCCGCGCCGGAGAAGGTCGGCAGCATAAATGTTGTTGGAGTTCAAATACAACTTTCACCTTTTGAACCGGCCCCACCGATTGACATCCCGGATTCAATACTCTTCGTTGCGGGCAAGTAGTCTGCAAACGTACTTTTCAATCGGGGATTAACATGTTTAGACGTCTGCCTATTGCAACAGCTCTATTTATCAGCATCTCGTACTGTTCACTCCCAGCTCATCCTGCGCAGTCGCAACTTGAGAAAAACATCGAGTACGGACAAAAAGCATTCGACCAAACTAGTTATGCGAAGGCGCAAAGATATTGGAAGAAGGCTCAACTTGAAATGCAAAAGTCAGCGCCGGACGAAAAACTGGCAAAGCTAACAGAACAGCTAGGACAGGCTTATTACCAGGACGGAAAGTTTGCAGATGCCGAAACACAGTACAAGCAATGCCTTGAACTCACAAAGAATCTAAATTTGGACCAGACAGCCATTAATGGGAAGATGACTGAACTAAATGCCAAATATAGAAGTATCGATCTCAATTCATTCGACGAAACCGCAACCAAATTCAGCCAGACCGTTGGCTGTTTGAATGCTTGTGCCTTGAACCAGGAACCTAACCATCATGTAGACATCAATTTAGCAAAACGGTTTCAACAAAAGCTCAAGGAACTTGCTGATAGTTTCCTTCCAAAGAATCCCGATGGCACTACAGCAGTGCCTCCAGATCTCGAAAAGGCTGCCACGGGCAACGGCGGGCCTGAGGTAAAACAACTCCGATTAGACAAAAAGATCACATTTGATCTCGTCAACGAAAACAATGGAAATATCCATTTAGCCAACATCCAAGGAATATCTTTCGATGTCGGTCTTTGGGCAAAATTGAAAGAACTAGTCCTGATGCAAAATGCCAATGGACCCGAAGCAGAGATAACAGCTGGTGCATTCGGTGTAGAAAAGAAGGTCAAAACGTCTTTGCCTCAAGCTATATTTGATCGCATGAAAGAAGGCATTGCAAAATTCGATCCCTTCTCAGGGCAACAGTCAGCCAGCGCCAATGCCTCGACCGACAGTACGAATGCCGTGACAGGAAATAATCCCGGCACCGCCAGCGGAAGCAATGCTACCGACGAACCGACAATGCCACCAATAGCACCATCTATTCCACCAAGTGCAATTGTCACGCCACCTGGTATGCCGCCTCAGAATTGATGAACGACCAGTTTCTCCGATCACTCGCAGCCGGTGCATTCGATTGCCTTGTAGTGATTGGACCTTTACTAGCTTGGTCGCTCATCCAACAAGACCGAAAGAAAACTGTCGCTGCAGCAATGACAGCCACCCTGTTTCTTTCTGATGTCGTCTTGGTTTATTTGCCATTATCCTACGGTGCCCAAGGAATGGCATGGGCATGGCAAGGAAAGATTTTCGAAACAGCATTCTTCCTCTTTATCGTTTTCATCATGAAGCTAAGGAGTCAAGCTGCGCTTTTGATGCCGGAACAAGCGAAGTGGATTCCAATCGGAATACTGCTGGGTTTCCTTTATTCGACCGGTGATTTTTGGAGGTTTTTTACCGGCACCTTCGAACCCAGAAGAAGTGATTTGAATGTCATTTCATATGAACTCACTATGCCTGGAATTGCCGAAGAACTTTCCTTTCGCGGAGTGATGTTAGGTATTCTGGATGAGGCATTCGGACGTCCAGTCAAAATTCTTGGGGAGTCATTCGGTGTCGGCGCACTTGCCACCATCGTGCTCTTCTATATGGGACATGGGGTCATATTCGACGAACATTGGCATCTTGCAATGAATTTCGAGATGATACCAGACTTCTTATGCTTCGGATTTCTCATGTGCTGGCTGAGATACAAGTCGGGCAGCATCCTACCCTGCGTACTAGTGCACAACATAAACAATGGGATTGGATTCATTCTGTCAGCTATAAGAAACTGATACGCCTCAATTAAGCTCATGGTCACATCGAATTCACGATCTGTACCTACACTGATATCAAGGGAAAGGGATTGCGAAACGAATCGCAAGTGCGGGGGTTTCGGAAGAGTCTAAGAAGACCAAGTCCTATGCCACAAGGAGTATAAAGTTTACTGGCTGACTACAATTTTGGCGGAAATTGTCAGTCAGCATCGAGAATCGGTTGGACGGGTGCCCACCATTACACCGATTCGTGACCAACAGATACTGTCGAGCAGCCCTGGCACAAACAGTTGAGGTTAACCATCAGATTCCGGTCGTTGGCGGAACCTGGATCGGATTCTGATGGACGGTTGGAAAGTTGGCGGGGGAAATCATCCCAACTATTGGCGGACTTCAGCTGCGTAAAACAGGACCTTGATTGGCGTTAAGTCCCAAATACGTGAGCACCTTCTGAATTTGTTTGGCGGCGAATTCAGAAACAACCTGAATTGTTTGGCGGCAATTTCAGGTTTAGTAACAGCAAGAGCGCGGAGCAATGATCAAGCTCCGCGCTCTTGTTTTTTTGATTGATTCAGATATTTGCTTGAGACTTATTAGTTCTGCGTGCTCAGCTTGCGCGCGATTTCGTACTCAATATAGTCTTTTGGTGCATGTGCGAGAACCCATGAGAAGTACGCATTGGCCAAATCACTTCGTCCTTTACTCCAGAAAGACAGACCAATGTAGGTTTTTGCTTCAGAAAGCTGGCCGAGATCTTTGGCTTCCTTCTCCAACATAACAGCCGATTTATCCCCAAGCAGGAACTCCATAATCTTCGCAGCCCATAACGTCTTATCCACTTTAGATAATCCTGCTAATAAAGTTTGCTGGGCCTGCGCCTCGTTACCAGATTTCAACTCAGCGAAATATTTTAGGATGAATGAGAATCCGTATTGAGAGCTATTGTCGTCGCCTGCATCAATTGCTTTTCGGTAATCAGCGGCCGCCTCCTCATATTTTCCGTTTAGAAAATTGATCAAGCCGCGTCCACGATACACTTCGGGACCAGTAGCGCCGAACTGGATCGCTTTATCGAAATCAGCTTTTGCAAAATCATTCTGTTGAAGCTGGCGATAGCAAATTCCTCTCATTGCATATGCAGCACCAAAATCGGGGTCGACCTTCAGCGCGCTACTGAGCGTTTCTATAGCTTCTCGAAAGCGGTTAGTGGTGATTAGAGCTTCGCCTTGAATCAATAACAAGCCCAGAGCATTATCACCGGCATTCTGCAAACCGCGTTGTGTGTAGGTGATCGCTTCGTCCGGCTTACCTTGGCGGAGCAGTAAATAGGCCTTCATTTGATTCCCATGCGCAGATGCAGGGTTCGCTTGCAAAACTGCATCGATGTCTTTCATCGCTTCACCGAGCTTGCTGCGATCGTCCATTAATATCTCTGCCCGCATCAGACGAGCAGCAGGCTCGGCTCCCTTAACCTCGTCTATATACTTGTCTAAGAACTTCAAGGCTTCAGGACGCTTCCCCGCCGCATGAGCCCGCAAAGCAGACTGGATTGCAAATGAGCCGGCCTTGTCCATCGGCACCTGTTTATCAACGTGCCACAAACCAAAACAGAGCGCCGCCGAAACTGCAAAGCCCAGCACTTCGATAAAGCGAAGTCGCCTTTGAAGTGGTTGATGCGGCGAGAAAATGAATCCAATCAGGAAGCCACCTATTAATCCACCGACGTGACCGGCATTATCAATATTAGGCTGAATCATTCCAAAGATGAGGTTGTAACCGATTACGGCCATCACAACTCGGCTTTTTTCTTTAATGACATGAGCTGGAATAGTCTTTCGGTGGCTTTGATAGAAAGCTAACAATACGCCGAAGATCCCAAAGACAGCACCGGAGGCACCAACACTTACACCGCCTGGATTCCAAAACAAAGTATTGAGTGACGCTGTTATTGCTGCAAACAAGTACATGATAAAGAACCGTTTGCTTCCATATATTCTTTCGACTAACGGTCCCACGTCCCAAAGGACCGCCATATTCATTGCGATGTGGAGAAAGCTGCCATGCAAGAAGGCCGCCGAAACGATTCGCCAGTAGTCTCCGTCCAATGTATAGGCTCCGGCATTGGCGCCCCATTGAATCAAGAATGCTGATGTGGGATTCGTTAGCTCCGCCCCGCCTGACGCAATTACCATTAAGATGAAGAGCACCACATTCGCCACCAAAATCGCTTTGGTCACGAGCGCTTTATTGTTCCAGTCAACCCACATCGCCAATAGCTGATCAGAATATGCTGCTGCCGGTCCCGCTGGGGACTGCGTAGAATGTAGCGTCTCAGCCGCGTGACTTAAGTGGCTGTGATCCTGATGAATGACGGCTTGCGCTCCGGGTTCTTCACCTGGCTGCAGATGCGGATCTTGTGCATCCTGCTGATACTGTGGAGCGGGTCCTTGTTGCGGATGCGCTCCTGGATGCTGCGGACCCGGACCTTGTTGCGGATATGATCCTGGATGCTGCGGACCCGGACCTTGTTGCGGATATGATCCCGGGTGCTGCGGACCCGGACCTGGCTGTGGGTGTGCTCCCGGATGCTGTGGACCGGCGCCTTGCTGTGGGTGTGCTCCTGGGGGCTGTGGACCTGGACTCTCTTGTTGCTGTGCTCCCGGATGCTGCTGACCTGAACTTTGTTGCGGCTGGTAATTTTGATTCCGCAGACGAGGCGCTTGGTATTGACGTTGTCCCAAATAGTCCGGTTCAGGACCTGAAGGACGCCGATTCTTTTGCTCAGAATCTTCGTCTGGACTTTCCTGATTTTGGTTCGACCAAGGATCTTGTGGCGCTGTCATTAGTTCTCCCGGGCTACGAGCAGAGCTCGCCCCAAACTGAATTATACTCCGTTGCTATCCTGGGATTCCGCCAGCAAATGCGAGCTGAGCAGTTTCAACAACAAAATACGCATCGTTTCCCACTCGGCGGCACTAAGAGGCGATAGAAAACTCTTCTGTTCCTTCTCGACAAGCCGCACCGCTTGAGAAAGCGTTTTCCTTCCACGTGGGGTCAGAAACAAGAATTTGCTTCGCCTGTCATCACGATTTTGACTACGCTGAACCAGCTCCCTTTTCTCAAGCTGGTCGACCAACTGCACGACGCTGGTTCTGTCGATACCTTGCCGTTTTCCCAGTTCGTTTTGAAGCAGCGGTCCTTCGCTTTCCAGTATCCTCATAATGCCGAGTTCTCGAAGCGATAGATGCAACGGCTCAAGTGCTGCTTCAAGCCTCTCTCGAATAATCTTCGCATTGTAGTTCATGAGATAGCCAGCACTATGAGTGAGACAAGCCGGCACCACACCTGGTGCGCCTTCACCTGCTGAGCTATGCACGGGTCCAGGCTTAGTTGCATTTGCTGCTTCAAAAGTATCGGCAGCAGAAGCCGACTTTGATGAGTCTTCCTTCTGCTGCCGTGAATGTTCCGAGCTTCCTTTACGTGGAAGGCGAGGCATTACTTCTTTTTCTTCTTGTCCTTCTTAGGATCAGTCAAGACTTGTCCGTGTAGCTTGGTGTTGGCGCCAGGCATTAACTGAGCGTCAGTTGCAGGTTCGCCGGTGAACTCTTGAACGAGTTCGCAGTAGAACTCATCACCCGGTTTGATGATCGCTTCCTGACCTTTGACAGTCGTATCTTCGATCAACCAGCTTCCCGGCACACCGCTCAGGAAGCCCCAGGCAAATCCCTTCAGGCGGCGGTGACGAACGTTCAAACCAACTGGTCTGGAGAATGCAAAAGAGGGGTTTGCAGCACCAAGCACACCGAGTGCGACAGGCATTGCTCCGAAGGAGAAAACACCGGCCGGTGCCATGGCAAAGTTCAAGCCGATGCGAACGGCTTTGTAGCGCAGCTGCTGCGCCCAAGGTCCAGTAACTTGACCATAGTGGTTAACGCCGAGCTCACGACCTTCTGCTTTGTTCTTTACGATGCGAGCTTGTCTTGAAGGCTGAGCCGAGAGTGGGAGGTGCTCACCCTTATCATTGATGATTTCGTCAAAAGCTAGACCGATACATCCGGAGTTACGATACCAGCGCTCTTTACTGACCAAAGAGTGGAGAATGGTACGTGCCTTGAGGGAGTAGTTGATGTGTCCGTTTACGACAGCACCCTTCTTCGCAACAATGCGATCACCAATCTTCAAGTCGTACTTCAAACGAGCTTGAATCGGCTCGCCCTTCTTCGCGGTTTTGCTTGATATTTGCGACGTAATCACGACCGGGAAACGCGCACCAATTTTAGCTTTTGTCTTGCCGTCATCGGTTGGCATTTCTTCGTATTTCAATGTTTCTTCGATTTCCTCAGCTTCGTCGTTGTCGACGACCAGAGGTGCGTTTTGGCTTTGAACGCGGCCAAGCACAGAACCTGGAGGCAATGTCACCAGATTTGATGCCACGGTGATTGGAGCGTCGGTTGAAGCTGTCTCTGTCTTGATCGTAGTTGAAGGAATGGAGAGATTTCCAGCATTGAATGTCGGACTCGGAGCTGCCGCTGTGTCCGTAGCTTCAGTCTTGCTTTCAGTACTTGTCGATTCTGTGCTTGTACTTGTCTTCGGCTCTTCGGCCGTATTGGGCACTACCGATGGAGTCAAACTCGCGGTTTTATTCTCAACTGCAGTCTGATCGGGATTCAACAATGTGTCACGTGTATCGACATGGTCCAGCGTTATAGCCGGAGCCGAACCTTGTTCTTTGACAGCGCCAGGAGGCGGTGACGTGACGACGGTGGGCTTGGCTGCAACTTTGTTCTTCGGAGCTGACGGGGTAGCAGCTTCGTCGTTCATCTTGATGCGCTCAAGTCCGTTGGCCGATCCATCATTGCCATTCCAGCCTTCGGCGACTTCTGTCTTAGCTGGCTCAGCTTTAGTTTCAGCCTCGGCTGCCGCAGCAGGCTTCTCTTCTGCCTTCTTGCTGGCGATTTGATTTTTCTTGGCTGCCGAATACTTTCTTACGTCAAGCGAGCCCCAAATTTTCTTCACCATTGATGATGGCGCCGGCTGAGCCATTGGCAACGTCGTGTTGCTGATGGCGCTAGGAGTCGTACTCTCCGCCTCTGCTAGTGCCGGCAGGAGACTCGCCGATAAGGCTAGCTGAACTGCAACTGTAGTGCTTACAGTCTTGGCAGCAATGCTCCATTTTTTGTTGTCTACGCCTTTCATGCCATCTCCCCGTTTTTCAATGACCATGTTCATTCGGACCTTTCGACTACGACTAAAGACTTCCGCAGCGGCTTTACAGCTTATGTGCAATGTCTAATAATCGATATGTCTTGTTATACAACTCGCAACGCCTCTTGTCTCTGTTTTTTTGAAGTTCTCGTCAATTTAATTAGATATTGGCAACAATTTTTCTCTTCTATTGAAAACCTGTTTCTTACTTGCCCACGCCAATCAACTGGAATGCAGCCCAGTTCCTGGGTGATGGGTCTTTAGAGATAGCAAGCAGTTGTGCCTTTCTCAATGATTGAGCTTGCGACAAACCTTGCTGACGTCCTCTATAGAATTCAAGAAGTTCCTCGGTGCGCTGTGCATTCTGATCAACCCACAAGCTAAGAAGTACGTTCTTGACACCTGCATAGGCTAACCCGCGGCTCAAGATCTTCACTCCACCACCGGCGATGTCTTTAGGATTGACCGAGGTGCCGCTCCATACGGCCAGGTCGCTGGGCAGGCTGGATTTGAACAATGTTTCTGCAGTCACTTTCTTCTCAGCTGGAGTGGTACCGGCTTGTGATTGGATAGGCAGCGCAGCCTTGAAGAGGTTTGAATCTTGCAGCAAGAACGGTGCACTGAAGTGCAACACAGAATTGTTGGTTCTTGTTTGTTCTTGCAACTGAGCTAGATCAGCATTCTTGCCAACGAGCTTCACAACTTGATCCGGCTGGAAGAGTTGAGAGATTTCCGTAGCTTCTTGTCCTTCACGCGTGCCTTCGGTTTCGTTGGCAGCGTTGAAGACGAGAGAGGAATCAGCACCGTAAGAGACGCCGTTGTCCATGAAGCTGAGCACCGCAGGTAGTGTCGTCAGGGTGTGCGACTCGACTACATACTTGCCCGTGTTATCTACAAGTGCCGCAAAAGGCAGATTGAAGAGAACGGAGTCAGGAACGATTGCCACTAGCTGGTCCTGATTTTGAGGCAAGAACTTTTGAACGTGCTCCGGCATAAGCTCGTTGTAGAGATTTTGCAGGAGTCGTTTTTCAGTAGCACGCGCTTCTGGTCCAGACTTAGCAGAAGCCTGGTGAACAGCTGATACTTGGGCCTTCAATTGATCGCGACCGACGCCAAGCTTAGCGGCGCTCAGACGTCCCTGACGGTCAATCGTGAAGACGAAACTAACCTTGGGACCAACCAAGTAATCCAGAATGGTGACTTGATTCTCTTGCGCTTTGCCAACCAATTCTTGCAAGTTAAGCGGTACAGGAGAAATCAGTCGAGCCAACTCACGATTGTCGGCGCCCAAGAGTTGATGGCGGCGCATCCAATCCTGCCAACGCTTCTGCATGTGGTCAGGTGTGCGGGACAATTCAGCGGCATGCAAGTGTGCGCGTTCCACAACCAAGTCGTTGTAGATTTCACGATCGTTGGATTTTACTTCGCCACCGTTTTTCTGCCATTCAGTTATGAAAGCTTCTTCTTTCACTTGCTCGGCGGTGATAAACGCTTGCTCGAGCAAATTAGCCGAGAGCAACATCGAGACAAGTTCGGAGGCTAATTCATCGCGGGTTGCAGGATACGGATTGCTCTCCGCTGTGAAAAAAGCACCTGCCTGAGGTGAACGGAAGTGAGAGGCAGCGCTGGACAACGACTCAATAGCTGGCTGCTGAGTCGCAACCTGCAATCGAGCCAGGTTGGTGTAGTCGCGCCACAGAGTGTTGTCGTCGCATATCTTTGTCGCGACATCAATACTCTTTTTGATGTAGCCCTCAGCTTGAGGAATTTCCTTCAAGTGGAAGCAAATTTCTCCGAGTGCGGCATAAACTTGCCCCAGAATCTGCGGATCCGGATTGTTCATTTTCGCCATTACGCGAATTACGCCTTCCAGTTCAGCTTTGGCGGCGCGATTCTCGCCAGCTTTCGCCTGAGCAGCGGCAAGATTCTGTCCAATCATCAGACCAAGGCGTGTACGCCCTTTTCCAATCATTGTTTGAATGTCGCCAGCCTGGCGCAACTGTTCAATTGCGATTGAATGATTGCCTTTTATGGTATTGAGCACGCCTAGTGCATTGAGCACTTGAGCTTTGTGGAACGGCGGTGCACCTTCCTTCATCATCTGCCATGTTTTCTCTAAGCACGCGCGTGCGTGGTCCAAACTACCTGTCGCTGCAAGCGAGAAGGCATAGGCTTCAGCCATGATGGCGAGCGCCTGGTGTGGTTGACCATCAAGCTTGAGAGTTTGCACTTCTTCAATGGTCTTTCGAGCCGCCATGTATTCGCAAAGCGAGTACAAACAAGAAGTGAGCTGGGTTAGGGAGGCCGCCAACATCACGTCATTTTTCTGCTGGCGTGAAATAGAAACCGACTTTTGCGCTTCTTCCAAAGCAGCAATGTTCAATCCCATTTCCTGAAGCATGCCTGCTGCCGTGTTGTGTAGATTTACTTCCAGCTGGTGATTGCCAGCTTGGCCAAAATACACAGCTGCAGCCTTATAGAACTTAATTGCGTCTTTAGGCTCATCTATTTTGACTGCAAGCTCGGCAGCCAACATCATGGCTCTTGCAGCTTCTTCAGCATCGTTAACTCCTGAGGAATTGAAATCCTTCATAGCAAGTTCAAGCTGCTTCAAAGCCCACATCGGATTATCTAGAGCCAAATAAACCTGTGCAGCAGTTACCCGAGTACGACCAAGCGATTTCTTGTCTTGAGAGTTGCTCAAGACCTCCATCGAATTCTCAATCAAACTCTTGGCTCTTGTCTTTTCACCTTTAGCCAGGTAAACGGAGGCCATGCGCTCTAGCGAACGCCCTTCTCCATCACCATACTTAACTTCTTTGCACTCGGCATACATTTCCTGAAACTTGATGAGCGCTTTCAGTATGTCGCCCTTACCTAAGAAACCCTGACCTTCTTTCTCCAGGCTGAAGATTCGGTCCATGCTTTCTTGCGTTCTTGGCTTATCTGTTAGCGCAAAAACTTCTTTCAATACATCTTCGTTTTGCTTGCTCAAAGGTCCGGTTTTGATCGTCGGACGTCCACCGGCAAGAGCTTTCTGCGCAGCAGCCTTAACGGCGGCTGCGTTTGCGCCTTGAACTTGTTTTGCAGCACCTTTAACGGCCGTTGGAACTTTCGGAGCGGTTGTTTGTGGAACGTCTATAACGAGCGGTTTTGGTGCCGGTTTAGCGACTGGAGCTTGAGCTGCAGGGGCTGAAGTCAGCGGAGGCTGAGCTGAAGTCGAAGATTGAGCTGCCGCAGCATCGGGCTGTGTGCTTGGAGTCTGAGTTGCCGCATCTGCAGGTGCTGTTGACGCCGAAGCAGCGTTTTCGGCAGCTGGCTGGACAGATTGTTGAGTTGACACAGACTCTGAGTCAGTGCTTGAAGGTCTAACTAGATTGCTGGGAGTGCTTGATTGGTTGCTCTCACTTTGTGTTGGTTCACCAATCGGCGAGATAGCCATCGAATCACGAGAAGAAGAGTTATCGTTTGCATCTTCATTCAGCCCATCAGCGGCGAACACGGCACCGCTGCTGATACCAAGCCAGATACTCAGCGAGGAAGCAAGTATCGAAGACGCCGAAGCGCGCTTTGTGCTGCGCATTTGACGAACGAACAAAGTCGTTGTTTCGCGTAGTTGCTTTAGTTGTCGTTTACTCATCAGAACCTGCAAAATGGGATACGTATAAATGCTCGAATTGATGGTCAGCCACCAATTTTCCTACGTTGTTATTGGATACTTCAACCCAGATGGCCAAATCTTAAGGTTGCTAAGCACCGAGAAGCACTGCCTACCAGAGCTTGCTCAGGTCATCAAGCAAGGAAAAAACGGCCATTGACAAGCGCATAAATTCGAGAAAATCTGAGAACATATTTTTCTACTGACAATTCGAAATTTAGCCCGCCAAGATTTTCACGCACCCATTTCTGAACGGGATCTCATTTGAGGAAGCAAAACTCGCGATCATTTTTCGGACTGATTCGTCCGAATTCGGCCGAATTAGAACGGTACTCAAAAATGGATTACTGGACTTCGGACGAATGTATATAGATGGGTAGCGCCGCAGCCTCGCTGTTATCAGTTTCAGTTTTGCTGTGCTCAGGCTCAATGGAGCTTTTGATCTTGCCTTTCGCGAAAAGATCGGTGCCATTGTTCGCGATCCACCTTCCTTCAAAAACATCAGCCCATTCATCAATAGTGAAAATGATTGAGGCCGGAATTATCATAGGGTCGCGCGTCTCCACAATTGTCGGCATGTTCTTTTCAAACAGGAAATGCCCAATAAGCTGGAAAAATGTACCAGTTATCCCGAACAGACAGCCATTGCGTTTGTCGAACAGGAAAACAAAAGGCGCAAGAATCAAAAGCGGGATGCCAATCATATGGGTAATCTTGCAACCTGGACTTCGATGCCTGGTTTTGTAAAAGGCAAGAGCTTCAGTCAGAGTCTTTAAGCGCCTTTTGTTCATTTCCATGGCAGATTTCCAAAAACAGGGTATACAACGATTCTACTTCACTTTTGGCAATGCAAGGCGGGCGCAGGATCAAATTTGAGGATAATCTGGCAATATTGCATATGTTTCGGATGAGGGTTATGAAAGAGCGCACTGAAAGTCTGCAAGAATCCCGCAGCAAGAATTTCGATCTTGTTGTCATCGGCGGTGGAATTACAGGAGCTGGCGTCGCGCAGAATGCAGCCGCCAGAGGTCTGTCGGTGCTAGTTATTGAGAAAACAGACTTTGGAGCCGGTACATCCAGCAAGACCACAAAGCTGATACACGGTGGACTGCGCTATTTGGAGCAGTTTCACATCAACTTGTGCCGGCAGCTTTGCGAAGAAAGAGAAAGGCTGAAAAGACTTGCACCGCACCTGGTAAAAGACTTTTCCTTCGTCCTTCCTTTCGCTAGACACAACACATTCTTCAATTTCAAAGCGACGGTGGGATTGACACTATATGACGTTCTCACAATGTCAGCCGGTCGCGGACAGTCGCACGCATTCCTCAACGCAAAGAAATTGGCGACAATGGCACCGGCGCTGTCAACAAAGTATGTTGGCTCGGGAATCAAATTCCACGATGCAATTACCGACGACACGCGAATGGTTCTGACCGTCATAAAATCCGCCTGCAAGAAAGGCGCGGTCGCCATCAATTATGTTGAAGTAACGGGCTTCCAAAAGGAAAACGGCCGCATCACCGCCGTGAAGTGCCATGATCGTTATTCAGGAGAAGAATTCGTAGTTCCTTGCAAAATGTGCGTTAACGCGACCGGAGTCTGGTCAGACGAGGTTTGCAATAAGCTCGAAACAACGCCCAAGAAAAGGATCTCTCCTTCAAAAGGAACGCACATAATCGTTCCGGCTTCCGTATTTGAAACCAACACGGCGCTATTTCTTCCAACGAAGGACAACCGATTCGTATTCGTGGTGCCCTGGCAACACGCACTGATGATCGGCACAACCGACCAGCTCTACAAGGGTGACATCGACCGGCCGCATGCAAGCAACGATGAGATCAATTACCTTCTAAGCGTGGTGAATAGCTATACAGAGTCGCATAAACTTCAAGCAAGCGATGTACGTGGAACATTTGCCGGGCTGCGTCCTTTAGTGAATCTGGCTGGCGAAAATTCAGACAACACGTCGTCTATGTCACGAGAACACGAAATATTTCAGTCTCCGGGCGGACTTATCAATATCGCGGGTGGAAAACTTACCAGTTACAGGCTAATGGCCGAAGAGCTTATGGAGAAGCTGGTCGCGAAATTTGGATTGCAGACAAAACCCGCCAATACAGACATAGAAATGTTGGGTGGCTGGACTAGCAAGGATGACTTTCTCGCCAGATCAGTTGCAATCGAGACCAAAGCAAAGAGGCTCTCAATCGATCCTGCTACCATCGAACATTTAATCGCCAATTATGGCGCCGAAGCACAAGACGTCATCGATCTCGTTGAACAGCAGCCGAATCTGAACGAAAGAATTTGCGCAAACTACCCTCCGATTTACGCTGAAGTTGCATATGCGGTTGTTAGCGAAATGGCAGTTTCATTGCAAGACGTATTGCTGCGCCGAACACGTCTTGGATTGCTGAACCGAAGAGATTCAATTGCCGCGGCAACAAAAGTGACGGAGCTGATGGCTAAGCTTTTGAATTGGGACGACGCTCGAAAACGGGCAGAAATATCAGCCTTTGAAGAAGAGGTGACAACAATTGAAGGCGCCGAGCTCCAGCCGGCGCCAAACTGACGGTCCACTGATTGTTGGCAGAATCCAAAATCCATTCACAAACAGGAGCAAGCACTGAATGCCAAAACCAAAAGTTCTTGTTACCACAAGGCTTCCAGGACAAATGGAAAAACTTTTTGGCGACGCTTTTGACGTACAAGTTTTCGATGGCGACGAGTTGCCGCGTCAAAAACTTCTGGAGTTTTGCAAAGATAAAGATGCCATCGTAAGCGATCTGGTAAACGTCATCAACGAAGAGTTTTTCGAGAATTGCCCGCGGATAAAGGTAGTAGCAAACGTCGCCGTTGGGTACGACAACATTGATGTAAAAGAAGCATCGAAGCGGAACATCCTTGCCTGCAACACCCCCGGTGTACTGACAGAGACAACTGCCGACCTGGCATTTTCACTTCTGATGGCAGTGGCTCGTAGACTGCCGGAATCCGAGCGCTATTTGCGATCGGGGCAATGGAAGAGTTTTTCGCTAGATCTGCTTCTGGGTGTCGACGTCCACCATAAGACTCTGGGAATTATCGGTTTCGGTCGCATTGGACAGGCCGTTGCTGCTCGAGCCGCAGGATTTTCCATGCGTATCCTATACACGCAAAACAATCGCGCGGACATTGAACTCGAAAGGAAATACAACGCGACCTATGTTCCATTGGATGAGCTACTGAAAAATTCCGATTTTGTAAGCATTCACTGTCCCCTCAATGACAAGACAAGGGGACTTATCGGTAGCAAGCAATTCAACAGCATGAAGAATTCGGCATTCCTGATCAACACCGCGCGTGGTGCGGTCGTCAACGAAAACGATCTGCTTGAAGCGCTGACCTCTAGGAAGATTGCTGGAGCAGGATTGGATGTATTTAGCAAGGAACCGAACGTGCCAAGTAAGCTCCTCGATATGGAAAACGTCGTTCTACTTCCGCACATAGGCAGCGCATCGATTGAAACGCGCTCTGCCATGGCACGAATGGCTGTCGAAGCGATTGTGAGTTCCTTCAAACAAGAGCAGCCACCCAACATTATCAATAAAGAATCTTGGCCGGCATTCCTATCCAAGCTGAAAGCAACAGCCAATACAAGTGCTTAGGGCTCCGTCTCTGAACTTAAAGGTTGGCGGGAAATTGCCTGCAACTCCAGAAGTGCAAGTATGAGAACCGTGACAGCCCACATGAAGAACGGTTGAATATAAATCATCTCGAACAGAGGCTTTCCGATAAAGAAGAGCCAGCTCAAAAACGGAAAAGCAAGAATCAATATACGCAGAATTTTCGTCCGCATATTAGCCGGACTCCACAAATCGAATGAACGAAATAGAAAAACGCCAGGAATCACAGTAAACATGTAATCTTGACTGTGAGTATGCGGACTGGCGATTAACATCGCCAACATGGATATTGCTGCACACGATTCAAATGCGAAATGCTCAATGCGTCCTTTTATCTTCTGCAAAGATGGGTAGCCCCAAACCCAGAGAGCGCACAAAAGCAGGAGTGTACTGCCGAAGAAAATGAGGACGGAGATCTGAACCAGGCGATCTTCAGATCCCAGAAGAAGTAGTAATTCGCCGCGCAAATTTTGCATGACCTGTGGCACGACCCCACCGACATTCTTGCTAGTTTGTCCATAAACCAACGCCTTCGGAAAGTTCATCACGTTTTTCATTCCAAGCAGAAAGATTGTGAAAGCGCCAAGCAATGAAGAGGAAATTGCAAACCCCGCGCCATATCGCCAACGTCCAAGTATGACGCCGATAGCCACTATCGCCGGTACGTACTGAAGCTTCCCCAATAGCAAAGCTGATTCAAGTCCAGCAGAAAAATAGCGCCGAGCCCTGAGCAACAACAAACACAAAAGCATCAGTGGAAACTGAAACAACGCAGTTTGCGCAAGTTCGAAAGAAAGCCAGGTTGGAAAACTGGCAAAGAAAGCTACAAACAAAAACGCCCGAGAAAACCTTGCTTGAGCAAAATCTCTAGACAAATACCATAAGACCGTACAGATCAAGATAAGTGCACTGATGCACCACAGAGCCCATCCATTAGTCAAACCGAGACCGGCTATGGGAAGAACGAAGACAAAGGATTGCGGAGGATAGAAGTAAAAGAAATTCAGCTCAGGAACAACAGGGGCGGTAAGTGCGGTAATTGCAAGACCCTGTACAACAGGATCATATACATCCACCTGATGACCGCGAAGACATTCCGCAGCCAAATTTGCGGCATTGTAATGACTCACAAAATCATTGATATAAGGACGTCCATCAATCAGGCGCGCAAATAAAATGCCTTGAGTCAAATACCGAAAAATTTCGATATAAGCGTTGGCGGCCCAACACAGCAACAAGCAAAAATAAGCAAACCAGAAATATTTCCGAAGGCGCTCGTTGCTCAATTTAGCTCCCCACAAATCGCGATACAAGCATGCCACATTTTGCTTGAATGAAGAAGACTGATAACAGAAATCTGCCAGAATTCTGCCAATAGGTTGCCATTACTTTGCCAACAACGTTGGCTATTATTTATTCAGGTAAAGGCATTGGGGGGTTCTTCACAGACCCCACCAGTGTGAAAGAAACGAAAGAGGGTCCCCCGCCCTCTTTTTCGTTTTTAAAAGTCTCAAGCCTGGGTATAAATTCTCAGTTCCGTCCGTGGACGTAATGAGCAACCAGGTATCCTAAAGAATGAAACTGGCAGAACATTCATGCGGCGACAGCAGGCTAACTTGCAACGACTGCGAGGGTCCGGTTTGCCCGAAATGTATGGTCGAATGCCCAGTCGGTTATCGCTGCAAGAAATGTGCAGGAAAGATCACTAGCCATGTACTGCAAGTGACGCCGGCTATCATCGCACGGACAATTGTCGTAGCTGGCATCACCGGCTACGTAGCACCGTATCTGGCCCAGTATAGCGGTGGATTCTACGGATTTATCATCATCTATTTCGTGGCGGTGCTAGCAGGCAATCTATTGCACAAAGTATCCGGTTACAAAATGGGCACGGCAATAGTAAGCACGGTAATGATAGGGGCGATTGCTGGGATGCTAGCAAATCCTGTGACCTTTAGGTCCTATCAAATGCAACAGGATTTGGCGCGCCTCAGTATGCAGATGAAGCAGCAGGCTCCCGAGTCGCAAAGCAAGCAAAAGCTTACGAGCGAGCAATCCCAAGCCGACAAAGAAAGAGACATGCGTAAAAATGCACAGGGTCCATTCAGTGAAGAGGATGGAGCCCCCGGTGAAACAATGACGAGCGAGCAGCTAGAAATGACGCGCCAACATTTTCAATCAGCCCAAGTGTGGGAGATCATTGAACTTGCAATCTTCATAGCAGGACTTCTAACTCCATTTACAGGAGTTATGCCTGCATTACCATTTCCATTTTTCCGCCGCTAACACTAGAGAAGTTCAGTGTTTTCTGGAAGCGCCGAATTCGAAGTCCGCGAAGACCGGATGGCATCGAGCGCGGAAGATCCTGTCAGCCTACAAGCAACCGTCCTTAAAGATTGGCGCCGGCAGAGAAAGATAGCGCAGGGAATCGAACAAAGACGAGTTAGTTTGGGCGGACGTACAATCGGGCGCCATAATGATCCCTGGACTGTACAGAATGCCCGAGAGCAGGCTCGAAAGATAAAGCTCGAATTGAGCGAAGGTGTTGTACGAACCGAAAAACGGCGCGAAGTGCGAAAGAGGAAAGCCGAAATTGTAATCCGGCAGCAATGGGAAGATATCACCCTCGGGCAGGTCTTGGACGACTATTGCCATTTGAGGGACTGTGGCACGACTTGGGCGGAAGACAAATCTTGACATTATACCAGATCTGGTACAATGTATATTGATGAGAGAAAAACGAAAGAAGCCAGCCGAAAAAGCGGTCGAAAAACCTGATGATAAACCGCATGCCGAAGAACCCAGTAAGAAAATCACGCGTTGGGTAGTGCAGAGTATTCGTGAGGAGGTAAGAGACTGGCCCGATGACGTTAAAGAGGAAATGGGAGGACAGCTAAACAAAGTCGAATACGGTGGCGAGCCGGATGATTTCAAGCCCATGCAAACCATTGGAATGGGTGTCTACGAAATCAGAGTCACGGATGAGGGCAACAACAAGTACAGACTCATTTATGTTGCGAAGTTCGAAGAAGCCATCTACGTATTACACGTGATTACAAAGAAAAAGTCACAAAAGACCCCACAGCTAGACATTGATACTGCTTCAAGACGCTTTGCCCGATTGCAGCAGTGGAGGAAAGAACAGAACCTATGAAAAAGAAGCACACTGAAAAAGAGGAAGAATTCAATCCTACCGGAAGTGGTGACATCTTCAGGGATTTCGGCTTTTCTGAGCAAGAATCTGCTGCGCTCAATATAAAAGCTTGCTTTTTTCGCAAACTACAAGCCGCTCTAAAGGAGTCAGCATGCACGCAAACAGAGCTTGCTACTAAACTCAGAATCCCTCAACCCAAAGTATCCGATATCATCAATGGAAAAATGGCAGGGTTCTCTGTTGAACGCATCGTCAACCTGTTGATAAAGCTGGATTACGTGATCGGACTGGATGCCAGACC
>JAIEQI010000176.1 GCA_019747875.1 Candidatus Obscuribacterales bacterium
AGCGCGGACGTCCCGTCCGCCATAAAGCGCAGCGCTCTTGGACCCTCCGCTAATGCGGATTTATTTGGGACGTGCGTATCTTCTTGTTGCATCCAAAACTTGGGTCCAGAATCGTGCATCACGATCTTTGACCAGGCTCTGTCCCCACCAACCCACAGAGACGTTTGAACTCACTACAATTTCAGTCATTCTCTCAAGCTCTGATTTTGTGGGGCGCCGGTCACCATACATTTTTGCCAACAAGGTTGGATGCCCTTGATCTTCGGCACAAAATGCCTGTAAGACCATCATGTGCTTTTTGTTTGGAAGATTTTGTTTCAACCAACGAATGTACTCTGGAAGCGCCTCTGCGTAATTCAGGATTTTCTCTGCACCGGAATAAGGTCCTTTCACTTTCATCAAATCCGCTGGAATTGCATAGACATCGAAGCCCACGATATCGGCGTATTGGCTAGACGCTTTTACCTTCTTCAAATATGCATCAATCTCTAGTTCGCTTGCGGCGCTTTCAGGAATTGAGGAGTGAATCATTATAACGGGCAGAGTTGGATCAACCGCTTTGATTCGCGCATACAAAGTCTTGCAATTGGACGACATGTCACCAGTCTGCAGAGCCGGTTCATCATAGCTGTACACTCCAAAGACATTGTTGCGCCCGGCCCATGCAAGCAATTTCTTAAGGGGCTCTTCCTTTGTATTAGGCTCTCCATAGAGAATCGATGCTGGTACCAAAAGTTTGACACCATTCTCTCGCATAGTTGTAATAGCGGTATCATTCGTCTTGTATTGCGGATAGAATTCTCTGTCATATGTTAATGCCTTTGACTCCGGTACTTCCTGATACTCGGAGAAAGGCATAAACACTGTTATGCCGGCGCTCTTTAAGTCGTGAAAAATTCTCTGGTAATTGGGATTCTCTCCGAAAACTTTGGGCACCCCCGCAGCTAGAAAGGTCAATTGGCTTCGTTGAGGAGCTTTGCTCGTGTTTTCCTTTTGGCTAACTGCAGGCAAGACGCTCACTGCAAGTGCGCATGTCAATGTTGTCAGCTTCGCAATTGGTTTCACGATATGAATCTAGTTTCAGGGAAAGTAGAAGCTGATTGTACTATTGTGCTTTTGATTTTTCACCAACAGTCGGATTCAACGATTCGCTAAGCCGGTAACAAAGTGCAGGACAAGTCAGGGCAACTAATTGTAGTAACAGGTGCGACCGGGCTAATTGGTCGTGCTATTGTTCGCAATTTTGTCCAGCAAGGGCATCACGTCAAGGCTTTAATTCGTTCGAAAGAGAACATGTACACCGTCGAAAATTCTGAGAGCGGCAAGCTGAGCTTTTGGGAGGCGGACCTTATGAACTTGACAGAGCCTGCGGCGCGGCAGGCTTGTGAAGGCGCTTCGGCACTGATTCATTGTGCAGGATTAGTGCATCAACCGAATGCAAGCGTGGATCTGTATCCGCTCCTTAATGAGAAACCCACGGCGTTGTTAGCACGGGCGGCTCAAGCTGAGAACGTTTCCCAGTTTGTTTTTCTCAGCAGTAGCTCGGTTTATGGAAACAAAGAAACCAACATGATTCATGAGGATGTGCCATGCATCCCTGATACCCCATATGCAAGTTCGAAAATCAATTGCGAGCAAATTCTTCGCGAGAATCCACCAAGCAAATCCACTGTAATTGTCCGACCGTCAATGGTGTTCGGAGCGGGTGATCGAGGCAACATGCTTTCGTTGATCCGTCAGATTCTGAGTGGAAGGTATTTCTTGATTTCGCAAGGTACAGCTCAGAAAAGTTTGATATTCGCGGATGATTTTGCGCATGCAATGCATTTGCTGCTAGAAAAAAAAGCTGTTGGAATGCACACTTATAACGTGGCCAATCCTGAGCCAGTGAGCATGCATGATTTATCAATGGCGATCTACGGTGCGGCTGGGAAAACAGGAAGCATTCCTTCGCTGCCGGGGTCCTTGCTGCGTCCTGTTGGTGCCTTGGCCAATGCGATTCTTGGTAGCAAGTCTCCGCTAACTGCTGATCGCTTGGATAAGCTAACGAGGACTAATTCCATTTCTATTGAACGTTTCTGCCGTGACTATGCATTCACCCCGCAATGGTCCCTCAAGGATGCACTTGCAAAAGAAATCGCTTGGGCGAAATCGGCTAACTTGTTATAGGTCAGAAGTCGGCAAGATGTCGGCGCATCGGAATCCAAGTTCAAAGGAAAGCAAATTCGATCGGCGTGATGGGTCCGCTGGCGTCTTGCTCGGCTATTCCAAGAAATGTTCGCGTTCTTCTGGGGTCGGCATCATGCATGTTTCTGTTTTGCCGAAAACGCGATATCGAATGTTCGCGACAAACTTGTAGAAGAAATCGATGAAGGGTGCTGGAAAGATTCGCCCTATTGCTGCTAACGGTCGGAACTTGTCCAGGTTTTGCATCAGGTATAAAACGGCGCGACCGCGATCCAATATTGATTCGTTTGCTGTTCCACAATTCCTGATTACATAAATGGTTTTGAGAGAAGACAGATCTACATTGTGTCTGCTGAGAAGCCTCTGTCCCATCTCGCTTTGCTGAGCACAAATTAGAAAATGCTTTTTTTGATCGTTCTCAAGAACGCTTTTCATCGCGCCATTGCAAAGTACGCATTGCCCGTCGAAAAAGACAATGTCTCGTCCGATCACTCTTTCCGGTAGCTTGCTGTCTTGTAAAGACTGAGTCATAGCACTTCTTTTGCTGCGTATATATAGATTCTAGCAGAAGCCCCGACGACTTTGCCCTACGGATGTTCCCGAGAATTTCTCGGAACCTGTTCCATTTCTCGTCGTCGTTCTTTCCATGTTGGCGCTTTATTACAGGTGTTGTTATGTTCAATAAATACTTTTTTTCCCTGCTTTCCCTCGGACTAGTCGCCTGCACCTTCTTGCCGCAGTCCGCACAGGCAGATGACAATCGTTGGGACCGCAATCGCAATCAATGGCGTTCACAACAAGGCTATGGCAATTTCAACAACAATCGTTTCCGCAATAACTACAATCGCGGTGGAAACTACAACGGCTACTACGATAACAATCGCTTGAACTGGCAAGGTCGCGGAAATGGTGGACAATTCGGCCGCTTCGATCCAAACCTCAATACAACCATCGATAATAGACAAGCTCGCATAAATACTATGTTGCAGCAAGGTCTGACAAACGGAAGGCTAAGCCAGTCGGAATACAATCGACTCGTTCAGCGCCAAGCGCGGATTGATTCTCTGCAAGCTCGATTCAATACTGATGGACGCCTCAGCTTCAGCGAACGCCAAAGATTGAGCAACCAAGCCAATCAACTTCAAGCCCAACTCTGGCGCGAAATGAACGATCGCAATAACAGAAATCGTTGGTATTAAAGTTTAGATAGATGCGCTCGCGCGCCAGGCTCAAAATCGAATCTACGCCTTGCGACCTGAAGTTTGGTCGCACAAGAGCGGTGGCATTGCGAGCGCATCTTCTAAAATTGGACGTACAACCTGCTACCTAAAGCAAATACGCCGGGCTGCGGGCCGACACCACCAGGTGACCAGATGTACTGAATATCAGGTGAGATTGAGACGTTCTTGTTGATGTGAAAACGATAGTAAGCTTCGAGAACCTTTTCGGTGCGATGCTGATTCCCCGGAATGATCTGAGCCAGATTCGCTTGTACTTGCTGAACCGTTGTTGGTGTCGGCCCGCCGTTTATGCTAACGAAGGCTGGCGTGGCTGGCTGAACTGCTTCGCGGGAATAGGGTAGAGTTTGCCCGTAAGCGATTCCTATAACATCATCTTTTCTCTTCTTCGAGAAGCTGGATATTGGAATTTCTGATCCGATTGACCAGTTACCACGAGAAGATAACAATCCGCCGAGGAATACCTCCCCGATCTGTTTGTCGTTCAAGGCGTATCGCCCGAAGAGTCCAATATTCTTCCAGACCTTTTGGTCGAAGTTCATGTACATGCCGACTGGTTGGCTACCATATCCGGTGCCACCAGGAATTAGTGACAAGAGTGAGGTTCCGCTGATATCAATCGGTGTGACAAATGGATTCTCGCTGCCGCCTCTGAAGTTGAAGTTCCAAAGCCCGGCTCTTAGATTTCCTTCCTTACCATAAAATTTGTGACCGAACTGGGCCTCATAGTTGAATCCAACCGACCCAAAATAGTCTCTATTTCCAATCGTGGTCATACCGGCGGTCCCGCGCAGGAAGGCTTTGTCTCTGAACAATGAGCGTTCTGCGGAGACCACCACAGCTGGTCCGTTGAAGTTTGCTCTCCACGAGATGCTGTTTACAAAACCGGTATTCAAAAATTGAAGTGAGTCGGAGTTTGCAAAATTGTTCGAGTCAAACATGTTACCGAATGAAATGAGTCCAGCTTTGTAATCGCTTTTCCATTTCTTGCCGAAATTCAAGTTTTGAGTGTAAAAAACTTGCTCAAGGCTAACTGTTGGTCTCAGCGAATTGCTGTTGTTGTTATTGATGATCAATGAGGGGATTTGAACTTCGTTTGGACCGGAGTTAAAAGGGCTGGCGTTAGCATCGACCACATCATTGAGGGGGCTGAGCAAGTATTTGTTGCGCGGGAAAAATCTGCCGGCTGCAGCTGTTAGTCGTGTGAAGAGATAACCATCTCCCAGTTTTGAATTAGGTTCGGCATCAACCACCTTTGCATTGAAATTGATACGGCTGCGCAAATTGACAGCCATGGAAGCACGATCGGTTCTACCCCAGTCTTGCTGCGGTAAATAGCAAAAGTCGCCGCTGACTTTAGTTCTCTCGAGTGCGCCAAGCCTCAGACTGTGATCTTCAATACGGCCTGGAATTGCTGCTGTGCCAAAATCGTTTTTGAAGACTTGAACTGCAAGCTTTCCTTTTACAATTCTGTAGACGTCCTCGAATTCGTCCGTGAGAAAACCAATTTCCTGAAAGTCTCGCTCAGTCAAGTTACTGGTGGGAAGACCGGAGATCTTCTGCATCATCGTCATGAAATAATCGCCGAGCTCTTGTCTGGTCAAAAGTCCGGCAGGCGGTGCTGCAATATTTAGCCTACTTGCCAGACCCTCCATGTATCGGCGCAATACATCGTTGCTTGTTAAACCGACAGTGGCTGGCGTCGCCTGGGCGATCTGCCTGCTTCTTGCCTGCTCTGGGGCTGCATCAGATTCTGTCGAATTGAACCGTGACTGGCTTCCACCCTGCGACGATCCTGCTTGTTGCATTTGCAGAGATTGAGCTTTTGCCGGCAAGAGGAGTCCCACGCCGGCACCACATGTAATGGCTATTGCTAGTGCCAGGTTTCTACCATTGATGCCAAGAAGCTTTGATGCCAAGCGGGTTTCCTGTATTTTATTCGGACATGCCGTCCATATAATAAGTGCTCGGATCAGTAAATGGAAGTCAACACCATCAAAAAACTGTAAATTTTCCAATCCGAACTGTCAATTTTCCGAAAACAGAAGCTCTCGGATAAGAAAGTCAGCATTCGTTGTTCGCTTTTCGTCTAGATGGCTGGATAGTTTTAGTGAGCGATTTAGAAGATCCTTCTTTAGATTGTATTGTCCGAGAGACTCTGCCAAGCTCCCTGCAAGTTCAAGAGAATTGAGATCTTGTTGCTTCGATTTATCAATTGCATTCATCAGTGCAACTTGTGCTGCCTTAAAGTTCTTCAGATCAATCTCGACTTGAGTTCTTCGTAAATAGACCCAGGGGTTGGTTTTGTTAATGCTCTCAGCCTCTGCCAATAGTGAGATGCTGCCCTCCGGATCACCGAGTGCACGTTTGCAGCTGGCCAGCACCAAAATCGAATCGATGTTTTTCGGAGCAGCCTTATAAGACCTCTCTAGATATTGAATTGCTTGTCTAGGTTTGCCAGCCTGTAGTAAGCACTCTCCATACAACTGATTCCAAAGCCAATCGCGGTCTCTCTCAGCAATGTTTTGGAGATCTCTGGACGCTGCATCAAACTTAGCACTCTTTATTTTGCTTTTTGCCAAAAGGCAAATGCTGTATGAATCCTTTCCGTGCAGCGTGATTATCTGCCTTGCTGTTTTTATGGCTCTATGTTCATTTCCCTCTGCGATTTGAAGTTCGGCAAGTTTTGTCATCAATGCTTTGTTGTTCGGGGCGTGTCGAGTCGCGGGCTCCAACAGAGTTTCAGCTTTGTCAAACTGTCTCTTTTCTATGGCAACTTGTGCAAGGCTTATCTTCGGCTCTACCATATCGGGTTTGAGCATTAGAGCGCGTTTCCAGTGTTTGACTGCGTCTTTTTGCTTTCCGAGTATGTACTCGCAGGTTGCAAGATTATGCCATCCCGCCGGAAATGCGGCATCCATTGAGAGTGCGTTACGATACTCAGTTTCGGCATACGCATATTGAGCTCGCGAGAAATAGATGTTCGCCTGATTATAGGTATAGTGCGTGAGAGCTTTTCGTCCGAGAAACGCCAGCAAGCTAATTGCGATGACAATGCTAAGTAAGACTCGAGAAATTTTTATCAGAGAGAAGATCCCGTGCATTCGGTCGAGCTTACCATCACGCACAATCAGGAGTTGAGTGCCGAATGCAGGCTGGCTGCCGGTATTGGCATGCGTTGTATCTGCTGCATTGCAATTGCTCAGTTTGCTTGCGAGAAATTCCGTTAGCGTATCGAATTCTTCCCTTCGATAAAAAAACGATGCAATATCTTTGTGTTCCAATCTTGACTCCACGCTTTTGCCATGAAAGATGGACAGTTTCTTTGCCGGTGGGTCGATGCCGAAAATTTTCGAAAAGACAGGAGCGCACTCAACGGAAATTGCGTGAACGCGATCCCACGGTATGAGCTTGTCCAGCCGTCCGCCGCGAATTCCTTTGGCGTCACATATGAGAGGTCCGTTTGAGAATCTAAGAAGGTGCATCATTCCTAGAAAACCAACGAACCAGAGAATCAATGCCGTTAGCCAGAGTGAAAGCACTGCTAGCGCCCACGAAATTACGCTTTGGTTTTGAGGAATAATGGCAATCGCATCTGGTAGCACCAACAAGCTAGCAACGAGAACTGAAGTCTTGAGAGCAACTTTGGTCAGTTCCTTCGGACAATAATGCAGCTCCAAGTAATCCTTTGCCGAGCTCTTCGAGCCCGGAAGCGTCGGCATTGCGCCAGCATCTATCTCCACCGTCGTTGGCCTTGATTCGGAAGACCTTACAGCAAGATCAGGGGAGCGGTCCTCGCTGACGACTTTGGACTGCTTGTCCTGTTCAACTTGTACGTTTGCAGGTTCAGAATGCAACAGCGGCTACCTTCACCCCTGCCCGTGTGTCATGGGGGTAAGGTGTCTATACCCACGGGTACGTTGCCAGTTGCAGATAAAGATCCTAAGTATTGTTAACGTGAATGCCCATGACTTCTGCCTGGGCTTTGATGTCTCGTTTGGCTCTTGCTGGATATGCATATTTGGGCGTCAGTAGGGCTCTTACGTAGCAAAGCGCATAGAAAAACGCGTGTTTCTTGTTCGTTCATAGCGCTGACCCCCTTCACGAAAGATTAAATGCCTGGTAAAGTCTTTAATCATTAAATCTGGGACCGGCGAACCGCCCTGGATTCTAAAGACGACCCGAAAACGCTCTCCCCGAAAGGGACGCAAAGAACGAAGCTAGTCAGGTGGAGTAATCCATAAAAGCGATAGCTTAAATCGAACGTGAGCGGGGTTTAATAATAGTCGTCCGGCATTGGTTATGAGGTGAGACACTTGAGTACTGCAAGCGGCAACAGCGGGATGAAGATCCTGATTATTGAAGACGATGTGAACATTGCACGTCTTATCGAGCTGGAACTGGGTTACGAGGGTTATCAGGTTCATGTTGCCCACGATGGCAATCAAGGCATCGATTTGTTCAAGAAAGAGCAACCAGAGCTCGTCTTGCTGGACGTAATGTTGCCAGGCTTGGATGGAGTAGAAGTTTGTAAGCGTCTACGCGCCATCTCCAAAATTCCAATCATTATGTTGACGGCGAAAGATGGTGTTCAAGATCGCGTTGTTGGTCTCGATAGCGGCGCGGATGATTACCTGACCAAACCATTTGCAACAGAAGAATTGCTCGCTCGTATCAGAGCAGTAATGCGTCGTAAGCCGCAAGAAGGCATCCTCACATATGCCGATCTGTGGATGGACCAACTCAATCGCGTGGTCAAGCGCGGTGAGCGCCAGCTCGACCTGCGCGCCAAAGAATTCGATCTGCTCCGTTTGTTCATGCAGTACCCTGAACAGGTTCTGTCTCGCGAATTCATTTTCGACAAAGTTTGGGGCTATGACTTCATCGGTGAATCAAACGTCATCGAAGTGTACATCCGATATCTGCGTTCGAAGCTGGAAGATGGCAATCAAAAGCGCCTGATCCAAACAGTCCGCGGAGAAGGTTATGTCCTGCGTGAGGAAGAGCCCTCTCGCTAGACGATAAACATAAAGCGACATTCGAAGGAGCTGCTCAAGATTGAGCAGCTCTTTCTTCTTATCTCGGATCTGGGAGCGTCTAGCATCGGGATCTTGAATCTTGAATGCAGGGCATATCCGCTCTCAAAATATTAGACCTGGCTTGCTGTTTGGTTCGATTCCGGGAGCGCCGGCATCTTGCCGGCTTCTAAATATTCGAGCCTCACTTCTAGAGCCCAATTCTCGATTATTTGAGTGTTTCGGGAATAAAGAAAGAAGAATGCAGGAATGGTCCCACTATGGACGGCTATCAAACCACTGTTTTGAAATCTGTATTCCGCACCGAGCAGACTGTGCTGTGGATCCTCAGCGTCTTTTTTATCGTTGCAATGTTGCTTCTCGCTAAAGAACCGGATGCACTGACTGTGCTTGCCCCATTTACGTTTTTCATTCTGCTGTTGACCGTCTTTGTTTCTCGCACTTCCGGAAATGCCCATATAACTTGGGGACCGAAAGGGCTTTGCTACAACGAAGGTGTCTTCAACAAGACAATTGCATTCAACGAGATTGGGCGAATCGTCACTCGTGTGCAGTATGCAAATAAGAAGAAATGCGTTTTCCTGATCATCGAAGACAAGAACGGGCGTGAGCGGATCAAGATAAATGGAGCGCTCTTCGATAATTCTGACATCGATACGTTTCTGAGGTGTATCGAAAACAACACGTCTGCGCGCTTGTCACTGGCTCCAATGCTTGAACTCAGGGAACAGCAATCAAAGAGTGCTTTTGTTGTAGATACCGATCAGATCAAACTGAGCGAGAAACAGCGTTGAACCCAATGATGGTCGCCCGGAGCCAAGCAGCCGTTGCTTCAGTTATTACTTGGCAAAAATGCCGTCGCGGATCTTTTGTAGAACTGCTTTCATTTCGGTTTGCCGCGCAAAGGCCAGATCTACATCAGCTTGCAGTGCGAGCTTGTTGTCTACGAGAATTTGACCGAGCAACTTGCGTGGCGCTTCCGGCGCCATGCCTTTCTGAATCTCCAATGCTTTGCCGATTTGTTCTTCCGTGATTTTTCCAGTGCCCTTCATGAATTGACCGATTGGTGGCACATGCTTGAAGACCAGATCATCGCTGACTTTCTTGAGGAAGGCATCATCTGCCAATTTCACGGTCGTTCCAGCCTTCACCATTCCATCTTCCAGAATGCTCAGAGACGGGTTCAGTTTGGTGAGTCGATCTATTTCTTTAGCAATTTCTGCTGCGCCGGTTTTCTCTTTTGTAAGCACAGCACGCATAGCCAGCGACGAATCTGCGATTGATGAAAACTTTGTTGCCGTCGTGAGCTCGTGCTGCAGCGGGACATAACTAGAGATCTGTCCGAGGTCTTTCGTGTAACGGTCAGCGGCAGTTGTCTTCAGACTTTGAAAAGCCTGTTCGGACTTCAGAGCATTCTCGCTAATGGCATCGCGAGCAACGTTAGGAATCGCTTTTCCCTCAAGTGTGAGACTTCCAGCGCCGGCTCTCTTTCCTGCTTCGGCTGCTAGTGTTTCAATGGCTGCGGCGTCTGCGCTTTTTAGTGCAGCGTTTTCTCCGGCAGTCGCTACTGAATTGGCCGCTCTGGACAAACTGCGTGCACCGAGAATTGCTGCGGTACCCACCACGACAATAGCAGCACCTGTGGTTTTCCAGTTGAGATAGTCGGATGTGAATGCTTCAGAAAAGAGATTTTTCGATTCTGGCACATTCAAAAGGTCTTTAGATGATTTGTCTAAAGGCGCAATAGCGAACGAATCTTTTTCCATGACTATCTCCCCCGCTGGATTTCAGGGATGCTGCGAGAATTCAAACGACCGGAACATCCAAATGAAATCATGGTTTACTTGAAAAGAAACTGAAGAAGGAACGCGATCAGTGAAGCAAGCTCAGTGATTGAAGGCGCGGGATCGAAAATCAGATTTGCTTATACTCCAGGGACGATAGATCTACGAGAATTAGCTTAGTCCTGTGCCAATCCTACCAGTCAAATTGCTTGTGACAAGACGGGAAATCCCATGCGTAAGCTGGGTGTGACGTAATTTTGGTTAATTGTAGTACGATCTTGTCAGATGGAAAGAACGCCCCCCTTCAGCCAGCAATTTCAACGCCTGAAAGCTTCGCCACTTGCGAGGACCTTGGGTTCTTATTTCCTGATCTTGTTTGTAATACAGGGACTTGTGGTGGCCTGGCTTACTTTTGATGTGTGGCAGGCGGAACAACAGGCATCTCGCGAATATAGATTGCTTATGGCTTCGGAGCAGATTGCCACGATCTCTGATGAGCTGCGGAAACATCGCCGTCTGGTTGACTACTGGCGGGATAAGAGTATTGACGGTGTTGCTATTCGCAAATTCCAGGAGAGTCGATTAGGGCTCTTAAGGTCCGGTCAGGATTTTGCCCGGTCCAGGGAAGAAGCTGGTCTTCCCCCAGAGCGCAGCCAGCAAATGATCAACATGATCGCTGAGATCTGTGAGGTTGGATCGCGAATGTTCAATCCCGCTAGCTCTGGGGATTCCAGGGAAGGCGCACATCAGTTGTTTCGAAAAGCCTATGAGCATCTCTATTATTTGGGACTCGGTGAAATAAACGCTATTCGAGACCAAATTTATAGGAACCGAGCTGGGTTGCCTGATACTAAAAGTGGTGCCACTGATCTTAGCAATGTCCGCCGTCCTAGCACTGACAGCCCGGAAGATGCTGCCAGTAAGCGATTCAAGGTTGACCCGCTCTTGGTGTTGGCACTTGCGGCGCTGGCAAACGTTGGATTCGGTGTATACATTGCATTCTATGCTGACAAGCATTTGTCTGGACGAATCATTCGACTGGCAGAGATGTGTGACAGTCTAAGCCGAGCTGAAGAACTTCCAGCACCAAAAGAGCGGCGGAATGAAGTTGACACGCTTCAGCAGACATTTCACGAAATTTCTTTGAAGATTGCAGAAATTGAGAAGGGCAGAAAAAGTTACATCCATCTTTTGAAAGATCTGCAAGGAGCTGCGCTTGAGCGCGGGCGAGCTAAGCTCCAGGAGCTTGCAAGCAGGCAAACGGACAAACGGCGAGAAGATCGGTTCATCATGCTTAAGACAAGCGTCGGTGGAATGATCCATTTGCTCGAAACGATGACAGAAGGGTTGCAGTACAATGCTGAACAAGAGCTGCGACCGCAGTTCCAAACAATGAGTACGACAAGCATCCTTGCACAAGCTGTTGCTTCGGTGCAGGCTCTGCTGGACAAAAAGAAGATAACTGTAAATGTGCTTGATCCATCTGTTGATGTTCAAGTAGATGCACATTTGATAAATCGATTGATTGTGAACCTGCTATCAAATGCCGTTAAATTTTCTCCGAAAGAATCAACTATTGAACTGCGTGGGCAAGTCGATTCTAGCGGTTCAAACCTTCGCTGTGAGATCAAAGATGCCGGTCCCGGTATAAGCGAAGATGACCAGAAGAAGCTATTCAAGCCATTTAGCCAGGTAGGACAGGACGATGAAATAAAACGATCCGGTACTGGATTGGGGTTGATGATTTGTAAGCAGATCGTCACTGCTCATGGCGGCTCCATAGGATGCACGAGCAAGCCGCAAGAAGGTGCAACATTCTGGTTTGTTCTTCCTCTAAATCAATCGTCTGTATCTGGTGGCTCCGGAATGATGCCGGGGCCTTCAGCCGGCGGGAGCAGCGATCCTGGGGGCGCCGGTATTCTGCCGCCTCCTGTAGCAGCTTTGCGCAATCCTGGTGCTAATTCCTTGCCCAAAAAGAAGAGTATGACGTCAGCACTTATTCTGGCTGTCTTTATTTTTTCGATTGCGCAAACCAGTCTTGCATTCGCCCTTGGTAGCAAGATTGATGATGTGGAAAAGCGGACCAAGTCGTATCTGGAGCAGCAGCAATTAGTAATCGAAAGTGAGCGATTCATGGGGCTCTTTCTTACTTGGCGTGTAAAGGCGAAGGATGCTGTGCAAGAGTGGAACGAAAAAGCCCTTCGTAATTCATACCAGATGCTGGAAGATCAAAAGAAGCTTGTCGACAAACTCGCTGGCATGACGAAGGATGAGCCTGAACTGCATAGCTCTTTTGTTGAATGCAAAAGACGTCTCAACTTTCTGTCTAAAACGACTAAGATGGTCCTTGAGCGCTTTTCGAAATTGAGTATGTTTGCGCTGGCGGAAACCGTTCGCCGAGCAGACATGATAGGCATGCAGATTGAGGATCAGATCTTCTATCAACTGAGGATAGAAAAAGGCAAACTTGAAATGACTTACGGATTAGCTGACCAACTCCGGGCGGAGCTTATCCCTATCATTCTGCTTTCTGGTCTGGTGAACGCAATTCTGATTGTGTGGCTGAGTTCTTTTGTTCTGAGGCTATTAAACAGGACTTCTGAGCTAACCGAGAAGGCAAAAGATTTCGCGTCTGGCGGAACGCCGACCGTGTCCATTTCCAGCAATGATGAACTTTCATATTTAGATAAGAGTCTCTGTGCAGCTGCTGCGTCTATTCGAAACGCGGAACGGCAACGACAGCAGTTGCTCTCGATTGTCAATCATGACCTGCGCACCCCACTTGCATCGGTGTTGGGTGGATTGGAAATCGTCAAAGCCGGCATCTTAGGAGAGCTTCCAGCAGAGGATCTCGAAGTTGTGGATCAAGCCGATCGCGAAATGCGTATACACCTAAATCAAATAAACGACCTGCTAGCGCTTGAACAATTGGAGGCCGGGTCGCTTGAACCCAAGAACGAATCAGTCGTTCTTAGCGAAGCTCTTGAAGATGCCGTTGATCTGTGTCGCGGGAAGTGGCGCGGTCGTGTGGAGCTGGAATTCTCCGTATCACCGGAGTTGGAGGACTTCAAAGTTACTGGAGAAACAGAGCTACTCACGAGGATGTTCAAGGCTGTTATTGAAAATGCTTTTCAAGCCACAGAAAGAGCCAAGGCGCTTCCGCAGAGCTCAGATTCCGGCAAGCTGCCGCCAGTGAAAGTTTCTCTGCGGAAGGAGAATGAGCAGGTCATTGTCTCCATTATTGATTCTGCAGATGGAGTTCCAGATGAACTCCGAACTCAGCTCTTTGATCGTTTCCGCTTCGTCAATGATCAACCCCTCACGGGAATGGGCCTTCCTCTTGCTTATCGTCTGGCAAAATTGCAAGCGGCCAACTTGCTCGTCACATCTTCGGCAAATGGCACGAAGGCCTCCTTCGTTTTCTAAGAAAGGTTGTCGTGATCTTCTATCTGCAAAGAGATTGTTTGTAGCAGCCAATTCGTTTTGAGAGATTTACCCATATGGGTCAGCTGTTAAATTGCCAATGCTTGCAATCAATAGCAGCTTGGGCGGCTTGACTGTATAGAAACTCGGGACGCAGGGCTGGTATCATGCTCGATACCATGCTCTGCGTGAACAGCGCCTGCAAAAAGCTAAAGAAGAAAGACAGAAACCCCATTGGGTCGGCAAGTTTTCCGGCCAGGTCCATGATGCCTTTTATCGCCCCCGTGGCTGAAGATGAGATCTCGGATGCCGATATCGAAAAGTCAGAACTTGGAGTCGATATTCCGCCGCCTCCGATTTCAATCTTTGGGAGAACTTCTGTGACTGTTTCCGTGATAGCGACCGTTGGCTTTGCAAAAGCTGGTGCTGCCGCTGAACTTGCGCTCTCCGCTACGGTGACAATCGTGATGTGTCTCAGATTTTGAAATGCATGCAAAGCGCCTTCGGCTCCGCTGCTTGAGCCGCCGCCTGCTGAACTTCCTGAGTCACTTACGGGTGTCGGTCTGTAGAGTGGCATAACAATCACCTGCCTATGGCAACACCTTACTACACCGCCCGGCGCGACGCTTCCGAGAATTTGCTCATAATTAGTGTCATGGCTGTGCGTCTGTCCCTATTCCCTTGCTGGGAAAGCGTTACGCCACTATTCGTAATCCCATCACTGTTGGTGCCGCTTGCGAGCACTTCGTCAATTTTAGAATTCGCTTTCCAACTCGAGCATCGAACATTATTCGTCGCAGCGTTTCTGAGAAACCGTCAAATGACGGAGGGAATATCCATGAATTGCTTATCAGCACCTTGTATAATTAGTGCTTGTAAAGTTATGATAAGTGGGACCGCCGAAGCGGTCAGTTGAGGCTCGATCAGTCGTGGCTACTCTTAGTCAAACAAAGCAGATAAGCGGGGGCGAAAGCTCTTATTTCGTGGACATCCTCACACAAAATGCAGCGGGTAACTGGGTGCTTTGTCTCCCTTCGAGACTGCGTGAGTATCAAGACGAACTCGAGCTATTACTTGGTCGCGCATTTGCCGGACGTCCTCGTTGTCCGGAGAATTTAGAGCTAGCTCAGCAGCTGGTTCTGAATTGGTGCATTTCAAAATGCAAGAAACAAGGCATTACGCTTGAGCAGTGTCTGGCGGAAGATAAGTAAGCGAGTTTCCTGTTAGTATTCGCATGCTTAACTGTGGGGATTACCAGAGTTGGCTTTCCGTCGTATTTTTCACATTCTCTGCTGACTGATCTTGCGGATATCATCGGAAAAAATCCCACTCCCGCACTGGAGTTGGTTATTCCCCACCCCCCACGAGTGAGGAAAATAGAATGTTTTTTGGAAAGGCGGAAGAAAAGGCACCTGATCCCCAAGAGGTTCAACGGCGAGAAGACCGAAACGCGATCATGGCAGAGCCGGATCCGTTCAAGGTTGCTGAACTCCTGTGCAAGTATGATCACAAGCAATGGAATTCATTGATTTATGGGGCGAAAACAGAGACTGCCCTCAAGGCGGACGGTACGATCGATTTTACGATTGGCAATCCCAGGCTGCATGCAGTAAAAGTGAACTCCGATTACTGTAAAACGATCAAGAAATAGCCTCCCCGAAAGCTGAGTGCCGGTCCACTAATTTTCATGCAATTAAAAAGTGAGCAGATGAAACGACACCTGCTCACTTTGATTTATCGAAACAGTGATTTTACTCTTTTGTCTCTGGTGGTGTTGCCGGCGGTGCGGCATCGCCGTCGCTGTCGCCGGTGGAAGGCGGCTCGGCTACTGGTGTAACCGCCATTACCTGATCGTCGCCGACTTGTTGTAGGCGAACCCCGGTGGCCATTCTTCCTTGCACTGAAATGTCATCCACTCTTTGGCGAACGACAATTCCACCCATCGTTGCAATCAGAACTTCTTGTTTCGGATTGACGATGCGCAGGCAGGCAAGCTTCGACTCTGGCTTCTTGAAACGGATGCCGATGATTCCAAGTCCACCGCGACGCTGACGTCTGAACGCTGTAACAGGTGTTCGTTTGCCATAACCGTCTGTGGTGACGAACAACATGAAGTTGTCGGAACCGGATGCAGGCGGTGCTTCTGCAATTGCATCAGTTACTTCGGTGGAATCGTCTTCTTCGATCTCCGGCTCGGCAGGAAGCTCGATGGCGTCGAATCCGACAATGCGGTCTCCGTCACGCAAGCTCATCGCTCTGACGCCGCGAGCGGAACGACCCATTGGACGAACATCTGACTCGTGATAACGAATACACATGCCATCGGCCGACCCGATGATGATGAAGGACTTACCAGTAGAGCGGCGGACCCAACCAAGTTGGTCTTTGTCAGCGCCGGATGTATCGAGCTTGATAGCAGCGATACCTTTCTTTCGAATCTTGGCGAACTGGCTAATCGGAACCTTCTTAATGAAGCCGTGAGTGGTGAGCATTACAAAGTAATCCTCATCTCCGACAACGCCTCCCACCAATTCTTCTTCCTCTGATCCTTCTGTCGCCTCCGGCGCTTCGTCATCGAGATCGACTGTACTATCGCTGCCCCGCTTCAGGTCTTCTTCGGAAACCGGAATCACCGCAGTCACAGTATCATCTTGCGACATATTGACCAGATTGAGAATTGCACGTCCTGATGAGGTTCTGCTCGATTCTGGAATGTCCATTACATCGATGCTGTAGACAAGTCCTTTACTGCTAAAGACGAGCAACTTGTCGTGAGTGTTTGCCTCAAGGCAGTGTTGCAGGTCATCCTCATCCTTTGTTTTCAGACCGGAAACGCCACGGGTGTTTCGGCGCTGCCGTTTGAATGTGTCAAGCGGAGTGCGCTTGATGTAGCTTTGCTTGGTGATGAAGATCAGCATCTTTTCATTCGGGATGAGATCTTTTGCCGAGATATCATCCGTGCTCGCATAGGTGATCTGCGTGCGGCGATCGTCGCCAAACTTCTCTTTGAGATAAGCCAGATCCTTCTTGATGATGTCGAGAATTTCTTGACGGCTTGCGAGGATCTTCTTGTATTGGGCAATCTCAGCGAGCAGCTTTTTGTGCTCTTCTTCCAAGGTTTCGCGTGACATTCTTGTCAAAGCACGCAATGTCATCGCTAGAATGGCTTCGGCCTGAACTTCGGTTAGTTCGAATTTCGCCATCAAAGCTTGCGATGCGGCTTCTGCGGATTCAGCTCCGCGGATGATCTTGATGACTTCATCGAGATTGTCGAGTGCTTTGAGTTTACCTTCTTGGATATGAGCTTCAGCGAGCGCTTTCTCTAACTTGAACTTGAAGCTGTTTTCAACAACTTCGACCCGGTGATCGATGAAATCTTGAATCAATTGATGCAACTGCATCGTCAGTGGACGGCATTTGCGAGCTTCCGGTTTTTTCTTGTTGCGTGTGTCAGCCGTTCCGAGTGTCTGGCGAGGCTCCGATTGTGCAAGGCGCAGTCCGAGCATGTTGACAGGGAAACTCTGTTGCAACTGCGAGTACTTATATAAGTTGTTCAAAACAACTTCAGGGTGTGCGTCACGGCGAAGTTCAATCACGACGCGCAAGCCTGTGCGGTCTGTTTCGTCGTTTACATCGCTGATGCCGGCAATTTTTTCTTCTTTGACAAGGTCGGCCACTTTCTTGGCAAATGCTTCCGGACCAACCAGGTAAGGCAGTGACGTTACGATAATTGCCATACGGCTTTGTCGCCCGCCGCCACCCGGCAGCTGTTCAATTGTTGCATCGCCACGGCACATGATGGAGCCACGACCGGTTGTATATGCTTCGCGAATACCATCGGTTCCGACAATAGAACCGCCGCCTGGAAAATCCGGTCCTTTAATGTATTGCATCAAGCCGACAGAATCGAGGTCCGGATTATCGATTTTCGCAATTACGCCATCACAGACTTCCCGGAGATTGTGCGGCGGCATGTTGGTTGCCATACCGACTGCAATTCCTGAACTCCCGTTGAGCAAGAGCAATGGTGCTTTTGCCGGCAGAACAGCTGGTTCTTCTTCACTTTCGTCGAAGTTTGGACGCGTTTCGACTGTGTTGTGTTCTATCAGAGCGAGCATTTCCATAGCCAGCGGTGTCAACTTGGCTTCGGTGTAACGCATAGCTGCGGGCGGATTGTCGAGATCGCCGAAGTTGCCGTGTCCGTTGATTAGTGGATATCTACTGGCTTGAGGTTGCGCCAGGCGCACAAGAGCCTCATAAATTGCCGAGTCGCCGTGCGGGTGATATTTACCCATCACGTCCCCAACTGTTTTTGCGGCTTTTCTGAACGGTTTTGACGGCTCTAATCCTAGCTCGTACATCCCGTAAATAATGCGCCTGTGAACCGGTTTCAATCCATCGCGGACGTCAGGAATGGCGCGGCTTACGATTACCGACATTGCATAGTCGATAAACGATCGGCGCATCTCCTGTCCGACTTCTATTTCTATTATTCTTTCGCCGCCAGACAAAGTGTTTCGCTCCTCAAAGACTTGAGAACCCATCAAAAAGATAAGACAAAACGCATTGTACCATTTATGATAGCCCCGCTCCTGAAGCGGGTTTCAGCGTGGCGGAATCGCTTCAATAACCCTTCTGTAAAGGGTCTAAAGACTTGCGTTTGCAAGTCAACCGAATACTTTGCTCATTCAAAAATCGTAATTACTTTTGCCATTACTTCATCCAGAATTGGCGGTGGTAAAACGTCGATTTTGCGGCCATGACGAGCTGTAATGTCCAGCACTCTGGGTTGATCACAGCGAACGACACCAGTAGTTTTGATGCCGGAAATCGGAACGGCAAAGCCAATTCGCTGGGCGAATGCGCCGCCAGACGTGATGGGGAGAACTATTGGTAATCTTGTCGCCTGGTTGAATGCTGCAGGCGAGACGATGAGTACTGGGCGGTAGCCTTGTTGCTCGTGACCTTCTGCGGGGGTCAGGGTTACTAGATATATATCGCCCCGCTTCATATGAGCTCACGTCCTGCGTTGGAGGTGTCCGCCCATTCCCTCTCGGACTCAGGCTGCTCTTCTGAATAATCTGAAGAAGCCAGCAGTTCCGCCAGTGAATAGCGAGGCTTTGGACTCGATTCTATGACAAGCTTGTTACCATCAAGGCTAATGGTGACAGTTGAACCTGCTTGCAGATGAAGTTGCTCAAGCAGCGCTGGAGGAACGGAAAGCATGATAGAGCCTCCAACTTTTCGTAGATTGGTTGTATGCATTTCTGACCCTCAAGCGGTTATATAAAAGTATAACACGGCGTGCGCTGGGCGGATGCTTGTTTTGAAGTATTTGCCCACACAGCGGAAGCCGATCGTTGCAATATAAGCTGCTTCGATCCAGGCGCAGAGCCAGTGTTTCGTCGCCAAAGAGTATCGAATCGTTGCGAGTCTGGCGCCTGGATTTCCTCCCTCCGCGCATTTCGTGGGAGACTAAACAGATCCGTAAAGCGGAAGTTTATTTCATAAGGCGAGTTATATGAGTCAGGAAAAGGGAGCTAGCGTCGTGACTGAGCCAAAAGAAGGAAGCGGAGCTGATCGTTGGCGCGATAACAATCTGCGCAGGCTGAACGAGCTTAAAGCGCGTGGAATAAACCCATTTCCTTATAAGTTTGAGCGCACTCATACAAGCAAGCAACTTCAGGAGAAATATAAGGATCTCGAAGCAAATGTGGAGACCGAAGATGTCGTCTCGGTTTGTGGGCGGATCTTGAATGAGCGTAACTCCTGGATGTTCGTTGATCTTTACGATGAGGATGGCAAGATTCAGCTGTTCTTTCACAAAGAATCTGTACCTGCCGAGCAGCTTGAGATATTGAAGTCGCTCGTTGCCAAAGGCGATCATATCGGCGTCACTGGCACAATTCGCCGTACCAAGGCGGGTGAACTCTCTGTTCGTGTCAAGTCATTTGAGATTTTGAGCGTTGCATTGCTGCCATTGCCACTTAGTTGGGATGGATTCACCGACGTTGAGGCACGCTATCGCAATCGCCATGTCGACTTGATCATCAACCCCGAGGTCAAGGAAAAATTGCAGAAACGCAGCATTGCGATTCGCGCACTGCGCAACTTCTTGGACGAGCGCGGATTCTTTGAAGTCGAAACGCCAGTGCTTCAGGTCGAGGCTGGTGGTGCGGATGCTCGTCCCTTCGTTACGCATCACAACGCTTTGGATATAGATCTCTTCATGCGAATCGCAACCGAGCTGCATTTGAAGAGGCTGATTATTGGCGGCTTTGAAAAGGTATACGAAATCGGGCGAATCTTCCGAAACGAAGGAATCAGCACCCGCCACAATCCCGAATTTACGATGATGGAACTCTACCAGGCCTATGGTGACTACCATCAACTGATGGACTTCACCGAAGAAATGGTACGCCATGTTGCTAACGCCGTATGCGGAACAACGAAAATAACTTATCAGGGTGTGGAGATCGATTTCGGAAAAGCATGGCGCCGCGTCAGTATGTATGAAGTTATCCGGGAAGTGACCGGCATTGAAGTTGAGAAGATCAAAGACTTTGATGAGGCGAAGAAAATAGCTGGCGAACTCGGTATCAAACTGGAATACGAGGCTACGATAGGCGAAGTAGCCAATACTATTTTCGAGAACAAATGCGAATCTACTTTGATGCAGCCGACATTCTTGATGGATCATCCCGTAGAGATCTCACCGCTGACTAAAGTGCACCGCGCCAAGCCCGGCGTGGTTGAGCGCTTCGAAGTATTTATCTATGGGCGTGAGCATTGCAACGGATACAGCGAGCTCACCGACCCCCTCGATCAACGCGGGCGATTGGAAGATCAAGCGCGTAAGCGCGAAGCCGGCAACGAAGAGGCTCAGCCTCTGGATCTGGATTTCATCGAAGCTATGGAATATGGCATGCCGCCAACAATGGGTATCGGCATCGGTATCGATAGGCTTGTAATGCTTCTAACCGACTCCGCATCCATTCGCGATATCATCGCGTTTCCAACGATGAAACCGCATGCTCGCCAGTAAGTGACGGTCATCGTGGGGCTCTGGAAGCTATACCGTTATGAAAATTATGTCGTGGCACCGCGCATGGTGCAGACAGAGCAGGGCGTCTATTTGGAAACGGAGCCTGTCGAGCTGGTAAATGTAGATGTGCGAGGAGCGGTGGTAGATTTGCTTACCGACGTCTTGGCCTCGGCTCCCGCTCCGGCACAAGAGAATGATCTCTACAATGAAGAGGGCGATCGCTTCTCTGCTCAATCTGTATTATTGGCTGCCTTGTCGCTAAAGCGATGGCAGGACTTCGAGCGCCGAGCCGTTCTTTTTACGCTCCACAAAACTGATGCACAGATCAATTTGCATGTAACTGGGCGCGGCGATGACGGTCTCTGGAGTATAAGCAAATCGGATTGCAAGACCTTCGACCCATCGATCTCAAACACGGAGCTTGCTTTTCTAATTGCCGGAGAACTGATTAGCGCTAAGGTGGTGGAGCCTCCCAGGCTGCTTGGGGGTCCCATCATGCCTTTGCCCAAGGATGAACCGAAAGCGTAGCTAGAAGTTTCAGTTTCTTTTCAGGTGAATCATGATTTGATTTGGATGTTCGGGTCGTTTGAAGTCTCGCAGCATCCCTGAAACCCTGCGGGCGTCCTTGAAAAGAATACGGCGGGATTTGTGGCCCGCCTTATTCTTTCCCAGTTTGCACGAAAAGCAAATTTCTATACTTGAACGTGCAACAGTCACGTCAACTTCACGTGGTGATCTGTAAGATCGAAAAAGCAGCAAGAGGTTTGTAGCCAGTGAGAAAGGTCCTAATAAGTTTGTTGATTGTGGGGCTTTTTTCGAGCTTTGTTGTGTTACCGACTTTTGGGCAAGAATCTAATGGTGTAGCACTTTCAGAGCGGATTTACCAAGATCAATATGGGCCATTTATCGATTTACCTCAAAGCAATTTGGCGGCGTCATCAAGCGGTTTTTTGAATTCAGCTCCGAGCAGCTTGCACTCTTACAACACGACCACTGCGCCCAAGTCTTGTCAATCGCAAACTGTGCAGGGCTCCTCGCCACTACCTGACTCAGCTTTGCAAACTAACACTGGAACTCATCAACTCGGTTTCTTGTGGCAATCTGTGGATCCGAAGAAACAAGCGCCAGATAGCCCTTGGGTTGATGTCAGGTAAATTTGAAACCTTGAAAGACACTCTTTAGAAGCGAGCACTTTCCGCCTTCCACTTCTCCGCATGATTCTACTAGCGGTGCAGGGTGAGCGAGCCGCATAAACGTTTAGGATAGGCCGTCGATCTTGTCCTACAGAGACTTCGGTTCGAAGTTTTATGCAACTTGCCGGCTGCGATTGCGTCCAACTTACAAATGAGTCCGAACTGCCAGAGCTTCGGCGCGGCTGCATTGCTCATGAAACGCGCTGGAACTTCCACCGCGGAATTGAACAAAAGTTTCGCAGGGGGAATCGAAATGTATAAGACCAGTGATTATGTGATCGACCGCTTGATTGAGTGGGGAGTGCAACGAGTTTTTGGATACCCCGGAGACGCCGTTAACCCCTTAATAACTGCTATTGGGCGAGCCAACCAGAAGATAGATTTCGTTCAAGCTCGACACGAAGAGATGTGTGCGTTCATGGCATGCGCTCACGCTAAGTTCACGGGAGAGATCGGTGTTTGTTTATCAACTGCCGGACCCGGCGCAATTCATTTACTGAATGGATTATATGATGCCAAAATGGACAATCAACCTGTATTAGCAATCGTTGGACAACAGCCTCGACACGCGTTGGGCTCAAGCTTCTTGCAGGATGTTGATCTAAGCAGCCTATTCAAAGACGTTGCGCATGAGTATGTAAATGTGGCAATGACAGCTGAACAAGTGCGACATCTTCTTGATCGGTCGATAAGAACGGCTTATGCGGAGAGATCTGTCACCTGTTTGGTTTTACCTCACGATATTCAAAATGAGAAAGCTGAGCCGAATCCTAAGCGCGAACACGGTCAAAGCTTTTCAGGAAGCGGTTATGCGCTCCCTCACGTGGTGCCGGCTAGAGAGGACCTGCTTCGTGCGGCCGACGTACTGAATGCCGGACAAAGAGTTGCCATGCTCATTGGTGCAGGGGCGCTTTCAGCACGGGATGAAATCGTAGAGACGGCTGAGATATTAGGAGCGGGAGTAGCTAAAGCGCTCCTTGGAAAAGCGGCACTTGAAGATGATCTTCCCTATGTAACCGGTTCAATTGGCATGCTTGGTACTGAAGCCAGTTGGAACCTGATGAATAACTGCGATACGCTATTTGTTGTTGGCTCCAACTTTCCTTATGCGGAATTCTTACCGGCTCCAGGCGTCGCTCGCGGTGTTCAGATAGATCTTAAGGCTCAGAATCTCAGCTTGCGTTATCCCATGGAAGTGGGATTGCTTGGTGAGAGTGCCTGCACTCTTCGCGAGTTGATACCATTGCTGGAAAGGAAAACTGACAGAGCCTGGCGCGAACGAGTACAGGAAATGGTCCATGATTCGGACTCCGCTCTTGAGGCGCAGGCTAATGTGCCGGGCCGACCAGTAAATCCGCAAAAGGTTTTCCGCGCCCTCTCCGGTGGTTTGCCGGAGCGCTCCATCATCACAGCAGATTCAGGCACTTCCACAGTTTGGTTTGCCAGGCATCTTCGAATGCGCCGTGACATGATGGCATCAGTCTCGGGTGGATTGGCCTCAATGGGTTGCAGTATTCCTTATGCGATTGCTGCAAAATTTGCGCATCCGGACAGACCGGTAGTCGCGTGTTCCGGTGATGGCGCCATGCAGATGATTGGAAATAATGAACTGATAACGCTCGCAAAATATTGGAAGGATTGGTTAGACCCACGTTTTATAGTGCTTGTCCTCAAGAACAACGATCTGAATTTTGTTACCTGGGAGATGCGAGTAACTGAAGGCGATCCAAGATTTGTTCCAGCACAGGAAGTGCCAGACTTTGACTATGCAGAATATGCAAAATCGCTTGGATTGTTTGGATTCAAAATAACAAGCGAATCAGAAATAGCAAATACGCTGCAGTTGTCCCTGGGGGCCCAGAAACCTGTCGTCATTGAGATTCAATCAGATCCAAACATTCCACCAATCCCACCCCATGTGAACGCAGATCAGGCGGCATCCTTTGCTTCGGCGCTGGCAAAGGGAGAAGCAGATGCCAGCAGGCCGTTCTGGGGGGCGTTTTCTCAAGTCTGGCATTCCATTTTTCATCGCTAACACTTCATAAGAGAGGAACGTAAAATGAAAAAGCAAATTCTCATAGCTATAGCAGTCGTCGGGACATGTTCTATAAGCCTACTTTCTGCATGCACTAGCAACGAAGATCGGCAACTTTCTCAACGTCAGGAAAAAATTGAAGAGAGAGCTGATGCGCAAAAGCAGACCGTCGAGCAAGCCGGTGAACAGAAGGTTGATCAAATCGAAGAAAGTGCTGATCGGGCTAAGAAGCTGATGGAAGAACAGGCAGACTTGCAGAAAAAAGAAATTGAAAACCAGACAGAAGCAGCAAAGGACCAAATCGAAAACCAGGCGGAAAGCCAGAAGCGACTTCTCGAAGAACAAAAGAAAACTAACTAACTGCATCAAGTTCTGCTTATTTGGGCGCTTGAGCCCATCCACGTAGCGCTTTATTCCGCACGCTCTTCCGCGGGACCTTTCAGGGCATCGCGTAATTCCTTGCATAGTTCATGCAGCTCTTCATCAAACCCATCAAATGATTCAAACTCATTGGTTTCGTTCAGCATTAATCTCATCCTCTACCCGGAACCCTTCCTTTATAGAGAATCTATTTGAAAACCATCTGAAAATGGACACGAGTTAGCTTATTTTTTTGAGAAATGTTCGACGCCACCCATTAGGGCTCTTCCAAGCAAGCCGAAAGATGAAATGGCCATTACGGGTCGATTGCTAAAAACCTGCGCTACGGCTCCAGCTACGGTTAAACTGTCGAACGCTAATGCTGTTCCGTAAAACGCTTTGGAGTAATCGTTTGATAGAAATCTATTTGCATCTGTGGCGAAATTAGTGGCGCCGATTGCCATTGTCGGTACTGACAGTATTTTTGCCGTCTTGAGCATTCCATCTGTCCAGTTTAAGGTCACATATTTATTGAGCGTTTGCAGATGCGCCTGGCCTGACGGAATGCCGAGTCTGTGTTGGAAGCTCTCATTCTTGCCATGCATTATAAGTGCTAAGCCTGAACTGGCTCCTGCAAAACTATCGGGGATGGACCCAATACCAAGCTTGAGCGTTTTACCGATGTTTTCCAAGCTTACTGGAGCATCAAGAATGTTGTTTTTTTCGGCTCCGATTAGAAGCACCCTCGGCAATTGCTCAGACGCTGTCGGCATTGATGTGTGCAACGCTTCTGCTTTCTGTCCAGGTTCTGCAGCATTGCTGCTTGGGAGGGCCAAATCAGACTTTGGCGCTTGGATGGCATGCCAGAGCTTGTCTGTTTGAGGAGCCGCAAAGCTTTCAAAGGACGAAGTAGAGTCTGTTCTTTCCTGTTGAATTTTGTCGGTATCTAATGATCGGTCGTCCACCAGCATCTCCTAAAACGTCTTGTATCAAGCCACATCTCACCGATGGCTTGAGTTTATGACAATTTGGAAATGCTAAATACGTAATCCTATGCAGACCATTTGCACATTAATACAGTGCATTATTTTCGGTGCTTGTTCTTCCACTCAAAAATGGTCCAAATGCCCGCCAGGCACGGAAATAATCTGGTTTTGCAAGGCGATTTCACGTTTTTGCCACATGCGGCCTATAGCATTAATGAACGGGAAAATCCCGAGATTTAATCTGTTTCTTTTGCGAACTGCGGATCCTCCCATTGTGTAATTTCAGCAGTCTCGCACAATAGTCTTGGATTATTGTGGGCAAATTACGAACGCAGGTCTAGTTCGTTCACGCACGCGACACGAGGAAGTGTATTTATGTCCGAAAACGCAGAAAAGGCGGCAGTTAAAGACGGTGGCGATGGCGGTAATAATGGTGGCAGTAGCGCTGCCGTAGCTGAGAAGGAAATTCTCACCCAGAAGGAAGCTCAGGAGAGCAGTCGAAAGCCAGAAGAAAAGCTGAAGGAAGAACGCGATACAGTCGTCAAAAAGAATCAGGACGATGCTACAGCCAAGGGCTGGGGTGAAGTTGGCTCGCCGAAGCAGCTATACGAGCAGCTCTCAGCGCGAACAGCGGTTGCATCGAAGGCTAATGATGCTAAGACTTTAGACTTGTCCCAAAACGTTTCACCAACATTAGAGCAAGAGATGGGGCTTAAGAAGGCCGAAAGCCTGACTCTAGGTGGTGCCGAAAACTTGAGTTTGGGTGCCCGCCGTGGAAATCGCGTGGCTCGCGTCTCGGACACAACTGGTGAAGTGCCGAGCGAATATGGAAAGAAACCGGAAGGCAGCGACAAGAACGTAGAGCGCACGCCTGACGAACAAGCACGCGATAATCAGGAAGGCGTGCTGAAGAACTATCGCGATTCCCTGGAAAACTCGGGCGTAAGAGGTGCTGAAGCCGATCGCCGTGTCGCAGAGATGAAAGCTCATCTTGATGCCACCAAAGCTCGCCTCGACCAGAAAGAAAAAGATGGACATCTAAAGAATCTAGAGACAGGCAAGAAAGAAACTGCCGAAGAACAAATGAAGCGCGTGTATGGCGCGATGAACGAAGTTCTCGAAGGAAAGAAAGGAACAGATGGACCTTACGGTGCTAAGGAAAGAGCAAACTGGGCAGCCGGTGCTGCAGCTTCATTAGCTAATCCGGAACGCTTCGTGAATCAAGGTGCGCACATGACTTGCGCGCTGACTTCATTGCAAAAACAGCGAATAGAAGCTGGCGATCCAGCTTCGGTTGTCGAAGAGGCTGCATCGGTAGTTAATCGTGGTGGCGCATTTACTGGTACCGATAATGGTGTCAATGGCGCAGGCGATCGCAAATGGGTTAAAGTTGATGCACTCAGTATCAAACCAGACGGCGAATCAGCTCAAGACTTCAATGCTTCGTATCACGGTGATGCTGGAAAACGCAGTTTGTTCGGACACACGGCAGATGCGTTGTACGGACAAAAAGCAGCTGACCTGGCAGCCGAGAAACAAGGAAAACCAGCCGGAACCTACACCTACCTTGCTGCAAATGCGGATCAATATGGTGCTCCGAACGGACAAACAAGAACCGGCGAAGGACTCTTCCTCAATGCAGCAGACGGCAGCAAGAAGCTCGTCGGAACAAGCCCGAACGTCGGTGTGTGGCAGGTCGGAGAATTGAACCAACACATGACTGGCAAGGGTGGTGGCATGTTCGCCGATGCGAAACTTGCCGGCAATCCGCCGAAGGGCTACGAGCATGTTCAAATGACCCTGACCAGAGGTGGACAAGATTTCAAAGCAAAACTTGCTGCATACCAGGCTGAAAATGGAACATCGGCCCAAATTGGTGTCAACGCTCCGTTCTTGAGAGGCGGCGGCGAGAACGGACACGGACTACACGCTATGAACGCCAAGGTCGATAAGGACGGCGACGTCGTTTTCGACAACAACTGGGGCAACAAGAACGACATTGGAAAAGTAAATCTCGACGAAATCGACAAAGCGACAAATCCAGACAGATGGAATGCTCGCCGCAGTGCAACCGATGGGGACCCGGGACCGAGACCGGATCGCGATACGAACTTTGGTCCACGCACCGGAAGAAACCCGAACGAAACTCAAGCCGAATTCGACAAACGTCGCAACGACGACAAAAAGAAAGAGGACGAGGAGAAGAAGCAGAAAGAACAAGAGCAGCAGAAGAAGAAAGACGAAGATCAGCAGCTGCAGCTTAAGAAGGAACGCGATGCTCGAAACCAGCAAGCCTTTGAGATGGCTCTGGCTCAGTGGATGATTGAACGCAAAGGTCCAAGACCTGAGCGCAACAACTTCCAATAAACGAGCGCGGTGCTGTTCTATTTAATTCTTCCCGAAGAACCTTAACCAGGAGGACTATATGTTGACGCTACAAGAAGGCGTGATTCAAAAAATTGATATGCCGTCAGGGTTTGAACTGAATGAAGAAACTCGCGGCGGCATGGGCATGAACTGGCTCCGCGTTTACTCGCCGAAGGGCGTGGACGGGGTGAGCATTTCACTCTTCTACCGTGGTGCTCCAGAGCTTGTGGAGTATGCGCGCGTGTTTAGATCCCTGTTGAAAAATCCAGCAGTCGTATTCGACGACTCGGATGGACCGAAGGATGAAGGTGCTCAAGCCCGAGTTCGCAGCATACAGTCCTGTCTCGGAAATGCGGGCAACAATCAAATTACTAACCCTGAGCATTCACGTTTCTACCTAGAAAAGATCCAAACCATCGAATTATGCGGACGTCCTGTAATGGCTGTTCAAGGCTATTTCTATGGTCCAGACGGACAGGTAGACAACAATTACATGGGTGTATTCTTCGACGCAACTCCAGACGACAGAGAAGCATGCCGCATTGAAGAAATCGTTTTCGAAGCAGCAAACTGGGATTTGTTCGAGCAATACTTTGCCGAGTTTCAAAAGACTCTGAACTCTGTTCGCTGGGCAAAATCTTAGATTGGACTAGATTCCTTTGAAGTTGGGCGTGCGTTTCTCTTTAAACGCACGGATACCCTCTGCATAATCTTGGCTGTCATAGACCTTGCGTCTTAAGCCCTGAATCATTTCGAAAGTTTCCGGTGAAATTGGATAGGCGTTCGAAAGAAGGCGGAATTGCTCCTTGATCACTGAGATGCTGAGGGGCGAATGCGATGCCATTTGTTTCGCCATATCCATTGTGAATTTCTCCAGTTCATCAGCACTGACGAGGTGATTCAGAATGCCGAGTTCTTTTGCGCGTTCGGCAGGAACCGGCGCCGCCGTGAAGAACATCTCTTTGGCCATATTGATTCCAAGCCTGTTTATAAAATGCAAAATGCCGGATGCATTGTAAGGAAGTCCAAGTTTGACTGGTGTGATTGCAAACGTGGAACTGTGATCGCCGATGACAATGTCGCTCGTCATCGCCAGATCGCAGGCTCCACCCCAGACGCCGCCTTGAATCATGCAAATGACTGGGCCCGGAAAGCACTGAATGTTTCGTAACGTCTCTTCCAGCGCATCATAGTAACCGAGAGGATCTTTATTCAGCGGCAATTCAGAGATATCGTGCCCGGCTGACCAAATGCGGGCTCCTGCTTCTGCACGGAGAACAACAACAGCAATCTTTTTTTGGCGGAAATCATCTAATGCTGCGTTCAGTCCCGTCAGTAGCTCCTTGCTCAGAGCATTTCGCTTTGCTGGATTTGAGAAAATGATGGTTCCGATTCTTTCGCTGATTTCTGTTTTGATCATCGTGTCCGTGGTCGGTGTCATATCAGAGTTACTTCCTTTGCTTTGCTGACAAGTTCATCTCGGAACTTTGGATGCGCCAGTTCGATTAGTGCCAGGGCGCGCTCTTTCGTTGTTTTGCCCTTTAAGTTGGTGATGCCGTATTCGGTGACAACATATTCTGTGTCCATGCGTGGATCTGTGATGTTGTTTTCAAGTCTTGGCACTATTTTCGAGACCTGACCGTTTTTGGCCGTCGAATAAAGGGCCAGAAATGACTTGCCTCCCCGGGAGTCGAAGGCTCCTCGCATGAAGTCCAGGGCTCCGCCAACGCCACTGAATTCGTGATGGGCGATGCCTTCCGCATTCACTTGTCCGTAGAGATCTATTTCGATGGCGGAGTTTATCGAGATCATGTTGTCGTTCTGCGCGATCACTTTGGGATCGTTTAGATACGATGCTGGATAGCTTTCCATTGATGGGTTGTCGTCAATGAATTCATAGAGCTCCTTTGTACCGAGCGCCAGAGTAAAAAGCGATTTGTACTTGTGAAGGGTCTTGCGTCTTCCGGTCACCGCACCTTTTTTGATCAGATCAATCATGCCATCGCAAAGAAGTTCTGTGTGAATACCTAGATCCTTTCTATCGCCTAAGAAACTAGCCACTGCGTTTGGAATTCCGCCGATTCCCATTTGAATCGTCGCTCCGTCGGGAATCAGATCGGCAATGTACTTGCCTATGACCTTGTCCTCCGGCTGGTCTGCGTGATTAACCGACTCCAGCAGAGGCACATCGTTCTCCACGATGGCGTCGATCTCCGAAACGTGAACTAGAGATTCTCCGAATACTCGCGGCATATTCTTGTTCACTTCGACGGCTTTGTATCTTGCGTGGCGAAGAACTGTGGAGCTGTAATCGTTGTTAGTTCCGAGGCTAAAATAGCCAGCCTTATCCATTGGCGATACAGTTATTATGAAGCTGTCGATTGATACAAATTCCGTCAGGATCCTGGGGATTTGATAGAAGTAGCATGGAAGATAACTGAGAATCTTCTTGTGTGTTATTTTTTGCTGTTCGATGATCTTGCGGTCGAAAGCTGTCATGAAGAGTGGGAATAGCTCTACGGTGTGCAACACCTCGGGGGCCATGATCGTCTTGGCGGCATGCTCTAGTGCGATTTTGTAGTAGATCTTGAGATTCTGAAGATCACCGGCTTTCAAGCGCTCACTCACGGCACCAAGTAGTGCTGGGGGTTGTCCTGCTCCCATGCCGAACGAAAAGTTGCTTCCTGAGCGGATTTGTTCAACTGCTTTTGATGGCGTGGTGAGCTTTCTGTTGTATTCGCTAACATAAGGATTCGGGGCTTGTACTGAGCCTGGTGACGTCATGGGAGTAGCCCTATCGCTGGAGCAACGCTGTATTATAGCCTTGATACCTTGGCGAGTTGCCTGCGCCGCAAGCGCAAAGGTTACAGAAAGTTCAGGATTAGCATACCAGTGCGAACACATGTGTTCACGGTTGTCAATGGTGCCGCGCTGCTTCAAGCCCTCAATATTGACTGAAAATGAGGGTCGGCAAGCCCTCCCTTGTCAAACGGGGCGCAGACACCATCAAAAATTGCTTGAAATGACGGTCGGAAAGCCCGCACTTGCTTCGCGTCTGGGTAGGTAGCAATAGGTACTCGTTATTGGTGCTTCCTAAAAGGTTCACTTGTGAGAAAGGCTGGCAAATGGGATTTTTTGATTTTTTGAAAATGGGTAGTACTGCGTCTGGCACAAGACCAGGCGAATCTACTGATCCTGATAAATTGCGAGACGGCTCTCCTGCCAAAATTCAAGAACCAGCAAAACTGCTCGCGTTGATCATTACGGCTGTATCGAGCGATGATGTTGTGAACTTCGAGCGCCTATGCAGAAAGAACGTAGACATGATCGAGTCGAACTACCTTGTCTGGAAAAACGTTCCCGAAGCGCTACGCGGAAACGAGCACGAAGTCCAAAGGTACGTTACCGCTGTCATAGCGATCGCGGAATTCTTTCAGCGCTTTCTTGGCAAGGATGGCTTAATGAGCGCATTGGCCGGACCTGCTGAAACAAATCCGATCAAGATCTGGGAATCATATTTAGCTGCCGCTCGTAAAGATCTTTCGAATATGGACTTTGTATCGGCCGAGAATAATCTTCGTGCAGGAATTTCGTTAGGAGACGGTATGCAAGGACCGGCTCTGAAACCGCTTCTTTCCGTTAGTTATGGATTGCTTGGACAAACTTTTTTCCATCAAGGTCGCGCGGTGGAGGCTTTCGATCTTGTGCTCAAGGCGCAGACTATGTGTCAGGAAGAAAATGATGTGCAGGGCGTCCTGGCATACACGACCGCGCTTTACCAGATAACTAGATATTCTGGACACATAGAGGAGGCTGCTGCCTGTTGCGATGCGATGGCTGCTGTGTTCAGCAGTGGCGGACAGGTAAATGAGGCGGCTGCCTGGACGAAAAAAGCCGCTGAGGTTCGCAAAGGCGAACCGCTAAATCGAGTCCAGATCGTGATCAATGGCGTCACCAAAGAACTAGACGAATTGGAAGGCATTGAGTTAACTGACGTTCAAATGCAGTTTCAATTTAAAAGAAACCGAATCACTCCGACAGCCGCGGAGCAATCTTGCAAAAACGGCATCATTTTAGGAATGAATGGGCGATTTGAAGATGCATTGAAAGCTTTTGAGCTTGCATCAAGAATGGATCCCTACGATCCCGATCCACACTACAAGAAAGCTTTCACCTTGTTGCAGCTAAGGCGCTACGATGAGGCCGTAGATGAATTCAAGACAACTGAGAAACTGGCGCCTGGATGGTATCAGTGCCGCAGCGATCGGTGGCTTGCCGAACAACTGCAGTCTAAACGATATCCTCATAGCGTGTTTGATGCCTTGTGTTACTTGGCAGATGGAAAGGACGACGCGCAAAAGAAACTTGAGAAGACCCGTGCCTGGATTGAGAAGCATCCGGACTTTGCTCCCTATCATTTCTTCTTAGGCAAACAGCTGCAGGAGCAAAATGATCCAGCGGCTGCCAAAGACGCGTTCCTAAAAGCCCTCTCGTTGGCAGAAGACGATGATCTCAAAACTCGCACTCTGGTCAGCCTTGCAATAATTGCCGAGCCCGGTGAGGAGCGCCTGGGTTACCTGGAACAGGCCGCAAATCTCAACGGCAATCTAATCTCTGCCGCGATGGCAAAAGTGATGCTAAGTTCCCGGACTGTCGTTGCCTAGATAGCTCCTGGGTAGAACCCCGGCAAGATGATGCTCCTGGCGATCTCATGTATGGAGATACTATGTAAGCGCCGAGCGAAAGCTGGTCGCTTGTAAACCGAGAACAATTGCAG
>JAIEQI010000228.1 GCA_019747875.1 Candidatus Obscuribacterales bacterium
TGATCGACCTGAAACTTATCAGGTTCAGCCTGCAGAGGGGGCTTTCATTTGTTTCAACTAGATTTGGGACATACTCGCGCTTCAATTCTTGGCCGAGCTTCTACTATACGCATGTTTATTGCGAACAGAAAAAAGAGGACTTGAGAAGATTGCTCTTCCCAAGTCCCCAGTTTGGAATTTACCGAACGCGTGCCCTGGAGCCGCGCTCTGTTTTTGGCTTGCCCGGCATTACGAGGCGGTGTTCAGAAGTTCCTCTGCCCGGTCGAGGTCAATATCGGCCAGTCCGAGATAGAAGTCGCGATCGTTATCGCTCATCATCATGCCGTCGTAGGCACGCATGATGTGCATGATAGCGTGTTCGACGGCCCGTTCGGCCTTGCTGACCCGAATCGCAGGATTCTCATCCTTCATGCGGGCGCAGCGGTCGCGCAGAGTGGTCGCGCGGGTGCCGATCTCGGTGGCACGGCAGATGTTCTTCAGGGGGAAATGGCTTGCCATTCTTTCATATCTCCAGGTCAAAGTTGATGGGGACAGCTTCTAGCTGTCGTCGATGCTCGGAAAAGGGATTTGACACAGTCGAATCCCCCTCCCGACAGCGTGAGCTGAGAGGGTTCCCCTCCTCAGCTGTATTAGCTTGAACCGTTGAAGGTCCTAGCTGGAAGCCTTACCGGCGATGGTCATGGACCGGATCTTGACCGTCGGGGCATTGGTGCCACCACGGAAGACCAGGTCATTTCCGATCGCCTCGATGCCGTTGAACATCGCCACCACATTGCTCGCGATGGTGATGCCTTCGACCGGATAGGCAAGTTTGCCGTTCTCGATCCAGAAGCCGGAGGCGCCGACCGAGTAATCGCCGGTGGTGGCATTGAAGCCGGGACCGGAGACGCCAGTCAGGTAAAGTCCGTTCTGAACCGAGCCGATGATCTCCTCCGGCGTCAGCGTACCTGCTTGCAGGTAGAGATTCGAAGTCCCTTGCCCATTGGGCGCCGTCTTCAGCATGCGAGCTGCGTAGACGCCAATCAGGTGCGCCGCGAGCTTACCCTCGCTCACGATTTCGCGCCGGCGCGACGGCAGAGCTTCCGCATCGAACGGGCGCGAGCCGAGTCCGCCAGGAATCAGCGGATCGTCCACGATCGTCACCAGCGGCGATGCCACCATCTGACCGAACTTGTCGTGCAAGAAGGAGCTCTTGCGGTAAACGTGCGCGCCACTGGCGGCACCGACGAATTGACCAACCAGGCGGGCGGCCATTTGCGGGTCGAACACAACCGGGACGACCTGCGACGCGACGCTACGTCCACCGAGCTGGCGGGCGGCATGCTCGCCGGCGATCTTGCCGACAAGTTCCGGACTCTCGAGCCCGGCGAGTTTGCGCGACACGCTGTACCAGGAACCGACCTGCATCTGCTGGTCAGCCTCGGCAACAACGCTTGCGCTGATCGAGACCATGCTGCCGGCATAGGAGCCGACGAAGCCACGCGAGTTAGCCAGCACCACCACACCGCGGTTGTCCGAGAATGAGGCGCCGCTGGACTGAGTGATGCGCGGGTCTGCCGCCATCGCCGCCGCTTCGCACTGGCGTGCGATTCGGATGCGATCTGCGACGGTGATGCGCTCGATTGCCGGATCGTAGAGATCGAGCTCGGGCACCTCCTTGGCGAGATGCTCGGGTTCGGCCATACCGGCAGAAGGATCCTCGTCGGAAACCTTCGCCGTCGCGATTGCATCGCGAATCAGGCGCGTCAGCGAGCGACGACGGAAGTCGGCACTGCTGACGGTGGCATGACGCTGACCGACGAAGACCGTGAGTTCGAGTCCGCGACTTTGCGAACCCTGCAACTCTTCGACATCGCCGTTGCGCACACCAATCTGGAACGACTCGCCGGCCTGGATGCCGATTTCGCAATCGGTGGCGCCGAGGCGTTTTGCTTCGGCTACGGCGAATGCCGCCGTATCCTGGAGCTGTTGCTTTTTCATGACATCATCTCCTTAGTTCTGGGAACCGCCGACGGTGACGTTGTCGATGCGGACAGTGGACATGCCCACGCCGACCGGAACGCGCTGTCCGTCTTTGCCGCACATGCCGATGCCCTTGTCCAGCGCCATGTCGTTGCCGACCATGGACACGTGATGCAGGGACTTCGGCCCGTTGCCGAGCAGGGTAGCACCCTTGACCGGACGAGTCTTGCGACCGTCCTCGATCAGCCAGGCAACCGTTGCGCTGAACGTGTAGTTGCCGTTGGTGATGTCGACTTCACCGCCACCGAACGCTTCGGCGTAGAGACCGTACTTGACCGAGCGGATGATCTCCTCCGGGTCATGCTGACCACCGGCCATGAAGGTGTTGGTCATACGCGGCATCGGCAGATGAGCGTAGCTTTGGCGCCGCGCATTGCCGGTGAGCGCCATGCCCATGAGCTGGGCGTTCTGGCGGTCGTGCATGTAACCCTTCAGGATGCCGTTTTCGATCAGAACGGTCTGCGTCGTCGGCGTACCTTCATCGTCGAAGTTCAGAGAACCGCGACGATCCGCCAGCGTACCGTCGTCGATGACGGTGACCAGCGGCGAGGCAACGCGCTCACCCATACGGCGAGCGAACGCCGACGTGCCCTTGCGATTGAAGTCGCCTTCCAGTCCGTGACCAACCGCTTCGTGCAGAAGCACGCCGGGCCAGCCACTGCCAAGAACGACTGTCATCTCGCCGGCAGGAGCAGGAGCAGCGGAGAGCAGGAGAATCGCCTGCTCGGCAGCCAGCTGCGCATGCTGCTTCCAGACCTGGTCGTTAGCCAGTGCCGCAAACGGAATACGTCCGCCGCCGCCTGAGCTGCCAAGCTCGGTCCGGTCACCTTCACGTGCCAGAGCGCTCACCGACACGTGCAGCAACGGACGCTCATCGACCAGGAACTGGCCGAGGCTGTTGGCGACGATGATGGTGTAGTTCTCGACAGAAAGCTTGACCGAAACGTTCTGGATGCGCGCGTCGTGCTTGCGCGTCTCGGCATCGATCGCCTTCAAAAGCGCGGTCCTGTCCGCAAGCGGCACAGTGGTCGGCGAGAGAGCGACGTCGTAGAGATTGTGCTGCGGAGCAGCAGCCCGTGCAGGAGGCACGATCTCCTTCTGCGCGTAGTCCGCGATCTGGCGAGCGACCTTGGCCGCGCGCTTGAGACCGGTGATGTCGACCTTGTCGATCGGCCAGAAGCCGACCTTGTCGCCGACGACAACGCGAACACCAGCGCCCGCGACAACATCGCGAGAGCTTCCCTTCAAGCGACCCTGATCCCAGCTCAGCGCTTCGCTGCTGCCGGCCTGGAAGTAGATGTCGCAAAAACTGTTCGCGGGAGTGCCCTTGAGGGCAAGGCCAATCACGCTCTCGACCTGATCGGTCGTGAGCCCGAAAAGCCGGTGAAGCTCCCGAGAAACATCTTTCTTTGAATTCTTCATTGCATTCTCCTTAAACGGAGTATTGAACTTTGCAGAACCGCGCGTAAGCGCGATCCTGAAGCCGGCAAGCGAAAGAGCGCTTGCCGGCTGAGGTAGCTGCCTTCCAGGTCAGAAGACCGGGAAGGGGTCCTCCATGAGGTAGCGGTAGAAATCGCGGACCAAGCCGAAGCAGAGGCCCGCAGCGCCGCCGACCACAGTTGTGATGGCAAGCATGCCGAAGAATTCGGCTTGCGTTATGAACAGCACGCCAGTGACGTATCCGACAACCGACGCAGCGGTGCCGAGCGTCACCAGAGTGAGCGCGCCGATGAACGCAGACTTGCGCAGCGAAATCTCAGTCTTCTCCGGCGAGAAAAGCAGTGCGCCAAGCGCGCCGAAGATGCCGGCCGACAAGCCGAAGATGGCTCCAGCGCCGACAGGCAGACCGAGGATGAGATTGAGGAGGACACCGGCGATTGCACCGCCGACAAGTCCGCCCAGAATTCCAACCAATCGTTCCATGACGAAACCTCTGTTGGGCAGCATTTTGCTGCGTTGAAGATTCCGAATCGCAAAGCAACTCGGGATTTCCTTCCACTTTCCACTCTCCAGTCTTGAACTCAACGCAAAATCGCCTTGTTAGTTTCTGAGTTTTGGGTTGGCAATTGCGATGCGAGGAGTTAGGGGGACCTGAAGAGAGTTGAGATGGAATATCTAGTAATAACAAGATCAGATCCTGGAGTAGATCAGAAATTTCTCTCAGATAGATCTGTTACAGATCTTGAATAAATAAGATCTCGCGAAAATATATTATGCAATCAAAGCAGGAAATCTAGCCCCGGCAATGCAATACGGATTCGATGGAAACTAGCGATCAGACCTTTCTCGGTTAAAAGCGCAGACTCTTTGAGGCGCAAACCGGAAGCATCCTGAAGCAATGTTCAGATCACCGCTTGCGCTAGCTCAAGAATTTTGATGAATAGCACCTTGTTCCACATTTGCCTCAAGGGACCAAGATGGCTTTGGGCCAAGAAGCAATTCACGCGCCTCAGCAACAAGATAAAGAGACCCCGTGACACAAATCGACTGTTTCCCATCTGCTAACTCACGAGCGCGTCTCAAGGCATCACTGCAGTTGCTGCGTGTGTCAAAGTTTTTCACCCCCAGGGAGTCTGCGACCTCCGAAATTTTCTCAAGCGGCATAGCCTTCTCACTTGCAGAACAACAGGCCACTATGGCAACTGAAACTGGCGCCAGTGCCTCGAGAATCGATTTAATATCTTTGTCTGAATTTACACCCAGGACGAATACATAACCGTTTTTCGCTGACGCTCCCTTAGCAGTTGAGGCAGGAACATGGCGACCCAAAGCCTCGACAAGAGCGCTTGCCGAGTCGCCATTGTGGGCCCCATCCAGTATCACATACGGTGCCCGCTCGACGATCTCCATTCGGCCCGGAACGAACACGCGTTCAACTGCAACAGACAATTCTCTGGCAACCAGAGAAGCTTCACCTTCGAGAAGCGCATCAATAGCGGCTATAGCGGTCGTCGCATTGCGCAACTGGTGCTCACCAAGCATCTGAAGCTTGAAGCTCCGCATACCGAGTTTCTTTGAATGAAGCTCAAATGATTGCCCTTGATTAGTGACTTTCGATGATTTGATCTGGTATTCCGCCTCGACATCAATCAGACGTGCCCCCTGCTGGACACATATGTCTTTAATAACAGGAAGCACTTGGGGATCGTTTTGCTCTGCCAAAACGACGATGCTCCCGGGTTTGATAATTGCCCCTTTGTTGGCGGCTATCTCTGCAGCAGTATTTCCAAGAATGCTGGTATGTTCCAAACTAATCGCCGTGATTACGACAAGATCCGTTTGATCGAAAACATTAGTCGCATCGAGCAAGCCACCAAGGCCAACTTCAACAACTTGCCATTCTATTTGTTTTTGCCGACAAAGCTCAAAAAACAGGGAAGTCATCGCCCCGAAAGTACTGACTGGACCGTAGTCACCATCGTGTACTCCAATCACCGTTGGCATTATGCGTTCCACGCCGTTTGCAAAGTCAGACTCAGCTATTGGGTGAAGATCCTCACAGATGCGCTCTCTATAGCTGTGCAAATGGGGAGATGTATACAACAACGTAGAATGATTCATCGCCAGAGCAGATGCGACAAAAGCACTCGTACTGCCTTTTCCCTTCGAGCCTGTGACATGAACTGTGCGCCTTCCGCGCTGTGGAAAGTTCAAATCAGCCAGCAACAATTTCATCGTCTCCAAACTCATGGTACGAGCCTGGGGTCCCCGACTGCGGCGCTCCATATCGGGCAAACATAGTAAAAAATTGACAGCATCAATGTAATTCATCCCTGCAGTTTAACAGTGCTGGGTCTCAAAAGTCCGGGACCTTGAAGCTTCGTAAGGCCGGACAGACGAATACATGCACAATTAGAGTCATCGGGCAAAGAGCTTGATTTTGAGAACACCATATCCGCCCTGCGACCACGTATAGTATACAATCGGTGAAGACGAAAAGGCTTGATACCGAATGCGATACCAAACCTTTTCAATCTTTTAACTCTGCTTCAACTTTCTGCTGCTGATGCCTGTACTGGCGGAGGCTCAGACGCATGGACATCGTCAACGCGTCGAAGCGGGCGGTCGGAACAGACGTTCGGCCGGGCACAAAAGCGGGACCATCGAAAAGCTCTTGAATGAGCTCTTCAGAAAGTTCAAGTTGAACCCCTTGATGGCGAACAAGGTTCACCACGTTGTTCACGCTCTCGCCGCGGTAACGCGGGCTGTCCGGGTTCACCGAAAAGCCAGCATTGCGCAGATTACCCAGAACAATGGCTTTAAGGTCTTTGTTCAGCCCGCCAAGCCAGATGACGGCTTCACCCGCCTTGCCCATGCAGTGAAACGACACTGCGGTGCAAGAGCGCTTCAGCAAATCGCCGAGCGCGGGATCGCGAAATCTGGTGGAAGTGACATGCAAGTCCATCGCCGCCGTTGAACGCAGCCCTTGAAAGTCGAAGTAGTTGTAGTTGCGGCCAGCGGTTGCTCGCGCCAGAGCGGAAGTTCCAGGCTCGATAAAGCCACCGTGAGGCGCAATAATCGTTGCCCATGACCAGCGATCGAGCAAGCGAATTTGGTAGTCCAGGTTTTCCCTGTGGTCAGCCTTGAGGGCTGCCAGGGACGAATATTTGTCGCGCATGACAAAACTCCCTAACAGCCGAGCTCCCCAACAGAACAATCGCTCTGAATGTTTGGTGGGTTAGCTGAGTGCTGTTCTTGTTAGAAGATGATTGTTTTGGATGAAAACGAAAGTGGGCTTGAGTCTAGCCACCGATGTTGCCAGAAATCAGTTATGAACACCCTTTGCAAAAAACAATTAAGCCGGGGTAGAAACCGGAAGACGCCCGTGAGCGAAGCATTTTCAGAACTGTTCCATAAGACTCCCTGAAAAACCAGTTGCAATCAGCTTTTCCCGACGCCATTGCAATTAGCGCAGCTGCACAAGGTAAGCGCAATCGGGTGTCACATTCACTAAGGTCAGGTCCGGGAAGACGTCAAAGATGTTTTACATCGAACAAAGTCGACGTCATTTTCACAGAAGCTGCATACCCTTGCAAGCCAATACTTTCAGGCACACCCATTGGCTCCGGACTAACGTTGTCATGGTCAAAGAAGTTTGACGTCAACCCTATGCGAGTAAAAAGGCGGAGAGCGAAGCGGTGAATTCTGGAGGCAGCTCCCTCAAGCGCCAATTGCGCAAAGTTGCACTAATGCCATTTCGTGGGGACCTCCGCAAACTGCTGTTTCACCGCACCAGTTAAGCCCCTAAGTTGAAGTCGTTATCACAATTCACATCGCATCAGGCAGCAGCAGACCCAAGAAAAGAGACTTTCAACCAGTCCTCAGCAGCAGCGAAAGCTGCAGAGTCTTGCACGCCGCGATTTTTGGAGACCAGTAAAAATGGACGTACTATCAAACTTGTTCCTACAGGGATTTGACCTTGTTTTCAAAGTCCTGCTTCCTTTCATCCTGATCGGATTCTTTCTGATGATGGCCGGCAGAAAACCGGATGCCGCTATTGACGCAGGTTTCGGATTATTCGGATTAGTCATCGGCGGAGCCGCAAAACTGATCGGTTTCTTCTTCAGGACACTAACGCAGACTCTGTCTGCTGCTAGCAAACAGAAATACGTTCCCGGAAAATATCCACCAGGAAAGAGCGGTCCTTACGGACCACACAAAAGCGCAGAAAAGACCTGCCACAACTGCAATTTCAGAGCGTTGGCTCAGGCTAGCTTTTGCCACAATTGCGGTTGTGGCTTGTTCTGAGGGTGCTGGCGTGATTGCGCTCAGTCACCACTAGTGCAAGCACGCTAGCCTGGTTTTTCTCTTAGAAGACATTTGCTGAACTATAACTTCATTGCATTTTGACAACTTCGAAAACTAGGTTGGAAGTATCTTTAGCTTCCCAATTCAATCAACCCCAACAACCCGCAAAAACAAGCCCACCATCTCAATCGAGAACAGAACCTTCGAAACAGGGTTTCTGGATTTGTGACGGTGTTGGGGATGAATGAAAGGCGGCTAACAAAAGCACTCCCATTTCGGGCGTGCAAGAGTGCAGGGTCACACCTGAACTCTCGTTGGTTACTCGCTTCCGAAAGGAGGCAAAATTGAAGGTAACTGAAAGGAGCTAGCAATGGACTTCGCAACCCTTGCTGATTTCGGTGTGGTGAACAGACCTCGTGGCTCATTCCCCCGCTTCAACGCCGACACTGTCGGTACGATTTGGGTGGACGCCGTGGTCAACCTGGCAGGCTCACGCTTGCCTGACGTTCAAGATGACGACCGGCTCTTTCCGACGGCCGACGAACTTCGCTCGAAGGGCGTCGACGTGGCAAAGCTTGCCGTCTGCATCAAGGAAGGGCTCATCGTGCTGGCTGAGTTCGGTAACGATCTCAAGCGCACTTCAGTCGAAGAGCTCAACGGCGCCCTGGAACACCTGCTCGAGCGGAGCGTGGCGTATCAGGCTCATCCGCATGACCTCATGGATCGCTTCATGCATCTCGATGGCGGTTCGTGCGGATGTGGTCGCGGTCAGAAGCACTAACAAGAAATCGGCCCGGCCGGAAAGACCCGCGAATTCCTCTATCTCGCAACGAGAGAAAAGGATTTCCGGGTCTTTCCATTTTTCGGCCGGAGCTACTATATGGATGAATGGCTCAAGAGCAAACAAAAAAGGAGGCAGACAAAGGGTTTTCACCCGATGTCCATCTCCCTTTCTGTTGCTTAGCCGGTCAGGCAGGCTAGCTCTTGGTGGGCTCGCAGTTGCAAGCCGTCGTCTCGCCGTGCAGTTCCCGACGCAGGGCTTCGAGCTTACGTGCATCCTGCAGCGCGAAGTAAACGTCCTCTCTCAGACGAGAAAGGGCTTCGATGCTGCCGTGCGCATGGCCCGGAGTCCCGCACGAGGTGCAGGCTGAGCTGATCGTGGTGCCGATTTCGGCAGCCTCCTCTGGAGAACTCATAGGTTCCATCCTGTTCTATCTGTGACTGAGAATCAGACAAGAGCCCAGCTATGAGGCCGGGCTCTTGCAGATCAGGCTGCTAGTTAGCGGCCCATCAGTCCGCGGAAGAACCGGCGGACCTTGCAGTTCTTGCGACGCTCTTCGTCCCGCGCAGCGAGCTGAGCACGCCACAGCGTCTCAGCATCACCCTTGGGCGACTCGTCGAGCGCCTTCTGGCAGGAAGCAGCCGTCGCAGCCAGGTTGCCGTTGATGCGAAGCAGGGCTTCGTCAGCCTTGCGGTTCGTCTCGGCGGTGATGGCAGCGAAGCTCTCGGCAGCCGACGCGCGGGTCTCGGCGACGATGATCGCCAGCTCGCGCTCGAAGTCGGCACGGATGGCAGCGCACTCGGTGCGCAGCTTGGTGCTGACCGCGATGTAGGTCGGGCTGGTCTCCACCGCCTCTTCGGCGATGTGACGCATCAGCAGGTAGCCGACGACGTCGCCAGAGATCTGATGCGGCCCCATCTTGTCCATGCAGAACGCGATGAACTTGGCGTCCATCTTCAGCAGGGCGATGAGGCTCGTCGGCAGCTCGCACGGCAGGAGCCGGGACACCCAGCGATAAGCCAGCACCTTCGACATCTCGTCGAGGTAGGTCTCGTCGCTGAGAATGCGAGTGCGGTCGATCCCGATGTTGTGGTAGTTCCACTTGCCGGGACGCGGTGCCTTGAGCTGACGGATCAGCGAGCGGCGGTAGCGCACGTCATCCAGGCGGGCCTGGTCGACGACGATCTCCTTGGGCGTGAACTTCGACGGAGTCTTGTAGTTCAGCAGACCGTGGATCGTGATGCGCTCGATGCGATGCTTCCAGAGCTTCTCGTCGGACGCGGCGGTCCGGAGAATCTCGTTCATCGCGGCATAAACAACAGACATCAGCTCAGCGCTGAAGGTCTCGGGGTTCGAAAGCTTGTTGATGAGGTTGTTCACCTTAGTTCTCCCTTTCAATAAACTCTTCCTTTCTTTAGCGTCTTGCTCTTAAGAGACGCCGTGTCGAACAATGCATGCCTGAAGAGAGACCGTCCGCCCACTTTGGCAAACGTAGAGGCAAGAACATGCATTGCGGTGAGACGAGAGCCAGGAGTAACTCGTGGCTCTCGAAAAAATCAGGTAGGACCGTTAGGACTTCTTCTTGTCCTTGTCGGTCGCGGTCGTGGCCGCCGTGTCCTTCGCGCGCATCGCGGCGATGAGCTTGGCGTCCTGTTCGCGGGCCCACTTGTTCTCGAGGGCAGTACCGCGCTCTTTCAAACCGTTCATGACTTTCTCCTGGTTTCGAATGTTGCGAAAAGGTCTCGCTCGTAGACACCTACAAACAACAAATCGCTAACCCTTTTCCTCGATAGATCCCATTACTTTGCTGGCGCAAAATTTTGGGTGCAGAATTTTTCTTTATTGAGGATTGGTGGTTGGCGGTTTTGGTGTTTGAGAGAAGTAACGAGTGACGAACCATAGTGCTCCTTGATTAGTCTCAAAAACAATTAAATTTGCTTTTGAGCTGATTCCCAAGAACTCCTTCACCGCAAGGATTTTCAGGAATGTCTGATTTTCGGGAAATATAAAATCTGCAATTTTTGAATTTTGCAAGCTTCGTCATGACCCTGAAATGCCTTATGCCTGATGGCTTTGCAGACTGACAAGATCAAGTGGATATATCGCGTCGCACAATTACCTCAGCTCGCATATGTCTTCAAAGCACCTGCCCATCAGCATTACAGAGCTTTCTTGAATCTTTCGTCGCAAATTGAAACAAATAACCTGCTGCGAGCAAAACCCGAAGACCCGCAAGGGGGACCATTGCGCGGAAGCGCCCTTGGCAACACCACGTAGAGCGGCAGGAATTCTGTCCAGATAAGCATTTCGAAAGGTCCCCTCTCCGAGCCACAAATATCACTTCCTCGCAATCTTTCGCGTAACCTTCACATCTAAAAGTTTTCAAGAGGGGATAATGTTAAGCACGCTCACGGAAGCCTTCAAGAATCTTTCCAACACCATCCAAAGATATCTTGGTACCGGAAATGGTGCGGTATCCGATTCGCGATCAAAATACTAGATTCAACTTTCGCGAAACTTTCTGTACAGTTTTTAAGACGAATGTGTTCTAAAATCAGAGAACCGCTTAAGGAAATATATGCGAATTCTTCTGGCCGAAGACGACGAATTCCTAGCTTCAGCAATAGCACTTGCGCTGTCAAATAGTGGCTATGCAGTTGACGAAGCAAGAACTGGAGAGGACGCATTTTCGTTTTTGTGCAAAACACCATACGACGTCGTCATTCTCGATCTAGGTCTTCCGAAATTGGATGGCTTGGAAGTTCTTGTACGCGCAAGAGCTAAAGGACTGACAGTTCCAATCATCATATTGACCGCTCGTGACGACGTGAAGTCTCGGGTAACTGGTTTAGACGCAGGCGCGAATGACTATCTGACCAAACCCTTCCACTTGGAAGAATTAGAGGCGCGAATCAGAGCATTGCTTCGAAAAGATCGCTGGGACAACAAGAAGATCGTCTCAATCGGACAGTTGCAATTTGACACCTCAAACAGAACTGCTGTGTACCAGGACAAACTCTTAGATCTCTCGTCACGAGAAGTAGCCATCCTCGAAATTTTGATGCAACAACCAGGCCGCACAGTTAATAAGAACAGCATTCGGGACCATCTCTCAAGTGTCGAGTCGGAAGTAACTTACAACGCAATCGAGATCGCTGTGCACCGACTGCGCAAGAAAATTGCCGAGGCAGGCTTGAATATTCGCACGCTTAGAGGACTTGGATACTTGCTTGAAACAACATAGTCGTTCTATCAAAGCGGACCTTTTGAAATGGCTTCTTTTGCCGCTTTGTTCTTTGTGTTTGATCAGTACGGCTGTTGCGTACTTTTTAGCCTCACACTTTGCCAATGATTCATATGATCGTAATTTGATAAACACAGCCGATTCCGTTGCGGGTCGAGTTCGCATATCCAATGACGGCAACATTTCCCTGGACCTTCCGCCAGCGGCGCTGGAGATCTTGCGTCACAGCCACCCCAAGGACAAGTTCTACTACCAGGTCCTGAATCCTGACGGCTCAAAGCTCGGTGGCGATCAAATCCCTTCGGTTTTGGAACCGTCCGATTCAAGCGTTCCAATTATTTCTTACGTGCAATATGCCGGCCAGACCTTGCGACTGGCTCGAATCCGCATTCCAATTCACGATCACCCAGAAAAAATCATTCTCGTCGAAGCGGCCGAAACACTAAACAGCCGAAACGATCTCACCAGCCATATCCTCATAAGCATCTTGATTCCTCAGATTCTACTGATTCTTTTCGGTATCATTGCGGTAAGTTTTGGAATCGCTAAAGGATTGCGACCCCTGGCCGACCTCCGCAGTGCAGTTGTGGAACGGTCCCGCTCAGATCTGCGCCCAATCGACGAGAGCATCGCGCCAATAGAGGCTCAACCACTGGCAAACTCGATCAATGATTTGCTGGGCAGGTTGAGAGCAGATATCGAAGCTCAACGTCGCTTCGTCGCCAATGCAGCACACCAGCTTCAAACACCGCTTGCAGGCATTCAAACTTACACGGAAATTGTGGAGCGTACAGCCGAGTCTGAAAGCTCGAAAAATTTGCTGCAGCAAATATTAAAAGGCGTCGGAAGAATGAGTCATTTAGTGAAACAACTTCTGGTCCTGGCAAAATCAGAGCCGCGAGATAGTTTTGTTTTTGAGAAAGTGGATCTAAACGTTCTTGTCTCTGATGGGGTCTCGGATTTGATACCCAAGGCGCTAGAGAAAAACATAGAGTTGGAGTTCACCGAAGCAGACCAAGCCGCTGTTCTTATGGGAGAACCAGTGAATCTAAAAGAACTGGTAGCGAACCTGGTTGAGAACGCCATCATCTACGGCAACCGCGACGGTCTGGTATCCATCAGAGTGCTAGTAAATTCGGACAATAGCATTGCCCTTGAAGTAGAAGATGATGGTCCCGGAATTCCAGATGATGAGCGAGAGAAAGTAGTGGAGCGCTTCTACCGAGTCTTAGGTACCCAAGTTGAAGGTAGCGGTCTCGGGCTGGCAATCGTGAAGGAAATCGCTGATGCACATGGAGCAGAGTTCTCCCTGCTGCCAGGACGCAGTGGCAAAGGCACCTTAGTCACGATTGTATTTTCGGGCTCTAAAAAATAGCATCGAAAACACGCTTCACCAGCCCACCGGCCCCTGGTGCTGCCGGCACAACGGCGACGCCCCAGAGCATTATTGTACTCTTGTGGCATACACGCAGCCGTCCGAGACAGCCGTCATAACCTGAGCCCGGTTGCCACTTGTCATTAATCTCTATATTCATCCGTCCAAATGGTGGCACAACAATATTAGCCCCCGGCAGTGGATCGATCATCACTATCCCCGGTGGCAAAATCAACTCACTAGTGAGGCGTGCATATGAGTTCGCCTCTTGTCCATCCGCTTCATTGGCGATAAGCTCTGCCAACCAGGGTGCCCGCGCGAGCGCATCGGCCTTTCTGCTAACTGCAAGTTCAGCGCCGTCTGCGCTGTATACATAGTAGTCTTGATCCTCGCCATCCTGCATGGCAGCACCGGTTTCCGCACGCGATAACAGAGCATGAAGATCGGCAGCCGAAGCTTTCTTTCCTGGCTTCGACAGCATTTGATTCACTCGAACAAGCAATGCTTTTTCCAATTTCCGAGAATCTCCAGCTTCAAGCTCTGAGCCAAAGATAGCCTTATCGAGAGTAGGGGTGAGGGTATACTCCTTGCCGAGCGGCAACAGATTGGCCTTAAGGTCGCCATCCAGTGCTGAGCCACCCTCCCCTGATTTGTTGGATAGAGTGAGCCTATTTGGATAACGAGATTCCTTTTCAACAAGTGCAACATCAAAACCGCCGATGCGGGGGTCCGGCGAATTGAACAGCCATTTAGCCTCATTCTTTTCCAGCCTAATATGTATGAACGTATGCGGCATACTCAACTTGTAATCTTTCTGAGGATTGGTAAGTACGCAAGCAGTTGCTACATGTTTCAAGTTGAGCTTATCAACGCAGGTTCCTTGACAGGAATATGCATTTGGAATCGGTATTCTCCAATCGGGTCCATTCAACGGCTTGGCCGCTAAAGTATTGCTATTGAATTCGGAGATGGACACGAGGTGATTGCGCTCTTTCTCAACAAAAGGCACAAAGCAAAAGGTTTTTCTACCGACTTGCAATGGAGTATAGCCAGGTATCTTCCCTTCGTGCACTGCAAGCGACTGGTACTGGGCCTCAGCTGGTAACAAATCACTGGTTGGCACTTCAAGGTTGCTTGAGCGGCCTCGATCCATCAAAGAGACTCCCCAGCCTTGCTCGTCTCCTGACGCCCTGATCTGAACCTCCGCTCCCAACATGCGCAAGGAATTCTGCTGGGCAAGCTCCTCGAATATTGGAGCTTTCCTTCTTTGATCTTGAAGCTTCCGGGCTAGCTCATCATTAATTGACTCCGCCTCAGAAAATAAACGATCCGCATCCTGCAACGCGTTTCCCGCAAGACCCTCTTCTTGCATGTGAGCAGCATTTGCTTGAGCAAGCAAGGCTCGCCCCCAAACAGCATTGATATTAGCCAGGCCGAACTCGCCATTTTTGTCTGAGACATCGTTATATTGCGAACGATCACGTTTCACTTTGAAAGCTGCGTCGGTAAAGATTTTTTTGCCAACATTCAAAGCACCAGCATCGGTGGCATTGTTGATTTCGCGTCCGCCGCCCAAAATCATTGCAAGAACACATATCCCAGCGACTACCAGAGCAAGAATGGATCCAGTAGCGGCTACTAAAGCGAGGGTAGCGCCGCCTTGTTTCCGATTAAGTTTTAATTTCACGTTGAACTCCCCTGCAACAGCATGGCTATGCAGCTTAACTGCACTGGTTGTTGCAAAACTATTGTTTGATCAGGTGATGCTCGCGAGCATCACCTGGCTTGGTAAGTAAAAGTAGTAGTAATAATAAGCAGCAAAAACAAAATAGTAGTAAAAAAGATCAGTAGAACTAAACGTCCGCAGGAGCTGCCACAACAGGCGCGACAGCCTGGGCATCAAATTTTAAGAGATCGAATCCTTGAACGCCGGCAGGTAGCTTGACTGTCATTCTTGTTTTGACGATCACTTCTTTGCTCTTCTCATAGTTGAAGTCTTGCGACAGTTGCACATCTACAATCAAAGATGATTTTTTGAATTGATCGACACACTTACTGGCGGCAGCATTTGCCTCTTGCCTGCTTCCTTGATTGGCCGCGGCACGGGCAGCTGTCTTAGCCAGCGAATCATTAGCGGTATTTGCCAAAACGATCACGCACAAATCAATACCGAACAGTGCGATCGGTATGAGGACCATCGAGCCGACAAGCACCTCTACAAGGCTTTGACCTCGACTCCTGCGACGTTTCGTCTCGGAGACTTTTTGCATGTTAACCCCTCCTTCCAGGACAACGGTTTACCTGGGTGACTTAAATACTGCAAGGAGCTAACAATTAGGGGTCGCCAAGATGAAATGTACACTTCTGTCTAATTCCACCGCTACAGACAGTAGTGCTTTTACCTGCAAATAGGTATTTACCATGTACACGCAAAAGTCTTTGAAAAATTTCGGGCGCAAGAGTCCGGGCAGCGCCATCGTCGAGACACCCGTCGCCCTTCTTCTCTTATTCGTTTTTATCCTTTTCCCGCTCTTTGCCCTGATCGGAATGGCAGCTAAGTATGCTTGCTGTTACAGCCTTCATCAGATGCAACTCCACGAGGCGGCTTTGATCGCGGCATCCAGCGCGGGAGCTGCCGACGGTCCGATCAAGCGCGGCATACCAGAAAGTTGGCTTTCATCGGGCTTAGGACTTTTTGCTGACCCAGCAGACGGAATTCCAGAAACGAGACTGAGTTATCACGAAGGCGTCAGAAGCGCAAACGGCATTGAGGACCAATTTGTCGTAGTGGAAACCGAGTTTAAGCTAAAACCATTCCTGACAGTATCTGTTCCAGGCATCTCGGCTGTGCCAGGACTGAATGAAGCATTCCCAATCGCTTTCAAAAGCCAGACGGCAATGGAGAATCCAGCTAACATAAACAGATAGTTCAGGCGCAGCCTTTGAAGAGTTTCTGCAAGAATGTACGAACGGTGACAGGATCGTTAACCGGCTCCACCTCAGCGACTGCGACACTTTCCTGGCTGCCAATCTCTCTAGCATGGTTGCTTGAGCAGAATGCTGGACGTTCATAATAACGAGCTTTCTTGCCCGTCGCCGGCGCTTTTGTTGCAGTAAGACGATTCGGTCCCCAGGGCTCAAGCCTGGCATCTTTTCCCATAACAGTTCGCAGCTTGATGCGCTCATCAATTTCATAAGGCAAAGTGACATTTTTTGAGAACTGCTGTAGATGTTTGGGATTGTTTGACACGGTTCAATTCTCTTTGCGGGATAGTCATTACCTTACTGCCAGGTCGTGACATCCTTGTGGCAGCTCATTAACAAATTTGGGTCAGCAAAAAGGGTTTTACCAACTACTCTAAATTAGACTAAAGGGAAAAAGCGAAACGACAAATACGCCCGGGCAGGAGATTGGCGCTCTAGGGATTCTCGACTTGCGGTATTTAACACTCCTTGACGAGGTATTGCTGCTTTCTACAGCGGAGCCCGCTGCTCCTGCTACAATTCATGGGTCGGCATAGTCGGAAGAGACCATGAAGAAGAAACCGCCTCCTGGGGCGACGTTGATCGCCAGGCTAAAAGAAAAACGCTTACAACGCGAGCAAGACAACACTGCTCCGGAGAATGTTCTTGACGTTGAAGCTGAAGACGTCAGCGGGCAAGAGCCGATTGCGCCAGCGGAAAGCGGTGATGATTCCGGTGTTGAAGTTTCCATTCAAGACTCGGTTCCAGCAAAAGTCGATCTCTTGCACAGAACTATTTCGATAGTCGATCTGCTTCCAACAACGGACGACTACGACGCCCTCACAGATGAGATAAAGCTTGCCGGTAGATTCGCTGCGGTCGGCTTGATCGCACAGGGGCTACGTCTTGCACGAATAAGACACTACGAAATTCATCTGAAACACTACAGCAGCTTCGAAGAATACTGCCGCACCGAACATCAAATGAGCGCCACGTATGCGTACCGGCTGATCCGCATGTCTGAGATGGCTGAAAAACTGGCTGATCGTCCAGCTGAAATTGAGCCATCTAGACCAGATCCGTTCGAAACGATATTGAACCTTGGCCATCGTCATCTTATGGCGCTTCTTCCCTTGCCCGAGGCGAAAGTGGAAGAATTGCTGATTCAAGGCGTTCCTCGAGCTGAGGGCGATAACAGCGAAGAGCGCATCCCCATAGACAAAGCCACCGAAAAGCAAATCAAACAGGCTTTGAAAAGTGAGGCTGGGGGCGAGCAAGGCAGCGGAGCTTCGATGCCAAAACGCGCTGAGAAGATGCTCTCCCGCGAGCTTCCAAAGCTAATCGAGATGCTTGAACAATGTTCTTTATGGATGGAGACTAGCCCGCCAGAGCTTGAACTGGCTAAAATGGAAAGACCTGAAGATTTGAAGAATCTTGCCGAGCGATTCAAAAAGGCAAGCCAGACCATCTTCGAATCACTCAAGTCGTCTGACCAAGAACTCCAGTAAGATCCCATGCGCGAACACCAAATCGTCATTACGCTCAAGCCTGAGCAGTTCCTTCAGGTCCAAAAGCTGGCCAAAAATGCTGGCGCAAAATCGATGGGCATGTTTGTCCGGCAGAAGCTCCTCCTTGCGTTGGGCATCGAGGGCAGCGCCCAAGCACCATCAACTGCCGATATCGAGCCACTTGTCGGCGAGCTCAAGCGTCTACATACCGAACTGCGTGAATTCGTAAATGAGTCTCTTGCAATGTACTCCGACGGACTTCTGAATGGAAGCCTGGGTACACCAGTCGGGGACGATGCACCAGTTGCGGTGGCGGATCCTAGCCCCGTGCCGGCGCAGCTGCAGGCAGAAGCACCTGACCGTGCATCTCAGACCTTTCAAAAGACCCAGATCGAAAGCCCACAAGAAGAGAAGAAGCCGGCCCCGGAACTTCAAACCCCAGTCGGACATAAGACATTTCCAAAAGCTTTTATGGAAGCAAAACCAGCGGCAGCAAAGCCTGATCAAGCAATGGAAGCAGAAACCGGCGCATCTGAAGTTGCTAGTTCCCAGTCGCCACAAACTACTACAGCCGGTGCACTCAATTCAGGTAACTCAGACTTTCAAGAAGTCCCCTCCCAATTCGAAGCCGATCAGCCTGCACCACAAGAATTGCAAGAGCATCAGGTCGACACAGTTCCAGATGAAGCAGAGAATTACGTTGAAGAGAATTCGGCGGAAGCTGGCTCGGATTCCGATCTTCCATCAATGATAAATGACGAGATGGAAGCTACTGCAAACAAGACATTTGCAATTTCACCGAGACTTGGCCCGATCGAACAAGACGTAGACGACAATCCCTCCACACTCCCCCACACCCCAAGTTTTAGAACCGTTGAACGTAAGAAATGGATACCGGGTACCGATGAGAATCGTACACCGCCTACGGTGCAGGAACCGCCCAGCCCCAACACAACGGAATCCACGCCACCGGTGCCGCAGCAACAACCTCCAATTCAAAAACCCGGCTACACGATGCCAACTCGCCACCAGAGCAAACGAGATCCATTAGCAGAATTGCTAAGCGCAGATGATTTCGAGAAGGAGCGAAAACCGGCTCCCCAATTCACTCCTAATAATGATCCGACCGCTGCCGAAGATGAGACGGATGAAACTTTTGATATTCCTCTATCAATTTTGGCGCGCAAAAGGCAGATGGAACAACCAAAGGAAGACGAGAGCGCCGACGAAAGCACGGTCCAAGAGCCCGAAAGGAAACTGGACGCAGCAAACAATCAAATCCATCAGAAAAATCAGAATCTAAACTCGAACTCAGCTCAAGCAGATCAATCCGCTCAGAAAGCGCATCCTCACCATAGTCGAATTCACTCTGCTGAGACAAATCTCAGCTCGGACGACGAAACGCCGCAAACGACTGGCGCACAAGACTCTAACTATACTCCACATAGATGGCAGCCTCTTGAAAACCCTGATGAGGACACCCCATTCAGTGGTGGTCCTCCCCCCAAAAAGCGTCAATAATGAGATCCGTTGAATTGACGCTTGTTTCTGCGGGTCGTAACATCGATAGTGTCAATCAAGGTTCAAAAAACAAAGCGATTTGCTAACCGAACAGCACTGCTGCCGGTGGCGTAGCTTGTCGCGGTTGGCGTGTGATGTTTGGCAATTAAAGCTAACAAGCTTCTTAAAGGCGGGGATAGGAAAATGGTTCAGAACAACGAGATTAACCAACAAGGTGATCAGAATGATAAGGCGGCAGAGCGTGCTGGCGAGCACACACAAAAGCTCTCCCAAGAAGTACAGAAATCCGGCTCCGTTGGCGGAAAGGATGAATGCAAAGACGCCTGCGAAAAGGCTGTCGGAGGGGCTATGACAGACCGCGACAAATGGCAAGAAACGGAAAAAGGACTGTCTCCAGAGCAAAGAGCCCAGAAGGATAAAGAAGCCATCGAGCAATACAAGAAGATGGACGCCAAAGACATCCAAGCAATGATTGAAAACAACAATAAGGTAATTGCAGCTATCACTTCTCTGAAAACATCTTTAGAGGCCGCAATTCCATATGTTCTACAGCAGCAAGCCCATCAAGAAAGGCTCCAACTGGAAGCCCGCATGAATGGCAAATAGAAGTCCAATACTGAGGTCGCGAATTGGCAATTGCCCAATAACGCTTCGGCAGTAACGAAAAGTGGCAGGGGAAAGGGAGAGTGTTTACTCTCCTTTTTTTTCGCTTCCAAACAAGTGCAGACAGGCTCGCCCTTCGCTTTGTGAGGGCTCCTAGCCCTCAGCTGCTCACTTTAACCTCTATTGCGAAGGACAAGTGTCAAAAGAGACGGCAGTCCTGTCGAACGTCACTTACATGTATTGAACGTTGCTCTGGGTGTTTGGCGGCGGGAGGATGCGCAAGCGCCGCATAGGCTCATCACCTACGCTTCGGCTGGTCAAGTTGAAACGTTCGACTAGTTGGTGCTGCAACCTTCTGATATAAGCTTTTCGGGGAGCAAGCTCCATAGGCTCCAGGCGATTCATTACCATCGTAATCGCTTGCCTTGCTTCTTCCAGCGCGATCTCTGTCTCATCGACGATATCGGCACCACCGTCACCGAGCGAGAATATCTCAGTATCCAGATGCAACGCCTCACGCAGAGCCTTTTGAATCTGCGGCATGTTGTTGCTCTTCACGACGTAAACAGGGATCTGTTTGGCTTCTGCCAGGGAATAGATTTTGGCACCGGCCCTTGCATAACTGCGAAGAGCCAAAATGGCATCGGCCTCATCAAGAGTTTTCACAACCTCCGCAGGCAAGTTCAGCGTCTTCACTACACGCTCAAGCAGTCCTTTGCTCACGGCATAAGGATAGATCTTGAGGTAGGTTTCCTTATCATATGGCTGCTCTGCCCATTCAGCACCTTGTTCGGCTGGCTCTGAAGAGGGCGCGTTGACATTGCTTATTACCTTCGTCTCTGGACGCAGGACAGCAAAAGAGCCTGTCGATTCGTCACGACGGCGAATCTCAGGATGAATCTTCCAACCGCGCAATAACTGATCGACTGACTCGGCAACAGCCTTATGGATTGCTAGTGTTTGGCGATCGATAATCTCAACGCAAATCTCAAATGTAGGTTGGGTAGCACGTTCGAGCACGGTCTTCTGCGTGCCCCGGCGGCGAGCCTCATCGTCACCGAGAGTTACCGTTTGAATGCCACCAATCAAATCAACCAGAGTTGGATTCTTCAACAGATTCTCCAGAGCATTCCCATGAGCAGTACCGATCAACTGAACGCCTCGTTCAGCTATGGTTCTAGCGGCAGCAGCTTCTTGCTCTGTACCGATTTCATCGATAACAATTACTTCCGGTGTATGGTTTTCGACAGCCTCAATCATCACAGCATGCTGCAAGTCCGGATGTGATACCTGCATACGGCGGGCGCCCCCAATGGCTGGATGCGGCACATCGCCATCGCCTGCGATTTCATTAGAAGTATCGATAATGATTACACGTTTACCTAGTTCGTCAGCAATCACACGCGTTATTTCACGCAACTTTGTCGTCTTGCCTACCCCTGGCGGACCGAGGAAGAGAATGGATTTTCCCGACTCAACAAGATCTCGAATAATGTCGATCGTGCCTGAGACCGCGCGACCAATTCGGCAAGTTAGACCGATTATTTTTCCGGTGCGGTTTCTGATACATGAGATTCTATGCAGTGTTCGCTCAATACCGGCCCTATTATCACCGGAGAAATTGCCCACTCTTTCTACTGCATACTCGATGTCTTTCTGCGTCACCAAATTGTCTGTGATCGATTTGCGAGACTTGTCGAAATATCGCGCTTCCGGCTTACGCCCTAGGTCGATCACGACCTCAATCAGACCGTTGGATTCTGACTCCAATTTTCGCCTTAGCTCTTCAGGCAAAATGCTCATCAAAGCATTCAGGTCATCAGCTGGGGGTATTTGATCCATCGGAGTCTCCTTCGAGGGGGGAACTAACAACACGAACTTTTCTTGTCGCTGAAATTTGACTTTGAATTGAAGAATTGATTTCCTGTCCGGCTAGCAAAACAGCCCATCCGGGCGGACAGGGAGCATAATTTTCTGCCGAGATACAACCGGCAGCCATGGCGGCGTCGACCATCTGTGACCTTGCGAAAAATGCCTTTCTTGGGTTCATAAGTTGCTTGCCAGGAGCCGCGAAATGAGCCGAAGTCGGTATAGTTTCCTCTGGCGTAGAAGCGATTGCACTTGTTTCCAAATTTTCCAAACACCTTATTAAATAGTCTATGTCTGAAGGCAGTGATCCAAACCCGACAAGCAACAGCACCCCGTTGCCCAAGATCGTTTCGGAAAATATTCCGTTCTGCTGAAGGAAACAATTTAGCTGCTCGGCACTTAGTACCCTGTGCTTGAACAAGATGTGAAGAGGATCTACAACACCTTCAAGCGCAACATAATCAGGATGAGAATTTATGAACTTCCGGATCCTCGAACAAAGTTGAATGGCATTTGCAGCAGCATTCTGACTATGTAGATCGCCATCCAAAGCACGTTCGATACCTGCCATCAACAAGTAACTTGGGCTGGAACTTTGTACTATGTTCAGAAATGAGCCGATGGATTTAGGCTCCACAAGCGCATTCTTACCCACATGCAAAAGACCAGTTTGCGTTGGTGCACATAAGGTTTTGTGCAGAGAATGCACTACCAGATCGCCACCAAAAGAGAGAGCTGAAGCAGGGAACGCTGCTGAACTGCTAAAATGCGCTCCATGAGCCTCATCAATTATTGAGACGATGCTTTTGCTTTTGCAAGTTTTCACTACAGCCGAAATGTCGCTGACTAACCCAGAATAGTTAGGCGAGCAAAGCACCACCGCTGCCACATCTGGCGTTTCAGCAAGCAGCCTTTCGATCACTTCAATTGGAATCGTAAAAGGGATTTGCCATTCAGTGCAGAAATGCGGCTGGTAAAATACAGGCTCCAAGCCAGAAAGAATGACCGCGTTAAGTGCAGAACGATGTACGTCGCGTGGAAGAATTATTTTCTTGCCCCGATGAGCGCAACTCATTATCGCGGCTGAAAGAGCCGCTGAAGCGCCATTTACTGAGATATAGCTTTCGCTTGCTCCAAAGATTTCAGCGATGTTTGATTGCATCGCCTCCAAAACGGAACTAGCCTCACTAAGCTCATCGAGTCCCGGCAGTTCGGTTAAGTCAATTGCAAACGGAGTTTCCAAGCTGTCAAACAGTGGAACTTTGAATCTCCCCTTGTGTCCGGGAGTATGAAATGAGACCTTCTCGTTGTCGAGATGAAATTTGATGGCTTGAGCTAGAGTCTGCTCGCGTGCGAGTCTGCCTGGCTTGGACCCTTGTTGTTCGGCGAAGGTTGTGCTCTGGGTCAACTAATCTTCAGCTCTTTGCTGCCTTCTCGATCTGCCCTCGGCGTCACTGCTGACCCAGGCAGATTCACAGCCTAAGTATATCAGATCAGATTATCAGTCAAGGAAGCATTGGCACCTCGACGAGATATACAAGCGACAGCTCCCCGGACGAGTATTGAATCTCCGCACCGCATCCAATACAGCACAGTTGATACCAGACAGCTAATTTCTGCAAGTATCGACAATAAGTCGGGAGGTCAACCGAGCGCTTTGCTTAGTGAGGGATCTGAGACCGGCAACACCACATGTAATACCGTTCGACATCGCTTCCCGCAAAAAAATGACACACACAAAATTATGCATTCGCCCATCAGCGGCCATGACATTCCTGGAGGAGCGCTGCTCCCGAACCGCTCTCCAGCAGGGCCAGAAAGGGAACCAGCAGCATCCACTATATAGATGAATAGATGGGGTCCAAAAGAGAAGAGGCGGGGCATCGGTTCAATTCCGATGATGCCCGCCTCTTCCATTTCATGATACCACAATCGGTATCATCAGCCGCGACTGGGGAAGAAAATTGTGTAGAGCATGGCTAACGCCATCGCCCCACCAAAACACGCCCAGGCACTCATTGCCGGAAGCAAGATGACGCCCGCAGCCAAGAGACCGATCAAACAGATGTTGAGCACGAACTCCTGTCTGGCGCGAGGGTTTTCTGGCCGGCGAACGAAAGACGGAACCTGCAGCCGTGCCAGGTCTTCACGGGTTCCATTGAACCAGTTCAGATCGACATCGTTGGCAGGGATACCATCGACGCGCCCCGACTCGGAGTACTGCCAGAACGTCCAGTTCGACCACGGCTGCGGCAAACGAGGCTGGGGAGCCGTCGTATAGTTTGCCACCCAGAGCTTCCATCGCGAAAGCACCGGAGCATTGCCGAGAACTTCAGCAGCAAAACCGCTGGACATGTAGATAATCGGAGCGACACCGAGAGCCGCTTCAACAGCTTCACACCAGTCGACGACCATCTTGATGCGGTCTTCCAACTTGATTTCGTACCACTGAGCTTTGAGCTCAGTGTTCGACTTCCACTCGCCGGCGACCTCGAGATCGAGGACGGGAGGAAGCTCACCAGGCTGCAAGCGACCGACATTCTGCAAGAAGTTCTGGATCTGCAGGTTGACCGGACCCTTGGGCCTGAAGAAGTGGTAGAAGCCGGTCGGCAAGCCATGACGGCGGCATTCTTCTCGACGCGCAGCAAAGGTAGGATCCGTATAGGTGCCACCCTCGGTCGCCTTCAGAAAGATGTACTGCCAACCGTCGGCTTTCAGCTTGGCCCAGTCGACCTCTTCCTGATGATGAGAGAGATCCAGCCCCTTGAGCCAGCCATTGGGATGATTTTCTTGATTCATAGAAATTGCTCCTTTCATGCTCGTTGTGTCGAGCATTGTTGTTACACATACCTGCTCAAGCAGGTGAAAGCAGCATCAGTTAGCACATCCACTTACCTTCCAAGTCAGCTCCCCTGCACCAAAGGTGGTGCAAGTCCCGCCATGCGGTTAAAGCAAACTGGGAGAAAAGCGAGTGAAACGATGGAGCGCAATTAGCAAATCGCGCACACTGCCGCAATCTAAAGCTCTAGAGGCTTTAGATCAATAGCCAGACTGATCTTTCGATCAGTCTGGCTATCTCAGAAACTTTAGCTGCGAGAGATTCGGAATCCCATCGAGCTCAGATGCGCCTTCAGATCAGCGGCACCTGTGAAATGAATGGTATGCAGCCCCACTTCCTGAGCCGCCTTGATGTTCGGCGCCAGATCATCGACGAAGAGACACTCGGCAGCAGTCAAACCGCTGCGCTTGAGCACTTCGTGATAAATAGCCGCCTGCGGCTTGGCGAGCCCGACTTCATAGCTGAGGATCAGCTCATTGAAGTGGCGAGCCACGTTGTAGGTGCCCTGCAGGAAGTTGTAGTGCACTTCGTTGGTGTTCGAGAGCAGGTAGAGCGGGCGCTGTTCACGCAGCACGCTGAGCAGCTCCGCCATTTCCTCGTTCTCGACGAAGCTGGCGTTCCAGATCGCGCAGAATTCATCGTGCGAAATCTGAGTGCCGAGCTCCTTGTTGAGCTCCGCCAGGAAGCCGGCCGTGTCGATATGCCCGGTTTCGTAACCGAGCTTAGCGCAACGAGCCATGACCTGACGCAGATCATCACGGGTCTTGCCGCTGGCTTTCATGAAGCCGGCGCAGACGACTTCCCAATCGAAGTCGACAAAAACGTGACCCATGTCGAAAACCAGAAGTTTCAAAGTCGATCCCTGCAGCTGCTTGTCTCCGGACATGATAGCAGGAGACTTGAAGCTTTCGGGGTCGAACGGGTCTTTTGCCGGAGCAGTTTGCTCGGCTTTGGTATTGCTCATTCAATTCCACCTTTCTTGTAGCTGTTTCGTCACCTCAGATGGTGGCAACCGGAGCGCAATCTTGCGGTCGCAAGACCAGAAGTCGCGCTCCGGCACCAGCCATTAGAAGCGAGTCAGAACCAGCGAGGAACCGTTCTCGGCAGACTTGAGCACGATACCGTGATCGCCGAAAGCCTTGACGATGAGAGCCTTGTTGGCCTCATTGAAAAGCTTCTTGTCGGCGGTCAAGTAGGCGCGCAGCAAATCCTGGAAGGTGACCTGCGAAGAGGGCACCAGCGCGAGGGCAGCCAGCGTCATCCGACCGAAGTCTTCGAACGCCTTCGTCATGTCCGCACCAGGTTTGGTGGCCATGGCGACCAGGAGGTCAGCCTTGGCACCGCCCGAGATCAGACCGTCGTCGTGCACCTCGCCCGTCTTGTCACGGGGCGTCTTCTTGGTGTTCTTCTGGATGCGGATGCCATCCGGCGGCATCGCATACTTGCCGATAACCCGGCGATCGTCCTCGATGTCCTTGGCAGTCAGCGTGTGGCCGAGCTGCTTGCCGTACTTGTGACGGAACCAGAAGTCCATCAGCAAGTCGCCGAGCACGTCACCGATCGACTCGTGAATGGCACCACCCTCGGAACCAGGCAGGTCCTTGCCAGGAGCCTGCAGGAAGACGATGTGGTGACCGTTCTCGTGCCAGGTGACGCCGAGGTCGTAGGCGATCATCTTGGCGAGTCCCATCGGGCCGCTGCCGACGCCGAGGTGGATCTCGTAGTTCTCCGGATCGAAGTACGCGTTGTCGCGCACAGCCGGATCCTGCACATAGACCGGAATCGGACGCTCAGGAGCGACCAGACCCCAGCTGCGCATCAGAGCCATCTGCTCCTGGAACGCGAAGAAGGTGACGACCGCCGCGAACTCGGGATCCTTCGGCGAGTACATGAAGCTGCCGTCAGGCTTGCACTTCACTTCCTTCTTCTTGCTGCCGAGGTAGATGATGCAGTTCTCGTTCTTGAGCACGGTCGGATCGGGCAGTGCATTGAGCACCGCGTCATGGACCTGCTTGTCGATCGGCTGCTTCGGATCCGGAATGGCGAGGAACACCTTGCCGGGGGCAGTCTTGCCACCGTCAGCGGCACCGGCGCCGTTGCCGGAATCGACGGTCTTCTTGGCCGGCTCGAGACGAATCCGCCCGAACTTGCCCTTGTGACCGCGCAGCTTGTTCGCCACTTCCACGATGTTTCCGTTGCTCGCTTTGACGAGCACGGTGACAACGCGACGAGGAGCTTCAGCCGTGAGAGTGACCTCGTAGACCGGGTAGAGCTTCTCGTTCTTGGCAGTAAAGACGAACTCTGCCTTGTGATTGACGTCACTGGCGAAGCCAAGTTCGTTGCGGGCAGCAACGACGGCCTCGGCAGCGGTGATCAGCCGGCCGACCGACTGCGGCTTGCGGCCGAAGCGGACGGTCGAGTTGACCTGATAGATGTGCCCGGCGCCGTCCACGAAAACGTGAACGAAACCACCGCGCACCGGATAGATCTTGCCGTCGACCTTGACGGTCTGGCGGAACTCGACGCGAGTGCCAAGACCGGACAACTCGACGCTGTCGACCTGCTCGAGCTCGCAGTTGCGCAAGCCGAGAGCCTTGACGATCTCATCGCTGGACAGAAAACGCTCAGCGAAGGTCTCCGGCTTGTCGCCGGCTTTCAAAGTCTGCTCGAACAAGCCGTCGTTCGAAACGGCCGTCAGAGTGCGCACGCGACCCCACTGGTCGAACATGGCCTCGACGCCGCCCATTCGATCGGCGATGTAGCGAACAGCAGCCAGATAGGGCCGCTTCGGAAGAAGATCCGCGGGCGAATCGTCTTCGTAAAGTTCCGGCACCAAATGCTGCGATTTGGATTGGATCATGGTGTTTGTCCATTTCTAGCGCTCAGTTCTTGTCCTGGCGCTGTTTGTTGCGATATCCACCGGTGCACTGCATGCTCCCGAATCGGACATCGGGGTCGAAGACCCTGGTGACTGTTCCCCCGCAACGCTTCAACGCAGCTCCGAACAAGCGAACTTCTACGTCAATCCTGCACGGAAAGACAAATAGAAAAATCGGAATTGAGATTGGCTTGCTTGCTGGAGCTGAGTGAAATTGGCAGGAAAATTGGAACGCAAAGAGGCTATAGCAACGGCACCTTGCAGATACACATTGACATCCCCCAACTAGCGCCATCTCTCATCTTTCTCACCGAAGGAGCGCTAATGAAAATTGACGGAGCTATCACAGCACCTGGCCCCATGGGACCACCCGTGGTACTCGCGAGGTTAGGCGCATGCATACTATGACTCTACGTGTCAGGAACTATCGCTAATACCGCTCGCCTCAATCAGATTAGAGATCTCTATACTAGCTCCGCCAGGGTCCGATCAGCGTAGAACCACCATGCACAGCGGCTCCTGCACCGTATGTGCCCACACGAGCCGGCCACACAAAAATCCCAAAAGGCTTATCTAGCAAGAATAATTGAAAGTTTCAAAAAATTGCGCCTTCCGCACATAAAACTTGCCACGCCCCATACCGCACACGTAGGGTCGGGACGTTACTTTCTTCTCCCTCAATAACGTCTACCACCCAGCACCCAAAACCGAAAAACCCCTTCAGCAATCCCATTTTTCCGCGCGCAATGCTCGGGATTTGGAGTTCGACTGAAGGGGTTGTCGTTTTCGCTGGTTTCTCATGGAAAGGAGAACAAAAAAAATGACAAACAGAGAAGTTTGCCCTGTCGGCGAAGTTGCAGGACACGACGGCGACGGTTGCCGCGTACAGCTCTGCAAGGACAACATCGTTGTCTGCTTCGCCTGTCAGCAAGCCTACCCGGCTGACCTTGCCGACCGCCTCTACCACGGTCTCCGGATCGTGACTCGGCGCTTCGGCATCCCCTCCATGAAGATCGGCTCGGACACAGCGGTCGGGACGGCGGAGTACAACGCTGCTTGCTTAAGCGGCTACGACCCCGCTCTTTCGACTGCCGTTCGCGCAGTGTTCACGACGAAGACCGGCAAAACCGTCACCTTCACGTGGGACCGCGAGAACAACGAGCAGATCGACAAACCGGACGCCAATGTCGGCATGAGCTGGCAGGAGCTTCCGGCGGCCCAGAGCAGCATCATCCCCGACGACATACGCCAGTGCGTCGTCGAACTCGATGCCCTCGGCTACCGCGTGCGCCACGTTGCTCCCAGCAACGGCTACAACGCGCGGGTCGTCATGACGTGTGGCAAGTCCATCGGTCAGATGGGCTACGTCGCCGGTGTCAGCGTCGAGCTGACCTGGACTGCCTGAGAACGAGTAGCGTTGCCAGAAAACTGACTGCCATGGGCGGCTAACGACCGCCCCGGCGTGAAACCTTAGGCAACGTCAAGCTGTGTGGAACAGCCCTACTCCTTCCGTTCCTAGCAACTCTTAGGAGGACTACGTTAGAAAACCGTCACGACTGTGTGTGTGACGGCTCCATAAAGCGGGCGCGTTCTCTGCCCGTAACAAGCTTAGGAGCCCCTATCATGATCAACGACAATCTTGCCCAAGCGCCGCTGGCGACTGGGCACAGGCCTGTGTGGATTCTACTGGATCTGTACAAGACACTGCTGCGTGCTACCTACCCGGAGCCGATCATGCAGTTTCAGCAGATTCTGGGGTACAAGTCCGGCACAGGACTCACTAGTCCAGATCCCGAATTCCTCGATGTTTGCCTCACAACGGCGAGCAAGCGGGTTCGGGACGCGTTCCACCAAAATCGCGAACTCGTCGAGGAAGACCCCGAGGAGTACGCGTACCTTGTCGCTTCCGCGTTCGGGCTTACGGTGCCGAAAGGTGCCGTTGCCGCCCTGCGCGAACTCACCGAAAACGAGCAGCTCGGCTTGAGCTCGTTCGGTGACTGCAAAGAGCAGATCAAGGTTCTTCGCTCGCAGGGCTTCAAGATCGCCCTGGCGTCGAACACCTGGCCCTTCCCGATTCCGCAGATCTTCTCGAAAACGGAAGGACACCTGGTGCGCGAAGATTTCGACGAGCTCGTGATGAGCTACGAGCTCGGCATCGCCAAGCCGCATCCGGAGTTCTACTTCGGTGCGGGGCGGCGTTGTGGCACTCATGTCGGTGACTGCTTGATGGTCGGCGACAACCCTGTGCTCGACATCAAGGCTTCGCTGGACGTCGGTATGCGCGCTGCGCACATCGACCGTTACGGCGAGTACAAGCACAATGCCGTGCCGGGTGTTCCGTACATCCGCAAGATCAGCCACCTCTACGCTCCCGCGGCAGCTGCTGAAGTCTGAGTTTGCATACGGCGGGTCCCGATCATCCCTGGTCGGGACCCGCTTGTCACTACAAGCTCCGTCGTCCTACTGCTAGCTCGGCTAAAGCGTAGCTGAGCCTTTCTCAAACGAACTGGCGGGCGTTACGACGCCTGCCCGAACAAGAGAGGTAGTTGCCATGACAACACCAACAAATGGTTTCGATGAACGGCCCTTCCTGCCGAGCGAGATCTTCAGTTACTTGGAACCGAACCCCGAACAGGGAACGAGTCCAAAGTTGCTGGGCATCGCCAAGCGCTTCCCGCAGCACTTCCGCGTTCTCGAACGCGCAGCGGGCATGGAGAACCGCTTCCTGACCATCGGTCCGGAAAGCGACTATCCTGCCTCAGTGCTGTCGGCTCCGCGCACGCCCGACAGTGTGGTCGTTGCTAGCATGGTCAAAGAGCGGACCACAACCTGGGCCGCGATTGACTGGTTGGCATCGCTGCTTTCGAAGGCGACCGGTCGTCGCATCCAACCCGAACAGATTCGGCACTCCGGTCTCAAAGACCGCTGGGCCGAGACTGTCGCGACCGTAGCAATCTACGGCGTCAGCCTCGACGAAGTCTGTCGAGTCGCTTGGCCCTACTTCGGGCCCGGCAAGGCTGGTTTCTTTCTGAAGGACATCCGATGGCATGATGCACGGCAGCGCCTCCACCCGGTCGCTGACGAGCGTCGCAACATCGCATGGACGGAAGTTTCGGCTCGCGTGAAAATGACGCGAGAAATTCCTGCCACCGAGCTCTGCGCCAAGGTGTGCGAACACCTCAGCAAGGAGCTGGGACGGACCGTCAACCGGCGAGACGTGAAGATGAACGGTGCAACTCCGTCGCATCGAAACGTCTTCATCGGCGGGATGACAGTGGCCGAGATGCTCAAGGTGACCTGGCCTGCCGACCTTGGATTCACGCTGGAGGCGCCGCGGCTCGTTCGCAGCAACTTCATCACCAAGGGCGCGCATCGCCTGAACCGCTTCGAGCTGAAGATTGTGATCAAGAACCAGGACAAGGCTTCGGTCGAGTCCTACCTGCTGCCGCGGCTGGAGAAGCTGGCTCGGCGTCAGAACTACGTGCCCAACGCCATCAACATGCAGCGCCTGGCAGCGCGGCAGAAGGGGCATCTCGACGGCTATACGCTCATCACCGGAGACTATCCGGCACCGAAGGGCGTGCATGCTTTCGGGACTGCATCGGAAGCCGCACTCTACCGCTTCCTCTTCGAGACGACCGGTCGTGAAAACCCGGCGGCCGAAGAGCTTCGGCGCGACATCGAAGGGTCTTGGCTCTACGACTTCCCTGGCATGAAGCGCAAGCTGGAACGCAACGACGCGTACCGGCAGCTCAACATGTCGGTGGAGTACAAGATCGCCGAGCGCCTTGCCGACATCCAACAGTACCGGGGTGACTTCCAGGCCGTGGTTGCATCCATGTCCGAAGAGTGCTCACTCTGGATTGCTGCATGGCAGTCCTATTGGTGGAACCAGGTGCTGGGGCGCAAGCTTCCGCACTGGGTGAAGCAGATGGAGCTGGCCGAGCAAGGTCGCACCAAGTTCGACCCGTCCGAGCGGGGCATCCCCACGCTCATGGACACGGTGCAGGCACGTCAGTACTACGAGCGGCTGCCTTACTGCAAGGAAGCGCTCAACCACCTCAGGAAAGCCGACCCGTTCATTCGGGATCAATTCCTGAAGCCGTTCGGCAACAAGTCGCCTTGGCGGAACGCCTTCATCCGCGTGGATGGGCTTTCGCACAGCGTCAACAACGAGCTGGTGGACGGTAACGAACAGACCGTCGTGAACATCAGCTTCAACCTGCCGGCCGGTGCGTACGCTACGACCTTCCTGGGCTTCCTCTTCGAACTCGAGGAGCCGAACAAGGGTGCCAACCGCGCATCCGCAGGCGAGGCAGAAACGCCGGACCTGGAAGAAGGAACGGAGTAACCGGATCTCAATTAAAGACGGAGTGTAAGGTCAGAGCCGTGTGCGGAAGTGTGCCGCAAGCACGGATCTGTGCGGGGGGGGTGCCAAACAACTGCATCTCTACTGCATCATGACCTAAACAAGCCGTTTTGAAATTGTGCAAAATCGTACGAGCGGGAGCAGGCCCCGGAGCAATTCGGTGGACTGTCTCCCGCTCGTGCGGATCTGGTGACAGGAAGAATCGCAGTTTTTGTCTCACCCATCCCGCGAGCTGCCTTTCCCGCTAAGCAGAGCAGCCGCACCCACAAACAAAGAGCATGAGGCTCATATGATTCTGGGAATCCTGGGACTGGCTACCATCATCCTCGCCGTCGTCCTGGCGAAACCGATGTATGTTTACTTCAACCCGCCGAAAAAGGGACCAACAATGGGACCGACTGCGGGCGAGGTTTACGGACCGGCGTTCTGGCTGGTTTTCGTCATCGGAATGCTGCTGATGCTCGCGGGTATCGGCAGCGCGGCCTAGCGAGATCCGTCTTGGCACCACCGGTCGGGAGCAGTCGAGCGAGCCCATCTCCTCGCCTGTCTCCCGTTCGGCTGCCGTTTATCTAGCTCAATATTGCATGAGGAATAGATGTTTTTCGCGGTTATCGGAATTATTCTTTTCGTGGCGGCGCCTTTCGCTGTCGAGCCATTCTATCTGTGGCAGCGCCCCTGGGAAAAGAAGAATCCAAACAGGTCGGAAATCAATCAGCTGATATTCGTGACGATGTTCAGTGGAGCGATGTTCGTCCTTGTGGGTTACATGACTTGCTAATCAATTACGCAAGGAGAAGCAATGTTTGGTTCCAAACATTACTTCTCCTTTTTTGCAGCTTGGCCTATAGCAATTGCTCAGCATATGTTTGAGCTTTTGCTTTTTGGGGCACAATAACTATACAATACAGT
>JAIEQI010000196.1 GCA_019747875.1 Candidatus Obscuribacterales bacterium
TTTGGCGAAATCCCAGCAGTCAATTCCTACACTAAATTCTATGCTAGATTTGTCTCAGAATTATTGACAGGTTCCGCCTTGCGAATTTGCAGTGGTGGAGCGGTTCGTCGATTGACTCATGTCAAAGTTAACGGCAGCGCCCATCAGACCAAGAGTAGCTCCGCTCTTTGAGCTTTGGTCGGTAGTGATGGTGACACCGGTACTTGTGCTTCCACTACCGGATTGAGAATTGCTCTGAGTTTGCGAGATGGTGATTTCCATTGCACCAGGAACATTGAGGCTGGCTCCTGCTGTAGTTGATTGGCTCGTAGCACCATTTACGGAGACGCCACTGGTGCCAATACTGCCACCAGCGCTTGAGGACTTAGTCTGACCGCCAGTAACCTCGATGATGCCAGCAGCAGCTAGATTGCCGCTGATCGAGTTCGAGCTGCTACCACTGCCGCCAATGCCGCTGCCGGTAATACCGCCGTTGGCGATGAAGGAATCTGATTTGCTACCACTGACGGTAATGAATCCACCCAGGTCAGCTTTGCCGGAAACGTTAGTCGAACTGGAACCACCACCCTGGATACCGCCGGAACCGACACCGCCATTGCCCGTGGTTGTTTGATCGTAGTTGCCGTCGAGGTTGAACACTACGCCGCCGAGGTTAGCGTTGCCGTGTCCACTAATAGATTGGGATTGGCTGCCTTCTCCATAGACACCATTTGGCGTGATGCTTCCTGAACCGGAGTTGTTGGAGCTGTAGCCACCGTTACCATCGATGCTGAAATCGCCCGCTTTGATGGCGACGGTACCAGAGATATTCTGGGTTTGCGATCCCTGTGCTGCAAGTCCACCCGGTCCAACGCTAGCGCTGCCGGTGATCGACTGGCTGTTCGAGCCGCTGATGCTCATATCGAGTCCACCGGCACTGAAACCAGCTGAACCACTTTGGCTTGCACTGGTGCTGCCATTACCGCTGAGGCCGCTACCGGAGAGGTTAGCACCACCTGATTGCGAGTTGGTTTGCTGACCATTGGCGAAGATGTTTACACCTTCAGCCTGGATTTGAACGCTGCCTCCAACACTTTGCGTGTTGCTTCCTGAAACTGACAATCCGGTTCCATTGAGAACGGCGCTGCCTGATGCCGATTGGCTCTTGGTTCCGCTGACGTTGATAGTCATGACACCGGGGATTTCAATCTGCGCGGTGCCGTTCATTTGATAGTTCAATTCGCCATTGGCAGATGCGCCATTTGGTCCAACTTGTGCTGCCCAGCTGGCGCTTCCTGTTCCGCTTCCAGCGAGGCTTATGTCGATGCCACCGCCTGAGAATGAGGCGCTACCGCTACCGGAACCGCTTGCGCCTCCGCTACCATAGATACCGCTCGGGTTGATACCACCGGATGCGGTTTGCGTTCCACTTCCTTGAGCTTGGAAGCCGAGTGTAATGCCCGCACCGCTCAAGCCACCGGATGCGCTACCGCTCTGACTTAGGGTTGATGAACCGCTGAGTCCGTCGGCACCGATGGCCAGTGTTGCGCTACTGCTTACGCCGCCAGCCCCCTGGGCGTTCAGATTGAAGCCAGGAAAATCGATTGTCAGATTTGCGCTGCCATTTGCTTGAAGGTTAGCGCTTCCTGAAATACCTGTAGGAGTGATGCTGACTGTTGCATCGCCGGAAGCTGATCCAGACGCGCCGACATTGATCACACCCAAGTTCAGCTGGGCGCTACCAGAGACGCTACCGCTTCCGGATGCGCTGATACCATCAGTGCTGATTGTGACCTGTGCCGACCCTTCGACATTTCCGTCGAGGCTTATGCCACCGATATTGAGCGTGCCACCTGCCTCACCACCGACTGCGAATCCGCCGGAGGAAGTGACGCCGATGCTAGCTCCGGCGTTGAATCCAAGGTAAATGTCTGTCGCACCATCAGCGCCACGAGCACCGTTTGCGCCACTGGCACCGGCGACGCCATTGACGCCGCCGAATGATTTGACGTTGCCGCCAACCGTGATCGAACCAACCGGTGCGGTAATTTGAATGTTGCCACCGTCGCCACCAGCACCTTTAACACCACCGGTACCACCGAGTGAGCCGGCGCCGCCTGAGGCACCGATACTTCCAACTGCGACGCCGCCACTGAAGTTGAGTACACCGCCATTGGTGATGCTGACTGCACCGGACCATTGCAAGCCAGAAGCCGATGAACCACCAGATCCACCTGTACCGCCCGAGCCGCCTTGACCGCCGCTACCGCCAAGTCCACCAAAGCTCTGGAGGTCAGCAGTAACCTGCACGTCACCGTTGTCTGCGTTCAAGGTTATTGCCGCGCCGTCACCGCCAGCACCGCCTGCGCCACCAGCCGATCCGAGACCGCCTGCGCCGCCTACGCCACCGTTCCCCCCGCCGAAGCCGAGAGCCGTTCCAATACTACCGCTGCTGCCATTGATACCTTGACCGCCCATGCCGCCAAAGCCACCGGCTCCACCTTTTCCACCGGCACCACCGATCGTGTTAACCGATCCGTTTATATATACATTTCCATTACCGGCCGAAACCAAAATCGCAGCAGCATTGCCACCGTCACCAGCGATACCGCCGAGAGGTCCGCCGCCACCGGCTCCGCCATTACCGCCAGATCCGCTGGTTCTGAAAATGCCGCCTGCGCTTCCGCGTCCGCCGGATCCTCCATTACCACCGTTGCCAATTGCGCCGCCTGTACCGCCGGCGCCACCGCTAGATTGAACGGCTGCTGTAGAGGAGATTGCCAATTGATTTGCTGTAGCTTGCAATGCAGCCAGTGTGCTTTGTGCATTGGACAAGTTGGTGCTGGCCGTCGCAACATTGGCAGATTTCGTATCGATAGTTGCATTATTGGTAGACAGGTGCGAGTTCAGTGTCGCCAGTGCAATGTCATATGAGGTTTGCGCTGTGTTTCTGCTCGATTCGGCCTGGTTTACTTCGCCTTGAGCATTATTCAATGCTGTCTGTTTTGAAGCAACTACGGCGTCAGCTGCATCTTTTTGGGCTTGCGTTGCACCAGAAGTGTTGTAGACCGTGTTTCTGTTGCTTATCGCTGTATTCAGTTCTTGCTGTGCAGTATCTCTTACGGTAACTTTGCTATTTAATGTTTGTTGAGCGTTATTCAAAGTCGTTTGAGCGCTACCCACAGCTGTTTGATCTGTGGCCGCCTGAGAATCGCGTGCTGAGATTGCTGCTGCCAGTTCACCATTTGCAGTTTGCAAGGCTGTTGTGTACGTTGTCACTTGAGCTTGTTGAGTCAGAACAGCAGTATCCGCGGCTGTCTTTTGCGCAGCAGCTGAACCGTTTCCGCTAATTGTTACGCCACCATTGGCGCTTGTAACACTGATCGCACCAGCGGCTCCGCCGTTGCCGCCAACGGCTCCGTTACCGGCATCACCACCTCGTCCGCCTGTTCCACCGTTGTTGCCTGCGGCACCGCCCCATGCACCAGTTCCGGAGTCACCACCTGCACCACCTGTACCACCATCGCCACTGCGACCACCGATACCACCTGAGCCACCATTGGCAGAGAGTGAAGACAATGTAATTGTTCCAGGAGATTTCAGTGTAATGGCACCACCGGAGCCACCGGCACCGCCATTGCCACCATTACCACCGTTGCCGCCTTGACCGCCGCTGCCACCAGGGGCATCGTCTCTGATACCATTTCCGCCGCCGCCGTTGCCGCCCCGGCCGCCAGTTCCACCTGTACCACCGTTCCCACCATTGCCCCCGTTTCCGCCGTTTGCAGAAACGTTACCCAGGGTGATCGATGTGGCACCGCTAATGCTGATGGTTCCGCCAGAGACACCGTTAGCACCGGCATTGCCATTGCTGCCTGTGGCACCGGTTCCGCCGGCACCACCACCACTGGCTGAGCTGGTTGTCGAGGCGCCGCCACCATTACCGCCTGCTGTGCCTGTGGCTCCAGTTGACCCGTTGCTTCCATTCCAGCCGCTTGTGCCCGAGCTCGAGACATCTGCCAATGCGATAACACCGCCAACATTAGAATTGGAGCCCGTGCCCTTATCGGCTCGCACTTCAATTGCTCCACCGCTGGAAACGAGGCTCAAACCGCCGGCATTGACGCTACCGCCGTTACCGGAAGAGCCTGTAATTGTGGTGCCGCTAAATGTGACGCCGGCTCCGAGTTTGATTTGACCACCAACGGCACCGCCATTGCTGGTATTGATAGTGCCTGTGCCGGTGAAGTTTATATCTTTGCCGGAAAGAGCTACGAACTCAGCTCCACTTGTGTTGAACAAGTGCGATTCGCTGTTCAAATTGATGCTATTGGAAGCATTGGTGATAACCGGGTCACCTGTGAGATTGGCATTGACGATTGTCAAATCACCATGTTGGACGTGCATCTCCAAATCACAAGCGGAGACGCTGACGTCACCGTCCACACGGTCGGCATTGAGGTAAATCTTGCCCCCGTCAGCAACAAGGTCCACAGCCTTGGCGGAGAAGAGACCGCCGTTCAGGTTCAAGGCAAGGGTTGGGGCTAGCGCAGAAGGAACAGAATCGCCATCATTTAATACAGATGAAACGAGGCTCGTAACGGATGCGCTCAACTGCTGCGCGATCATCTTACCGGCAGTGTTGTTGATTTCAAGGCTGTTACCGGCAAGAGCACTGATACCAATTTGGCCGTTCAGCGCTTGCATAATACCGTTCTGGTTGTTCAAAGCTGCCGTGATGGCGCTGATGTTGCCGGCTTGTGAGACCATCAATCCCGAATTGATAGTGCTGGTGATTGAGCTGATGTCGATGTTTTGAACTGCGTTGATAGTCCCGGAGTTCACAACCGAGTTCGCTGCAATCGCGACACTGGCAGCGCTGGTGATAGAACCGAGGTTTTCGAAGTTGTTTACGACGTTGAACGAGAGATTGAGGTTTGGAACGAAACTTGCGTAGTTGAGGTTGAGGCTGGAAAAGCCATCTGTCGGCATGATTGACGTGATCAAACCGTAGTTGATCAAATTGCCCGCATAGAAGTTAGCCGTGTTGATTGCCGGATTCGATGAAAATGCGAAAACTGTTCCGGAGTTGCTCAAAAGTCCCGAAATTTTGAGACCGTCCGTACCCAGTTTGCCGAAGTCGATAGCAAGGTTCTTGCTGTTGTCGATGTTGAGGTCGTGCAGCGAACTCGTCAAACTGTCGAGCGCACTTTTGCTGTCGATGAGAACGGCAGTCTTGCTGTTGCTCCCTGTATTTGCAAGGGTTGAACCTGAACTGCTGCTGGCTCCATCGGCGCCAGTATTGCCTCCGGTCGGATTCATGATCTCCGCCATTGCCGGCAAATATTGCGAAAGGCTAATGGTACTGGAGAGGAGGACTACTAGTGCACGTGCATTTTTTGAAATTCGCATTTTAGTTTTTTTCCATTCGGGTTGGATTTGTCGCGAGTAGAAAACCTGAGAAACGAAAACACAGGCGGAACTATCTTTCCTGCCTGTGCTGAACCTGAATTTTGTGGTTTTTATTCAATTTCCGGGGTTTCGCTGGTTGCCGTATTTCTTTCACGGCCTACCAAAACGAAAGTTTCGTCATGGGGCGTGACTCACGGCAACATTAAACGAACGTGCACAGTCCAACAATGTGTAATTTACGGGGTCACGAATTCGCGAACCTTCGTTTAATGAATGCTAAAACTTACACTTGCACCGGGAATGCGCATTGTCAGGCGGTTTCGCGAATTTCCAGACTGGGGAAATTACGAAGAAACCACTCAATAATTAATTCCACAAACGTAACAATGGCAATGAATTTGGGCTCACCTGTGTCACAAATCTTTCACAAAGCCGGTGCTGTTTCGATATCCAAAAGGTATATCTGACAAGGAGTTTGAACTCTTCGTATGCGACTGAGCATCCTGAGCGGACACTTCTTGACGACCATCACAAATGTTGGGCCACAATATTTTTCAGCAATCGATCCCATCCGTGCAGCATGTTGATTGCTCGAAACCCAAGGCAGGCAATCGATACAAGGATCAGGCGAGTTAACACGTGATCTGACTCCCACATAAACGGAAACCGCTCGTGAGGGGGAGGCAAGCGGTTTCCACAGTGCTGCACGCGGAAAATCTATTAGAGGGTCTTATTGGTTCCAGCTATGAGCTTCTGCTCTGCTTTTGAAGCCTTGCTTTCCAAGGAGGCAATGCGTCTGTCTAGTTTGTCTTTTCGGGATCCGAGATCCGGCTTCAAAGCCAAATATGCCTTGTAATGATTTGCAGCCGAGCGCAAGGTACTCGGTCCCTTGTGTGACGATTTCAACAAGGTGTCCGCGATCATCAGTCGAACTTCAGGATTCTTAGGGTCGATACTCAGCGCGTTATTTAGCTCATCCACCGCCTCCGAAATTTTGCCATGATCAATTCTTGCTTTGGCTGCAAGCATATAGTTCTTTGATTGTTGTTTGGTCCAGGCAATGGTTTCCAGTCCTCGCTCCGACGGTGCGGCTCCATCTGGCAAAACCTTCGCTTTCATGAAAGCAGCCTTGGCACTTTCGAGATCGCCAACTTTGATGGCTAGATTTGCGACTGCCAGAGTTTCCTCCGCATCAGTTGCTTCCTCTATCCATTGACTCATCTTATTACTGAGCACATCGAATTTATGCCGGCCCATCATGCTGTTTGCCATCAAGTAGCGAATAGCTTCGCTCTTCGGGTTATCTTCCAGAGCTTGTGCTTTCGCCTTGGCCGCCAAGATATAGATGACCGCCATGTTGATTGCCTGCTCCTTTGTTTTTTCCTCGGTGCAGTTTTTAACGGCTGTTTGCAATCCTTCTCCTGAAACGCTTCCTCCTAAGACTGGGGTTGCTTTTGCTTCCAAGGCAAAGACCGAGCAAAGCATCAGGCTAGATGCGATCGTAAATGTCTTGAGACCCGAATGAATCCTGATCATGATTAACCTACCTTCCTCTGAATGTTTTCCGGAAGGGCTTCTTCGCGAGTCTCCAGCTCTTTGTGCAAATGTAGTTTGAGTCTCGAAAAATACTGCCACCAGTCATTCAATGTGTTGTCTTTGAGACGCTTATGCATAAGCGCCTGCCTCAAATGTTTTTCTCCGGATTGCATACTCAAAGCACGATGGATCGACTCAGCGCTCTCATCGTGAGAGAGGGGATCGGCGGGCAAAGAACCATCACCTAGTTCATGCCAGGCACCGGCACCAGGAGAAAGGAGCAACACCCCGGGTTCACTGTCTCGACAAGCCACATACTCTTTGGCTGTCAGATTTAAGCCATCTCGCACAGGGTTAACAAGCATCGCTTTCGCCCGTGCATATAAGTACGCTAGCTCCTGACCAGACAGTGGATTTTCGATCCATTTGATCGGTTCCCAATTATCGACTCGCCAGCGATTGTTGGTTGCCGCCCACACTGCCCGACATGTATGCCAATATTTATCAAAGGCATCCAGTCCGGGACGGGTCCGTCCACAAACCTGAACAAATGAAATGGAACCAACCCACTCGGGGTGTTGCTCGAAGAATCGATCGATAACAAGCACTCGGTCGAGCACCGATTTAGTGTAGTCGGCTCGATCTACCGACAAGATGAAATCACTGTCGCCGAGCTGCACAAGAGACTGATCAAGACCAATCTCATCGGCACTCTTGCTGGCTAGCGCAGCCCAGTGTTCTGGATCAATACCTAAAGCTTTTACGAGCACTCTCGTGCGCGATTGGTAGTCTGCCTCCGGAATCAATTCCGGTCGCATGACGAAAGCGCCACGTCGACGCATTCCTAGCAAATCACGGCGATGCATTCTGCTTGGTACCACTTGTTCAATAACTCTGCCAGAGGAGTTAACTGCATACTCCGGCATGTATTCACGAACGAATGCAGCGAAATTGTCCGCGTACTCAGTGCAGTGAAAACCCAGTGCTGAAGCGGAAAGCAGACCTTTGGCTATTGCTTTGATCGGCTCCACGAATTCAGGTTTCACATTTTTTGGAAATGGAATATGCCAGAAAACCGAGCTAGCATGACCAAACATAGACATCCAGTTAGGCAATAAGCAAAGTTGGTAGTCCTGGATGAAAAACTCCTGGTTAGATTCGCTTTCAAAATCAATGTACTCGGCCATCAATCGGTTGAAGACCTGATATGAGTTCTCATCTTCCGGGCGATAAGTGGCGAATTCAGGAAGGTCGTGCATAACCGGCCAGAGAAACTCATTGCAATACCTGTAATGTCCATTGACCAATGTTTCTGGAAGCAAGAAAATGAATTTGGCAATTTTGTCATTTGGCGCAAGAACTTGTAGCGTGTTCTTACTGACGTGCCACCAGCGTGTTTTCTGGGCGCCGCTATTACGCCATGCAGAACCTAAGCCGGATGAGACACCACCGGCGACACCAGGTCCACGATATGAAATTAGATCCATCGATACCAACCTCCTGCAAAAAACCTAATTCAATCGCGGGTATCACCACGCTTTTGCATCACTGCCATGTACTGAACTAGAGACTTCTATGATCTTTTGCCTAAATAAAGGGAAGACATTTTGCAGCAGGTCCTCACTTCCCTGCACGCGCTATTAGGGTGGAATGCCTGTCATCCGTTGTGCTTTTTTTTCAGCTCCAAGTCTGAAACCAAAAACGTCAAGCTGGGTATTTCCCTATCACAACGGAATGATGCGAGCATGCCCTGTCTGACGGGCAGTGCATTTGCTAGTTCCAACAATGTCTGAAGGGAAACCCATAATAAGATCGGAAATCCTATATATAGCTTCGAAAGCTATACGGGCGTTGCCTTTAGCGGCAGCAAAATGCCTCACTGTGAGCAGCGTCCATGTACCAAACTTAACTGTTCATCAACTATAGTCGGCCGATTTTGCTTCGAAATTTTCTTGAAAGCGACTGCAGCGGGAAAAAGAATCCGCGCCCGAAATCTTGGCGAAATATTTATGCATCCATTTCAGATCTGTGAAGGTTGCTACTGAGCCGAGATGTGTTTATCGATCCAGCTTAGTGTGGAGTTAAAAGCAGCATCAGATACTTTCACATCCTCAAAGGTGTAGTGATCGCCGTCTGCAACTTTCAAATACTCCTTGTCTTTGGTTGCCAGGTTTTTATATACCTTCTCAGAACCAATCTCCTTAGACTCTCCATCCTTTTCTCCATGCACAACCAGCACAGGAACGTTTTTGATCTTGCGTGCCATTTGGCGCGTCTTGTACATGAAAAACTGGCAATCCATTAACTCTCTCGGAGCCAAGTCCAAACGCACTTTTGGATCTTCCCGAAATGCATCTTGAAGTTCTTTTTTAGGTGTGGCAATTTCCAACAAGTCTTCGCCATAGCTAGTCTCATTGTTCGGTCCGGCGACAGCAAGCTTGCTTGCAATGGTCATGTAATTTTTCATCGTTTTATGGTGTTCGCCGCCAGGAGCTGCCGTTATTGCACCTTGAATAAGCTCTGGGAAAGTTGCTGCAGCTTTCAAAGCAAGAGCTCCGCCCATTGCCTCACCCAGAACAAAAACCGGAATTCCAGGATGCAATTTGTGCATTACCTCGACAGATCCTTTCACATCCTCGAGAGTTTTATCCAAATCCATTTTGCTGTCAGGCGACTTAATCTCAGTCCAGCCGCCAAATCCGCGCAAGTCGATAGCATACGTTGCTAATCCCTGCGCTGATAATCTCTTTCCTAAATCATCGAAAACGCCATTGTAAAATCCCAGCTCATGTAAGCACAGAACGGCAGCTCGTGGCGTTTTGTCAGGCTTCCAATAAAGTGCAGGCGGATTACCCGGTACAAGTCCAACTGGTACACCGGCGACCTCCCGTTTCTTCTGGTTGCTGGTTGCGCCTGTCTTATGCTTCTTCTTGAACAAAAACCACCAGGCATTTGCAGGTGTCGGGGTTAGTGAGATTAGCAAGATAGGAAGCAACGCGAGGGTTACGGGTTTTAGGAAGGACCTGATTCTCAGAGAAGTCATTTTGTCTCCGGATTGAAATGATGAAGTCACTTGTCGACCACCCATACCTCTTGGCGATGAAATTGCGGGCGTCGCCTCATATTCTAACAATCAGAGCCTGGAACTACATTTATTACAACACTATCGAGGATTTCAATAGTATTGTGCAGGCAGTAAAATCCTTCCATAATATGACTTTGTAACTTGACGATTAGAATCCACAAGAACCCGGTTAGAATCTCAGACATGAGTGTTGTCTTCTCTGTTCCATTCAAAGACCTTCCCAGCCCGCTTGAGTTCATGGAAACTTTTGCGATGGAGGACTTCACTCCCCCGACGGCAAGCAACACCATTAGTCCTCCGGCGGTAATTTGTCCCCAACTTGATGAAGGTGCAGACCTCGAAAGGTGGGAGAGAGACTTTTACTACACCTTCTACGTCTCCGGAATTTCCACTCGCGGATTAGAAATCTGGCTGGGAGGCAACAGATTCTTTGTCAGGATTCCATTTATGGCGGTTCAACAAGAATGGTTCCTGGCATTGCGATTCTTAGAGTTAGCTGCAGAAGCTGCGGACAGTGAAGTAAAAAGCGATTGGCGCAACGAGCCTCTAAGTTTGATCCAACTGAGGGAGGCTTTCGAAGAGGGCTCAATCAAAGACACGATTACCAAGCAAGGACAAGAACTTTTTGAGTTGGTGTTGGAAGCCAGAGAAGAGGTGTCTTTGAATGGACCTATTCATAGTTTTTGTTTTGGTCCGCAGTTAGCAGACAAGATAATAATCAACCATCCATATCCCGCTGAGTTGGAGGCGCTGATTGATTTTACGCAGACGCTGATGAAGCTGGTGCAATACTTTTTTGAATATCCAAATTTTGAGAAGTACCAATATCCGGAATATCTCGATCTACCGATCGACGGAAATGACTTTCTCGGTGCGGTTCTCAAAGCAGGTACTCCGGTCTTTGTCTCGTCGATTGATTATCTAGTAGTACCAAACAATCTTGGCGGAGCGATGGCTCTGCCTGCAGACAAATTCCGCGACTACTTAGGCCAATATTTCAAGGAGCCGGACAAATTGCTGTGGCTGGACGAGTACCAGTTCGCGCTTGCCGCAGTCACCGAACGTGAAATTCGCGCCTTCGCCGAAGGCGTTGCCGAACATTGCGTCCTACTCCCGGCAGCCGTCATCAAAAGCGCTCGATCTTAAAGCGTCTCTAGAATGACGCTATTTGGGTCGCTATACAGTTTTAGGGGTGACGCCGTGAATCTCCCCATATCGAAGCGGCAATGGGCGGGCAACATTGCTCCGCTCATACTGGTGTAATCCCCAGTTACCTTTTTGAAGGCAGAGCGTACACTCTGCATAATCCGCTTCATTACTATTGCACATGCGCCAACTCGACGGTTAGATCCGTCTGTTACCGATGACTAACAAAGTCTTTCAAATCATTTTCAGACTGAGAAGCTAGCATGTCCTTGTCACAAGGAGATCTCGCTATGACCAATAGCACAAAGACGAAAAAGAAGAAATCGCACACTACCTTCAAGCAAACGTTTCCGGCTATTCAAACGATTCTGAACAACATTCAGAACCCTGAACTGCAACTCGTCCTTAAACTTGGAGCCGGATTATGGCTATTTGTCGGTGTCTGTGCAATTCTCGGCTGGGTCTCCATGAAGCCAGAAGCAAAACTGCTAGAGGTTTCTCGACCTGTCCAAAGCTCAAACGACAATCAAATCTCTCAGATGAATAAGATGCACCAGTCGCTACAGTTGCTACAGAGCAGGCAATCGCGCTGGCGTCCAGGCCAACATGCCACTGGAGAGTGCGGGGCTTTGCAAGATTCGAACATGCGTAGGTTAGGGAGTTCTGCCACCATCCAGCAGTTCGTCGATGATGCTCCTCCAGGTTATGAAACTCCGTATCGAGTTCAGCAGTACTAAACAACTTTTATGTGCTCGATGTCGGCATCCTTTTAAAGATGAGCCGTCGAAGCGAAAATGCTTCCTTTGTGTCAGATAAGCGACGAATCGTTCAATAAAAGATACCTGCCAGCGAAACGAGACATCTCCTGGCTAAAAAAAGTCGATATCTTTATCCTGAAATGGAAACTTTAACGGTGCATTCCGTCTAAGCTTCTACCCCGTTCAGGAATAAACCGACAATGAATTTGCGAACGTTGCCGATCGGCTCTTTGTTTGCTTTTTTGTGTGCAGCAACAATTACTCTTCCAAGTTCATCTGCGTTACTTGGAGAAGAGGAGCCGGAAATTGCACCAGGAGCACCTAAGGTCATAACGAATAAAAAGCCTTCCAAGTCACCGGACAAGGATGCGGAAAGAATACTTGACGCAACTCCACACACACAAGAAAGTGTAAATGAAAGCCCGTTGCCGAAGTTTATTGAGAAACCGGTAAGCGGCGAGAAATCATCCATTGATACGAAGCTCGAAAAACGCAAGACTCTGGCATTGGCACTTGGGGGCGGCGGCGTGAGAGGGACGGCTCACATAGGGGTTCTTCGTGTACTTGAACGAGAAGGTATCCCAATCGATTACATCGTGGGAAATAGTATGGGTGCAATGGTCGGTGGCTTATACAGCGCCGGAGTAAGTGTGGACAAGATGGAAGATACCGCACTTCGTGGTAACTTCAAGAAAAGCTACGCACCATTAGCAATACCGCGTGCGCTCCTGGTTCCATTAACCAGATTGATCCCCACTTGGCCTCGCAAGTCTTATGCGGGATTGGTCAGTGGTCTTAGGTTTGAAAGAACACTCGACAAAATGATTCCACCAGACAAGAACGAATTCAAGAATTTGAAGATTCCATTTTCAGCAGTTGCTACCAACTTGCTCGATGGTAAAGCCTACAGAATCAATGAAGGAAAGGTTTCCACCGCGATTCGCGCTAGTGCATCGATCTCTCCAATTTTGAAACCAGTAGAAATAGGCGACAAACTTTTCATTGACGGTGCGGTGCGCGCGAACTTGCCGGCGTCCTCAGCTCGCGAATTGGGTGCTGATGTTGTACTTGCAGTGCTCGTCGATGAGCCGCTAAAAAAGCTCCCGAAGAAAACTTTTCGGTCTTACAACAATGTAGCTAATCGCCTGACGGATATTGTGTTGGCGGTAACTGACGAACATCAGTTGGAGTTTGCCAACATCATCATCAATCCAGATGTCGGTGGCATCTCGGTAACAAAAGACAATCCAGCGACGATAAAGCGCATTATTCAAGCCGGGGAAATAGCAGCAATGAAGGCGCTACCTGAAATTCGCAAGCAGCTCAACTTACCGCCCGCGGCGAGGTTGGTGGATACAAGCGCGCCTATTCAATAGAGGAAAAGAAATCCAGGACAATATTGTTCGAACTGATCTTCCTATGCGTCGCCCTTACTAGGAACTGCTTCGCACCCCTCATTTTGAAGGGGTTAGTCCGGCGCGGGGTTCGGTTGCGGGAGCCGCGATGGTGATGTCTTCGCCTTTCCACCAGCGCGTGATCAATAACGGAGTTTGTACTTCTGCGCGATCGCGCAGAACTTCCTCTTCTACGCGAGACTTCATGAACTCAAAGGCATCTTTCATTGTGGTGTGCGTGCCTTTATGTCTCAGCGCTTCAAGAAGTCTCTTTGTAAAAACACCATTTGGATAATTCTTTGACTCCCAAGAAGTCTGATCAGCCAAACTGGAAGCAAGAACCATTTGCCCCTTACCAGTTAGAAGTTGTCCAGGCTCATAAGCTTCGGTACGTGCCATTCCCTTTGCTCCTGGATCGGCTGCTCCGCCATGACACACATCGAGGATCAACAAAATCCGATCGCAATGGACGAGATCTTTCAACCCGGCAGTCAGCCACTGCATCGGTATTCCGTTGAACACCAAGTTGTTAAACGTAGCATCATAGGGAACAACAAAGTTTGCATTTCCCGCTTGTTGTTTTGCTTCGCTACCATGGCTTGATATGAAGATAACGACCAGGTCATCCGAATTCGCTAAGCGTTTCAGCCACTTTTCGCCAAGACAGGCAACGAAGTTCTCACGATTGGCTTCCTTATCGATAAGCAGTTTTACGTGGTCTGCCTTGAAGTTCGCTTCGTTAACCAAATAATTGCGAAAATCAGTGGCGTCCTTGGCGGCATACTTCAGATTCAAGCTGGGATCCTTGAAGTTGCTGATACCAACAACGAAGGCCCATTTATCTTTAACCGGTCTGTTAACTGTGGCATCGTCAGCAGCGTTTGGGCTACCAGAGGTGAAATCCTCATCGCTCTTACTCAACCCACCTGGAAGTTTTTCTTTGATGTATTTGGCTTTGAGCATTATGTCTTTGGCATCGCTGACTTTGTTTTGTTTGACCAGCATTCTGCCGATAGCTTCTAGATCCGCGGCGACAGTCGCATTGTCCAGACCCAATATTTTGCTGTCCATCACCAGTAATTTGCGGTAGCAATCTTCGGCTTCTTTCCAAGCAGAAAGGTCTTCGTAGATACTAGCTAAATCCCGAACCAAAGATGCGATCTCAGGATGATCAGGATCAAGAGCCTTGTTGTCTATACTTATCGCGCGCCTGAGCAATGGTTCAGCCTCTTTGAACTTTGACTGGGCAACATTGATCTGAGCTAGATTGGAGAGATTGCGAGCAACTGCCGGGTGCTCAGCTCCAAGGGATTTTTCCCTGATTGCCAACCCTTTTTGCACTAATGGTTCAGCCTCAGCAAATTTTCCTTCGTTACAATAGAGCAGAGCAAGATTATTCAAGCAAGCGGCCACGTCGGGATGGTCTGGACCTAATGATTTCTCAACGCTGTCTAGCGCTTGCTTGTACATTTTTTCTGAATCGGCATAGCGCCCCTGACTCAGATACAATAGCCCGAGCCGATTGAGATCTTGCGCAAACTGCCTGCTCCTCTCCCCAAACTCAGCTCGATCGATTTCTAGGGACTTATTGAAGATCGATTCAGCTTGCTCATACTTATCTTGCTTCATCAAGATAAGTCCATATTTTCCCAACACCTCAGCATATGCAGGAGACTTTTTGCCGCTGCCTTTTTCTCTTAGTAGCACGGCGCGCTCGGCAAGTGGTGCCGCACTGCCGGCCCTATCTTGCTGCAAATAAAAGTTTGCCAGTTCAAGTAGAGTATCAGCAAGCTGCGGATTGTCGCTCCCGAGTTCGCGCTCCTTCAAAGATAGAGCACGCTTCAAATAAACCTCAGCCTCTCCGAAGTTACCGTGTTCGGCATATAGTTTTCCCATCTCGCCCAGCTCAGGAGCCAGCCGTACATCTCCGAGCCCGAGGCTCTTTTCCTTCATTGCCAGTACCCTCTTCATGAGTGGTTCGGCTTCTGAGAAGCGATGTTGCATGGAATAGATCTTCGCGAGATTCTCAAGACAGAGAAGAGTGCTTGCACTGTCTTTTCCTGTTTCAGCCTCAGACTGCGCTAAAGCAGCTTTCAGTGTCGCCTCGCTCTTTGCGAATTGACCCATGTCTTGATACAGCATCGCCAAATTACACTGAACCGCGACAAGGTCTGCCGGAGATGTCTTCTTTGCTTTCGAAAACAGTTCAATGGCACTTTGATAATACGCAGCAGACTCTTGGTATCGTTGCTGGTGCCTCGCCAACATTCCAAGTAAATTCAGATCAGCTGCGACAACAGGATTCTTTGAACCCAATTCCTTTGCATCAATCTCAAAAGCTCTTTTCATAGCCTGTTCGGCCAGCTCATATTTTCCTTGAGACTCAAGAGCGGACGAAAGCTGCCTTAGAGAGCGAACCAAACGCGGATCGCCTTTTTTAAAAGTTTCGGCATCTTTCAGTGCAGAACGAAATTGCTTTTCAGCTTCGACAAAATTGTGAGCCGCCAATGCCTTTTCGCCAGCCTGGAAAAAAGTGTCCCACAGGAGATCCTGCGCACGTGCCGGAGCGACAGGAAGTAATGATAATGAGATCGCCGCAATGAGACATTCGAATTTCATCAAAGCTAACTATACCTTGAGTTTCGTGACATGATCAACTCCCGCAGGTGGTCATATGTCAGTTCGATCCCAAGAGCGCAAGCCTGCAGGACGCATTACATTCGTCCTATCTGGTTTAATTCCAGGGGGGGCGCGCATATAATCCGCCTAGACAATAGCCTGGTCTAATATGGTCCGCTTTGTCCGGCAAGGAGCTGACGGTTCCTGTTATCAATACGCTCAGCCTCCTTGTACCTGCGAGCATCGCGCAACATGTTACTGTAGTTTGCCAGTACATTGCGTAATCGCGATTTGTTCTCAGCCGGATCCGACTCGAACATCGTGATTGCTTTTTTGTAATACGGCTCCGCCTTCGAGAACATGCCTCTTTGAGAATACAGTAGTGCCAAATTATTGGTCGCCGTCGCGAGATAGGAACTGTTTGTAAATCCGGGAGCTTTCTCGTATATACCGATGGCTCGTTTGTATAGATCCTCAGATTCGGCGTATTTTTTCTGAGCCCGATAAAGTTCAGCCAGGTTATTGCAAGCGATCGCAACCTCTGGATGCGTAGCCCCATAGGCTTTCTCAGTGCTACTTAAGGCCCACGTCAACATCGGTTCAGCTTCAGCTAACTTTCCTTGCGCAACCAACATGGATCCAAGATTGTTCCGAACATTGGCGCTGTCAACACTATCGGTACTTCCGTGCTTTTGATAAGAGGATAGCGCTTGACGGTACAATACTTCCGCTCGCTTGGTATCACCAGCCATAAAATACAATGGGGCGAAACTGTTCTTGGCCTCAGCAACTTCAATTGAGTCATCGGGCAGATAGTCTTCACGAACCGCCAAACTTTGCCCTAGCAATTCCTCAGCTTTTTGTGCATTTCCTTGCGCTAGATAGGTATTGCCCAACCCATTAAGGGCGGAGGCAAGTCCCAGCATTTGCGGTTTCATATCATCTTGCCGAATTTTCAAAGATCGCTCATACGCCTTCCGTGCATCCGCAAGGCGTCCTTCTTTTAGATAGAGCTTGCCCAAAAGGTTTAACTCATCACAAAGATTTGCGCTGTCCTTGCCGAAACGTTTTTCATCTGCCTCTATTGCCTGTTTTAGCGATTCCTCAGCTTTCAAATAATCACCAGAAGCGATTTGCTTATTTGCCTGCTCCAGCCCTCCGTCACGGCCAGTTGAAACTACGAAGGCAATACAAGCTACTAGCAGCAGACCAACTCCCAACAACAACATTGTTGTTCTCTTGCGATCCATGCGCAAATCCTCCGCAAAAAAATTAGTCGGGCCATGTACAAACATGGCCCGGTAGATTCCTATCGCAGGTGCCTGAATAGTCCCCAGCCGAGTCCAGCCAAAGCGCCAATGCCAGCAGCCTTTCCGACTGTGCTTCCACGACGACTTCCGGCCCAGCCGAGTCCCATGCCTGTTAGCGCGCCAGTAGCGACATCACGTATGATTGGGTGACGACGCATGGTTCTGCTGGTGCGAATTATACCGACACCAGCGCCGGTGCCTGCACCAATTGCTGCACCGCGGAGAATTCCTCGTCGAGTGATTGCACCGGTAATGGCGCCAGCTGCGGCACCAACTCCTGCGCCAATCGTTGCACCCTTAATCATTGGATGCCGTTGAAAGAAAGTTCTTTGGTCTCGAACATACACGGTGCGTACCGCAGTTCGAGGCCGCACAACTGTGCGGGGGCGAACCGGCATGTATACAGGTTGCTGGACGACTACTGGTTGTACAACTTGTTGATCATAAATAGGAGTAGCCAGACGATATCCTGGTGAGGCAATTGGGTTACCGCTACCGGATAACATTACTGTTTGAGCGGATACTGGAGCAATCATCTGTAAGCTGCAGACGGCGGCTATGAGAGCTACGAAGCCTCGTTGCATGTTCATGGTGGTAAACCTCTCTGAATACAATCGTCCACAAAAACGCAGACGAAGACTTTAGATTATGTTTCCACTGACGACGAGAGGGCAACATGGTTCCCATCGAGCAGAGAGAATACATGTTGCCGAATGGCTGCAGAAGCAGCTCTTCAGAGCATAGTCTGCGCTTACAGATTTAGCCTTTCAGTAGGTATTGAAGGTTGTCCCTGCTCACAAAATCCGGGAAGATGTTTTGAAGACCAGCCTTTGAGATGGACATATGTTCACCAAGGACAGTGGCAAGCACGGATCGGAAATCAGTGGTGACTGGCAGGTCGCGACCTTCATAGAGTTGCCCATTGCCCAAGCCATTCCACTTGGCGTGAACTTTTCCGCCGGCAATTCCGCCGCCCAAAAGCATCATCACATTGCCATGCCCGTGATCTGTTCCACCATTGCCATTTTCCTTCACTGTTCTACCGAACTCAGATACGACACAGATAATTGTGTTCTCTAATTCCGGTCCCAGTTTATTTACCAGCTCAGCCAGACCGCGCCCGAGAATTCCAAGCTTGTTTGCTAGCTGCCCTTTGGAATTGCCCTGATTGACGTGAGTATCCCATCCTCCAACAGCTATAAAACCTAGCTGAACTGTTGGATCTTTAGCAAACAAGGTCCCCATTTGAGTGCCGAATCCGCGATAGGCATTTGCATCCGGTGCGCCGCGATTGGCCGCCACCATTTCCTCCTGCAATTCCTTTTTGATAGTTCGGTGAGCGCTTACGCCCTCGTTGAAGGCTTTGCCGAGCGCATCGCCTCTGCTTCCATACATGCTCTCGAAATACTGTGAAAGTACAGGATTATCAATAGCTTTCTGTTTGATACCATTCTGCTGTGCCGGCGCAAAACTGGCCACCTGCGAAGGACCCTGATAAATACGAGGCAGAATCTGCCCCACGTTGATCGCACGAACTGGTGAATGATTATTAGGAAGCTGAACGAGCAGCCGATTCATCCAACCAGTGCCGGTCATCTTTACACCAGGCGTACCACTTTCCATAAAGTCCTGTGCGTCAAAATGCGATCTTGAAGGATCGGGAGAACCAGACGCATGTACGAAAGCCAAATTTCCTTGTTGCCACAACGGCAACAATGGAGCTAGTGAAGGGTGCAATCCGAAATCACTATCGAGCTTCAGCACACCGCCCTCATCACCTGGACGCGGTATGGCAATGCCGGAGCGCACGGAATAATAGTGTGAGTCACTGTAAGGAACAACAACGCTCAACCCGTCGACCGCACCACGCAAGAAAACAATGATCAATTTTTTCGTCCCGGGCCCAGCGGCAGCACTTGCAAGCGCCCATGAATTCACGCCTGACAGAGCACTTGCTATACAGGCGAGACTTGCATTCTTCAAAAATTCTCGGCGATTCATTCCCATCTCCTAGTACATCATGAATTCAGGACTGCCCAAAAGTAGAACCGGATGAAGCCGCGCCGGCGCATCGCGCAGAGTATTCTGCGTGCTTGCCGACAAGATAGGCATCATATCTGTAAGGTCGGCGGTGCTGGTAATGTGTGCAGTAACACCAGGCATACGGCCAGTCCCGAGACCAGAGGCAAAACTGATGCGGTTTAACAAAGCATCTGAGTTAAGCCATGCACTTTGAGTGCATTTATATCCATCGGGCGTCAAGCATTGAAAGAGCGGCTGACCTTGTTGCTTCAAAAAACGAGTAAGCAAAGCTGGACGCTCCACATCCGCGTCACTGGCTCGCAGAGCAGACAGCATATAACGATAAGGCGACTTGAATTTTGCGTTTCGATATTGTGGATCAAAAAACTCACTGCTATGAAACAGCGTATTCAGTATTTCGCGAATATTGCCATCACTTGCAAGATAAACCTTTGAAAGTTTATCGATGAGCGCGGGCGGTGGATTATCACTCACAAAATACTGCGCCAGCTTGAACGAAATATGCTTGGCAGTAGACGGATGTTTTGCCAGTAAATCTAGTGCTTCCTCGATCTCCGCCTCACCGCTAGCTCGGATTTGATGTCCTAGAAGCACTTTAGGTCCGAAATCATGACGCTTCGAATCGAAGACATAGCCCATAGGACTGCGCTCTGAATTCTGCTGCAGATTGCGCAGGGTGCCGGCACTGCGATTGACGATGCCTAGTCCGGTCAATACACGCGCCAATTCGACCACATCTTTTTGCTTATAGCCACCATCCACTCCAAGTGTGTGCAGCTCCATCAGCTCCCGAGCGTAATTTTCGTTCAGCCCTTTGAAGCGCCCCTTCGATTTAGCAGCTTGATTGCCAGCTACTGAATTCTGCCAGTTGTCCAGATAGAAAAGCATCCCCGCATGATGCGCCGTGGCTCCTAGTAGATCTCTGAATCGCCCGAACACATGTGGACGAATCGCCTGCTCTTCAAACGATCCAACCCAAAGATGATCCAGTCCTTTATCGAAGGAGATGTTGAAGTGGTTGAACCAAAAGTCTGCCATCAGCTCCTGGAGCTGGCGCGGGCTATAAAGTGCGCGCTCGAACCTGGCACTTGCCGATTCCATATATAGCTTCTGGTAATTTTCCTTGACTTGCTTTTGAATGGCTTTCTTTTGCTCTACCGAGGGTTTAGCTCCCCGCCCGGCAGCTTGCGCTCCTCCAGCCAGCTTCACGGCCGGTCGACCGTACTTAATGAACAGCTCCAATGGCGTCAGGTTGAGCGCGTCTTTCTCCGACAGCGATTGTTGCAAACCTTGTTCCAGTTGGAGATTCGAGGGATTTAGCTGTTGCTGAATGAACTGTTCGACCCCAATATCCTGCACTTTCTTGATGTCACCCGGTGCCGGACCGAAAGTCAGCCTCTGGAGAACGTGAAAAGCCCGAGCCCGTTCATTATCCGGCTCCTGGGTCAGATTTGCGGCCAACGCCGCTGAGCTGACGGAGTCTGACGCAGGAGACATTTCGAACCCTGTTACAGGCGCAAAGAAGAAAGACAGCGCGACACAGCAGCACGCTAAAGCTTTCCGCATCTCAAACCTCCACAATTAAAGCTGCTCATATTTTCAAGACGTCAGGTCGATTCAAAAAGTTCAACGTAAAATCAAGGGTTTTCGGACTTTTTTTCAATTGGACACGATGCCACAGGGGGCTACTGCACAAACGCACATTGTTGCACCTGCAATCCTCGCATAAAGTTAAATCAAGGTTGTGGAGCAAATGAATATGTCAAACGTAAGCGCAATGACGCTTGGTTTCGCGCGTCTCAATAATATTCTCGGTCAAAACAGCAACAGCTGCAAATACACCTGGGACGGCAGCAACGTCGCTCTTAGCAGCAACCAATTCGATCGCGCTACTTATTTGAACGGCAAGTTCAACAAGCTCAGCCAAAAATCTTCAGTTCTAACAAAGGAAGAAGTCCGCGAAGTAATCGCAAACATCGCCAAAGAAAACGAACAGCTCCTCAACCAAATTGCTTCCGTTTTCGGCGAAGAGTTTCAAAAGCTCGATGCACAGTTCGATTTTCTTCTGATGGCAGCATTTGCTTTGAAGGAACACAGTCAGCAGCTCCGCTCCTCACAACGCAACATCGAACGCACACGCCAAGCAGACACATGGATGTGCGCCAGCGAAGTCAACGCGCTCATGAATCTGGTAAACAACCGCGTATCTGCAACCGACACACGCAAATTCATTCAACGCGATCGTTAGAACAAAGGAGCCCGCAAGGCGCGGGCGCTTCCAGTCGTTTATCGTTAGAACTAGAATTCGACCCAAGTAGAAATCGATCGTTGATGGACAAATGCTTGGACTTTTAGCGAAGAACTAGCGAGATGTTCATTCGTTTTAGTGTTTCCGGTGTCAGCAAGATATTTTGCTTGAGTGGTGTCTGGCCGAAGGCGTGAACAACGACCGGTGTTGATGGGCGCGATGATCCGCGCGATTGTCCTCCGCGAAAGCCTGGTCCACCGGTTCCTTTGCCACCGCGATCTTGATTTCTGTTATCGCGCCGATCATCTCGTCCGCGATTGCCAAATCCACCTCGCTCTTGTTGTGCTGGCTGTGAAATCACCGACGCACCAATTACAGGTGCCTGCCCCTGCAAGCGATCAAAAACGAACTTTGGATTGCGAAAATCCGTAAGCGGGAATTGAGACCGCGAGTAACCGCGCGCATCGCTAATCGACAGCGGCTCAGGTCGCCCTTGACCCATGATAAAGAGCACGACTTCCAAATTACTGTCTCTCGGAGATGACGCGTTCAACTCCTGCAGCTTCGCGAGAACCTCGTTGTCTGCAATAAATGTTATGGCTGGACCTTCCATAGCTTTACGCGATTGATCTAAAAGCGCATCAACTTGGCTTTGACTGCCTTTAGCCGATGGCAACATCCCAATCGCATGTACCAGTTCCCGCCCGCGAATTACAGCAGCACCAACAACCGGTGCCTTACCTTTGAACTGTTCGAACAGCTTTCGCGAATCAGAAAAATCGAAGAATCGGAAGCGTGTGATAACTCGACCATCCTCTGATTGACGCACAATTAGGCGTACTTTAGAAGATTTCGGCTGTTTGCCTGCTTTTCCTGCGGGTTGGTCAGAACTTGAAGACGCAGCTGCTGCGCCCCCCCCTTTATCTGCTGGGGCATCAAGACTGGCACCATCTTCGGTGCCTTGAGCTTGCGCCACCTCGATTTGTTCGGCGGGACTATCCGTTTGCGATTGTTCCTCTGAGGCACTTGGCTCAGCATCAGCGGATATCTCCTCACCAGAGGAATCCAAGACATCACCATTCTCTTCGGCTTCCTCATCATTTCCGGAAGCTTCCAGCGGATCTTCATCCAAATCGCTGGAACTGTCAGCTTCATCGTCCAAATCATGGGCAGAATCAGCAGCCTCTTCATCTTCATTTGAAGCTTCAAGATCAACAGATTCATCATCGGATTCTAAAGAAGCCTCGCCATCATCATCGCTGTCCAGGTCTTCTTCAATTCCTTCAGGAAGTATATCTTCGGAACAGGCAGCCTCAAAATCACCAGATGTCTCCGCATTCTCAGCAACTAGCTCCGCAGGAGCAGCCAGATCCGCATGTTGTTCACTTGTTGTTGATTCATCAGTCAAGTCACCATTTGAAGGCTCTTCAGTCGTTCTTGCAGCGGCGGCTGCAGACTGCGCTCCCTCCGCCCTTTTCTTTGCCGGACTGAATTGGACTTCCTCGGCTTCGACTGCTTCCACGCTGGATGCTTGCTGTTGCTTTCGGGGTTTGAAATCAGCAGTTTCAAACAACAGAATATAATCCTGACGATCAATTTTGCGCTTTCGGCAAAGCGAATGAATGTGTTTGAGCACATCGTTTCTTTCAACGAATTCGCGCCCCGGCTGCCCGACAGCTTTCTTGGAAATTGATGTGAGCGCCTTCAGCTGCTCCTGGCCTTCCGATGCCTCAGGTACTTTTCCAATGACTTGAATTAGCTCATTTTTTGAAATGACCGCGGCACCTACAAGAGGATCCCTACCATGATAAGCCTGGTAGAGGCGAGCCTCATTGGAAAATTCACGGGGATGGAAACGCGTCAAAACTCTGCCATCCTTTGATGCTCTTGTAATTAATTTCGGATTTTCCGATTCTTTCTGTTCAAAAAGCAGTACATATGCATCTTTCGGAAGGCGCTTACTTGCGACTCTCTTCAGCCCCTTCAGCACCGGATGAAAACGCACCCAATCCTGAATGATTTTTACGCGGCTGTCTTCTAGTTCCTTCGTTCCTTTTTCAAGTTCGGCTTGCACCTCATCGAGAAATTCATCTGCCTCTCGTGTAGTGTGCAATTTGTTGATGCGATTGCGGTCAGTCATCAACGCACGAATTGTCGGAATAGGAGCCATCCACTCACTTATGTCGCGAACAAAGCGGGAAGTTTGTCCACGCTCGTCTTTGTCATTCTCTTTCAGAAATTCGCGACAAGCCGCTAACGCCGCAACGATGTCGCGCGTCGCCTGCACTTTGCTGCCATCTGGCGGAATGGAGTTATACTCCTCCACGCTCTTTCTGAGATTTTCTACGAGCTGGTCCATGCTTTTGCCTATTGAGATTGTCTTGATTTTATCAACATTAGGGGCATTCCGGGGCGCCTCACTTCATTGTTCTTGCAGTCTTTACAGAGCGATGTCCTGAAACGCGCCAGCGCGGCTCACGCTGGGTCCGAATGGTTAAGGTAGGTCAAGCAAAATCTAACTGACCCCCTTAATCATCTCCTGAAAACCTTAGTGACCTTTTCGTTCGAACTAATTGTCAGTGGTTCTCGATTAAATGTCATTCTCAATTAACAAACGCCGGAACCCAGATGAATCATCATCGTCAGATGTCTCAGCCCCGCCCGCCGCATCCAGGATGTAGACATGAATCAAAAGATACTCCTACTAATTTTGATTCTCCCTGTATTGATTGCTCCCGCATATAGTCGACCGAAGCCGCAGAAGCAACCAGAAAGCATAGAGTCCCGATTTAGCCGTCCGGAAAGACGAAGTTATATCGCCAGTCCGACGCCTGTGCTTGATGCAGTGCAGCGACAACGTACACCGGGGGCATGGAGATACTCGCCAGTCAGCCGCCTGAAGCCGGTTGGTACCCAATCGACTGAGCAACCCATCAGCACACCTATGCCGATCCTGGCACCGAGCGTGGTTGAAGAGCAAGTTCAGGAAGAAGAGTCCGGGCAGTCAGGCATTATCGGAACCTTACTAAGCCCCATGAAAATATGGCAATCGCTACATGGCACACAGCGGGGCTTACGCGACTTGCGATCCCCAATTCGCGATCTGCGTCAACCGATTGCCGAACTGCAAGAACCGATTAGAGACTTGAATTATCAAATCTCAGCGATGACCACACCTATTGGCGATCTTAAAGAGCCATTGCAACAGCTTCAGCAACCGATGGTCGATCTTCGTCAGCCGATTTCCGATCTAAAGCAACCATTATCAGAAATGAAGGCACCGTTGGAAACATTGAATAACTCAGTCAAAGGTCTCAATAAGCCAATGGACGAGTTGGGCAAGCCGATTGACAAACTTCGCGCGCCACTATATGCGGTGGAGGGTGGAACACGCTCACTCAACCCCTCCCTGAATGGGGTAAGCCAACAGCTGCAATCTATGCGTACCCCAATCGCAAACCTCTCCACTCCCTTGAGCAACCTGCAGTCACCATTATCCAAAATAGCGACACCATTGAATCAAATTGGCGATCCTATGTCGAAACTGCCAAAACCTTTATCAGATCTCAGTGAATCAACAGCGGATCTGACAAGTGAGGTAAAAGGTTTGCGCAATCAAATTGGAAGCCTACAAAAATCAATCGAGAGTATTGCATCAAACGTGTCAATTGCCGTAGTTTTCGGTTCCGTGCTGGTTTGTGCAGCGTTGTTCTTACATAGAAGAATCCCGTCGGCAGCCGCGCCAACAATCACCACAGTCGAAGAACTCGACGAAGAGAGCTTGGAACCAGTCACACCCGGTTCGAAGTCAAAGAAGAGCGAGCATCCACACCATATAACAGTTATGACAACCGAACCTTTGCCGGAAAGCGAATGGCATAAGACGGGCTCGCAGCAAACGCATCCGTTGACTCGCCATCACCATAACATGCACCCACCAGCTCCACCGCCTGAATAATCGGGCAATAGCGGAGTTGAGAAGGGCGGCAGCCCAGCAAAACTCAGATACGGTCAGTTGATGCCTCAGGTGAAGACTCGAACATTAAATTGCTTAGATTGATCGGCAACGGGTAGGATATTTCTGTGGCCGTTTGCGCAAAAGAAATGCCTGACCCAGATTTTGCCGATAACACTAAACTTAGTTCGACGATTCAATCTTCTTCGGAAGGAATCGACGACGATGCCGTGAAGGCTTTTCAGGAACAACAAGCCGCCGAAAACAAACTGATCGGCGAAGTCATAGACAATCAGTATCGCATTGTGTCAGTCTTGGGCAAAGGCGGTATGAGCGTTGTTTACGACGCACTATATATGGTGCTCAATAAACACGTAGCGATAAAAATGATGCACTCTCACCTTGTGAGCGATACCAATTCATTGTTGCGCTTCCGTCAAGAGGCACAAGCATCGAGCCATTTAGACCATCCAAACATCACAACGGTATATGGGTTCGGGATTACGCAGGGTAGCGATCCTCAACCGTACATCGTTATGGACTTGATCAAAGGAAAAGCGTTCTCAGAGCTCATTACCGAGAATCCGACAGGCTTGCCGCCCTCAATAGTTCTGCCGATTTTTATTCAAACCAGTAGTGCAATCGGTCATGCGCACAGTAAGGGCGTCATCCATAGGGATCTAAAGCCTAGCAATATAATGCTCATCGAAAAAGACGGCAATCCCAACTATGTCAAAATTGTAGACTTCGGAATCGCAAAGGTACTGCCACAAGAAGGTGAACAGTCAAATCGATTGACGCAAACCGGAGATGTATTCGGCAGCCCAACGTACATGAGTCCAGAGCAATGTATGGGCCGCCCCGTAGACAAGCGTTCGGATGTATACGCGATGGGTTGCGTTCTCTATGAGGCTCTCACGGGTCAACCGCCATTTGTGAGTGCGAATGTGTTCGAAACCTTTCACAAGCACATACAAGAGATCCCACAGCCATTGGTAATGCCAGGCACAGACCCAGCGATAATCGAGCGCTTTGACGCAATTGTTTTTAAAGCACTCAGAAAAGAGCCAGACAAGCGATACCAGACGATGGCTGAACTGGAGTCGGATCTCCTCACCATTCAACGAGACGTTGCAGAAGGAAAGACTGGCAGTAAATTAGCAGCAAGCATTTCGAAGCAGAAGAGATCCCTGCAAAGACTGGTTCTATCGACTCCGCGTTACCTTCAAATATTGCTCGCTGTTATTCTACCTGTATTCATGGTCGCTTCCTGGTGGTTGTGGTCAAGCATACATTGGTTCTATGAGGAACATATGATCGCGGTTCCAGGAGTTTCCTGGGTGAGCTACGTAAGAGAAGCTCCGGAAAAACGCAAGTTAAGCGCCGAGCAGGCACGAAAAGAACTGGATAGTGGAAGTTACATTCTAAAGGCGAGAGAATTGGCTTACGGAGAAGCCTCTCTGGAGATGCTAAAACTCTGGCAAAGTCGGGCAAAATTTTGCAGAGAACTCGGATCGCAAATAGACGAGATTGAAGCGCGCAATAAAGTCGTACAAATCTTACGCGAACTTAAGAGTACAAATGATATCGAATATGCCACCGCATGTGAGGAGTATGCATCGGTATTGATGGATCAGGGTGACTGGGCATCCGGCGAAGAATACTTAGGAATTGCAGCAGAGTTGCGTGAAAAGCTGACAATGGGCTCGCCAACCACTCACATTAATCTGGGTTATTGCCAAATGCAACGCGGAAAACTGGGCTACGCGAAAGCGAGTTTTGAACGTGCGACGGAATCTTTGAAAGGCTCTGAAACGAATGCAATTGCACTGGCGGTTTGCCAGGCTAGCATCGGCGACACCTACAGATTGGCCGCCAGTCCAAAACACATGGACCGACTTTCAGAGGCTGACAAATGGTATGCCCAAGCAATCGAAACACTCTCCAAGTCTGAATCACCAAAGGCAAAACGAATCATAGAACGCATAGAGCTGTATCGGGGATTCGCCAACGAATTGCTCGGATCATACTCTTCGGCGAGCCTTCATTACGGTTCTGCCATGCCTGCTATAGAACGACTTTATTCAACACACCCTGCCGAACTTCAAGTAATTTTGAACAACTATGCGGTCGCACTTTGGCATAACAATGAATATTTGAAAGCGATTCAAGTACGAAACCGAGCCGCTTCACTCGGCAACTTTGACGCACCGCGTTAACCAATAGCTGCGATCATCTTTTGCGAACTGGCTTCTCATCAAATTCGGACATAAAATCGTCGCCTTTGTCATTGCTCATCATCAGTGCCATTTCATCCTGAACTGGCTCATACCCCTCAAGCAAGACAAACTCGCCTTTGTCGAATTTTGCTTTCTTTGCACTAATTGTATCAATCATGACCCGCCGCTGCTTTCCAGTCAGACCTTTCTTCTTTTCGGCCTCAGTTGGAGTAGCATGCCTGATCACGCGCATAGGAAAACCAAAAGAAGGCGGCATCATTGTCAGCTTGGAACAGTCCTCAATAATGCTCTTCGGCAGACCGAGATCGCGCGTTCCCCAGATTTCAGTGGTCCACGAGTGAATGCGTTGTTTGGTCTTTGGATTGAATACAAAGCGATCCACCACAAAGTGATTGCACTTATACCCTGCAACGGTTTCTGTTCCAACTTGTTTAGTCTCTTCTTCGCCGGCACCACTCATACCGCTGGCTTGCTTCAGAAACGAGCTATTCTTAGAGGTCAGTAGCATCGCTTTGCCAGTAAGCGGATTAAATACCGTCGGTCCGATTTTGCCGGGCGGAAAAACTGCAGTCAGATTCGGACTATCAAGCCTGATCCCGTCTGCACTCATCTTGAGAATACTCATTCCTAAGAATTCGTTGCGCTGATTGAACTCCAGACCGGGAACCATTTTTCCAGTTTTCTTTGGCGCTGTAGAAAGTGATACCTCTGGCGTATTTTTCTTTTTGGTCGGCTCAATCTCATCTTCTAACTCAGTATCGTCAACAGGTTTGCTTGCGATTTCATCGTCAGGCTCGTCCTTATCAACCGCTGCTTGCTCAGGCGCGCTTGAACAAGCGAACACAGCAAAAGCAGCAAATGTAAGCATTGCAAACCGGATCAGATTAGTTAGCGAGATCAGCATTCGTGGTTTCTAAGAGCCTCGTCGACAATTCCAAGGTCTATGGTAGCAGGTCACTACAAATTATCCCCAGATTCAAGGGATGAAATCACCTACGAATCGGGTTCCCGCCAGAATTCGTTAGCGCAGGCGAAGACGAATGCCTTCAGGAACCACTATTGAATTGATTCCGTCGTAACCTGCGAGGTTTAACGGAGAAGAATTCATGTATACAATTATCGCTGTCTTACTGTGTCTTTGGCTCTTAGGCGTTCTAAGCAACGTTGGTGGCGGCTTGATCCACACGCTCTTGCTTGTATGCGGAGTCCTATTCCTGATTCAAATGTTCAGTGGTCGCGCAACTGTTTAGCGCAGAACTGAATAAATAGATTTACTTAAACGGGTGCTCGCACCGGATTTAGTACCGGTGACGCCAGGCGAAGATCTTTTCTTCGCAGGCGCAATCTTCGCTGGAGCACCCGCTTTTGCTTGTTCGATGAGAAATGTCACTATTACTCAGAGCTGCAAGTGGCTGCATTTATCCGCTCATGAGCAATGCTGGTGTAGCTTTCCGCAACTTCTCCATAAGCACGCTCGAACGCCCTTCGCCAAGAGACCAGCGTTACTTGCACATGCTAGTGAAAGACCGGTCCCTGAAGCTTTAGCTGCCGTGAGCATAGGCGTTTGCCCCTCATCCACCCCCCCTTGGAATCCGGCTTGTTTGTGGGACATTACAATCAGGAAATGATCCCAGAGCGGCTGTGAAGGATACTTAGAGGGATCCTTCATATAGACGAATCAACAGAACTCATGACGACTCAGCCAATCGCATTTTTGTTTTCAATCGCAATCACGATCTTATGTAGTGCGTTGGCACCAAGCATTTCATTCGCGTCTCCGGCTGTGGGCAAAAGCCCCGCACAAACAATTAGATCCATGAGCGAAGGCAAAAGCATTGAGCGAAGTATAACTGCCGGACCGTTTCTTATAGATCGAAAATACAAATCAATGGAAGGTCCTTATGTCGATCTTCACCTCACGGTTGGTGATATTACAGACGGTGGCAACGTGATTGCGGACGAAAAGTTCGTCACTTTCACAGATCGTCCCATGACTGCACTTCCGCCACAGTTCCAGGGAAAGACCGCAAGCCAGCAACGCACTCTTTATTGGTTAAAAGGAATCAAAATCGACGTATTAGGTGAGAACGACAAAGTGCTTCCCACAACCGAGTTTGTCTGCCACATGAATCTTGACATAGATCGCAAGTTTCGAGCGGCAGCCTTTCCAGAAGCAGAACCGTCAGAAACAGAGAGACTTATTTGCTTAACACAAGGACTTGACAGCATTGTCTTTCCGGAAGGATTTGGAGTGCCCGTAGCGAGCGATGAACCATGGCGCATCATTATGCAAGCAGCAAATCGCACTAGTTCAGTCACAAATCTTGTGAAGCACAAACTTACCTTTTACTTTATCAAAGACAACGAGCTAATACGACCTCTTAAGGCCTTAACATGGTCAGTTCCATATTTGACCGTTGTAGTGGATCGCGATACAAGAGAGGCTCAGGATGCCGACAAGACCAAGCATCCACACTGTGGTCTCATCAGCAGCGGACTGACAGCACCGAATGCCGGAGATGGAGGCGTTTGGACTGATGCACTCGGAAGGAAGGTAAGCGGACATTGGGTTGTACCACCAGGCAAACATAACTATGCCAATCCTGTAAACGTTGCAGACTTCGCAAAAAAAGATCGCAAGATTCACCTTGCCTGGGCGCACATTCATCCGCTCTGCACAAAGTTTGCCCTTAAAGAATGCGGAGAATCAAAAAATATCTTTTCAGGCAAAGTGGTGACCTCGACGAAAAACGGTTTGTTAATTGAGAAAATGGACTACATCAGCGATCCCAAAGGTATTGCACTTAAGGGTGGCAAGAATTATCAGCTCGAAGCCACCTATGAGAACACAACAGATGAAGCGCAAGATTCAATGGTTTCCTGCGGTATCTTCTTTGCTGACGATAACTTCGCAAGACCTGAATGGGCTCTGCAAAAGAGACAAGCGGCTCATTGCGAAATGCGTCCATCCGGAGTCTGCACGAATCTGAAAAGCACCAATAACACAGCGAGTGTAGAACTGAAATAATGGCTGTTCTTATTAGCTGTCAATCTCTAACTAAATCCTATTCGACGAGACCGTTGTTTTCCAACATTTCATTTTCGATTGACGAGAAAGATCGAGTCGGATTGATTGGTCCCAACGGTGCAGGAAAATCAACGCTCTTAAAAATTTTGGCTGGTCTTGTTGATCCAGATGAAGGCACCGTCACGCCTCGGAAATTTCTAAAAATCGCATATGTAGCTCAGGACAGCTTGTTCGAACCGGGACTCAGGCTGCGCGATGTAGTAGCTAATGAGCTTGAGGGATCGGATCTAGATGATGCGCAAAAGAAAACTCGCATAGAAACCGTTCTCAGTAAAGTTGGTTTTCCAGATCCAGACGGAGAAGTAACTACTCTATCGGGTGGTTGGCGCAAGAGACTTGCACTGGCTGCGCAGCTAGCAAAAGAACCAGATCTATTGCTTCTCGACGAACCTACAAACCATTTGGACCTCGAAGGCGTTCTCTGGCTCGAAGAATTGCTTAAGTCCGCACCTTTTTCGTATGCACTGGTGAGCCACGACAGAAGTTTTTTGGAAAACGTAAGCAGCAGGATTATAGAACTCAACGCAGTCTACAAGGACGGATTTCTCAGCGTCAAAGGTCCCTACAGCGAATTTCTTGGCGCGAGGGAAGAATATATGGTGTCGCAAAAACACGAGGAGCAAGCGCTAGCAAGCAAGGTCCGTAGGGAGATCGCCTGGCTTCAACGCGGAGCGCGAGCACGCCAGACAAAGTCACAAGGAAGAATCCGTGACGCTGAAAAGCTCATGCAGAACTTCGAGGATGTAAAAAGCCGCAATCAGCAAAATCGCGCAGTCGACATCGATTTCTCTGCGACCGGTCGAAAAACGAAAGAGCTTCTGGTATGCAAAGGTATTTCAAAAAAGTTCGATGATCGAAAACTATTTTCGAGTCTAGATATCGTTTTACATCCCGGTGATAAACTGGGACTGCTTGGTACAAACGGCAGCGGCAAGACCACTTTGCTAAGAATATTAGCCAATGAGCTTCAGCCCGATTCGGGATCGATTAAACGAGCGGATGGACTTCGGATAGTTTGGTTCGATCAAAACCGCGAGCAGCTCAACCAAAACATATCTCTCAAAGAAGCGCTTAGTCCCACCGGAGATGCAGTCATTTATCGCGATCGCTCGTTGCATGTCGCTACGTGGGCTAAACGATTTCTCTTCCGAACAGATCAATTGAATATGCCGGTCAGTTATCTTTCCGGAGGAGAGCAGGCAAGAATTCTAATTGCAAATCTGATGCTGCAGCCCGCAGACATACTAATTCTTGACGAGCCCACCAACGATTTGGATATTCCGTCGCTCGAGGTTCTCGAAGATAGTTTGGAGGAATTTCCTGGGGCGATCGTTCTAGTAACTCATGATAGGTTTATGCTCGACACCATCTCCCATAAACTTCTTGCATTAGATGGCACTGGTGGAAGCAAATACTTTGCAGACTTCGAACAATGGGAGAAGGTTGGGAAGAATCAAGCGTTCACCGAGTCGAAAACTGATTCACGTTCCCAAGGAAAGCAAACTGGAGAAAATCAAAAACCAACCAGCGGAAATACGAATCCGACTGGCACCGCAACGGACCCAGAAAAACGTCCCCTCTCAACTTCGGAAAAGAAGGAACTTGCGGTAATCGATAAAAAAATCGAAGAAGCCGAAAGCGCTGTAAGCAAAATCAAGACCGAAATGGAAAAACCAGAATACGCCAGCAACCACATGAAGCTGAACGACAAATTGAAAGAGCTTCACGACGCAGAAGAAGCCGTTGCAAAACTGTACGCGCGCTGGGAAGATCTGGAATCCCGAAAATAACTGAGGAAACGGTGGCGAAGTTGGTTCAATTGCAAGATCAATAAACTGAAGAGTTACTGAGTTTTCAATGATGACTGGTCAATCATAAGTATGGAGCGCGGACATCCTGATGCTGTTGGCGATCTCATCTCAGCTTGGTCTAGTGCAGATTTTAGCAGCTAGTATGGAG
>JAIEQI010000047.1 GCA_019747875.1 Candidatus Obscuribacterales bacterium
GCAGGATGCCGGCGTTCCCGGATCGGACCGAAATCCGTCTCCATCTTGGTTTCTTAGAAGCCGGCAGGATGCCGGCGTTCCCGGATCGGACCGAAATCCGTCTCCATCTTGGTTTCTTAGAAGCCGGCAGGATGCCGGCGCTCCCGGATCGGACCGAAATCCGCAATTCCAGGAGCAATTTTAGATCCGTTCTCGTGACATCTTGCCAAACTGAGAGCAATTTAGCCCCACTCTTTACACGCGCCAACGGCGACTCTCAAGAGACAGGACAGCGCTAGAAACTTCGTGAATGACGGGGCGGGCATCGCTTAGCAAAATCCGGGCTCGCAAAATCTGCTCTCACCCCAAAACACCCCTGGTTGAGGTGAAACTTTTTGGACACTGACATCCCTGGGGAGCAATGCTCAAAACCCTTGCCAATGCTGTACTTTAGCTCACGAGCGCGTTCCCCTGACATGTGAAACATTTTGCACCTCAACCTAGCCAGGCGGCAAGCCCCCTAGAAAGGTTCAGGGCTTTTCCCTATTACATCTATTAGCCGTCGTCAGACATACTTAATTCAAGAAATAATAAATCGCTCATCAAAGGTTGATGAGCTGATATGCTTTGCGCTGAAAATTCTTCGTTGGCGACGATTCAAAGCGATCGCGGTCTGGCTTTCCGAATGAAATTTCGGTAGCGATTTGAGTCCATTTGAGTGAGGGAAATTTATGCTCAACCGAGCCTTTCAAAATGCACTAGTGTACGGCTGCATCTTTTTGACCGCATCCCAACTGGCCTTAAGTGCAGTAAGCTCCACTGGACCAAAAAGGATTGCAGCCAAGCGACCCGCCGTTCCAAAAACACCGATGCCAGTGACATCGAGACCAGCCATCGATGGGAAAGTCGAGAAGGACAGTTTCGTTTTCAAAATCAGTGAAGATAAGGAACGGGGTGGAAGCGGCAGCGGCGACCAGGAAACGAAAGAAAAAACGGTCAAAGGAGAGCCAATTAGCGAAGCTGAAACCAACAAACTCTTCGCACGCCTACCTGAGCTAAAAAAGGATGAGGAGTTGGCGGTTTACATTCGCCCCAAGACACCAGTGCCACCGCCCCCCGGAAAGAATCTCGATCTAACATTTCCACCGGTTGAGAAAGTAAGCGCACCGGGACAAGCACCAAAGGCGCCACCACTTAAGGTGTTGCGCATGAGCCCAACCGGAGAAGTGTCAGAGGCTCGCCAAATTACGGTGACTTTCTCGCAGCCAATGGTCCCGATTGCATCGCAAGGCGAGCTAGCACAAGTACCGGCATACGTAAGCCAAGTTGAAGGTGAATGGCGATGGATGGGCACGCAAACGATGATGTTTGTTCCAAAGTCCGGCCAATTTCCAATGTCTAATACGTTCAAGATAAACATCAAGGGCGGGCTCAAATCCCAAACTGGAGGAGCCTTGCCAGCCGATGTTGACTTCAAGTTCAATACGGCGACAGCAAAGGTGATCCAGACTTCAGCAGCGCGTCCCGGCGATTGGGCACAGCAAGTAGGGCTCAGACCGGAAGTCTTCTTCGCTTTCAACCAGAAGATAAATCGGGAAGAAATGGCCAAGAAAATTACTTTTTCATGGTCTGGAGGAACAGCTCCGGCTGAACTTGTAGAAACGGAAGAAGCCAAGAAAAATGCCAACATCAAATACATGGTTGAATCAGCAAAGAAAGATACCTTCCTCCTCGTTCGTCCAAGTTTTTCATTGCAGCCAAGCAAGACAGTGCAGATCAGTATTGGACCGGACATTCCTTCAGCTGAAGGGCCGAATCTGACTCCTGCAAAAGAACTGTACGAGATCAAGACCTATGATCCGCTCACATACACCCGAATACATACGCAGGCACCATATTATGATTCGAAGTTCAGCTGGCAGCTGGAGTTCAATCAAACTCTGAAAACGAAGGCCGAAGAACTCAAACAGATCGTAAAAGTAGACCCGCCGATTGGCGATATGCAAGTTTTTCCATCGGGCAACTATGTGTTTATTCAAGGCATTGGCGTTGGCGGCAACAAACACAAAATTACAATCGATAATTCACTGGAAGACATGTTTGGTCAAAAGCTTGGAAAAACACTATCGCTGACGGCTGAGGTCCCACACGCACAGAGCAACCTGCAGCAACCGAATCAGCACTTCGCTGTGCTCGCGCCAGGTGAAAAACTGCAGCACATTATTCGCAGCATGAACTATAAAAAGGTCCACGCAGACATTTACGAAGTTACGCCTGCCGACTGGGGTACATTTGCTGACTACAATCACAAATTTCCCTGGAAGAAACTCGCTGATAAAGACTTGACCGTTCCAGGAAAAATGGACATGCAAGCGCTGACTCCGCTCGATTTGGGCTCTTATATGAAGAGCGGCAAAGGCAACGTTGTGATTCATGTTCACACCACAGAACCAGACCCGAATCAACAACGATCCTATTCACTCTGGCTGCAATCGACGAATTTATCTGTTGATACATTCACCGATCAACGCTCTGCGCTGGTTTGGGTAACGGACCTCCGCACTGGAAAGCCAGTTGCCGGGGCGAAAGTAACCTCGACGCCGGCAGGAGATTGGTCGGGCGTGACAGATAAAAACGGTGTCGTAAAAATAGATCTCACTTCACAGAGTGCACTTGGCGTACTCGTGCAAAAAGACGGTGAACAGGCATTCCTTCCTGCCAACATGTGGAAATACAGTGATTGGCAAAAGCGAATTCAATCCGATACCACCCTATGGTACGTGGCAAGCGACCGCAATCTTTATAAACCCGGTGAAGAAGCGAAGTTTAAGGGGTGGATACGCCGGATGCAACACAGCCCGGATGGCGATGTCGTCCCAGCGATCAAGACCAACAAAGTCAAATTCACCGCTTATGACGGTCACCACGCTGAGATTGCAAAAGGCGAAGCTGATGTGAACTCACTGGGCGGATTCGACTTCTCAGTGAAACTGCCACCACAATGTAACACGGGGCAAGCACAAATCATTTTGCAGTCGGCAGAAGGCGCAGGTGATAGCCACTACGAACAATACACCATTGCCGAGTTCAGACGTCCGGAATTTGAGCTTACCTTGAAAGATATTGGCGCCGGTGCGCACTTTATAGGCGAGCATACTACAGTGACAGCAAGCACGAATTATTTCTCGGGCGGCACTTTGCCTAACACGGAAATAAAATGGCATGCTAATGCACGAGCTGGACATTTTGCGCCACCCGGATGGAGCGAATACAGCTTTGGCAGAACCCAGCCTTTTTATGGATATTACGCACGCCCAGTAAGCTACAGAGGACGGGGCAATGCCGGTATTTGGCCGCCCTACGGAGGTCCGCTCTCTGAATCAAAAAACCTCACAGGTAAAACAGACGAAAACGGAATGTTCTATCTACGAACAGACTTCGAAACTGTCGCGCCACCACAACCAGTGTCAATTGATTTGAGCGCCACTGTCCAGGACGTTAATCGCCAGCAATGGACAAGCAGCACAAACCTGCTGGTTCATCCGTCCAAACACTACGTGGGAGTCAAGCTGGATCGCTCCTTTATTCAAAAGGGCGAATCTCTAAAAGCAAACGTGATCGTTTGCGACCTTGATGGAAAGTTGGTAAAGGAGAGCAACGTCGAACTCGTGCTCCAACAAGAGGAATGGGACTATAGCAGCGGGCAAGGCAAGCAGAAAATTAATGAGCTGAGCAAGCAATCCGTCGCGTTCGATGGTACGGAAAAAACTCTTGAAATTCCAGTCGAGTTAGCAGGCAGCTTCAAATTGATCGCAAGAATCAAGGACGCCGAAGGCAGAAAAAATGAAACTGTAGTCAGCACCTGGGTAGCGGGCGGAGTGGAAAGAAGTCCACAATCTGCAGGTGAGGAAACAGTTACCCTCATTCCCGATAAGAAGGAATATCAGGCTGGCGATAATGCCAAAATACTTATCCAATCACCATTTGCAAAAGCGTATGGCTTGCTGACAGTTAGGCGTTCCGGCTTGGTAACAAGCAAGAATTTTGAGATGAATTCCAATAGCACAACGCTCGACATTCCTGTGCCGGAAGCATATTTGCCGAACTTTTCCGTAGAAGTGCAATTGGTCGAAGATAATCCACAATCGAAGGAACGCTCCTTCGCAAGGATTGCGCAAAATCAAGTAAACATAGATGTAAGCAAAGCGCCCCGGAAATTGTCCATCGATGTTCAGCCAGAAGCTAAGCTTCTACTTCCGGGCTCAACCAGCGACATAGAAATCACTATGAAGGATCGTGATGGCAATCCAGTCAAGAACGCGGATGCCGTCGTCGCCGTTGTTGACGAATCCGTGCTTGCACTCAGCTCCTACCAGCTAGAGGATCCACTGGCTACCATGTATCCGGCAAGATCTCCCGGAGTCAATGGATACCACTTAACTCCATACGTGCTTTTGCCAACGAAAAAAGAGAATGACGCTACTAAAGATGGTCCAAGACCGACGCCGGTACCAGCTTCGGCGCCGATGCTCCAAGGTGCAACTAATGGCACAATCGGAGCTATGTCGGTGCAGGCAACACGTGGTGGTGGTGGTGGTGGTGGTGGTGGCTGGTCATCAGGCCCGGTTCCGATGTCTGCAATGGCGAAATCAGCCGGAGCTCCAGCTCCTGTTCGAGCTGCTCGAAGCCGCTCCGCATATGCCGATGCGTCGGTGGCTGATGAAGAAAGTAGCGGCGGTGGTTCACAGGGAGCGATTGCTCTGCGCTCGAACTTTGCAGCGCTTGCTCTCTACGATCCCTCCGCAAAAACAGATAATGAAGGTCGGGTCAAATTGAAATTGAAGCTACCGGATAGCGCCAGCCGCTATCGGATTATGGTGGCAGCTGCTTCAGGAAAGAACTTCTTTGGCTATGCCGACACCAGCATAACGGCGCAGCTACCGCTGACGTTAAAACCTTCGGCACCAAGATTCCTCAACGTCGGTGACTCATTCGAGCTTCCGGTTGTTGTGCAGAATCTATCGGAGAAAGCTGTGTCTGCTCGAATAGCGGTTAGAGCTAATAAAGTTTCATTCAATGAAAACACAGGCCGCCTGATTGAAATTCCGGCAAAGGATCGAGTGGAGATTCGATTCCCCGCCACAGCTGGAGCTGTGGGCAAAGCCCGATTCCAACTCGTGCTAGCCGATAACAAGAATAGTGACGCGAACGAATTTACGTTGCCGGTTTACACACCTGCGACAACAGAAACTTTTGCCACCTATGGTAACTATGATGCAGAAGGCACGATTGTGCAGTCCTTGCGATTGCCCACCGATGTCTTCCCACAAGTGGGCGAATTGCAGGTCAGCACAAGCTCAACAGCGCTCCAAACATTGACCGACGCGTTCATCTATTTGTACAAGTATCCCTATGCATGTACGGAACAATTGAGTTCGCGAATCCTCGCAATTGATGCGCTAAAGGACATGCTTACTGCTATGCATCCTGAAGGTTTGCCAAAACCTGAGGAGATCCAAGATGAGCTAACCAGCGACATTGCTTTGATTGAACGAAGGCAACTAGGAGATGGTTCATTCAAATTGTGGGACACGACCTATACCCAAACCCCTTATCCATTCGCCAGCGTTCATGCAGCCCACGCGCTGGAGCGTGCAAGAATCGGAGGCTTCAAAGTATCAGAAAGAACCAGAAACATGTATCGCAATTATCTGCGAAACATCGTGCATTACATTCCTAAAGACTACACCAGACCTTCAAAATGGAGCGTGCGCGCATACGCGCTCTATGTGAGAAACCTCTATGAACCTGAAAAAGCGTGGGATGATGCAATTATACTTTCGAAGGCAATCACGCTGGATGAGGCACCACTGGAGGTGCTTGGCTGGATGATGCCTGTACTAACGTCTAAGCCCTCCGCAGAGCTTACAAAGATCCGCGAGTATCTCAACAATCATGTTGAGGAGACAGCAAGCAAGGCTTCCTTTGTAAGGAGAGACAGTGGCAATCAAAATTACTTGATCTACTGGAGCGACTCGCGTGAGGACGCTGTATTACTCAATGGAATGATTTCAGATCAGCCGGACAACGATCTCAACCAAAAGCTTTTGAAGTCACTGGTTGGACATCGCAAAGCAGGACGTTGGGACAACACACAAGAGAATGCGTTTGTCCTTATGGCTATGCGCAAATACTTCGATAAGTACGAAAACGTGAAACCAGACTTCCTTGTTCGCGCGTGGCTAGGCGAAGACTACCTGGGAGAACACAAATTCCAGGGATACAACGCTGACAATGCGAACATGGACGTGCCTATGAGTTTCCTCAGCACAATCAATCGTGAAAACAAGATCGTGCTTTCAAAAACTGGCAAAGGTCGATTGTATTATCGACTGGCTCTAAACTATGCACCAAAGAATCTCCGGCTGACTCCGATGGACCGCGGCTTTGCGGTACAGCGAACTTATGAAGCCGTGGACAAGAAAGAGGATGTGCAGAAGCTTCCTGATGGTACTTGGAAGATAAAAGCCGGCACGACAGTGCGAGTGAAACTAACCATGTCGATGCCGGGAACAAGACATCACGTTGCGCTGGTCGATCCTCTACCAGCCGGACTCGAGCCGGTAAATCCTGAATTGGCAGGCAACGAAAATACACCTGTCGAATCCATCGATGGTGGTGACGACGGTCCAATCCCACTGACGCGCTCAATTGGATATGGACGCCGCTTCGGATGGTGGTGGACCTACCGTTGGTTCGAGCACCAGAATCTGCGCGACGAGCGCGCGGAGGCATTCTCGACTATCCTATCTGAAGGTGATTACAATTACTCGTACCTTGCACGTGCAACAACGCCAGGCAAGTTTGTCGCCGCACCAACAAAGGCCGAGGAGATGTACACACCTGAGACCTTCGGTCGCGGGCAGTCAGATACCGTTGTGGTCGAATAGGAGAACAAATGATAAAACGCATAATTCTACCGGCGTTCGCTGCTGCACTTCTCTTCGGGTTGAATGGAGCACCAGGCTCGTCCGCACCGGAGTCCGATCCAATTCAAAAATTGAAAACGACTACGAGTTTTTGTGGCGCACATACAGGCTTTGCAGGAGTCAAAGGAGCAAGTTACTTAGCTTACGAGCAAGCGCTCAAGGAAGGCGCAAAGATTCGAAAAGGACTCGATGATGTTCTGGTCAATGGCTCTCCCGCTGGCCGCCTTTATGCCGCCATGCTCATCAGAAAGTTAGATAAGGATGCCGGTGACAAAGCCCTGAAAAGTCTCCTTTCCGAGAAAGCAGAGGTTGATTATTGCCTTGGCGGATGCGGCATCATCAAATACACTGTCGGAGAGGCTGCCAAACAGTTACTCAGTCACACGTCTGATCCACTCAGCGATCAAGCCGCTGGAGAGTAAACTACAACAACCAGCTTAACCGCATTCTGCCGGTATTCCGACTTGTACGTGGTGACCTTGCAACTTAGCCCTTGTCACCTCAGTGCCTTCAAGTGCCTTTTGTCGAATATCCAGATCAGTAGTTCTTTCAACAATCAGGTCAAACGCACGATGTGCCGCGCCGAGCTGACCAGTCTTGTAGAAACAAACTGCTAACATCAAGCGGGCCTCCCAATTATTGGGCTCCAAGTCCAACAGCTCTTGTAGAGACGAAATCGCATCTCTATATCTTCCTGATTGGTAGAGATTGACGGCATTAACGACCGTCGAAAGGTTTGAAACAAGGGTATTAAAAGTGTTGCTCATAGCTGTCACGAACTGAAAGAAGGGGTTTCCTATACTTAAGATATTCCACGACCGTGAGTATTATGTGAGCAAAAACGTCCGCCAACTGGACGATTCTGGGCGTTAGATGACTGATTTTTGAGTTTAGCTATAATTGGCTGCTATCAGCAAGACATCCATAGTGTCGCCCTTACAATGAAGCAGTGGAAAGTTTTTAGATCGCATGGAATGAACGAATGAAAGGAAGAAAGCGAAATGGAGTGCCGCAGAGCTCAGGAAGCTGATTTCAAAGAAGTTGTTGCGTTGCAGGACGCAAATCTGGTATCAGTGCTAACGGAACAAGAAAAGGAAGACGGTTTTCTTTCTGGCGGATTTGATGAAGTGCAATACGCGGAAATGAATCGCAGCGGTTGCGTGATCGTCGCTTATGAAGCCACAGAGCTTGTTGGATTTCTGGGCGTTGGCTCTCTGGAGTTCAACAGTTCTTACCCACTTCCAGCTACGATGATCCAGAAGCTGCCTTCGATTAACTACAGAGGCAAGACCTTAGATCAATACCGGCTATGTTTAGCAGGACCGGTTTGCGTGTCCAAAACACAGCGCGGCAAGGGTGTTTTTCAAGCAATGTATGCCGAGATGCATCGAATTGCAGCAAATGATCTCGAATTAGTCGCAACCTTGGTAAGCACAAGCAATCATCGCTCAGTAGCAGCACATGAAAAAGTTGGATTGGAAAGAGTTGGACAATTTGAATTCGATGGTCGCAGCTTTCACCTCCTGGTAAAGCCAGCACACTGAACGCTCCATACGTTTCGAGCCGACCCAATTTTCATTCCCAGACCCGACATGAGTTCGCCAACAGGATCATCTTGTCCGCCCATAAGTATGGTCCGCGGTCCCGTCCGCAGGGATCTAATCGCTCTCTGGCGCGCGATAAACTTTGTAAGCCGGATACGGAAGATTGGAAAGTGGTTCCTTATCCCAGCGCTTGGAACGATCATCGTCTTCTTGTCCGCGAGTCCGATTAGTGTTGTTCCAAACCATAGGCTCACCTTTTTCGTTTGGCTCTGCTGCAATTGAAGCGTGGCGTTGTCCTTCTGCTTTTGGATTTGCCGGATGATAGGAAATCACAAGATCGCCCGGCTTTATTGGTTCACTATCTTTAACTTCCGTCCAGCCCGCATCCTTTGCTTGCTCAATAAGTTGTCCTACTCCAAATACTGTCTTTGAGATTGCGCCTGCTTTAACCATCACTTCTGATGCTTGTAGCGCGCATCCAAATAGTCCATTCTGGGTTCTAGCTCTCGCTGAACGATCCCTCTTCCAGTATTGTGCGTGTTTTGATTCTTCTGCTGTTTCCGCAACAGCCTCTGCGCTTCCGGGATCTGGTTCATCAACAGGCTTTTGGCAAGAACTCGGCGATTCAGCAGACTTGGAATCGAATTTATTGAAAGAGGCACTTCCCTTTGATTCGTCTACTAGATCCAGCTTCGGTAAAGATAGCAGTTCTGACGCTCCACCTTGAAAGGATCCTTTCACCTTCTGATTTTCGCCTTCAGCGGCGTCACAAAAGTTGAGAGTCGATTCAGTTTGCGTATGCTCAACTGATGATTCTAACGAAGACTTTTCAACCATAACCTAGCCCCTTGCTTACACAAAGGCTAACAGGCCAAACGTGCGGCGAACGTGCAAAGCACTAGAGATTCGGACCATGGCCTTCCATGACAACAGAGCTCGGTCCGCCGACTGCACTACTTAGATTGCAAGGAAGCAATCTTAGCTTCGAGCGACTTCATCCTTCTCTCGACCTCGGCTGACAGAAGTGGATTCTTCGGCTTGTGAGGGAATCTGATCCTATAGTATTCCTTGTAGGTATCAAGCGCCTTCTGATACTGTCCAGCGCCCTCGTAGGCAGTCCCAAGGTTGCCTAAAATAAGGACTTCCTTCTCATCATCATTCTTGTTTAGAACACGCGCTTCTTCCAAGCTATTAACAGCATCATCAAAACACTTCATTTTGATGTACAAGCCCCCAAAGTTATTCAGAATGGTAGCCAATGCTGGTGTTTGATAAAGCCTGGCCAGGTCCAGGGCCTGCTTCATTAATGGTACGGCTTTGTCAAACCTGTTCAAATAGTAGTAATCCGATGCCAGATTGTTATACAACAGGTACACCTCTCCTATTTTCTTTTCTTCCGATATCTTGACGGCCCGTTCGTAGAGTGCAGTTGCAGCTCCGTATCGTGTCTGAAGGTCAAACGTGGTCCCAGCGGCGTAAAGAAGCCTCGCATAGACTTCTTCATTGGTGTAATCCAACTGCTCCATTAGCGACATCGCTTCATTTAAAACCACTTCTGCGGCCTTTGTGTTTCCACTGTCTCTCAAAGCGATTCCCTGAATACGCAAAATGTTTGCTCTTTGAATTGTGTTCTTGCCGTGTCGCGCAATGCTCAGCTTCTCTGCATACCTGGCAGAGTTCAACATCTTGGTGAAATCTTGCCGATTTCCTATTGAACTGGCCTGCTTACTAATCAGCTGCGCGATATCGGTATCATCAAAATCACCGCATGCAATTTTTCTCGCTTCTAATAATTGCCGAGCCTCCGGAAAACTTCCGTTCTTTTCGAGCAACGCAGCAAGCTGGCGCAGAGCAAGCAAATTATTGATGTTCTGTGGCGGCAAAAACTTAGCTATCCAGAGTGCAGTCTTGTAGGAACTTATGGCATCTGATGTCCTTGCCACCTTCGCATATGACTGAGCCGTTTTCACCTGTGATTCCAATGCCCATTTCAAAACGTCCGAATGAAAAGCTACTCCGGCAACCACGGTTAATAACACGAGTGCAACGCAAATCAGAAGAGGAGCGTGAGCGCGCTTGATACGCACTTGCTTTTTGATATTGAGTTTTTCTCCTTTTGAAACCTTACTCAGATCATCAAATAGATCAACAACGCTCTGGTAACGATGATTCGGATCCTTCTCCGTACACTTTCTCACTATTTGCTCGAGACCGAGTATTAGAGCTTTCGAACCCGATACCTTCGCCGTTTTTGCAAACGGTTCGAACTCTCCGTTAACATGCAAATTGAGAAAATCAAAAGCATTGGCTGAATGAAACAGAGGTCTGCCCGCAAAGGCCTCATACATTACGCAACCCAAGGAATAGATATCACTGCGTTGATCAATCGGTCTGGACATCCATTGCTCAGGGCTCATGTAAGCGGGGCTTCCCATGATCTCACCAGTTAAAGTCATCTTTGATTCGATGTTTTTTGTGTCGGATTCATCGCTGTTCACCTTTGCGATTCCAAAATCGAGAATTTTGACACTGGGCGCCTCAGCCTTCGCGGAAATCATTATGTTAGTAGGTTTTAGATCTCGATGAACAAGCCCGATTGCATGAGCGGCCTTCAGTCCTTCGCAGACTTGCACAAAAACGGCAACTAACTCTAGGGCTGATGGTGACGTCTCCGACAAAAGCTTATCGAGAGTTTGACCCTGAACGAATTCCATAACAATAAAAGCGACCGGAGACAAACCATAATCCATAGTCCTAATAACATTCGGGCTTTCAATTCTCGCAAGCACCTTCGCCTCATTCTCGAAACGCCGCAATTTATCAGCATCTTCTTTTATGTGAAAGTGCATCACTTTGATGGCGATTGGAATACCCAGGGAAAGATGCGTCCCCCTATAGACGTATCCGAAGCCACCATGTCCAATAATGCTTTCAACTTTGTAGCGCCCAGCCAAAACCTTTCCGAGAAGGACATCCTGAGGACTGTCTACCTTTTCGGTTTCATGCAATATGTCGCTCAATGGCTGGTCTGTCATGTCAGGTATATACCCTGCTCACTGCGACGGCAGCGGAAAATCGCTTCCACTCACTAAATCTAAAAGATAAAAACTCTTCGCATGTCAATTAGTGTTTTTCCCAGTACAAGCCCCAAACTGCCCTTGCCATGCAAGTATTAGCAATGCATAATCTTGAGTCTCCAGTTAAGTTCATCATTTCACGCCAGGCAATGCATTCCGTATTGCCTCAAAGTCCCTGTCATACAGAAGAGTTCTTCTGTATACGTTTCTTTTCGAGGTTCGTATTATGCTGCAAATTTTTTCCACGCGGGCGAAACGCAAACGCCCTTATGCCAATTGTGTTCTGCTAGGGCTTGGATTAGCACTATTCTTGAGCCTTAGCACCGTAAATGGTGCGCTAGCTCAAGGGCTAATCGGAGCCCCCAGCGCACACTCATGGGAATCAACAGAGCCAGCTGATTCGTCTGAGTGGATTCCTGGTCTGGCCTTTACCGTAGTACTTTCAGGGCTTGCGCTCGGATCTGTTTTTATGAAAAAACAACGCATTCTACAGGGGGCGTACCTAGCCTTCTTGCTTCTTCTTGCAATACCAAAAATATCGCATGCCTACTCTCGAGAGTTGAATCGTCTTGATTTTTCCGCGCCAACAGTGGGGACGGAAACTACTCTTTCGCGCAAATCCCAGTTTAGCGAAGTCACCAGGACAGAGAGTTTTTTCACCAGTCTCCTAAACTTCACACACCATCGTCCTGAAATGCTCCTCTGGTCGACATATCCAGCCAGTGTTCGAGGCAGAGCCTTCGGAGGTAATGGCGGCGCCCCAGAGTCACTCGCGCCCTTCGCAGAACAAAGACCCGAAGGTATCGTGGGATGGTAAAAAATCGATGGCTCATCTCTCCAATAACGGACATGCTTCTGGTTGGTGGGATTCTTCCCTGGATCTTTGGCGGTCTGTTAGGTTATCTCTCTCTACAGAACCGTGAGCTAAATCCAATAGCTGGCAACGCTAACAACGCGCTGAGTTACCTCTTCATTACAGCTTCGTTGTTGATAGGTGAATCACACCAGTTTACCTCAATAATAAGGCTCGCGCAGCATGTCACGCAAAAGGAATGGCTCAAGGAAAATATCATCAAGATAGGTGCGCTTGTTCTGCTGTTAATCCTTGCTTTTACTTGCGCGCTAATACAGGCACCGGGAAATACAGCATTGGAATTGACGAACTTTGGGCTAGTAGCTATTGTCAGCATATTTCCATTGGTACTCGTGCATCACATTTGCATCCAAGCAAAGGCAATTGGCCTCATTTACTGTTCCAAGCAGGATTACAAATTGACAGAAGATGAATCAACGATTCTCGCTGTGAGTTGCTTTCTGCTAGTTGCAGCCGGTGCAGTAAACATAGCCGCGCCACTGGAAATGGGGTCAGGAGTTGCAAACTCTATATGGAACGTATCTAGTGTGTTCAAGAAGCTGATCAACACTGCGGCTCTCCTAAGCGTGTTGACATTTGCTTTTTTTGTGGTCAACAGGGGCGAAAAGCGAGGAGAGTGGCTTCCTCTGGGGGCTGGCTTGATGTGGACGAATCTCGCGATATGGATACTGCTTCCCCTAAAGGAACTGCAGCTTGTTTGGTTATTCGTGCCATTGTTTTATCACGCTACACAACATTGGGTGATCGCATGGATTACACACAATGCGGAGAATCAGCCAAGTTCTGCTTCTTTCTGTGACAAGCTGTTTAACCTAGTCGCTCCAGTACTGGTGTTCTCGCTTACGGTGCTATTTTTACCTACCTTATTTTTGGGATTTTCAGGAACCCTTGGGGCAGCCTTCTCAATTATCGTCTTCTATGTACACTACATAGCTGATGGCATTGTTTGGCGGTCAAAACAGGTGAGAACACAAAAGGCATCGCTGAACTACGACCGTGTTCAAGTGTGCCCACTAACATTCACCACTTGGCGTAGCGGCAATACTTTAGGACCTTAGAGAAGTCGGCACCAGTTATTTCTTTGAACTCTTTGCTTCGAGCAAAGATATGATTTCCTTATCTTTGTTCCCAGGGTTTTGGGAGCGTTGGATCCTTTTTTCTGCGAGTTTCAGAGCTGTGTCACCTTTGACTGCAACAATTCTGCCTGAGGCAAGATCAGCCTTTTCTTTTACCACCACGGCTGAGACATCGGCATTCTTTTCAAGAAGGAGTTTGACCGCTTGCAAGTGGCCTGACTCAGCGGCGTTCATGAGCGGAGTTATTCCGTACTCGTCAGCCGCGTTTACATCAGCGTTTTTGCTTAAGAGGATCTGTATTATTTCATTGCTAGCCTTGGCAGCACTCTCTTTCTCCTCAGGCGTATTCTTTCCATAACGTGAGTCCATCGCGGCAAAATACAAAGCGGTTCTTCCATCATCCAACTTCTGGTTTGGATCGGCGCCGTGCTCCAATATCAGTTTGACCATTTCAGGATTGTTGTGAATGACAGCAGAAACAATCGCACAGTTATCCTGGCTATCCTTAAGCCGACAATCCACGCCCTTTGCTAAAGCTTGCCTGGCGCCAGCTAGATCGTTCTCGTAAATGCTCTTGAGCAAAGACGAAAGCTCTAAATCAACACGACGTTTTAGCAAGGCCTGCGACAATTGATATTCCGTGAAGCGCTGGTTGCCATTTTTCACTACCCAGTTCAATTGCTCAACACCATTAGGATCCCCAGATAAAAGCTCGTTGTATCCCACATAGCAATAGGTCGCCGTCTTCTGTGCATCATCCTTTGCTTTAGCGATCACTTGCTTACTTGATCTTTTCCCTGCAAGATATTCAAGCATTGGATAGGCCCAGCTCTTAGAACTCGTTTTCTGAAGCGCGGCTTCAAGTGCAGCCCTAAACTGCTTCTCGCCGATTTCCTTATTTGCCAAAATATACTCAATCAAAATATATTTCAAATTCGGATCATCCGGCTCGGTCCTCTTCATGAATTGAAGAAAATCACTGTTCGCGCTCGTTACACGTCCCAAGCCCAGAGAAGCAATGCCACGCATCATGTAGGCATCAGTGTAATTACGGTTCTCACGAATGATTCTTTCGAATTCAAGCTCTGCCTGGTCAAAGTCACCAGCACGGGTAAGCAGAACAGCTCGGGCATAAAGTCGATCAACCTTCGGATCAGGATCTTTTGCCAATGCCTTATCGAACTCTTCGAGCGCTTTTTGATTCTCATGCATATTGCTCAGCGTCAAAGCGCGATCGTAATATGCATTTTGATACTTCGGGTCGGCTTTGATAGTCTCGTCATAGTCAGCCAAAGCCTTGTCGTAATGCTTCAGCGCGTCATGTTCTCCAGCGCGACTGTATAAAGCCTCCGCGTTCTGCGGAGTCATCTTTAGCGTTTGATCGAAATCCTTGATCGCTTTTTTATGCTCACCCAGTCTCACATAAACCGCGCCGCGACCGTAGAACGCTTCAGAACTATCATTATTTAAAGCAATGGCGCGATTGTAATCCTTTACAGACTCTTCGAACTTCGACAAATATGCATAAGCCAATGCTCTTCCACCATACGCCTTTGCGTCCTTCATGCCGTCATTGATGGCCAGCGTATATTCATCCACAGCTTTCAGGTACTCCCCAGCGCCTAAGGCTTTCTCGGCCTCAGAGAAGTGAGCTTTCGCCGTTTCCGACGTTAGCTCTTTGACTACCTGCGATGAACTTTTCTTTGCAGCTTCGACAGCCGGACCCGTCGATAGCATTGTAGTCAAAGCAATTGCTGAAAGTGTTGCAGCAAAGAATCTGTTGTATCTATTCAAGATTTCGTCCTTCTTAAATCAAAAGCTCAGCATCAATTTTGTAGTTGCCCCAACGCAAGCGCTGAACCGGAACGATGACCTGGTTTGCAGCACCACCAGAAGTGACTACGACCACCTCATCACCTTTGATCATTTTGATGACATCGCGACTTTGATTTACGAGTTTAACGCGCACCTTATTCTGCGTACCTTGCACTTTCACCATCAACTTTCTCAAATCGTTCTTTGGAGTGTCCGGTCCCGAAGGCGCAAGGTCAACAGTGACTAGATCAAACTGGCCTGGATTGCTTCTCAATCCGGCGGTAGCAACACAAACCGAATGCTGTCCTGGCGGAATCCCCGGCGGCAGCTGCGCCTTGAGCTGCACCGGCGATGATACCACCACCGTGGCATCATAAGCTCCGTCTACAATCACTCGATTGCGTTCTGCGATGCCGTCGAAATTGTGACCGCCAATTGTTAGAAAACCATGCCCTCCTACGACTGGCGAAACTGACTCCAAGTTAGGAAGTTGCGGCGAACTCGGCATTGCAAGCGGCTGCAAAACTTCTATCGCAGAGGCGGCCTGCTCAGGACGTCCGGTCAGACTTAAACTCAAGCTGTAACCGGGAGGCGCATCTTCCGGAATCTGGAAAACTACCTTCCCATTTTCACCGGTTGAGATTTGCGCACCATTGAAGCTGAGCCCAACATATTGTTCACCCTGATTATGGTCATTCATCACAGCAACCGTGATGTACTGTCCGGCTACGGCTTTGGCAGGATAAATCAGATTGGACCCGACGCTCGGTGGACGATCAGCCGCCGGCGCTGCAGGACTATCCCAAGACGAACGGCTGCTTTTAGTATCCGGAAAGAGAGTAGCGATACTGTTGTTTGCAGGAGTGCTATTAGCCGCTACCGGCGTTGGATTCACAACATGCGAAGTATCAGCCGGATTTTGCTTCGGCGGCTCCGAGTCCTTCGTGGCTACGCCAACAGGCTTGGACGAATCTGTTCTCGTAGGGTCAGCCTTTGCGCCATCCGTCTTCCCGGAGCTGGCATCGCCCTCGGCTTTGACAGCACCTTCAGCTCCCGCTTGGGAGCCTTCAGACTTTTTTTCGCTGTCAGTGCCTCCTGACCCTTTTCCAGCATCCGCCGCAGCCTTAGTATTTCCAGCCTGTTTCATCAGAGCCTCTGCAACTTTCTGTGCAAGTGCTTCTGCAACTTCCTTCTGCTTGGCGGCAACTTGTACTTGCAATTCCTCTTGCTTCTTCTTGTCCTCTTCAGCTTTCTGAGCTAACAACTTTTTTTCTTCCCACTCCTTCAAAGCGGCGAAGAATTCACGACGGCGAGCAGTTATTGGTGAGCTGAGCATCAAAAAACTCTTAGTCTCACCTTGAGCTTCGCTGGCTTCTTTGCTGCCATTACAATCAATCTTCAGGTCGACAACTTTACCAATCCAGAAGTTCACATCCTGCTGGCTCTGAATATCGAAACCTTTATCAACGGCTGAGTGTGCTGTGATTACAGCGATGAACTCACCCAGCTTACGTTGCGTTCCATCAATGTTTCCGCTGTAATCGCCAACAATTTGAACGGTCATTAGTCCTTCTATTTTCTTGGCCCACAGTGCAACAACAGAGGCCTTCAATTCCGGAGAGACTTCAATGATTCCACTATCCCAAGCCTCTGCCGACATGGAATTTTCCATGCGAGCTTTGTCTTTGCTTTCCAAAATTCTGTTGGCATGCAAATCAGGAGCTGCTAGTGCTTTATCGAGCGCCTGCCCTGCTAATTTCGCCACCAACTTCTGGGCGGGATCTTCCAGCTTAGTTACAGCCTCGGAGTCTTTCAACGATTTGTTGATGTCCTTCAGCACACTGATAAGTGCCGGATCGAATTTATATTTCGGCTTTGTCGGATCTTCTTCCTGAGGCTTAGCTGCTTTCGCCGCATTTCCGGCCGCTGGTTCACCTTTTTTTGCCGGTGCTTCTTTTGGTTTCTTAGCTCCCATGCCAAAGAAACCACCGCCACCTTTCTTCTCCTCAGCTTTTGCAGGTGCTTTCGGGTCAGGCTTGTCGGCTTTCTTTTCTGCTTTTTCCTTAGCCGTCTTATCTGTCTTGTCAGCGGCTTTATCGTCTTTCTCAGCGGGCTTTTCTTTATCGCCGTCAGCAGCATCAGCCTTTTTCTCAGCATCCTTCTTCTCGGACTTGGCTTCCTTTTCTTTCTTGGCTAGCTTCGTTTTAGTTTTGACCTTTTCACTTTCAGCCGATTGATCCGCTGAAATTTCTTCGCCGCTGACGCCGCTGTCAAGAGAGGCTATTTGAATGTTGTCAGCAGATTTTTTCTTGTGACTGCTCGATTTTGCAAAACTTTCTGCTGGAACTCCAATCCAAACTGTACCGGCCAGCAGCACACTCAACAATCCCGAAGCACTTGTGTTGAGGACCTTTTTCGCACTTAGCATCGTCTTGAAATTCTCCCGAAGCCACCTGAATACCTACGATTAGATGATTTTAGAACATTCCGGCGCTTATGGCCTGCCTTTGCGCGCTCGATCTGAGCCGCAGAGGAGAAAGCGAGCGGTTTATTAGACACTCAAGCTGTGGTAGTTAATTAGTAGAAGGATTTGAGAGAAACAATGCCTGAGGGCGCTTCTCAAGGTAGGGGAGGAGTTTGCAGACCCGATTGTCGGGCGCATTGCAGCGCTCACGCAATATTTAAGAGTATTAGAGCGAAGCAAGAAGGATGGAAATCATGGCAAAAGTATTCATGACCAGCGCAACGGGTTACATCGGTGAAGCCGTTGCAAACGAATTCAAAAAGCACGGATACGAAGTAATTGCCTTAGCTCGTTCGGAAGAATCAGCAAAACGCCTGGAGAAAAGAGGGTTTGGAACAGCTCGAGGTGATATCAAACAACCTAATTCTTTTCTATCTGCGATCGGTGACGCCGATGTAGTCATTCACACTGCGTCCACAGGAGACAGCGATTTTGCTAAAGCAGATCAATTAGCGACAGAAGCTATCTTAGCTACATTGGAGAATAGTGGAAAAACATTTGTTTATACAAGCGGCATTTGGCTACTCGGAAACACTGGCGCCGAGCCGGCCGACGAGAGTGCCCCACTTAAGCCGATCAAGATGGTGGAGTTTCGCGCAGAGCTGGAAAAAAAGATTCTGGAATTTCAAAAGCGTGGAGTCAAAACAATTATCATGCGACCAGCGGTTGTTTATGATGCTAGCGAGAACGGCGTAATTGGTGGATTCATCAAATCAGCAAAAGAAGATGGATTTGCAAAATATATTGGTAATGGACAAAACCGCCTTTCTGTAATTCATATAGACGACGTCGCCAGTGCTTACTACTTAGCTGTGCAAAAGTCATCCGGCGGGACAGTGTTTCACATCAGCACCGACGAACAAATTACATATCGAGAACTTGCAGATATAGCCGCAGAAATTGCTGGTGTGCCAGGAAAAGTTCAATCGTGGCCAGTCGAAGATGCGGCAAAAGCATTTGGTCCATTTCTAGATGGTTTTCTTTTGGACCAGCACATCGTTTCAACAAATACAAAGAAGCAACTCGGCTGGCAAGCAAAAATACAGAACATTCGGGACGGCTTAAAGAAGCCAGCGCTAGCTGCTGTAGACCCCTAAACTGAGGGACAGATAGCTCATGTAATGTCCTAACGAATTCTATTCAGCAGAATTTGGCGGAAGGTCCATTCTTCGCGTTTCGGCATGGACGTTTTGTCGCTGCTTGCGAGCAGACTTTCTATGCGCCGTAGCGCGATAAGAGCTTCCGCCGCCGCTTGGGAAGATCTTTTGATACATCGCAATCGTCTCGGATGGAGTCAAACCGTGCCCGACATAATGACCGTCCAGATGAATTTCAAAATGAAGATGTGGATGTTTTACTCGACCTGGAACGTTCTCTCCGGTTCCGGAATAACCGATATAGCCAACGGTTTCACCTGCCGCAATCGGCATACCAACACGCAAATCCGGACGAGCCTTATTCAAGTGTGCATAGCGAGTAATCAATCCATTACCATGATCAATCCATACCTGGCAGCCACGGAAGAGATCTTCGTTTGCCTCCGAGCAATATTGCTGGCGGGCACAATCGCTCATTATGTGTGAATATTCAGCTGGCGTCATGTCGCGGTAATTGACGTCGGCACGAATAATCTTTCCGGCAGCAGCGGCGATTGCCGGAGTGTTCACATAGACACTGGCACCACTGCCGGAGTCATAAAAGAAGTCGAGCCCCTGGTGAACACCATGCCGATAGAGTCGCCGCGCGCCAGGAAAAACCCCTGGATGGCGCGGAAGTGAGGCACCGCGAATCGGAATACGTAGAACCTTCAGCCGCTGGTCAATCACTCGCGATTGCACTGCTGCGTTTGGCGAATCAGCATCTTTCAACATTCGGAAGACGAGTCCGTCACCATCAATGACACAAAAACCGCCATTGCCAGGTAACAAGGAGCGCAGATCAGAGCTTGCCGGAAAGAGAAACTGCGAGACGTTCCCTGTCTTTTTGTCGATCGCCAGGACGCGATTATTCTCTCGCTCAATCACATAAATCGGACCGCCAGTTGACGATACGGCCAGGCGACTCGGCGACACTGCATGCGGTGCTTTATAATTCAAACGCCGGGGAGATCCATTGCCACCATGACTGCCCGTTGGGTAAATACTAATATTACCGGAGCGGCGCAGAACAAGAGTGCTTCCATCATATCCAATCGCAACACCATCGGCTACGTTTGGATCACCGGGCTTAATCCGCCACGGTAGGACCTCGCGAAAATACCGTTCGTCTATGCGAGCAGCAGGGTATCGCCAAATTTGATTGCGCTCGGGATCAAGCAACAAAATGCGAAGTCCGTCGGACGTCAACGATACATAGTGCGGATCCGGTGTTCCCAATGTTTGCTTATTGGCGCGCATCAAGCCCCAGGCACTGCGCTCCGGAAAATATTCGAAGAGCGAACCACTCTTGTCGAGGACAACCACAGAATTATTCGGCTGGAAGTAGCAAGCAGCCAAAAATTCTTGAATGGGAATACCTTTTATCTTGTTGCCCGGCACTGGAAGTTTCTTCAACGTGAGGGGCTTCGGTTCTTTGGTGGTGCCAACGACACCAGGCAAAAGCCAGAGACAATCATCGCCCAACAGAAAAATGTTTGCTCCGGCCTGGACAATCCCCGAAGGACGCACAGGTTTGCCTGCTTCGTCCTGCAGTTTGAAGACCTGATAGTTGGAAGCCGGCGACGCAACAGGCACCGCATTTGATGGCACATTAACAGCTGCAGCGGAAGCCTGTGCTCTCGAATAGAGTGGCACATTTGGTTGAGCTATGGCCGAAGGAAGGGACACACCCGAGGCTTTCAGGACTGGAGAGCGAGATCTCATTTCAATCAACTGGGCAGCCTTACGAGCAGATTGCTCAGCATCATTTGATGCCATTACCTTGGCGAAGCCACCGAGCAAGCTAAGCACCATAAGAATCATCGACATGAGGTTGAGGAACTTTGCCATTCCCAATGCCTTCAGCGACTTCCACAATTCATTCATAGCAGTTTCTATTTCTGATCCGCGCTTCAGCCCATGAATTAGCGCTTAGTGCCGGATTTGGCTGGGGGTTGTGAACCAGTGCTCAAGACGCTCGAATCAACAATGATCCACTTATTGCCTTGCTTTTCAATGGTGTAATTGACTGTGTATTTATCGTCAACTTCTTTCAAAACATTTGAACTATTATCATCGATGTACTTGCTGTATTCACGAACCTGAGCAATCACTGAATACTTCTTGCCCGCACCGAGATCAGTGTATTTATCAACGACGCAACCTCTCGGCTCCATGTCGTAATACTTCTGATGATCCTCGAGCCATTTAACAGCTGTACTCTGTTTTGCCAGGGCGTTGCCGCCGAGAATCTCCGTCAAGTGAGAAACATCACGTTTCCGGAGAGCCGCTTTTTTGATTTGCTGCCAACTCTTGATGGTATTGACGAACTCGTCTTTTCTGGCGTCTCCAGTTGAAGCTGCTGGGGTGGAGCTTGTGCTTGCTGCGGCAGGAGTCGTTGACGGTGTTTTGGGCTTAGCAGCTTGAACCGGCTTTTTCACGAGATCGGTCAGACGTTTTACCATCGGCGTGTCAGCCTTAGCTGTTGTTTGGTCAGGCGTATCGTCTCCACCGGAGTGTTCTTTTATAAGTGATTTGTGCGCATCCATGCTGTTGACGGCAATCAAACACGAATATGGAGCGGCGCTTTTTCCGCGCTCAATTGTGACCTGGTAGCGCCCCGCTGCAAGCGATATGTTGCGCCCTTTGCGGACAGCTTCACGATTTTTCTCAAGCTGAGTATTGAATTCAGCGATTTTGCGAGGCTTTGCACCGAGCGCTTCCAGCAAGAAGTCTGTAGTCATCTCGATATCGAGGAAGTCCTTTGCACCACCTGTCCCCATCTTCGTCAAGCCAAGCTCGGCAGAGGAGATTTGATCGGCGGAGAGTCCTAGTTTCAAACGATTTTGTCCATCATCCATAAACTCACTTGTGTCTGAGTCAGAAGCTTTGAACGGACCAACGCCCGGCCAGGCAGCCTTAGAAACAAGAGCGCTAGCTTTGAAGTCAGCAAGTCCGCACATCGGAGCGACAATTGCCGGGACACTACCGCCGTGAAGGCTAGCGACAGCCCCTTTATTCTTTTGATCATCGCTTCCGATAGTTGGCGCATCCTGGTCGATCCACATGGAGTCGAGAGATGCATTGTCGTCAGCCGCCCACGCGGGCAGTTGAACTGAAAAACTGGACGCGACCATTAATGATGACAGAGCAAAAAATGTGAGCTGCTTTCGAAACATGAGAACCTGCTGCAACACTGTATATGTCACAGGTTAACAGATCTGGCGCGGCTTTTCTTTAAGATATGGATCGGTTTAGAAGCGCTTCCACTGCGGACTTAGCATCGGAAGACGGTTAGTATCAGTTAAGCAAAGCCGTGGGCCCGAAGCTGTTTTCTGGAAGTCCCGAGAGCATAGCTATTCGGGCGATGAAATTTCGCCGAAATCAAAAAATGATCTGCGATTCAGGCTTGGCGAGGAGCTTCCACTAAGCAACTTTTTAACTTTACGATAGCCCCAAAGCCTTAAGCGCTAATAAGCTTGCTTGATCTTGAACTTCTTTTGGCAATGGGTTTTCCCCAAACAGGAGCAATTCGCCTCTGACGCTCGGTTCGATCCTGAGAGCGCCGGCATCTTGCCGGCTTCGCCCGCTTGAGAGCGAATTCTCTTCAGGTCTGTGCACTTTCGCCGCAGCGTCTCTCAGAGCAAGCAAATGATTCAGACAGAGAATCTCAGTTACCAGGTGAATCAAGGTCGGCTCAATAGAACCCGAACACATAACCACATTGGCCGGACCGCCACCACCTAGTACCATAACCTTCCGAACAGTGCCATCAATAGAGAACTCTAGCTCCTCCAAGAAGTCGCTTACTTGCCGGTGCCCGCAAGCCTCTGATTTCAGCTGTCCGTATGCGATCTCCTCGGGCCAATGTCCCACGTTCATAAGAATGATTCCTGCACGCGCATGGCGCATTTCACTTGTTGTGATAAGTGAATGCCTCCCTGTTGCGGTTACCAGCAATTCACTTGAGCTCAGAGCAGAAGGCAAATCAGAAAGCGCGAACCCGTCATAATGTGCTATCAGGCGCCTTGCCGGGTCATTCTCGACGATCGAAACAAGCGCTCCTGCGCCACGCAAATGAGCGGCCACCCCCGCGCCCACTCTTCCATACCCAGCAACTGCTACTGGTCGTCCGCACCACATGCGACCTGTTACTTTTGCAAGCGAATCGATGACACCATCTCCGACACCATGGAAATTCTCAATATACGTTTTGAGTTCTCCATCATTTATGTTGATTACGGGAAAATCGCAAGGCTTGCGCGATCGCAATTTTTGAATGCCGCTGCTGGTGATCTCGCAGGCAGCAAAGGCGAATTTGTCTCCATCTTGCAATAGCATATCGAGATATTCATCAATTAAAACGAAACCTGTATCGGACAGAACGGCAGGGCGTTCTTCCAGAACTTTCCGCGCACTTCCTTCTCCACAAAATATTGTTGCACCAAGCTCGCGCATAAATTCAACTGACGAAGCATTGCTTGTCGCCGGATTACATTCAGACATAAACAAACGCGCACCTGCATTGAGAAGGACCTTTGCAGAAGCCGCCGTAATCACGGTTAGATGGCAATGCCAGCCAATACGCTCTCCGTTCAAATTGCCGTGCTCTTTTAGATACTCTTGCAACTTATCCAAGATCGGAAACGTCAACGAAAACTTTTCGAGCTCGGTCTCAACACTCATGCCTTTGCTCCCATCCCCATAACTTCAAGGCCATGCTGTCGCAGAAGTTGCACCGTATCTGGTATCGGCAAGCCAATTACATTGGTATAGCATCCATCAATCTTGCAAACGAACAGAGAGGCAATTCCTTGAAGTGCGTAGGCTCCAGCCTTGTCCATAGGCTCGCCTGTATCCACGTATGCCTCTATCTCACGAGCGTCAATCTCGCGAAAGTGGACATCTGTGACCGTATAAATCGTACTCACTTTTCCGCTCGGTAATTCAACAAGACTTACACCAGTGAAAACTTGATGCAGCCTGCCCGAAAGTTTCGTCAACATCTGCACGGCTTCTGCCCTATCTTGCGGCTTGCCCAAAATATCGTCGTCCAGGACAACTATCGTATCGGCACCAAGAACTAGCGATTTTGAGCTGCCATTATCTGCCGCTCCCTTGATACTTTCCGCAACAGCCAGAGCTTTTGCTGACGCTAGATCCTTCACGATGAAGGCCGGATCGGTTGACGCGATCGATTCATCAAGATCGCTTACTATCACCTCAAACTGCAAGCCCAGTTTTCCAAGAAGCTCACGGCGTCGGGGGGATCCCGAAGCTAAAACCAAGCGCGGAACAACATTCGGATCAGACGAACTCATTACTAGCTCATCAGCAATTCAAAAATTTGCACACGACAATTTCCGCGATCCACCACATACAACATATTGTTTTCTGGGTCGATTGAAAGATCGGACGGGCCGATGAACTTACCTAGCTCATTCCCGCGACCGCCAAAGGAATACAGATAGTCACCACCTGCGGAAAATACAGATACGCGATGATTCAATGAGTCAGCAACATAAACGCGATCGACGCGATCAATTGCAATACCGCGAGGAACGTTGAACTGACCCTTGCCAGTACCTTTTCCACCCCATGAGCGCTGGAACATGCCTGCCTTGCTAAAGACCGAAACTTTAGAAGTCCCGTAATCAACAACGAAAAGTTGACCGAACCTGTCTATTCCTAAACTTTGGGGCAACTGGAACTGCCCATCGCTGGTTCCCTTGGTGCCGATCTTGCGCATCCACGTACCTGTTTCAGAAGAAACAACATGAATGCAGCCATTGTCTGGATCCGACATATACAAGTTACCAGTCGCATCGCAATACAGTCCGAGAATGCCACCGTCCTTGCCGTTCTTATTCAGGAACTCGCGCTGGAAAGTGCCTTGTCCGTCGAAAACTCGAATGAAGTGATCCGCGGAATCGGCTGCATAGATTCGACCGCGAGCATCAATCGCAACGCTAGATGGCTTCGAGAAGATCCCACCATTTGTGCGCGTACCTTTTGCGGTCACGGGGTTTGAACGAGACTCGCCAAGCCAGCGCCCATCACGGCTGAAAACTTGAAACTTTCTTGCTGCCGTATCGGCAACGACAATTTTGCCGTTTCTCACGCATATTGAGGATGGCTCCTGGAAGGAACCTTTTTCTTCCCCAGCCTTGCCGATTTGCCCGACTGGCTTTACTAAAACAACCGATTGGGTGATCGAGCCGGTGCTTGGCGTAGTGCTTCCCACAGAAGCAGCCTTTTGTGTTTCAGCGGTTCGGCCCGCCAACCAGGGTTTGACCACAGCTTTGGGGATTTCTTCTTGCGGACCAGGAGTGCCGCCAATATTAACGACCGAGTGCGATCCTGTAGTGCGCAGTCCGGTAGCTGGAGTCAGCTTTCCGCCTTGAGCTGGTGGAACTGGAACTCCAGGTGTATAGCTTTTAGTTGGTAATCCGCCGGTCAGTCCCGAGCGCAACATTCCACCAGACGAACCACCGGCGGCGGCGCCCTTATTAAGGCTGATGGCGCGCTCGTATTCTTTGTCGAACTCCATCACGGAGAGGTAGCGATCAGGAGCTTTCTTACGCATCGCCTTGGCGATTACAGAAGCGATGTCTGGCGGAATCTCAGGGCTTACATCGTTAACCGGTTTAGCTTCCTTAGAAATGATCGCCATCAATGTCGACGTCAATCCATCTCCAGCAAAGGGTACTTGACCACAAAGAGTTTCGTAAGCAACAACTGCAAGTGAATAAATGTCTGCGCGATGGTCTACATTGCGAGCATCTTGCAATTGCTCCGGCGAAACATATGAGAGGGTACCCAACATCACACCAGGCTTGGTCAGGTTCGAGCTCTCCGACTCACCGGAACGTGCAATACCAAGGTCAGTAATCTTCACTTTGCCGTCAGGGAGCAAGAAGATGTTGTCCGGCTTGATATCGCGGTGAACGAGACTCATAGAATGCATATGAGCAAGCCCATCACAGACTTGCTTGAAGACAGGCGCGAATTCATCAGGTGTCATTTTGCGATCAGGTCTCTTTTCGAGCTCCTCACGCAAGCTGCGACCTTCCAGAAGCTCCATAACATAGTAGGCATTATCCGGATTGATGGAAACGTCGTAAATCGAAATCAAGTTGGGATGGCTAAGTCCAGCAGCCAAAATAGCTTCGCGCCGAAATCGCTCACGAAACTCATCCTTCTTATCAGGGTCGACATTATCCAGAATAAGCTGCTTAATGGCGACAAGACGATTCAAGCGCGGGTCCTGTGCTTTGTACACAATGCCCATCCCGCCGCGTCCGACTTCGCAAATTACCTGGTATTGTCCGAAATTCTGTGACATTGGTTAGTTAATTTCGAATACAAGTTCGGTGCGTCCGAACTTGATACGGTCCCCCGGAAAAATCTGCTTTCGCTCAGAGAGCACCTCGCCGTTCAACAAGGTGCCGTTCGTGCTACCTAGATCTTCTACAAAGTAATTACCCTTTATGAACAAAACCCAGGCATGATGTCTTGATATATAACTGTCATTATGCAGCGAAATGTTATTTGCCTTGTCTCTTCCTATCTTACTAACTGATTGAGCAAGAGGGTAACGCTCGTTAGTTTCTTTATTGACCAGCATCGCCCCGTGCATGGTGGGCTGTACTTGAGTTTGCGCAAGGATATTGTCGAGCCGATCTCCGGCTCCCAGGCTAGCAGTAGGAGCGCAGAAACTACACTGTCCTCCGGCAGTTATCATTCCTCCGCATCTTGAACACTTCTGTTCTGTTCCGCTCATAGCCCCGCAATTCGCCAAAACTAAATAACTTAGTAGTCGGACGACGACCCTCCACCCGCAGGGGTCTATATATTATCCATTGCCATTTTCGTTTTCGAAATAACGCACGGCGACCACAGTCACGTTATCGGGCGCTCCGCCATCGAGTGTTTGATTAACGAGCTCACCGCAAACGGCAGCTGGGTCTGTCAGGTTTTCGACCACACTGCTAATTTGTTCGTCGCGCAAAACCGTCGGCAAGCCGTCTGTACAAAGGACAATCCAATCATCCGGCTTTATTTCAACAGGAGTCAAATCAATCTCGACCTTGTCATCATGCCCGAGACAGCGAGTAATTAAGTTCTTGTAAGGATTAATGCGAGCTTGCTCTTCTGTCAATCTGCCGGCTCGCACCATTTCTTGCACTACCGAATGGTCTTGCGTCAATAGCGTAGAACGTCCATTGCGCACTAAATAGGCTCGCGAATCACCAACGTGTGCAATTTGCAATTTGCTGTCTTCGGCTTGGACAGCCACAACAACGGTTGTGCCCATACCTCTTACCGAGGCGTCTTGCTCCGCAACCGACCAAACAGAACGATTTGCCAGAAGCACTGCGTCTTGCAACCATTGCTTGATCGCATCTAAATCAGAGCTATGCGGTCTGCGATCGTTCCAGAGTTGAGCAATCGCTTCAACAGTTAGCTTCGAAGCCCGAGCCCCACCGAGAGCTCCCCCCATTCCATCAGCTACGCAAAAGACTCGTTCATCAGGACTTACATAACAATTGTCCTCGTTCTTAGGACGCTGTTTGCCTTCGTGGGTCTTGGAAGCCACACGCCATTTCAGCATTTCTTATCTCCGTTAGTCTGGGCCTCATCTGAAGCAGTTCCTTTTGGACTCCACTTTGACAAGCGGATTAATTTCCAAATCATTATTCCCCCTAAAATAATATTTCCTATCACGAAATAGAAGCCTGGCATCTGATAATTTGTCAGAATTCCCGGATTGAACGAGATTAGGGTTCCAGTTGAGATCGTTACGTACGTGATTCCGATAAAACTCGTAGAGAAAACGATGGACTTTAATCGCTTGATATCTCCCGCTTGGCGAACGCATTTCCGGCAAGGAAGCGTTTTTGCAGGAGCAGCAGGAAGCATTTTACTTGATCCGTTCCCATTTGAATGCTCATCGCGAGCTTGAACTCGCTTGCTTAACCCACTGACAGCCAGTCCGGCCAGTTGCATCAAACCTTGCAAAGTTGATAAAGACTCCAACCCTTCAAGCGTCACCAGCTTTCTGACAACTGGACGAACGGCTTGAATAAAAGAGAAATCTTGTTTGAGTGTTCGCGCAATTCCTTCTAGTGAACTGCCGGCTCGCAAAATATATGCAAGGTTTGCCGGAAGCCGCAAACTTCTTTCGGTCACAACGGTATCGATATCATGCTCTAACTGCCTGAAATCAAGATCAAACAGACTCTTGCCGGAGTAGTAATCCATGAATGGTGTAATCGCGCGAGCAATTGCATCGTGATTTGTGCCGGCCCGCACAACTCCGAGCTCTGACAAGCTTCTTACCAGCAGATCAGCTTTGCGATTGACTGTGGCTAAAACGCAGGAAAGCAGTGCCCGCCTTTGCCCCTCAGTGATCTCTCCCATCATTCCGAAATCGTAGATTATCAGACAACCATTTCGATCGACAGCTAAGTTTCCTGCGTGTGGATCGGCATGAAAGAACCCCTTGATAACAAACTGCTCGAGGTAACACGTGATAAGAAGGTTGCCCACTTGTTCAAGATCGATGCCGCGTTCGACCAGCTCACGAGTGCGATCGATTTTTATTCCTTCGATATATTCGAGCGTCAAAACCTTCCGCGCCGAGTATTTCCAGATGACTCGCGGAATGCGGACTTCAGGCTTGTCTCGCAACAACCTCCGCAAACGATCCGCGTTGCGGCCTTCAAGCAAGTAGTCAACTTCGGCAAAAAGATTCTTTCCGAATTCATCCGACATCTCCAGCCAATTGCGGAAGTCAAAGCGGGCCGGGCGTCTTTCTCCAGGCACGTTGAGTCTCTGCATCCATTCCGACTTCCAGCTGTTGTAAGCCAAACCGGCTTTGGCAGCCAATCTCATCAATCCGAGATCGCGATAAAAATCATGAGTAAGACCAGAACGCTGCACTTTCAAGACTGCTTGGCGCCCGTCTTTTAGCTGCACGCGATGGACTTGACCAATACTTGCCGATGCCATGGGCACAGGGTCGAAATACGCAAAAAGCTCTTCCGGGGGCGCTCCGAGCTCTTGGGTAACGATTTGGCGCAAAAGCTCCAGACTGAAAGATGGAACGCGATCCTGCAAACTTGCCAATTCATCGGCGACTATCACCGGCAGGAGATCGCGCCGAACGGACAAGAACTGGCCAAGTTTTATGTAAGTTGGTCCGAGATCGATTAGCAGTTGCTTGATGGCTTGACCTGAGCGGCGGAGCTTTTCTTCCTTTGTAAGCTTGCTTCCTTCAAAATATGTTGTCCAGAATGAACTCAGGAAAAATGCAACAACGCTCCTGGCGACATGCCAGAAGCGTTCATCTCTCAAACAGCCCGGGAATTCTACAGTAGCATCGGCAATCGCTGGATCGTATTGGTCCTTCGGTAGGTTAATCGGGCGCTCAAGCGGAATGCGCGAAGCATCGCCAGCACCATTTGTTTCGGCTGGAACGAGAGAAGGCTCGGCAGGAATACGAGCCGGGAGCGATCTCGACTCTGAAGTTTCGTCTTCCCTTGCCATAGTTCCCGTCACGCTTGCCAGCTATAAGCCTCCTAACTCAGCGGCCCCTTATATGATGAGCGCGCTTCATGTAAAACCGGCACCTGCGGTGCAATTTAAGCTGCGACCCCGGGTGCCGGTCTCTACTCTTTTTTCGTGGGAAGCAGCTAGACTGCTGTTCTCACAGACTTGAGTTCAGCGATTTCTGCTCTGAGTGTAGCGAGCTCAGCGCGGAGCTCGTTAATCTCGCTGGAATCGCCCAAGGCGCCCAATGAGAAATCTGCGACTTGTCTTTTCAGTTTTTCACGAACTTGTGATTCGAGAACTTCAGAACGCTGCCAAACTTGCGTGTAAACTTCGCCGGCAACTTCTTTCACTTTGTCCTTGGACTCGTTGAATTTGTCGGTGCCTTGAGTTTTGTATTCGCTTGTTTTAGCAGTTACGGTGTCGAGGGCATCCTCAACCTTTTCGCGGCCTACTTCAAAAGCAGCCTTCGCCAAGAACAACAATTTTACGACTGGCCGAAACACTGGGTTTACCTCCATGTAGGTGAGAAGCGCGCTTCTCGTGATTTAGAACGACCACCCTCTGCTCGGATTACCAGGGCAGTCGCGGGCAATAATTAGCTTTCGTAGAGAGACAAAAGATATCGGAGATTATACACTAGGAGCATGTCCTGCTCCCCTAACGTATCGCATCGTCTCAATTTCTATAACGAACCAGATACAAACCGGGAAAAGCCCAACGGTTGGCAACTTCAAGAAGCTCACGCAGGCTAAACCCTGAGATTCATTCTTTACACTTACAACTATATGAAAAATTTAGCAAATAAGTCCACGGAAGCTACCCCGAAGCAGCAGTGCGCGGTGGAGCGCAAGAAGTTTGATGAAGTCAGCCTAATTTACGTGCCGCTTTTTATCGGCGGCAAGCATCGAGGAGCCAGCATGGGACCGGCCGCTATGAGAGTGGCTGAGCTGCCGGAAAAAATTACCTCCTTAGGATTTAAGATTTCGCGCGAAATTGAACTTAAGGAGCCGCCCCAGACATGTTGGTTCGATCGCGGGCATAACGGACCGGTTTGTGTACCCGAAATCACTCAACTATCGGAAGAATTGGCCCAGAAGGTCGAAGATGCAATGGATGCTAATACCATTCCGATCACCGTAGGTGGTGACCATAGCCTCGCGATTGGCAGCATTACCGGTGCATCTCGTCATTATAGAAAGAACAATCAGAAGTTCGGTTTAGTTTGGTTTGATGCGCACGGCGACATTAACACCCCTGACACTACATACAGTGGCAACGTTCACGGAATGCCGCTGGCTGTCTCTTTAGGAAAAGGCGACGAGCGACTGGTCAACGTTGGCGGATTCAGCCCGAAAGTCGAAGGTGCACGCACCTGTTTGGTCGGGGTTCGCGACATCGATCCACCCGAACGGCAACTAATAAAAGAGTTGGGCATACATGCATTCTCTATGCGCGATCTCGATCACATGGGCATGACCAGAATGGCGGATCGAATCGTTCAGCTTCTTGGCGATGATATTGATGGTATTCACGTTTCCTTCGATATCGACGTTATGGATCCCGAAATTGCACCAGGAGTAAGCACGGCAGCGCCTGGCGGCTTGAACTATCGAGAAGCTCATCTTGCCTTGTGCATTCTTGCCGAGACGGGACTTGTGCGCTCCATCGATTTTGTCGAACTCAATCCCGCCCAAGATACTCGCAACAAAACGGCAGAACTAGCAGTTGATTTGATCAAAACTGCACTCGGTTACACGATCCTGCCAGACAAACACAGCTAAACGTTTTCCTTTCTCTTAAAAGCGTTTCTGGCTTCGGCATTGAGTCCAGCTACACGCGCCGGCGCGCTTGAGCATGAGCCTTAGCAAGCAAACGCGCCAAGTTGTTTTCTTAAGAATGGGCGGCCCAAGAGTTAAGGATTTCTGCGCATTTTGCGCTATTTCGGTGGGATTCTCACACTTGAGATAGTCATACTGTTCAGCTAGCTTTGCTTGTGGGCGGTATGTTGGTTTTACTTTGGAATGACTGCAATGTAGCGCGTGGGTGCTGCTTGCAGCTGCGCGATCTGGGGAAGGTTTGAAATGGAAAAGCAGTGCAAGACAGTACCGGTAGTGCCGTATGAAGATGGTTTTCCGGGTCCCGTATACAGTGAGGATTGCAACCGCTTTCAGACGGCACGCAAACTCTATGACGAAGTGACGAAAGATATCGTCCTGATAAGAACTAGTACTGACCCGCACAACATTGGTGATACCGGATTTGGCACTGGCTTCTTCGTGAACAAAGGCGATGAGATAGTCACCAATGCGCACGTTGTAACAGCAATGCCCTATCTTGAGGTCGTCACCCAAGACGGCAAACACTATCAGGGTAAGATTGAGAAACTTGATGACTTGAATGACATGGCGGTAGTTAAAGTGATTGGAAAGGATCCTAACGACAAGCCTTCATTAAAGATCGACAACGACACCACAGATTTGAAGAATGGCGACGAAGTGATTGCATTCGGGTATCCCAGGGGCTTCGGAAACTTCGATGTATTCGCGAACCCAGGAAGATACCGCGAACATGGCACAATGCTTGGATTCTTGCCAGGTAAAGACCCTTCGCAATATCCAGATTTACAAGAAATGAAAAACCGTGCCGGCCAAATAAACAACCCGAGCTACAGTGCAGAGGTAGAGCAATATCTCAACTCTGAGCGAATCAGAAACTCAATGGCTATTTTCGGAGGTAACTCTGGTGGACCGGCGGTGGACGCTGACGGGCGTGTGGTTGGCGTAATGGCGAACAGGGTATCCGGAGCGCGCGCACTAATGGTGCCTGCGGAAAAGCTAAGTGAATTCATAAACAAACCCGAGACGAAATTCAATTTCAAATACGAAATCGACGAACACAATCATTACAAGCTTGCCGAGATCGAAAGAAAAGACGGAAGCGGACTCCCACCGGTCATACTTCCATTCATAAAGAAAGCAGCAGCCCCACGCGATCCCACTCTTAGTCAGTTCTAGAGCCGACAGGCCTTCGATCGGGAGCGCCGACATCTTGCCAGCTTAGATCTGTTCGATCCCGGGAGCGCCCGCATCCTGCCGGCTTCGATCTGTTCGATCCGGGAGCGCTGGCGTCCTGCCGGCTTCGATCTGTTCGATCCGGGAGCGCCGGCATCCTGCCGGCTTCGATCTGTTCGATCCCGGGAGCGCCCGCATCCTGCCGGCTTCGATCTGTTCGATCCGGGAGCGCCGGCATCCTGCCGGCTTCGATCTGTTCGATCCCGGGAGCGCCCGCATCCTGCCGGCTTCGATCTGTTCGATCCGGGAGCGCCGGCATCCTGCCGGCTTCGATCTGTTCGATCCCGGGAGCGCC
>JAIEQI010000020.1 GCA_019747875.1 Candidatus Obscuribacterales bacterium
GCCACCTGTAAAGTGGCCACAGGTAGTAAGCCATTTTTATTCCATTTTGGCCTACTGCATGTGGCCACCCTGTAAAGCGGCCACAGGTAGTAGGCCATTTTCATTCCATTTTGGCCTACTGGCTGTGGCCACCTGTAAAGTGGCCACAGGTAGTAAGCCATTTTTATTCCATTTTGGCCTACTGCATGTGGCCACCCTGTAAAGAGGTCCACACCGCTGTCGGTTTCGTGATTCGAAGTCGTGTCTTTCTAAAATGGCGGTCGCCCTACAAAATGTTCCAGTAGTGCTAAATAGATCGGTTTTTGGTGAATTCGATCATGCGGGCGATGTCTTGCTTTGCCGTGGAGGGACCGGTGCCACCGATTTCGATGTCCAATGCAAGTCCGTCGGTGTAGGAATTTCGTTTGGAGAATTTCTCGGAGATTTGTGCCTCACCATTGTTCGATCCGTCGAGTGGATATCCTGCTAAAGGTTGTCCACCATGTTTGCCATTGTTCGCGCCCATTTGTTCCACGTTGTCTCGGAACAGTATTATTGCGCTGGCGCCGCTCTTAATGCGGGTGTCGGCCATCGACTCGTACTGCCCGTCTGCGACTACAGGGTGTGCAAAATGATTGCCATCAAAAGTCTTTCTTTTGATTTTGCCGTCCTTTTCGAACTCATATGTATAGACATGATTCGGAAGTGAATCGAATGGCTCGCTCATCATTGAAATGATCGAATCCACACGCGGTCTCATTCTGCCGTTTCTGAGCCAGTTGTAGAGATGTTCCGCGAATCTTTCCGATGTTCCATCGTCTTTTTGATATTTTGATTGTTGCATTCTCGAATTAGGATCGTAGGGAAAGTCACCAACTACATAGTAAGAGGTTATTTTGTTGTCGGTGAATGATCCGTTCATCAGAAAATCATTCCAGGAGAGCAGTCCTGGCATCGGCGTTCCAGAGAAGCGTACAGTCATGGCGCCTCGGATGGCTTCGTCTGGTCGTGTTCCAGGCTGGCTGCACACAACGAATTCGCTTCTTGCGTGATGATCTTCTTTTGAGACTAGCGTACACTCCAGTTTGATGACGGTGCACATGTGGAAATTGTCTGCTTCTTTGAACTTCTTGGTTGATACCATGTGTGATTGCTTGCCGAGTCCGGCAAAATTGAACCATCTGCTGCCGACGGGATAGTTCTTGAACGCCTGGTACTTCCCATCGTCTAGGTCGCTCTCTGCAACTTTTGCCAACGCCTGCGGCTGTGGAGCCTCAATTGTCGTATCGCTGCCACCGTCTAACCACCCTAGCGACATCTTCATTGATTCCACTTCCATATTTGATGGTAGATTTTGGGTCAAGAATTCTTTTACATCTTCGAGTGGGTTGACGCGGTTACCGTCGATATCGAAGCACGCATCATCGAGCCCATTAAGGGCATCATTAAGTCTTGAGGAGAGGTCCCGCTGTGTTCTATAGAGGAATCGGTAATCGCGTTCGACTAACTCATCCATTGTCTGATTCTTGATGGCGTCAGCGACGACGGCGTTATGTCGAAGCGTGCCGATCAGTGTGTTGATACCTATAACCGGTAGGGATTCTCCGTCACGTGCCTTTATAGCTTTTCCGGTTGCCGGATAATTGCTGAGGGAAACATATCCAAAATGCGAGTCGTTCATTACGATTTTCGAGAGGTCGTTGGCGGCGACAAGTGCCGCCGCATCAACGACGTTCTCGGCTTTTCCCCTAAAAACGAAATATGGAGCGAGCTGGCCGATGAAAATGAACAACGGAACAAATATAAGGACGCTGACGGCGATGATCAGGATCAGCATACTTCCTTTGTTGTTGCGATGTCTTCTAGTACTCATTTTAGCCTCCGCTGCTCAATCGATTATTTCCTCTTGTGTCCCCTTGGAGGGGGCTTACTGCGCCCCTCCAAGTGACTTTCTCAATGTTTTTTTTGTCGTTACCTCCTTTTGATACTTCATGCTCTTGCTTTGATTAGCCACTGCTGGTAGTGCCTTATTTGTCTGGGTACTTCATGTTGAACAACAGTGGCAAAGGTGTGAATTTCGGAATCACGATTACTTTCGGGCACAAGTTTTTGTTCTGTTGACCCGTTTGGATGATGATAGCGACCGGTCCTTTGGCTGCAGGTTTAACAACTACAGGTGGCAGCTTCTCTATCGGTATCATTTTCACTTTGACCGAGCCCGGCTTTATCACAATTGCGGGTACAGCCGGTGCATTTGGCTGCTTGCTCGGAAGAATGATTACGATTCCTGGTTTCTTTATTACCGCCGGAGGCGTCGGTGTTGGAGTTGGGGTCGGTGCTGGAGTTGGAGTTGGAGTTGGAGTTGGCACCGGTGTTGGGGTCGGTGTCGGAGTTGGTGTTGGCACCGGTGTTGGGGTCGGTGTTGGAGTTGGAGTTGGTGTTGGTGTTGGTGTTGGTGTTGGTGTTGGTGTTGGAGTTGGAGTTGGGGTCGGTGCTGGTGTTGGAGTTGGAGTTGGCACCGGTGTTGGTGTTGGAGTTGGAGTTGGAGTTGGAGTTGGAGTCGGAGTTGGAGTTGGAGTTGGAGTTGGTGTCGGAGTTGGAGTTGGAGTTGGAGTTGGAGTTGGTGTTGGGGTTGGGGTTGGGGTCGGTGTTGGAGTCGGTGCTGGAGTTGGCACCGGAGTCGGAACCGGTGTTGGTGCTGGAGCCGGAGTTGGGACCGGTGTAGGAGTTGGAGTTGGCTCCGGAGTTGGAGTTGGAGTTGGAGTTGGAGTTGGAGTTGGAGTTGGAGTTGGAGTTGGAGTTGGCACCGGAGTTGGAGTCGGAGTCGGAACCGGTGCTGGAGTCGGAGTCGGAGTCGGCTCTGGAGTCGGAGTCGGAGTTGGAGTCGGAACCGGTGTAGGAGTTGGAGTTGGAACCGGTGCTGGAGTCGGTGTAGGTGTCGGCTCTGGTGTCGGAGTCGGAGTTGGAGTCGGGGTCGGTGTTGGAGATGGAGTTGGAGTCGGAGTTGGAGTTGGAGTCGGAGTCGGAGTTGGAGTTGGGCTCGGTGTTGGAGTTGGAGTCGGAGTTGGAGTCGGAGTTGGAGTTGGAGTTGGAGTTGGGGTCGGAGTTGGAGTTGGAGTTGGAGTCGGAGTCGGTGTTGGCGACGGAGACGGACTCGGTGTCGGCGTTGGACTCGGCGTCGGGGTTGGAGGTGGTGTAGGAACTGGGACTGGTGTCGGTTCCGGGGTTGGCTCAGGTACTGGCGTTGGAGTCGGACTTGGTGTTGGGCTCGTAGCGCTCAGACCCAAGTTGTTTATAAGAACCTTCATTTGCGGTGTGTCTTGACCGTTAACAGGTTCGACCCCAAGCATGTATCCCTGCCACCACGGGCCGGCAGACCAGTATGTGTAGCCATCCCACTGTGCAGCGTTTGCATGCATGTACTTCAGGATCGCGTCCATTGCGGCAAGTCCTTCTGCACTTGCCGGGACTCCGATCTCGCTGAGGAATGCGGTTTTATGGTTGGTTTTTAGCCACTGCGTAAAACCGCTGAGAGTAGCAACAGATGCGCTTGGACTAAGCACGTCCTGATGTCTGCCGGACCCGTCCCAATCAAGGTATTGGTGAACGTCGTAGGAAAAATTGTTGAGCGGATCTTGAACATTGATCATTACACTTGCGTTCAAGTCCAAAAAGTCTTTAGGGTGTCCCCAGTAGGTCGATGGCACCAAAATCAGCTGAGTGCCGCCTTCCTGGCGAATTGCGTTGATAGATGCTTGTGCCGATGCTAGCCATGTTTGAGCAGTCATTGATCCGCCGACTGGCTCGTTCATGATTCCATAAATCACATTAGGATTGTTCTTGTATTTCTGGGTAATGCGAGTCCAAAAGTTACTGAGAACAGAGTTTGGATGCCCTCCCGGCACGCCTATTGTCGTGTGATAGTACGCTCCGTAATTGTGCAAATCGATAATGGTTTTCATGCCCTTCGAACTTGCATAATTGATTACGGCGTCGAGGCGTCCTGCATAAGTCGCATCAAAAGCGCCATTCGCTGTGGGTTGAATGCGCTCCCAAAGGATTGGAACGCGGATGACCTTCATCCCCTTCGCTGCGAAGTAATCCATTTCCGGGTTCGTTGGAAATATGTACTGAACCATGAACGTTCCGGGAACAGTATGTTCGCCCCATTCTGCGCCTGATATATTGACGCCTTCAAGTTTCATACCGCCTTCAGCCGCATAAGCTGCACAAATGCTGCAGACCTGTAGAACTACTAAAGCCACCATAAAACAAAGCAGTAGTCTTATGCGTTCCATAATAGTCCTCCTTGGGCGATGCAAAGTGCTCCGCTCGAGTGAGCAGAGTACAGGCGTTTCAAGGACCCGCCTCGCAGAACTAGAGCGAGACCTGAAAACGGCGTAAGTAGTAACTCCGTGATCCTCTCAGGGTGATTTCCAACAATCCAATTGGATTGGGCGATATTTTTTTAACTGGTGATTGCGACTTCGATTTCGAAGGTTCGCTGCCATGGCAGCGACACTCGTACAGCTGGGACCTGCCAGCCGCTAGATGCGCCGATCTCGCCCATGAACGGGCGCATTAGTTCGGCAAGCTTTCCATCAGGAACCGCTTGTCCATTGAGTTGGTTTCTAACCTTGGTCTGGTAGGCCCAGTCATCAGCGAAACGGATAAACATCGCTTCCTGGAAGGCGCGCTCACGCTGTTCTGTATGGCCATTAAGCTCGGAGAACCAGCGCGCCACGCCTAATGCTAGGGCGCAGCCGACGGTATTGCCAGTGGTGTTCCATCCCGCATATGACCAGAGCTTCTTAAGTAGTTCTGGACGTTTCAAGAGCTCTGCCACGAGGTTCGGATCGGAGCCGTTGGCATAAGCGACGTCGCAAAGAATAACCGGGCATGTTGCTTTCTCTAATATGTCAATGCAGCGTTTCACGGATTCGTTGCTATTCAGGCTGCGCATATCAGCATGACCAGGAAGCATGACGTGATCGCCCTGGTGATGTTCGAGGCAGTGCACCACGATTTGAAAATCAAGTTTGGCGTTCAGGTCATTACTTAGAACCAATCCGATGGCATGAGTCTGTTTCTCTACCGTTTCGCCAATCGTTTGACCTTCATACTTGCTTGGGGTGCGCGAGCCATATTCGCTCGTAAAGGCGAGAGCGGCACTCGGTCTTTTGTTGCCGGACTCTAAAAGCGCTCGTCCGATCAATGTCATCAATGTCTCGTCACTACCAGGGTAGGACATAACTTTTCGTGCAATACCGCTATTGAGTGCGGACTTGACCAGCTTTTCCTGCTCCAGAACGTTAAGTCCGTATTCGCCGGAATCATCCTGGCTAAAAACTAAAAAGTCTATTTCGCCTTTTGAAACATGTTCAAGCAATTTGTTGTTCGCTTTGAAGTTTCGACGGCGTGTCTTGAGATAATCCTCGCGAACAGCGGGTTCTATGCGGGACTCTGCCAATGCAAGTGCCGTTGGAGCCACCTTCATCCCGGTTGAATTTTTGTGCAAAAGTTCTGACCATTGAAAAATTTCTCGGCCATATCGAGACCAATATTTCTTTTCTTCGGTGCTATCGTAATTGTCTGAGACCCGCATGATGCTCGCTTGTGCAAATACTGTTGGCGGTTTGGAAGAAAGTTTTTTCCAGGTGGAAATTTCTTTCAACCGATTCAAGATATCCGATTCACTCTCTTCACCGCGACGAGAATTGATCAAGCCACCATAAATCAAACTGTCCAAGCAGGCAAAGACTCGATCGGGTGAGCGCATCTTGATCATCTCGCCAAGCCATTCGGATAAGCCACCTGGACGGCTCGGTGCCGTCAATGATCCCAATAATTCAAATGGTGGAACCAATGTTGGCACCCCTGCAACTCGACAAATGATCTGCGGGAATTGATAAGTTACTGGGCGATTATCTAAGGGGATCAATACGAATTGCATAATTACCTATGGGCGACCGGAGTCCAAGCTAACACCATTTCCTCTTTGATGCAGAGGCACACCTGAGTCCGGTACAAATCGAATGCCTCGCTTCTGTTCTGCTTTTTCTTCTGATACGAGAATACCGTTTGGTTTATCGCTAATCTCTTGTACCGTTTCGGATTTTACAGGGTTTGCAATCTCAAGATCTGAAAAGTCCGGCTTTTGCCATACTGCCGTTTCAAAGAACACTGGTAGCCCAATTAAGTCTCCTTGAATCGGCATCTCGACGTAAACCGTCAGAACTCCCGTATCTGGAATAACGCCACCGCCCACTACTTTACGATCGGGTCCAAGTCGTAAGTTATGTCCGTGGATCGCCTTTGCGCCTGAGTCTTTGTCCGCCATTGCGATCGCTACACTGCTGCCCGGGCGGCCTTTGACAACAAATTCGTGGATGCGACCGATGATCATTTTTGGAGGAAGAAATACGCGATTTTGTGAGAAGCGCTGGCCGAGTCCTCTCGCGCGCAGAGGGCTATCGTTGCCTGACAAGCTGATGGCACCGGAGGCGCTCTTGTTTTCATTGCTTGCACTTTGAGAAGGTGACGAGAATGGTGTTGTCATCGTCTTTAGAAGTGCTTGTTGTACTGCACGTTTTTCTGCAGCTTCTTTTTGTTCTTTCGTTATTATCGGCGGCGGTGCTTCTTTCTCTTCCTTTGCCTTCTTGCTTTGCTCTTCCGATTTCTTCCCATCGGCAGATTGCGAAGCACTTTCTTCGCTTGCTTCTGTTTCGTCTTTCTTCTTGCGCTTGAGTAATCCTTTCAACCCTTTCGGTTTGCCGGATTCATCCGCATTTATTTCGGAATTGTCGGACTTTGCGTCTTTGCTTGACGTCTTTTCGTCGGTCTTGCTGCCTTTTGTTGATTCTCTATCGGCAGCCTCGTTGGACTCGGACTCAACTGCGCCTTCGTCTATGGCCGGCGCCATGGGCAGATCGGGCGCAGGTTTTTTTGTGGGCTGCCCAGTCCCATCTTTGCCAGCATAAGCTGGCGCAGCAAGCGACAAGAGCAGGGTCAAAAGTAATATAGGCGCTGGAGAACGCAACGAATTCATCTTCATTGTATTCTTAAGTATAGCCTCAAATACTAACACTTCCGGGTCTGGTTCCGCACAATTGCTTTTCAAACGTAATGCCGAGAAATCACCGCAGAAGGAGCCAGGACACACCTTCCCGGCTCAAAAGGTCTCGCTGACGAAAGTATTAAAAGAGCGGATTAATAGCTGGTTGTCGGAACAATCAGCCTTATTTGAAGCCACTTGTGTCGCACTCAGTGCGCACATTCTTGCATTCCCTATCATATGGTTTATGGGATGGGCTTTGCCCTGGCCGAAAGCGCCAGAAATAGTGACTATCATTGAGATTAATCTTGAACATTGGCCTCTGGAGGCCGTGCCGGAAAAAGTCACCGATATTTGGAAAACACATATCAAGAAGAAATGACTCCTTCTTGATATGTGGAATTTAAATTGTTCTTAGCCGGGACTAGATTTTTCCACCACCGCGAACGTCGATTTTTGGTAGCGGACGCTCAACTGCTCCGTTGGGTCTATCGCTGGTATTTCCATCATTGTTTGGTGTTGGATTTGTGGTCCAGCCTTTATCCCGAATCTTTCCAAAGCTCGGTGCGTTTGCGTGTTTGTTGGCTTCGCCGGGCTTTAGCGGATTTGTAAGACCGCCACCAATGCGATTGCGAATATCTCCCTTTGCTGCATCAAGCTCGGCTTGGCTCAATTGTGGGCGATCGCTGTCTGGATTTGGTGTGCCTTCTTTCTTTTTCTTGTCCTCATCCTTTTGCTTTTGTTCTGACTCTTTCTGCTGGCTATCTTTTTCTTTTTGGTCGCGTTCTCTTTGCTCCTCTGCCTTTCTTTCGCGATCCTTCTGTTCCTGATCGCGCTTCTCCTGTTCTTTTGCGGCGTCTTCCTTCGCTTTGCGATCGCGATCTCGTGCTTCTTGTTCCTGGCGCTGTTTAACTGCGTTGTCATCTGCCTGCTGCTTGCCTTGCTGGCGTCCGATTATCTCTGCGCCGCTGCCTGAAACGAGATCAAAGACGATGCCGATTGGGACGGGTGGCGAGATCTTGTCCGTGCCGCCACCGCTATCCTGGCTCAATTGGCGACCTGGGGCTGCGTCGTTAATCGCGTCTTTTGTTTTTCCTGCGCTACTTCCGCGATTATCGCCTGGTGCATAATCTGGTTTGAGGAAATCCTTTACAGAACCCAATATTGAAGTATCTTTCGATTCCGGTGTCTTTGCCGAGAAATCATTCCACCCGGGCGAGCCGTTGGCTTGAGCACGCGGGTCAGAGCCTTTGCGTTCTGTCGGAATTTGTGCTTTCTTTCCTAGCAAATCCTGCATGTTTGGTGCACTCACTGCTTTTGTAATGTCAGCTGCACCGGGATCATCGAAGTTCAAGGTGACGTTGGGCAAAATTTTTGAAGAAATCTGCTGCACTTTGGCATCCTTGGGGTTGAGTGGGTTCGGGTTCTTGTCCGAATACGCTGCCGTGAACAAAACCGAGTTCAGTTGTCCGTCGCCTGATTTATCCTTTTCTTTTTTGCCTTCATTCTTATCGTTGATGGAATCCATAACTTTGCTCCTAAGACTTCGAGTACCTATGACCAATCTAGTTAGGCAACTTGAAGTCGCTGCTAAGTAGAAATGAAGTCTTTGTAGATGAATTCACCGATCTCTATATAGGCTGATATTCTTTACGCATTAGTTCTTGGATTTATCAGTGGATCTAATTGAAGTCCAGTTTCGCCCCGAACGTGGCGATGACATTGCGAAGATCGCAGAAATTACTTCGGCTGCTTTTGGACAGGCTGATGAGTCGCATCTTGTCGAGAGAATTCGAGCATCGACATTTTTCGTTCCGGACTTGTCCATAGTTGCAGAACTTGCAGGGCTGGCAATCGCGCATGTTCTGCTGAGCCGAATCTGGTTCAGAGATCGCAATGGATATCTTTCGGATGTCTTGGCGCTTGCTCCGGTGTCTGTGGCTCCGGAATACCAGGGCAGGGGTATTGGCAGCAAGCTGATTGAACACGCGCTTTTGCGAGCGACCGAACTTGGATATGCGTCGATTATATTGTTGGGGCACCCAAATTATTATCCGCGCTTTGGTTTTGTTCCAAGCGACCGTTTCAAGATCGCGCTTCCGCCATTTGTCACTGATCAAAGTGCATTCATGATTAAAGTATTGGACCCAGCGCGCTCGCCAAGTGATGGCGCGATCATATATACGCCAGCTTTTGATGATGTTTGCTAAAGCGGAAAAAAATTTCCAAAAACTTTGAACCCTTGGCTTGCTATTCGCGTCTTTATATATAGAAGCGCGTATTCTAGGTATCCTCAGTCCGCCTATCGTAAATCGATCGAATGTTGATCGCCCACCTTGGCGATTGGCTTATCACGAGCATTTTGAGAAAACGCAGCATTGAGCGCTTGCTTGAAAGCGAGTATTCTTTGCGTGGGGTTTTCCAGCTTCCCGTCTTATTTTCGTGATATTGCATCTGGTGCCAGATCGTATATGCATGACGGCGAACGTTTATATGTAGTGAAACCTCTAGCGCGGAAAATTGGAAATGGCAACAACAGCAGTAGCTAAACATAAGATATGGAAGTTTCCGGAGACTTTGTCACCTTCTGAAGACCTGGTGGATTTAGTTGGCGGCTCTGAGATTGTGGCTAAGCTGCTTGTGCGGCGGGGCATCGATAGTCTCGAGAAAGCTGCTTCGTTTCTGAATCCCGCCAATTATGTGCCGACAAACCCTGCCGTCTTCGCTGATATGCCTAAGGCAGTCGAGCGTGTCAATCAAGCGATCAAGCAGAAAGAAAAAATCACCGTATATGGTGACTACGATGTCGATGGTGTAACTGCAACTTCCGTGATGTATACGGTACTTAAAGAGCTCGGCGCAAATGTCGATTTCTACATTCCCAACCGCGCGACAGAAGGCTACGGTTTGAATCTCAAAGCAGTCAGTGTTCTGGCTAGCAAACACCGAACGAAGCTGATTATTTCTTGCGATTGTGGCATATCGAATTTTTCGGAAATCAATTTAGCAAAATCCTTGGGTGTTGAGACAATCATTGTTGATCACCACTCGATGCCTGATGTATTGCCTCCTGCAATTGCAATTTTGCATCCCAAGCAGTTCGATGAAGAGCATCCGCTTTTCCACCTTCCCGGTGTGGGAGTTGCCTACAAGCTGGCAGAGGCGCTCCTTCTCGAAAAGGGCATGCCTGAGCAGATTGAAAAATTGCATGATTTTGTGACGCTTGGAATGATTGCTGATATGGTGCCGCTGGTTCGGGAGAACAGATATCTGGTCCAAATTGGATTGCCGGCCCTTGTAAATTCCGAGCGCGCCGGAATCAAGGCATTGCTCGATAATACTGTGAAGATGGAAGGATCGGACATTGTCGGATTCGGTTTAGCTCCCAGAATTAACGCGGTTGGTCGTCTTGCTGACGCAAGTCTGGCGGTGAAGTTAATGACCGTTGAAGATGCTGGCGAAGCCGAACAGCTCGCTCGTCAGCTGGAGGCGGAGAATTCGCGCCGCCAAGAGTTATGCGAACAGATCTTCTTTGAGGCGGATCAGAAAGCGAAAGCTGCACTAGCCTCAGGGCAAGATCGCGCTCTGGCCCTTTATTCACCTGATTGGCACCATGGTGTTGTCGGAATCGTCGCGTCGCGCCTGGTGGAAAAATATCATTGCCCTGTTTTTGTGGCAGAGCTCGAAACCGAGGAAGGAAAGTTAAAAGGGTCGGCCCGAGGAATTCCCGGAATTGATCTTTATCAGGTGCTAAAAGCAAACGAGCATTTAATGACAAAGTGGGGCGGGCACCAGATGGCTGCCGGCTACAGCGCAGAGGCTGCAAACGCGGATGTACTGTGCCGCGCTCTTGTAGATACTTGCAATCGCATGCTTGAAGGACAGGCATCACGTGCCACTCTCGACATTGATTTAGAGATTGAAAGCAAAGACCTGGACTTGCATCTTGCAAAATCCATCCGCCAGCTCGGACCGTTCGGAATGTGGAACAAAAAGCCGGTATTGGCAATGCGTTCTCTGCAAGTTTTGAACACGCGCGTTCTAGGCAAAGATGGGAAACATCACCGAATCGTTCTCCGTTCGTTCTCGGGGGAAGGTCCATTCGAGTGCGTTTATTGGCGAAGCGGTGGACGGATTCCGGTAGAAGGACAAGAAATAGATCTCGCCTTCAACCCAGAGATCAATGTTTACAATAATAATGAAAGGCTGCAGCTTGTTTTGTGTGATTGGCGCGCGGCTGGGGCAGAGGATGTGGATTCCGATACTGAGGTAATGGATTTCACGCCGCCGCAAGAAGCAGCGTTAGCCGTCGGTGCTTCGTCCGGGGCAGGATCTGTCGGCGGGACATCAAATTCCAATGGCTCGCCACTGGCATCAAGTGGCGTCCAAGATGAATCGGCAATGCTTGACGGGAAAGTGGAAGCTGCAATTGCAGATGATGTGATCGTTCATGTCGAGACTAGTTATGACGGTCAAACTGCGTCCACCACTGTTAAGGGATATACGGTGATCCAGGGTCTATCAGCTGAGAATGCCGCTGGGGCTGTGAGCGATCCTGTTGCAGTTGTTGCAGGACAAGCGCCGCCTGATACATCCCCTGCGGCGAAACGGAAGACTGAGCAAGCTGATTTTGAGCCATCACATGTGGTGGCAGCAGATCACTTGGATAATTCGAATTCTGAAGCTGCTCCTATGGTAGGAACGTCTGCTTCTAAAGCAAAAAGCAAAGTAGACTTGCCGCCAATGGCTGCAAGCGCCCCGCCGCTTGGGGAGTCGAAGTCGCAGCTCCAGGGACGTGAGAATGTGCCTGAGTCTCGCTCTTCGCGTGCTGAAGCTCTTTCCGCTGCCATGGAAATGCTTACTCCGCAAACGGAGGCGTTAGCATCGCGGGCTGATGCTCTACCATCGCTTCAAATTGATGGATCCGGCCGGGCTACGCCTTCTGGAGGACAGGAGCCACGTACCGCGGCACAACAACTATCGTTCAAAGATTTGCGCGAGCATGGCTCGTCCACGGCTGTCATTGACGCTGCAGCGCGCAAACTGGGTGACAAGCTCCAGATCTATGCTGAGGCTTGCAAGCTTGACGGGCACAAACTCTACGATCGGACTGCAATCTCAGAGACGACACATCTCTTGATTTGGCAGTTCCCACCTAGCCTTCAGGTATTCAGAGCTCTAATTGCAAAATGCAAGCCACAGCACATTTATCTTTCTGGTTCCGGACCTGCCGATGATCTTGACGCACCGGCATTCTTGAAAAAGCTGCTTTCGCTCGTCAGGTTCGCGGTTAATCAAAAAGATGGACAGGCTCACGCCGACAAATTGGCGTCAGCTCTTGCCAGCACAAAAATGTGTTTGGCTCTTGGCTTGACTATCTTGAAGAAGCTGAATGTCATCGATTGGTATTCGGAAGACTCCATCCTATATATGGACATCTTGGGGCAGCCAAGTGATAGTTGGGATTCTCTGCCCGAGTATCGCCAATTGTCGAATTCTCTGCGAGAGATTATGGAATTTAGAGCCTGGTGCGCAGAAGCTTCTCTTGAAGAGGTACAATCAGAGCTCGTGCCAAATGCTATACGGGTTTCGGACACAAGATCCGAATCCTATAGTCAAGAGGCGCCCTCGAGAGATTCCAATTTGAGAGTGAATTACGACGATGAGCGAGCAAGTTACACATCCGGTCACTAAAGAAAAAGAAGAATGGCTGAAGAGCAAAATTAGAGACATTCCAGATTTTCCGAAACCGGGAATCGTCTTCAAAGATTTGACTACTTTGCTCAAGGACAATGAAGCATTCAAGTACGTGATTGATGTTTTTGCGGATAATTTCGCAGGGCATAAGCCGAAGTACATTGCAGGCATTGAAGCCCGTGGCTTCATTTTGGGACCGGCAATCGCTCACAAATTGAACGTCGGTTTCATTCCCGTTCGTAAACCAGGAAAGCTTCCACACAAGGTTGTGAAACAGACCTATCAACTCGAATATGGTTCGGACACATTGGAAGTGCATGAAGATTGCGTTGCCAAAGGCGATCGTGTCGTTTTGATTGATGATCTACTCGCAACAGGCGGTACAGCTGGTGCGGCGCACAGTCTCTTGCATAAAGTTGGTGCTGATGTCGTTTCGTTCGGCTTCGTTGTCGAACTTGGATTCCTTGAGGGACGCTCGAAGATGCCTTCCGGATTGGACGTCTTCTCGATCATCACCTACTAAATTTCAATAATACTGGCAATGAAAATCGTCCCGCGCGCTTTGGAATCTGTACCATTGCGGAGTCCAGGGCAAAAGGTGATGAACGGACTTTCGCTGTGCGCACAATTCTACTGGAACTTTGTGTGCCCAGGGGATCTTGCTCAATGCGCCGGAGTTTAGCCCTCTCACATGGAGCTCCTTGCTATCTTTTAGAGCAGCTTAGCTCTCTACCTTGAGCTTCCTAGCTACCTTGCGCCTGTATGTCCGAACTTCTGGATGTAGTCGTTGATTTGGCGTCGTCTAAGCTCTAGTGCAAATTCATCATTTGTGAACTCGCCGAGGCGTACTTCATTTTTTGCTGCTAAGCGAGCGCGGCTAAAAACCTCATTGGTCACTTGCGCCGCACTCGTTCTAATCGTTTGAAGTCCCATCAAATAGCCATTGGATTCTTTTGGGATTGAATTGTTTTCCGGATCCAGCATGAAACATAGGCAGGTCAAATCTTTGCGAGTTCTTGATGCATCAACTTTTGTACCCTGTCCTCCGGTGTTAGCATAAGCCGCAAATCCAGAAGCCTTGCCGGCCAAGTTTCCAGTCATTCCGCTACGACTTCCGGCATATGTTTCCGCAACAACTTCTGCAATCGCGTTTGTAATATATGCCACTACAGATGGTGACAGCTCGTTGTGCTCATAGAGATCATTTTCTTCTACAAACCCAAGCACAAGGGTTCCAGCGACCCGCTTTGCTTCACCTGAAATTTGTTGTTGAGCGATAATTCCGCTAGGGGTTCCCATGACAACGCTCCCTCTTGTCCACTGCGATTATCCAACAAATGCATTCTGTATATAGTCTTAGCATCGAAAGATTTATGGATTTTCACAATGCGTAGATGTAATGAGGGCTTTACTTCTCTCCTTGGGAGTGAGTGCTACGCGTAAGTTCCGTCGCTGAGGCGGATGCTGATTTCTCCAGCGTGCAGTATTCGTTCATCCCCGGTTTCTGTCTTCAGAATCAGTGCGCCAGAATTAGTTATATTTATCGCTTCGCCATCGACATTGCCATCGCCGGCGGTGGCGCGTATGTGTTTTCCAATGGTGACTGAGCGGCGCTTCCACTCTTCGAGGACTAGCTCAGGCACAGCGTGTAGAAGACTGTTGTATTGACCTTCCAGGCAGTTTATGATTTCCGCCACTATTGCATTTGGCTCAGGTTCAATGTTGCTGTGTTCACTGACTGATGTCACTTTGTCCTTCAAATCATCAGGTAGGCTCTCTCTGTCGTTCGTGAGATTGATTCCAATGCCAACGATAACTGCCGGTAGCAAAATTTTTCCTGCGGAAGCCGTCTGTGAACCGTGCATTTCCGCAAGAATTCCGCCAAGTTTTTTTCCGTTTATCACAATGTCATTAACCCATTTCAGTCCAGCCTTGATTGAGCAAATATTTTCGAGAGCTTCACTGACAGCGACTCCTGCGGCTAAGCTGATCAGTGGGATGTCGGCTGGGGGTAATGTCGGACGAAGTAAAATGCTCATGAAAATCCCGGAATCTGGTCGGGAAATCCAGCTCTTTCCTTGCCTTCCGCGCCCACCACTTTGGGATCGTGCTAGCACAAAAACACCTTCGTCAGCTCCCGCTTTTGCTAACTCAAGCGCGCGGTCATTTGTAGAACCGATCTCGTCCCACAGCTCATTTGCAACAGATGCTTTGCCCAGAAAATTCGTGCATAGATTTTTCTCAATCTGATCTAAATTGAATGCCATGTTCTCAATTCTCGCCTGATGAAAGCTGGAAAGCTCAGTGTAAAAGGTCTTAGTTTCGGCTGCAAGTGCAACAAATTATGTGATATGGTTCTATGCAGTTAAGCGAACCTTGACCTGGTGCAATTGATGAAAAAATTCCTGCCGATATTTTTGTCACTGGCTGTTCTGTGCTCGTCGATATGGGCTGATGCGCAGTCGGCAGAGTCTGCTCAAACCATTCTCAATCAAGCTCATGAAGCGTTGGCTGGAGCGAACTATGGACTTGCGATCGAACTTTATGATGGGCTGATGAAACATGCACGCGATGACGATTCTGCTAAGTTCACAATTCGTACATCCAGGGGCATAGCAAAGGCTCTTGCGGGTCTGATGGTCGAAGCAGAAGCGGATCTGAATGCTGCTGCAAAGTCAATTCCGATTCCTCTGGAGGAGTTGAAAGCAAAGGATCCTCGGCACTTAGTTCAAATTGTGCAAATGTACCAATGGCGATATTTGACGCATCTGACTTTGAAAAAGTGGAATGACGCAGTCATTGACATTGACGCGCTGAGAACGATCGGTGCGGCGAGCAATAATGCCGGTGCTAAGGCTGACCGCGCTAAGCTCAATCTGTTACTTGGTCAAGACGAGCTAGGTTTGACGCAGTTGGGTGAGGCGGCAAGGCTTCATCCGGTCTACAAATTCGAATATGAGTATGCCAAGAAGGCGTTGACTTACGAGGACTCGAAAGCGTTGTATCTGGCTACAATTGCCTCTCAACTCATCGGCTCGGCTTCTGCGCTGAAGTTAGGTTTTCAGCTATCACTGCGCGCGCCGGCCCGCCCTCAGAAAGCAGGCGGCTAGGTTCCGTCCTTTGATGATGTTTCCTGGCAGAGATGAGCGATCAAAGGAAAGCGATCTAACGCATTCAGAGATTCATCGGGCAGGCTGCTGCTCGAAAACGAGCAATACCTACTTTGATAAGAGACATCGATGTGGATTCTGATGCAGCTCGCCGGAAACCGGGTAATCGCTTACAGAGCAACGGAAGTAATCGTAAATTACAGCGGAATTTCCATGCGTTTGTAAATTGTGCTCGGACTTAGTTGAGAGATTCTAAATTGGTGACAATCTGCTTCGATTCGGTGAGAATCTTGTGGATCGGACATTTGTCGGCGATTGTCTTGAGAGTGTTCAATTGCTCGTCATTGAGGTCGCCTTTGACTTCGATGCTGCGCGAAATTTTCGACATCTTCTTGCCGGGATTTTTGGGATCGTCGACGCTTTCTTCGGTGAGTTTGACGATGACTTCGTCGAGCTGCCATCCGCGGCGCTGAGCGAACACTTTCAATGTCATCGAGGTGCAGCTGCCCAGAGCTGCCAATAGGAGTTCGTGTGGGTTCGGACCTGTTTCGTTACCACCGATATCTGAACCAGCGTCAGAAACGAATTTGTGGTTTCCGGCGCTAATGTCATGTTGCATTCCCTTTGCAGCATTTGAAGAAACGAGAACCTGACTCATGACGACCTCCAGCTCAAAAGGCTACTAACAATATATTGATGGTAAGTCGAAATCTCGCGCTTGACCTCGGATTTAGGATTATCTACCGAATTGATATATCCGAAATGAAATCGAGATATCATAAATCCATGCTTCATTTAGAAACTGAAAGACTGTCTCTTCGAGAATTCATCAAATCCGACTGGAAAGCCGTCCATGAGTACGCTTGTGATCCTGAGGTCGTTCGTTACCTGGAGTGGGGTCCCAATACGGCGGACGAGACTGTCGGGTTCCTGGATGGAACCATCGCTTGCCAGCGTGAGCGTCCCCGGCGTGTTTTTGAATTCGCCGTCGTTCATAAGGCGGAGAACAAGCTGATCGGCGGCTGCGGGATTCGCGTAAATGAGCTTGATAACGAGCTTGGCGAGGTCGGTTATTGTTTCAATCGAAACTATTGGGGTCAGGGCTTTGCCAGTGAAGCGGCTTGGGCAGTGATTGAATTCGGTTTCATCAGCCTGGCCCTCCATCGAGTTTATGCAACATGTGATGCCAATAATATCGGTTCGGCGACCGTCCTATCCAAATGCAAGATGCGCAAAGAAGGACATTTCCTCAAGGACAAAAAGGTGCGAGGGATTTGGCGCGATACGATGCTCTTTGCGCTCTTAAAAGAAGAATGGCTGGCAATCAAAGCAAAAGAGCAAGATGCTTTACTTGGGTCCGCGGAACAAAAATGAGCGAAATCGAAAAGGTCGTAGATATTTTGGCTACAGCGAAGTCTGTAGTGTTTTTAACCGGAGCCGGAGTATCTAAGGAAAGCGGAATCCCGACCTTCCGCGAAGCACAAACAGGCTTGTGGGAAAACTATAACCCGGAAGAATTGGCAACGCCGCAAGCCTTTCAGCGCAATCCGGTGCTTGTCTGGCAGTGGTATGACCATCGTCGCCGCAAGTTGGATGAGGTCACTCCAAATCCGGGACACTATGCAATTGCCGAGTTGGAGCAAGTGGTACCAAAAGTGGTGGTGCTTACGCAGAACGTGGACGGCTTGCATCGAATTTCTGGTTCGACTGACGTCGTTGAATTGCATGGAAACATCAGAGAATTTTATTGCTTCGATAAACGACACCCAGCAAAGGACGTTCCTAAAGGATTGAAGGAGCCACCCCATTGTGATTGCGGTTCGTTGCTACGTCCTGCTGTCGTTTGGTTCAACGAATCGCTGCCGGTGGACGCATTAAGTCGAGCTCAAAAAGAAATCGAGAATTGCCAGCTTTTGTTTGTTGTCGGCACGTCTTCGCTTGTTCATCCTGCTGCTGGTTTACCGCTTATTGCATTGCAAAAGAATATACCGGTTGTCGAGATCAATCCGGATGATACGCCCTTAAGCCGCATGGTGAGCTTCATGCTGCGCGGACCTTCAGGGAAAATCATGCCTAAGATCGTGGATGCATTTCGAAAGATTAGGTCCGATAAATAATCAGATCGTGTTTGCGATCTAATCGCTTTCTCATAAGTCCAATACACATAAGTATGGCTTCTGACGCTAGTTTTGAGCTTTCTCATCAGTGGCAAATTCGTGACGAGTGATCGAAGGAAGATCTTCTGCCAATGCTTTTTGTATGCGGTGATGTCGTGCTCTATATATGGTGGCGTAGTAAAACACCGTTCCTGACAGCGTTCTAAGGATTCGGAACTACTTCACAAAGCTAATCAGTTTTGTAAATAGCCAAGTGAATCGATTCAAATTTGCGATTTAATCTCGAATCGATCAGCCTGAGAGCCATCGCCGCATTTGTAGCAGTGCGGCTTTGGAGGATCGATATATGTTCGAGATCGCTTCTCGATCTATAGTGAGATCAATTGTGTTACGTAACTCCCGGTGATAATCTTCATTCACAAATCAAATCTGATGAAGAGGAGCTGCCCAGAAAAATCTGGCTTCTGTTTTTCTTGCCCAGCAAGCTAAAAGGTTGAAGTAGAGAGGGCGGAAGCGATTCTTCCAGATGAGGTGAGCATTGGTCGCTTGTCTTTCAGAAAGCGAGAAAAGCTAAAACCTGAAAGCTATATAAAAGACATTCAAATAGTACCGAGGGACTTGAACCCTTGGCATGATTTTGGCGACTTAAAGATAGTTCGGTTAATTTGGTGGTCCAGACGAGTTCACTAGGAGAGCATATGACCCATTCAACTACAGTTAATTCAACCCCCATAGTTGATGTGCCCACGGGTCTCGGGCAGCACAAAGTACTACGGCGCGACGGAACGGTTGCTCCATTCGAATCCAATAAGATATCTGTTGCACTCACTAAAGCATTCCTTGCTGCTGAGGGCGACACGTGTGCCACGAGCTCGCGTATGCGTGAGCTCGTCGTCAAGCTCACCGAGCTTGTCGTTGAGGCCTTGACCCGCAGACAAACTGAAGGCGTTCCTATACATATAGAAGCGATTCAGGACCAGGTTGAATTGGCGCTGATGCGCTCCGGTGAACACGAAGTCGCCAGACGTTACGTGTTGTACCGCGAAGCCCGTTCGCAAGAGCGTGCCAAGCAAGTTGCCGAAGAAGGCATTGGCGCACCGACAAAAGAACTGCGCATGACACTGCCAAACGGCAATACGGTTGCTATCGATTATGTCCGCTTACGCACCGTCATCGAAGAAGCCTGCGCTGGACTGGGCTCGGATGTTTCAGTTCAAGCAATATACGAAGGAACGATATCCAACCTATATGACACCGTTCCGGAAGATGATGTGTTTCGTTCGGCAATCTTGAGCGCCCGTACATTGATCGAGCGTGATCCTGCATATGCATTTGTCACCGCTCGTTTGCTCCTCGATCACATTCGCCGTGAAGTTATGGGTGAGCCTGTAACCCACGCCCAAATGACCGAGCGTTATCCGGAGTACTTCGGTGACTACATCCGTAAAGGTATTGAAGTTGGATTAATCGATCCCAAACTCGCTCAGTTCGACCTCCAAGTCTTGGGTAATGCGCTGAAGGCTGATCGCGATTTGCAATTCCAATATCTCGGCTTGCAAACGTTATACGATAGATATCTGTTGCATAATGACGGACGCCGATTCGAATTGACTCAAGCGTTCTGGATGCGAATTGCGATGGGCTTGTGCTTGAACGAAGTTGAGCGTGAGCGTCGTGCAATTGAATTCTATGAATTGCTGTCAAGCTTCGACTTCATTTCTTCGACACCAACACTCTTCAATTCAGGCACACACCGCCCGCAATTGTCATCCTGCTTCCTCACCACTGTTTCTGACGATTTGGAAGGCATCTATGATGCATTGAAAGAGAACGCACTTCTCTCCAAATTCTCAGGTGGCTTGGGCAACGACTGGACCCCAATCCGCGCACTCGGTGCACATATTAAAGGAACCAATGGTAAGAGCCAGGGCGTAGTTCCGTTCCTGAAAGTGGTTAACGACACCGCTGTCGCCGTCAACCAGGGCGGAAAGCGCAAAGGCGCTGTTTGCTCCTACCTCGAAACATGGCACATGGATATCGAGGAATTCCTCGAGCTGCGTAAAAACACCGGCGACGATCGCCGCCGCACGCACGACATGAACACAGCCAACTGGATTCCAGATTTGTTTATGACTCGTGTCATGAAAGACGAGCAGTGGACACTCTTCTCACCTGAAGAAGCTCCAGATCTGCACGATAAGTTCGGCGCCGAGTTCAAAGAAGCCTACGAAAAATATGAGCGTATGGCTGACAATGGACAAATCAAACTCTTCAAGAAATTACCTGCCGTACAACTATGGCGCAAGATGCTCTCGATGTTGTTTGAAACAGGACATCCATGGGTTACCTTCAAAGATCCATGCAACCTGCGCAGCCCGCAGCAACACGTAGGCGTTGTTCACAGTTCCAACCTCTGCACAGAGATCACTCTCAATACCTCAGATAAGGAAACTGCAGTTTGCAATCTCGGCTCGATCAACCTCGTTAATCACATCGGCGAGAAGGGTCTCGACCTTGCTAAATTGGCACGCACCTGCCGTACTGCTGTCAGAATGCTCGATAACGTTATCGACATCAACTACTACAGCGTAGGCAAGGCTCGCAATTCCAACTTGCGTCACCGCCCTGTCGGTCTTGGCTTCATGGGCTTCCAGGATGCCTTGCACAAGATGCGTATTCCTTACGCCTCGGCAGAGTGCGTTGAGTTCGCCGATGCATCGATGGAAGCTATCAGCTACTTTGCGATTATGGCGAGCAGCGAACTTGCAAAAGAACGCGGCACCTACCATACCTACAAAGGCTCCCTCTGGGATAAAGGCATTCTGCCAATCGACAGCCTCGGCATTCTCGCCGCCAACCGCGGTGAGTTCCTTGAACTCGATCGCACAGAGCGCCTGGATTGGACACCGGTTCGCGAACATGTCGCTCAATACGGAATGCGTAACTCCAACGTGATGGCGATTGCGCCGACTGCCACCATATCTAATATTGTCGGCGTCAGCCCATCGATCGAACCGACCTTCCAAAATCTGTACGTTAAGTCCAACCTATCCGGTGATTTCACCGTGCTCAACAGCTACCTTGTTGAAGATCTGAAAGCACACGGATTGTGGGACGAAGTAATGGTGCACGACCTCAAGTACTTTGATGGTTCGCTTCTGCCGATCGAAAGAATTCCAGCTGAAATCAAAGAGCTTTATGCGACAGCATTTGAAGTGGATAGCAAATGGCTCATCGAAGCCGGTGCTCGCCGCCAGAAATGGCTTGACCAGGCTCAAAGTCTCAACCTCTACATTGCCGAACCAAATGGCAAGAAGCTGGACGAGACATACAAGCTGGCATTCCTCCGTGGCTTGAAGACCACCTATTACCTGCGCACACGTGGCGCAACTTCAGCAGAGAAATCAACAATCCACACCGGCGCACTGAACGCCGTCAAGATTGATGCCACTCCAGCGCAAGCAGCTCCGAAAGCCTGTTCGATTACCGACCCGGATTGCGAGGCCTGCCAGTAACAAGTTTGGGGAGCCCCATCTGGGGGAGGGCTCCCCGATTCTTTTTCCCAGAAGAGCTTCTAACTTAATTTGCCAAAGAGATAAACTAGACATACAATTGTATGGTACAAGGGAGTGGGGACAGCATGCTTAATTTCGATAATATTCCGGTAAAGCCCGCTAAAACAGGCGAAATTGCCAAACCTGGGATGCCTCAGGCGGCTGCAGTTTCGCAGGCGGCGCCATCCGTGCAACCACCGCCTGCGCTAGGTCCAGCGCCAGCGGCAAAGTCACCAACCGTCGAATCCGTTTTATCTTTCGAGCCTAGCACTCCCAGCATCAACATGACTTCGGGAGGTGCGACCATGCCTAAGACTGCCACTCAGGAAAGCGCCGGTGTCACAGGATTGGAAGAAATCAACTTCAATGCAGCTCGCATCAGAGTTGACGACAAGAAAATCATCAACTGCCGCGCCGATCTAAATCAGCTCGTTCCATTTAAATATGAATGGGCATGGCAAAAATACCTTGATGCTTGCGCAAACCACTGGATGCCGCAAGAAATCAGCATGAGCCGCGATATTGCGCTTTGGAAAGATCCGCAAGGTCTAACTGACGACGAACGCAAAATCATCAAGAGAAATCTGGGTTTCTTCGTCACTGCTGACTCACTGGTTGCAAACAATTTGGTGCTTGCCATTTACAGGCACATCACCAATCCTGAGTGCCGTCAGTACTTGCTCAGGCAAGCATTTGAAGAAGCGCTCCACACGCATGCCTATCAGTATGTGGTCGAGAGCCTCGGTCTAGATGAAGGCGAAATCTTCAACATGTATCGCGAAGTTCCGTCGATTCACGAGAAGGACGCATTCCAAATTCAATTCACGTCCGAGCTTGCCGATCCAAATTTCAATACAGGCACATTCGCTACCGACCAGCGCTTGCTGCGCAACTTGATTGGCTACTACATCATCATGGAAGGCATATTCTTCTATGTCGGATTCGTTCAAATGCTTAGCTTCGGACGTCAAAACAAGATGACTGGTGCTTCAGAGCAATTCCAGTACATAATGCGCGACGAGTCGATGCACCTCAACTTTGGTGTTGATGTCATCAACCAAATTAAGTTTGAGAATCCGCATTTGTGGACAGCTGACTTCCAGACCGAGATTACCTCGCTTATCCGCCAGGGCGTCGAGCTCGAATACAAGTACGCAGAAGACACCATGGAGCGCGGAGTTCTTGGACTCAACTGCTCGATGTTCCAAGAATATCTGCGCTACATCGCGAATCGCCGTTGCAAACAAATTGGCTTGCCTGAACAATATCCAGGTGCCAAAACACCGTTTCCGTGGATGAGCGAAATGCTCGATTTGAAGAAAGAAAAGAACTTCTTCGAAACACGTGTTATCGAATATCAAACAGGTGGCGCATTGACCTGGGACTAAAGGTTTGTTTCTCCGAGAAACGTGCAGTGCCCATCTGCACGGGCTAATGTACGTTTCTCGGGCTCTCCGTTTAGAAAATCGTTTATTGAGCTGCTGCCGATCGAGCCAAATGGCAGATTGTGCAGCGCCAATATTCGATTAGCTTCTGCATACGACTAAGTAATCACAGACTACTTGCGCGAAGTGCTCATCAACCTGTTTCACTCTTGAGTTTTCACTCATAGATTCCAATCTCAATCCAATCTGAATCCAATCTGAATCCAATCCCAAACCAATCCAATCTCAATCGAGTCTTCTATCTAAAAATCATTTCCAAAAAATATGTAGGCGCTCGTCGCTACCTTCTGAATGTTTTCGCTAGTTTTCTGAATTAGTTCCGTTCCTTGAACTACACGATCACATCACACACACATCGTTTAGTTCTTAACTAAGCTTTTCGAACCGACCGAACAGAACGCAAAAAGCCCTGGCCTCACCGCCAGGGTTTTTTGTTCGCTATGAAACTGCCTTTGATTGACTTTTTCGAATCCACACAGTGAGCATGGGTCTTTATGGACTCAGAGGTGTGCACGTACCGCTTTGCATGCATGAGCTGTTACACCACAACTGCTTTGAAAAAGCTGCTGGGACTTATTGCAAGAAACCCCGGTATTGCTACCGGAGTTTCTTGTTTTCAGCAGATTCAAGTTTGAACTGGAGTAAAACTATTAGAACAGAGTGCAAACGCCATTTGCAAATATATCGGTTTCGCGTTCGATTCGGAGTTCGCCGAGGCAGCCATCATATCCGGTGCCTGGTTTCCATTTCAGGCTTCCGTAGGTGATGCACCATGATGGGAGCGGTTTGGCGCCCAGTCCTTGTGGGATGGCGACCACGAAATTCGGAACGAACCAGCATTCATCTTCACAGATTTCAGCTTCGGAGCCGTCAGCATTGTTGCTGGCATTCAACCATGTTGCAAATGCCGGAGCCATTGATTCAGGCATGCAGCGCAGACTGCCGTTGTTATCCGGGAATATGACGAACTCCTTGTTCCCTGGGATTATTGGACATGCCATTAACATGGCATCGAGATCGTTTTCGCTGAAATCGTGTTTGATTTCTTTGCAGCGTTGGAGAAGAGCGTGCGTTACCGAATCATAGTTGCTTCCTGGCAGAGCGAAGATTCCTTTGCCAACTGTCGGCGGCATGTATTCATTTCCGAGAGTTGCTGTGATGTTAAGGGTGCCGGTTCCACAGGGGTAGTTCCGTGTTTGAACGTCAGTATGAAAATCGTAGCTGGAATTGGGAGCGGGAATTCCATTGATGTACCAGTGGGCAGTGTTGTCTTCGAACTTCACTTTCATGAACGTGTGGGGCATCGCCAGGTCAAAGTTCTTTTGCGGATTGGTTATTACAAAGGCTCTGGCGCGTTGTACGGTCAATTTTTGATCTTCTGTTTTTCCCTGGCATGAGATGGTATTCGGAACTGGATTCTTCCAGGCTTGTAGCGGTTTGGCAGAGAGCAAGTTGTCGTTGAAAGTTTTTTCTGAGATCAAATGTGGCTGTTCATTCACTTTGAACGGAACCAGGCAGATTTGTTTTCCCATCACTTCAATTGGCGTATAACCTTTGAGGTGCGTTTTGCCATCGGCTGCTTTCTTGAACATCTTGCCGTCATTAAGGCTGAATCCATCTGGCAACTGTCCATCGCCGACAATCAGGTTCGATTCTTCGCCGCGATCGAGCAAGCTTGTTTTCCACGCGCTGCCAGCATCGACCCGCATTTCAGCTGTGCTTCCTAACATGCGGATAGAATTTCTTGCTGCCAGTTCCATGAAATGACCATGATGCTCACTCTCGTCCTTGAGCTTGTCTGCCAGGCGGTCTGAAATTGATTCGGCGCCGTCAAACAGTGCGTCAGCATGGGAGTCGGAACTGTTGGTCGCTTGACCCTGGTCATGCATTGCTTTGTTATTCATTCTGGCGAGCAGTGCTTTTGCCCACACTCGATTGATATTTGTTAAACCAAATTTGCCGTCTTCGTCTTTGAGATCGGAGAATTGGTTCTCGTTTCCGCCTGCATTTAATTCCGTTCTGATCTTTACGGCTTTCTTGCCTGCATTCAGTGTTCCGGAATCAACGGCATTGCTTACTTCGCGAGCGCCGCTTATTAGCATGCCAATCTGAACGATAGCAATTCCGAGAACGATAAAAAAGAATGTACCGGCAATGATGAAACCCATCATTGCTCCTCTTGAGCTTCGGTTATGCAACAACATACTCATGCACCCTGGATAGATAAAGTTTGAATCCGCTCTGCCTTTCATATGACAGGTTCTTTCGGAAAATTAGGGGGATTCTCAAATATAAGCGGGGAGAGACTTTTCGCGATTCCTGTTGTCAAGATTATGGCATGGGCCGACCGCTGAAGGCTGTCGAGCAAAGCCTGCCAGCTCATAGCATGAAAACGGGTTTATCACGCTGCTGTCGGATTGAAAACAGCAGGCTTATTTTGCTGCTACGATCCTGAATTAAATGCCGGCTGCGTTGGCGTAAACTGTCGTCGATCTTTTGATTCGGAGTTTACCAAGGCAGCCATTCCAACCTGTGCCGGGCGTCCAGTAAAACTTGCCCTGCGCGATTGCGACCGCAAGTCCGCCGCTCATACCTAATACACTCTTCGTTTGCCACGTGCAGAAGTTGGGCACCATGGGAAGTGATTGATCCTCGCCCATATCCGTCTCTTTGCCGTCTGGTTCGTGGCCTGACAATGGCAACCAGAGGACGTTATTTGCCATCGCGAGCGCTCTGGTCATTGTCCTGATTTCACCTTTGCTATCAGGAAAAATGAAATACTCTGAGTCGCCTGGGATTATCCACGTTTTGCTGAACATCTCATCGAGATCCGACGTGGTGTATCCAGGCTTGATTTGCGAAATGCGTTGAACGAGGTTCTTTTTGATTTCGTCCGTGTCGCCATAAAACGAGTTGAGAGCCTTGTCCAGCGTGGGCGGCGTGTATTCGTTTCCGACAAAGGCTTGAACATCCATAGTGCCGAGTCCAAAAATCAGAAATGTATGATCTTTCTTTTGCAGAGGCATGCTGGAGTAGGTGTCCTTACCAACTTCTCCAGGTACCGGCCACTGGTTCCAAATCAAATCGTTATCGTCGAGTTTTACTTTCAAAAATCCGTGCGGAAATTGCGCAGGAAACTCCTTTTGTGGATTTGCAAGAACAAATGAGCGTGCACCTTGTTCGTTCTGATCCGGCTTGTTTGGATCATTCAAACGCCCCTGGCATGAGAACGCGTTCGGAATAGGTTTTTGCCAAAAACTGAGTGGCTTGGTTTTTGCCACGTTTTCTTGAAATGTTTTTTGAGAAACGAGGTGTGGTTGCGTTTTTGGTCTGAACGTTACGAATGGGAAGTCCTTGCCACCAACGTTAATCGCAGTGTAACCCTTGAAGCGAAGCTTGCCGTCATCGGACTTCTTTGTCATGCTTGAATCGTCGGCTTTAAAGCCTTCCGGCAATTGTCCCTGCTCGATCAAAATATTTGATTCGTCGCCACGCTCCATACAAGCTGTATCCCACCCCTTTTTTGTATCAGGCAAGACTTGCGCTTTTTGATCTCTCGTTGTCATTCTGGTTGAACTGCGGCGAGAGAGTTCGGCGAAATAAGGGTAGAGATTTTTCGGTTCGCTCAGCTGAGCTGCGAGGCGATCGGAAATCGATTTTGCTGCGCTGTACATCGTATCGACGTGCCCGTCAGAATCCGATGTTGCCAGGTTCGCGTCGTGCATCTGCTTGTTGTTCATCGCTGCAAGCAGTGCTTTGCCCCAAACCCGATTGATGTTTGTTAGCCCGACGCTGGCATTGTCATCCAAAACATCGTTGTATTGAGATTCAGGTCCGCCCAGCGATCCGAGTGCTGAGTTAATAACTGCTGTAGCGCCCTGACCGAGGATATTGTTGTTGCCGCCGAACATGGTGCCGAGCATGTTGCCTACGCTATTTGAAATGGCGTTGCCGGTTTTCGTCGTGATTAGAACGCTTTTCTTGCCGACATTGAGGGTCCCAGCATCTACGGCATCTTGCACTTCATGAGAGCCACCCAGTATAAGCATGATCTGAATGATGCCGACCGCTAAAATGATCAGAAAGAAAGTACAGCCGACAATTAAGATCATCATAGAACCACGCTTTGGGCGCTGGCTCCGATGATCTTGCATGTCTGCCGATTTTTGTTTTGATGCCACTTCCTTGTCTCTCTATTTCATTTCTTGAATTGAAGACCGTGCGAGCCAAATCTAGTCTTGTTGTGTTTCTTTGGACCGGCAAGCAATCTGCATGGTTCACTCTGCAATGTGTCATTCGTAGATTGCAATTGCAGCGCACATCTGCCGGTACAGGTCAGCCTCTATAGGTGTCTCATTTTGTCATGTGTCCGAATTGAATGCTAGAAAGATAGACGTGACATCCGGTGCAAAAATACAGCTAATAAGCTGTGTCGCCAGAGCTGCAAGGATAGAAGCCGTTTCGAACTTGACCAAAATAGTCTCTGTGCCCCACTTTTGTAAAAAATGCGACAAATTAGAAGCTGAACCAAAGCTTGGGCAACGGCTTCGCGTCGGTTTTTATCCCTTTGATGCGCTCTTCGAGCATCGTTGCCTTTTCGGGATCTCGCGAACTTCTTTCAAATTTGGCAAAATCAGTCATCGTGGCGAGCACATGGGAATCGGATTCTTTGCCCCACATGAGCCTCCGCGCTTTTAGCAAATGTATGAAATAGAGTTCGGCTTTTTTGAGATCACCATTTGCTTGGCAGACTGTGACAAGGTATTCGTAATCAGGTTCTATCTGCTCTAGCTCGTCACCAGCCGATCGCCGTAGAATAGTTCGCCTCTCATAAGCCTTTTGAACTTCGTTCATTCGGCTTTGTTTGTAATAGATCCCAGCCAGGTCTTTGTAGATAGCTGCCTCTTCGCGGAGACAATCGTGCCATCGATTTAAGGGATAGCCGGGCGTATTCTCCCGCGTTTTCTTCTGTATGTCAGGTTCTATAGTTGTTTCCATTCTATTCAACGCATCCAGCAGTGTTGCTTGTGCTTTGTTGAAATTCTTCGCGTCGACGAATGCTTTTGCTTCTTTTCGTAAGGCTTCGATGGGCTGTAGCTCAGGCGTGGAGGGGACGAACGGCGCGGATGGTTGCGCCAGTGCGCTCGGACAGAATGTCGAACACATAAAAAGGAAGCAAAGTCCTACGATTATTTGATACGAATCCTTCATGCTTTTTCCTCGACTAAACGCAAGACTCAGCTGTCGCGAAGGCGCCCTTTAGCGCACGTTGCCAACCGGCGTAATCATCGGCTCGATCTACTTTTGGATCGAATATCGTATCGACGATCCATCGATCCGCAATCGCCTTCATATCGGATACCAACCCGCAACCAATAGCCGCTACAGCTGCCGCGCCCCATGCTGTTGCTTCAATTTGTCCGCTGCGCACGATCTTAATTCCGAGGATGTCGCTTTGGAATTGCAACATCAAATTATTTCGCGTGGCTCCACCATCAACTCGAAGTTCTTTCATCGGCAAATTGTATTTGTTCATTTGCATGGCGACGTCCTTTACCTGGTAAGCCATCGCCTCTAATCCTGCACGCACAAGATGGGCTCTGTTTGTGCCTCTTGTTAGTCCGACAATCGTTCCTCTCACGTCTGAGTTCCACCAGGGTGACCCCATCCCTACCAGTGCTGGCACGAAAAATACACCTTCATTGCTCTCTACTGATGATGCGATTTGTTCTGCTTGATCGCTCGACTCAATTATATTGAGCCCGTCTCGCAACCATTGGATTGCTGCGCCGGCGATGAAGATGGCACCTTCAACTGCGTAAACTGTTTTTTGCTTTTCCAATTGCCATGCGACGGTGCTGAGTAAGCCTGGCACCAGCTCCGGTGTTTCTCCAATATTCACCAACAGAAATCCGCCTGTTCCATATGTGCACTTAGCCATACCAGCAGAGAAACATGCTTGCCCAAACAGTGCTGCTTGTTGATCTCCAAGCACTCCACGAATTGGTGCAGAGACTCCAATTAACTCTTGCAATGTGTTTCCGAAATCTGCGTTTGCTGGTTTTACTTCCGGCATCATACTTGCGGGGACGTTTAGGCGTTTGAGCAAGGCTTCGTCCCATTTGCAGTTGTGCAAGTTGAACAGCATTGTTCTCGATGCATTACTTGCTTCCGTTGCGTGTGTTTTTCCTCCGGTCAAATTCCAAATCAACCAGGTATCGATTGTACCGAAAAGCAATTCGCCCTTCTCTGCCCGCTCGCGTGCTCCTTTTACGTTATCGAGGATCCAGGCGATCTTTGGTCCGGAGAAATATGCATCTGGCACCAATCCGGTTTTGAGCCTGAATTCCTCTGATTCTGCGCGCAGCTGATTCGCTAGATCCTGCGTGCGGCGGCACTGCCAGACGATTGCGTTGTAGACAGGTTCGCCTGTTTTCTTGTCCCATACAACCGTTGTTTCACGTTGGTTTGTGATAGCAACACAAGCGATCTCATCCGGAGAAATTTTGCTTTTGGCTAAGCATTCTTTTGCGCATTCAAATTGCGATTGCAATATCTCGCGCGGGTCATGTTCGACCCAGCCTGGCTGAGGGAAGAATTGTTGAAACTCTTTTTGACCGCATGCAATGTCCTTTCCGTTTTCGTCAAAGATGATTGCTCGCGAACTAGTCGTTCCCTGATCCAAGCTAAGAATGTAGCGCTTCATTTCAGGCACTCCGAAGGAATTGGAGTACAAATGTTATCAAACTTCGCGGCTTTCCATCAATGTCAGGACATTGCCGTCGAGATCGCGGAAATGAGCTAAAACGCCTCCCCAGGGCTGCTTTTCCGGCTCGCCAGTGAAATGGACGCCTCGACTTTTTAGCAGTTCATGAGTTTCGGAGATGTTGTCAACTAACAGCGTGACCCCGACAAATCGCCCGACCAGTTTCGAGCCTTCCTCTTCGTGAGCCGGATCGCAGTGCTCGATCGCAAGGCTCACATCTTCACCATTTTTGAACTGCGCCCAGTGCTCGCCGTCGGTCATGTCGAGTTCCATTCCCAGGATCTTCGTATAGAAGTCCAGAGACTTTTTCAAATCGCTCACAAAGACTCTTACAAATCCGATTCTCATTTTTTCTCCGGCACTACAGCCTGCGCTCACCATCTATTTTGAATCGATATTCTACCCCGAATTGTTGGTAGTTCTCGAGGTAGTTCTCGCGGTAGTTCTTGAGGTAGTTCTCGCGGTAGTTATCGAGGTAGTTATCGAGGTAGTTCTTGAGGTAGTTCTTGAGGTAGTTCTTGAGGTAGTTCCTGAGGTAGTTCTCGAGGAAAGGTGAATCGGTTCGATCCCGGGAGCGCCGGCATCTTGCCGGCTTCGAGCCTTCTCTAAGCCTTTTCAGTCGATGTACATCTGCATATGTTTGTTCAACGCCTCGATCGGTTGGCTGAGGCATAAAGCTAAAAGTTCATTCGTGAAATTTTGTGAGAACTGCAAGAATTCGCGCAGCCAAATTCGCACATTGCCAAACTGGGTTATGCCTAGTTTTTCTGAAACGACATTTTCCAAATCCCCAATCATTTGTTCCGCATTCATTGCGAATCGGCGTTCGATGATTTCCACCGCTGGGGGCTCCGGGCAGATAGAATCAGCCTCTTCCTGGCTCGCGAAAAGAAAGTCGTTGAGCCACTCTGGCGCATGTGTTCCACCTTGATCGAATCCGACCAGGTAAATCAAGCTGCTCATTATCTCTTTGATAGCTTCGTCGAACGATAACTCCTCAACTTCAGGGTGCACGTCATCCCCGAAATCTCCTGCTTCGCAGCGATCAATCGTCTTCAGAAGATTTTGTCTCAGGTGACCGTTGAGACTGTGGGCAAAGAATATCGCGCGTTGAATGGCAGCATCTTCGTCCTCGGGCTTCCAAAGATCTGTGATTTGAATCCTTGCTATTTCCCCTGAGTTCGGCACTCTAGACCTCTGTTGCTAAGCCGTTCGCTGCTACCATCTGGATTATTTTGTGCATCGCATCTTCGAAAATTTGTTTTGCTTCACGCTCGTCGACGTGGTTCGGGTCAGTGTGCTTATACGATTCGAATGGTGGAACATGTACGAATAACACACCTATGCAATTTGGATCACTGTTGTACTCATGTAATGCTCGGAAGTAAGTTTCGTTGCAAACATATGTACCGGCGTGATTTGAAACATCACAAGCGTAACCGGCGTTATTCAATTCTTCAACCATTGATTTCACTGGCAAGGATGTACGCAAAGCGTCGGGCGCGTTCGGCTCGATGTGTTCGTCGTCCGGGCGGTGTTGGTTGTTGTCGGGAATGCGATATTGGCGGACGTTAAGTGCAAAACGTTCGAGGCAAATTTTGTCGCGATTACCTGCCACGCCCGCCATGATGATTCCGAACTTCTCAGCGGGCATTGACGATTTTATGCTTTCAATAGCTCTTTTCAATTCATCCCAAGAGTCGGAACAGCATGTAGTCAATGTCAGCTTGGCAACGTCGATGGGCTCATCTGTTTCATCAACCTTTACAAAGTCCGGTAGCCGGTGAATCGTTTGCTCACTCGGGTTTTCAGCGATTTCGCCGAAGGCATTGAATCCTGTAACTATGAGTTTCATCGCGGTGGGGTGGGGCGCTTCGGAGGGGCAGTTCAATTTTGATAGTGTAGAATGTATTTGCAACTTTTGCCGAAGTGGCGAAATGGCAGACGCAGTTGACTCAAAATCATCCGGGATAACACCCGTGTCGGTTCGACTCCGACCTTCGGCACCAATTTTTTTCGAGTATTATGCCATTCCGATTTTTTAGGGTGGCATTTTCGGTCAGATGATCTATGGATGATTTCAACCGATTCTGTAATAAGCCAACCTCTTGAAGCGGGCTAAAACGGGCTTCTGGAGTCTTGAAATTCGTATGTTTCAAATACCACTCTGCTAATACAACATCGTATTCCGCAAAGAGCGGACCGGATTTTGGATCCGTGGATATTACAGCGGGCTGAATAAAGCCACATGCGAGGAACGAGGGCTGACGGTAATGGGCATGCATTTGGGATTTATCACGTCTCAGTGTTCCACGGAAGAACTTCGTGAAACATTTCTGCGTTATTCCAAGCACTATTCTGTCAAATCGACCACGCATGATTTGGCAGACGCTTACGAACTGAATCATTGGATGCAGAAACACGAAAAGTTCAATACAAATGTATTTTTCATTTTTGACGATGGCCCTTACGCAATTCTGATGGATTTTCGTCACATAGTCACTTGCGACGAAAAATTGTTGGCTAAGTTGAGTTTGAAATTAGGTACCGTGTTATCTTTCGCGATTGAGACTGCCGGCGGATGTGCATATTTTTGGTGCTTCAAAGACGGGGTGCTAAAGCGCTATATTGGTAATACAGACGGTGTTCTGGAGAAAAAAGGCAGGGCGTTGAAACAAGAGAAGGGGATCGACACTACGAATAATTACTATATGCAAGAAACAGAAGAGCTTTGGGCCGCGTTTGAGTTGGCTCCTTATGAGCGGATGGCCAGACCCCCAATGGAAGGGCTGTGTTTGATAGATAAGCGGGTTTGAAAAGGATGATTCGCCCGGGCTCCTACTTCGCAATCAAAAGTGACGCGTCTTAATATCCGCTATGAGGGGCTCGAGTTTTGAATTGTTCGGTATTTGCATCGCTTTGGGGTGTTCGTGCAATTTAACTTCCACTAGTTCGAAGGTTAAAGATTTAAAGTCCGCAATTCTCAAACAGGTCCTGTTTTTGGCGTTTGCTTAAAGTGTAGAGATTTGACCTGGCCTCAGGGTCTTTCTGCGATTCAAAACACAACAGGCTTAGATCGGGCTGATATCCAAATTTATATCCATTGGCAGTCCGTATTGCTGCGAGATTTCCAATCAGCTCGCCGTGCGCAAGAAACGTGTAAAACGCAATACAGTCAGCAAGGGAAATGATGATTCCAGACTCGGAATGCGAAGCTCTCTCAAGACGAATTAATTCTTCAACTTGCATTTGGATCGAAATATCCAGCAATGAAAGCTGATGAGTACCTCGAAAAAATGCTGAAGCGGAACTGACGATCCGCTCGTCAATTTTATGAAAACTCACAGATGTATTGTTGTTGTCTAGATCACGCTCTACCGCTTTCCACCGAATCCAGAGCTTTTCCTTGAGTATCTCCGGAGGTCTGAGATATCGACAGTCAACAATGCTTCCCTGGAGAATCAGAGTAGTGCTCTGAGAATTGCGCTTACCATTGGCCGTTTGCAGAACACCTGTGTGCGACTTTAGTTCACTTCTGAAAGTCAGGAGTTCTATGTCTTCAGCGGAGGCATTTTCAAATAGCGGTTCGCCTAAGGTGTCCTTCATGCGGAGTACCATATCAATGTATGCAAGATTGTTTTTCAGTTGCTCTAGATCTTCTTCAATCTTGTTGTGATCGAGTTCCATAATTGGCCCTGAGCTAAAACCTGGTGAAATCCGATGTAGTGTGCAAGGTCAGAGAAAATCAATTTTGACCTTCCCCCCGCTTGGTGGACACCTTCCCGGCAGAGGCCGCTCACTGTTAGTGAAGGTATCGAATACGATAC
>JAIEQI010000003.1 GCA_019747875.1 Candidatus Obscuribacterales bacterium
ACAACAACAACAACAACAACAACAACAACAACAACAACAACAACAACAACAACAACAACAACAACAACAACAACAGTCGCAGGCAAGCCCCAGCAGCAAGCATACCTCGACCTGGAGTGGTGCAACGCTTCACTGATCGAAACCACCAAAGTGGCCATCAGGGATCAAATCTACGAAACAAAGCAGGCTAGCTATAACGGACGCATTGAGAACAATATCCGTCGAAGAATTACCTTCAGTTCTTACCCTGTGAATTCGAATCCGGCCTGTCAGACGGATTGCTGAACATATCCTGTTTCTTGCGCAATCCCTTTATCACTTCCGGAGTTACGCCGAGATTTGTTTGGAGCAAATAGGATGGGTTGCTTATCATCCATTGCGACAGGGAGATTTCTTGATACTCGCCACTGTTGAATACGGCAAGCATTTCGCAGTCTTCATCACCAATGGACTCAACATAATGCCCATATCCCATCGGCACATATCCGACATCACCAGGTTCAAATTCGCGCGTAATCTTTCTGCCTTCGGAACCGAAGACCGTCATGCGAGCACGTCCCTTAATGTAGTACTGCCACTCATCCGCATTCGGATGCCAGTGCATCTCACGAATAGCAAGAGGCTTCAGTTTTAAGATAGCACCAGACATGGTGCTAGAGATAGGAAACTCCTTTTGAGTAACGAGATTGAATGTTCCGCCAGCGACTTTTTCGGGAATCTTGGCACCTAAGCGAAAGCGGTGCGTAAGCGGAGGAGGATTCTCACTCTCGGGCGGCGGTTCGCTTGGCAAAGCAGCTGGGACAGGACCCTGAGCTATATAGACCTCACTCTTTGGAAACTTATCGAATGCCGACACCGGCATACCGAACTCTTTCGCTAACACTTCTTTCGGCGTCTGTGCGATCCAATCGCTCAAACTGAAAGTTGCAAATTCAGAGAAATAACCATTGTCAAAAACTAGAATAAAATGACATTCTTCATCGCCAATTCCTTGAATCGAATGCCCGTGCCCTCTGGGGAAGTACCAGACATCACCCGGTCCGAAATCTTTGATCTCAGAGCGTCCTTGCGGATCAATAACAGTAATCCGACAATGCCCTTTGACTACATATGACCATTCAGCAGCATTGGCGTGCCAATGTAATTCTCTCAAACCGCCCGGCTTCAAGAACATTGAAACACCAGCAAGCCCCTTCGAGATAGGAAAGTTCAAAGCAGTAGCTTCGTTTGATTTGCCACCCTCATATGCCTTCATCGGTTGCTTACCGAGTTGATAGCGTATCTCGGGCATCTGCGATTGTTCCTTCGCAAGATTAACAGCTTCTGCGACGGTATTGATGATGCGGCTGCCAGCTAAGCGTTTTTCCTCGGCGATAGCTGAACTGTTTACTGAACTGAGAAAGAAAATGATCGTAGCAATTGCAAGTTTTCGAAGGGAACGCACGTAGTAACTCCGGGCTTCTAAGTTCGATAATTCTAAACGCGCCTTTCCTTAAAACTAAATTTGCTAAAGCTATTTTTTATGAGTCATTTCAGGTCTTACCAACTGAATAATAGGAAAGCTCATCACAGAGAACACTGATACCATAAGACTCCCAGCCTGCTTGACGATCACATTAAATGCGATCGAAACCAATTAGTGCATAATCGATTTTGATAGAATTGACGAATTCTTCAACAACGCGCGCGCATTGTTTGCCGCTTTGATACTTGCTGAATATTGATCGGTATCCACTTGAGGTCCTATTCCATGGCAAGTCCAGATGATAACGACACCAAGCCTGGATCGAGTGGATCGGCTCCCCCTAAGAGTCCCCGAAAGCACAGCGAGCCCTCCCAGAAAGACTATCATCATCCCGCAGCCGCGTGGGGAGCTGCCTTCAGCGTAGGTCGCATCCTTGTGGAACAAGGTGCGGTGTTGGATGGAGTTCGCGCAATTTTTCAAATGAATCATGAAAATGGCGGTTTCGACTGTCCGGGCTGTGCATGGCCGGATGATCGCAAGGGTTTGCGCATGGATATATGCGAAAACGGCATAAAACATGTCACCTGGGAAATGACAAAGAAAAGAGCTGATCGCCATTTTTTCGCCAAGCATACCATGAGCGAACTAGAAAGCTGGTCTGACTTTGACTTAGAAAATACGGGGCGACTCACAGAGCCGATGGTTTATAACTCATCGACCGATCGTTACGAACCTATTTCCTGGGATGGCGCCTTCAAAATGATAGGCGAACAATTGCGATCGCTTGCGAGTCCAAATAAAGCTAGTTTTTATACCTCGGGGCGGCTTTCCAATGAGGCTACATTCCTCTATCAATTATTTGCACGCGAATATGGTACCAATAATTTGCCAGACTGCTCCAACATGTGTCACGAAGCTAGCGGGCGTGCCCTCACTGCAGCGTTAGGTACAGGCAAGGGAACAGTCGACCTTATCGATTGGCAGAAATCCGATGCTATTTTTGTCATTGGGGTCAATGCTGCAACAAACACACCGCGTATGCTTAGTGCTCTGGTAGATGGTGTAAAAGAACACGGTACAAAAATCGTCCACATCAATCCATTAATAGAAGTGGCTGCCACCAGCGCGATTACGCCGCATGAAATACTGGACATGATCACGTTCAAGACGACGGTGACCAGTTCATTGAATCTTCAACCACGAATAGGTGGTGACATGGCCATTATGCGGGGAATCGGCAAATACCTATTCGAAAAATTTTCATCCGACAAGAGTTCTATCGATACCGATTTTGTCGAAAAATATACCGATGGTTTCGAAGCTTACAAATCCATTTGTGAATCAACCAGCTGGGATGATATCGAGCTTTACTCGGGATTGAAGGCAGATCAAATTCGCACCGCAGCAGAAATTTACCGCCAAGCAAAATCGAGTATCATCAGCTGGTGTCTCGGCGTAAGTCAACAAGAATTTGGAGTCGACACGATTCGCGAATTCGTAAATGTGCTCTTGCTTCGCGGCAACCTGGGGCGGCAAGGGGCTGGTCCATGCCCTATTCGCGGACACAGCAATGTGCAGGGCAATCGAACTTGTGGAATTCATCACGCACCACCTGAAGAATGGCTGGCTAAGATGGATGCAGCTTGCGGCATAAAATCACCTCGGACTCATGGTTTGGACACAGTACGAACAATAGAGGGAATGTACAACGGCGATGTCGAAGTCTTCTTCGGAATGGGCGGCAATTTCGCAGCAGCGACACCTGATCGAGATCGGACATATTCGGCATTGAGACGTTGCAAATTAACTGTCCATGTGAGCACGAAGCTTAATCGCAGCCATGTAATTCATGGAAAACAAGCGCTAATCCTACCGTGTTTAGGCAGAACCGAAAAAGACAGACAAGCTAGTGGCGAGCAGCAAGTAACAGTAGAAGACTCGATGAGCATGGTGCATCTGTCAGTTGGTATGAACGAGCCAGCGTCTGCACATCTGCGATCGGAATTAGCAATTATCGCCGGAATCGCAAAAGCCACTTTGGACTCATCACCCACACCTTGGGACACGTACATCGGAAACTACGATCTGATACGAGACAAAATGGCAGAGTCTATCTCCGGTTTCGAGAATTTCAACGAACGCGTGAGAAAGCCCCTCGGATTTCGCTTGACGCAAGCAGCTCGCGACCTTAGTTTTTTAACCCCCAACAAAAGGGCGAACTTCTCAGCGGTTCCCTTGCATAACACGTTGCCTCCCGCTGGAAAACTGATGCTCTGCACCCTGCGATCCCACGACCAATTCAATACAACAGTTTATTCAGACAATGATCGTTATCGAGGTGTGAAAGGATCTCGGGAGTTGCTGTTCATGAATGAAGAAGACATGAACGAACGAGGACTCCATCAATTCGATCATGTTCAAATTACGAGTTTTGCTAAGGATGGATCAACACGCAGCCTCAAATCCTTCCGCGCAATCAAGTACAAGATTCCCAAAGGTTGCGCAGCAGGATACATGCCAGAGTTAAATGTTCTGTGTCCAATTGGCGATTTCAGCGCGCAAAGCGATCAGCCGATGATGAAGCAAATAGTAGTCGAAGTCACTCGGTTAGCAAATTGAACTCTTTTCCACCCTTGCACCCCAAACGAATATGATCGAAACAAACGCTCCTAAATATGTGAAACAGTTCGGCATCAGCAGCTATGCTGGAACACTCACTCAAACTAGAACGGATCTAATATCAGTTGAAGAGCCCCTCGAGATCCGACTCGGATGGGAAGGAAGTCCGGACAGCTCAGAGCTTGCAGTCACCATGCGCACGCCGGAGTTTGATCGAGAACTAGCGGCAGGATTCCTTTTTACGGAAGGAATAATCCACTCACCCGACGAAATTGCAAATATTCAAGTCGATCACATTATCAACCGCGTAACAGTAGTTTTGAGAGCTGGCGTTGCTGTTGATCCCAAAGTTTTTGCAAGACATTCATTCGTAGCCTCCAGCTGCGGAGTCTGTGGAAAGAAATCAATCAATGCCGTAAGGGTAAAACGCCAATATGAAACGACACCAGAACAAGGAACTATTCGGGTCCAGACCATCCATCAGTTGCCTGTCAGATTAGAACAAAATCAATCAACCTTTAAATACACAGGCGGACTTCACGCTTCCAGCCTATTCGACCTGGATGGACAACTGCTAGCAATTAAAGAGGATGTCGGCCGTCATAACGCATTAGACAAACTGCTAGGGGAGCAATTCTTGAAAGACCAATTACCCCTAAGCAATGCAATAATCATGGTCAGCGGAAGAGCAAGTTTCGAACTTGTGCAAAAAGCTGCTCATGCAGGACTTCCCATTCTCGCAGCGGTCGGAGCTCCTTCGAGTTTAGCTGTTGAACTTGCAGAAGAGAGCAATATGACTCTGCTCGGATTTGTTCGGAACGAGCGCTTCAATGTATATACGGGAGCTCATCGAATAATTTAGCATAGCTCTGCCCGGCGCCAGCAGGCTCCACAATTTCTTTACCGCAATGTCCTTCATTACTCTGAGAACTCATTTATAGACTTCGGAGCAATAATGAACAGTTCTAGATTTGCGCTCATAGGCATACTTCTAGCCTTGTGGCTATTCCAAAATCTTAAAGCGAAAGCAGCACCGCATGAAGTAACACCTCCTAACACCTATTGCAATCCAATGAACTTGGATTATGCCTTCGTACCCTGGAAGATATCACAACGTCTCGCGGATCATCGATCGACGGCTGATCCAGCATGCGTACGCCATAACAATTTGTTCTATCTATTCTCGACGAACCAGGAAGGATATTGGTGGTCGCGCGATCTTTCAAGATGGAATTACGTGTGGCACTTATTCAAGGAGAACGCCACCGGAGATCAAGTATGCGCGCCCGCTGCACTTTCCACAAAACGTGGACTGCTATTCCTCCCTTGCCGAACTGATATTCCGCACGACTCCATGCCTTTGTACATCAGTAAGGATCCCCGCGGCGGAAAGTGGACTGAAGAAGTACAAGCGTTCCCAGTACAAGCGTGGGATCCCGGAATGTTCCAAGACGATGACGGAAAAATCTATTTATACTGGGGCTCAAGCAATGTCTATCCGATCTATGGAACAGAGCTTGATCCTAAAGACGGCTACAGGTCAAAAGGAGGGATCAAGGAAATTCTGAAGCTCGATCCAGCCAAGCACGGATGGGAGCGATTTGGAGAAGACAACATAAATGGAAAGATGGATCCTTTTATAGAGGGCGCATGGGTCAACAAAATCGGAAATAAATATTACTTGCAATATGGTGCACCAGGTACCGAATGGAATATATATGCTGACGGTGTGTATATTTCAAATCATCCGCTGGGACCTTTTACTTATCAAACTCACAATCCGTTCTGCTGGAAGCCTACAGGATTTGTTAATGGAGCGGGGCATGGCAGTACATTTGATGATCGATATGGGAACTTATGGCACATCGCCACCACAGTCATCAACGTCAAATACACTTGCGAACGCAGACTGGGACTTTTTCCGGCTGGAGTGGATGAAGATGGAGTTCTGTTTGCAGACACTGCATTCGGTGACTATCCACACTACATACCTAAGATCAAGAAAGATCCACATTCACATTTCACGAACTGGTTCCTCCTGAGTTACAAGAAGCATGTCTGGGCAAGCTCAGAAAGAGCCGAGCGGACAGCTGTTAGTAATGCCTCCGACGAGAACATCAAAACATACTGGAGCGCAACGGATGGAAGCCCCGGTCAATTTCTGGCTATGGACCTTGGAAAAGAATCAGACGTTCGTGCGATTCAAGTGAATTATGCCGACGAGGACGCCAAAACTTATGGAAAGCAGCACAAAGCACGCCATCGATATAAACTCTTCCATTCGCACAATGGAAAGGACTGGCTTCTGTTAATAGATAGAAGCCAGAACAATCGCGAAGTGCCCCATGATTACATTGAGTTATCTCACTCAATCAGAACACGTTATCTAAAGCTCGTTAACGTCGAAATGCCCACTGGGTGTTTTGCAATTTCAGATTTACGGGTTTTTGGCAGCTCTCCCGGTACAAGACCCGGGAATGTGGAAAACTTCCGAGTCCAGAGACATAGCGATGAGCGCGATGCAGACTTGACTTGGGATCCTGTTCATTCTGCTTATGCTTATGAAATCCGCTTCGGCTCAGACCCCAAGAAGCTATATCACTCATTTCTCGTTTATGGCAAAGCTAACTACACCTTGCATGCCCTCAATCTGGGAACACCATACTATTTCTCGATCCGAGCAGTAAGTGAATCTGGGCTCTCCGACATGTCTTCAATTTTGGCAATCGGAAGCAAACCCTTAGACAACGCTTCCCATTTAGTTGGACTCGACAGTACCCGGAAACCGAATTAGCATTGAACTGAGCACCAGCAACGCGTCTCCAAATGAGAACAGCTATCCGTCACGGGCACAGCGCCACCGCCGGTATTTAAGCGCATTTCATGGGAATTACGTAGCGCTTTAAATTTCGGTAGCGGTTTGCGGGAGCTACACTTTTGATCTTTCTTTATTGGTCTATCCATCTTTCTATCCCTCTCATTAACAAGCAAAGAATAAGCACATATTGTGAGGAGCATGTGAATTCTTGCCAATTACGTTGCACAGATCACGCCGCTTAAATCAATATCTCTCTCAAACTAGCAGGCCCCCTTAGAACAAAGTACCGAGCACCAGCAATCAGTAGGTAACCCACGAGAACAGGTATCGGTAACACCGGCACCAGCATTTGGAAGTACCATTTCATATGAGTTACGTAGGGTCTTTGCCTTCGGCAAGTTTTTGCGATGAGCTCCTTTCTCATCATTACTTCGCTTTGATTCAGACATTTTCATTCCCTCCAATAGACCAAAAAAGTATATGCAGCTAGCGTGAGGAAGTAGTGATTACTGCATTTGTAAAAAGTGTGAAAGGACTGCGTAATATTCACTTTCGAAGATAACCGCCCCTAAAACGTAGCCTGACTTTGTAAGATATATTGGAAAAAGACGCCCAGTAACTTGAGGTGCTCGTGATGCACGCCAAAGCGTTCGTGATTCTAACTTTATCTGTGGCGCTCATTAGCGGGTCAGTAGTTTTAGGAGCACTACTAAAGAAGAACACTGTTGGAGGATCTCTACCGATCAGTGAACTGACGCATTTTGAACTTCAGGCTCTTGCGGAACAGTCATCCGATCCTTTGGTCACGCCCGCTATCTACGAGCAAGCTTTGAAAGCATGTCAGAAGGCGCAAGATCATTTCAACGAAGTCCGAACTCTAGAGTCATACGCGATTTTTTGCCACAAAGCTGGCGACAAAAGCAAAGCGATAGATCTCCTGCGAAGGGCAAGCGCCATAGCTGACACTCACAAAGAGGAACTCACAAGGCCAAGATACCACCTGGTTAAGCTCCTGGAAATAGACGGACGCATGAACGACGCCTGGCGCGTTTGCCTCGAAGAAAAACAATATTGGAAATCAAAGAACGACTTTGAACGGGCTCGAACTTTACCCCTGCTTTTTCTGATAAGAAATAAAAACAATAGAGCTGTCGAACAATACCATCTAAGCCTTCTTCAAGAGTATAGCGACCCGCAGTTTGGGAAGGAACAAGAAAAAACGTACTGCGAACTGGCAGAACTAAAAATCAAGCAAAACGATCCTGCACAAGCAAAGCGCTGGCTCATGAGAGTCCCAGTATCTTTCCCCAACTATGTAAATGGACCTGCGAACCAATTGGCCTGGTGTAACGCAAGAACAGGCAACATAAAAGAGGCTGAAAAATACTACGTTAGCCGACTTCGGGCAGTCAAGCCATTTATAAAGCTACCAGTATTCGGCGGCATCGAAATGGACCGTTATGAATATGAGTACGGCGCAAGACGCGATTATGCGGTTTTCATGAATGAGATCGGTCGAAAGAAAGAGTCCGCAGAGCACGAAGAGTTTTACCGTCACTTTGAAAGAACGTACCACACAGATCTATCAAGTACATACTCTTATCCCCGAATGCCCTGCTCCTATGCTTGGGAAAACCAACGAATCAACTGGGACGACTACTATCAACATCTCGATAAACGAAACAATCCAACTAACATCGGGGACGGTATCAGTTTTCTTTACGGCAAGTTCATTGATAAAGAAGTAGATTTGAAGAGAGCCATTTCGAACGCAAAAGACCCAAATGATCGTGCATCTGCCTATTCCCTTCTATGCGAGCACTATTCCAACACGCACAATGCACAAAAGATGAATGAGACCGTAGAGATTTGGATCAAGAACACACAAGGTGCTGACAAAGAGCTAGCTTACCAGGAGTGGTTCAGGCTGAACCCAGATGCTTCAGTTAAAGACTGGTACAAATACAGTGACAATTCGAACTTGTTGTACTGCGATAATATCTACAACTGCATCAATCGGGCGAATCACGAAGTTGTTGAAAAACTGCTTGCTGAACGACACCTTGAAAGAGCAAATTACCTGATCTCCGAAGAACTGAAACTGTATGCTCGAAACGTAAATGGAAACAACAAGGTCCGTATGACTGAAAGCGCATCCTGTCACGTTTTCACCTCATATGTTCAATTACTATACAAGTATAAATACTACGATGCGGTCATAAAGTTGGGGAAACTGGCGCTGGAAGATCAAAGACTTAGATGCTTGCATACAACTGATTATAAAGACGAGGCTGGCAACGCTTATCCAAGTTCGGTCGCGGACGACCTTCGAAAATTCGTCGTCCTCAAATGCATAAGCAGGAGCTATGCGAAATTGAACAATTTCGACGAGGCACAAAAATGGTATGAAAAGCTTATTCCGGAAAGTGAGTACTATTCAGACTACTTTGATAAAGGTGGCAACATCCTTCAAGACTTAGAGGAGTATGCTGACATCTGCAAAAGGAATGGACAAGCAGCACTGCTTGAAAAAGCGCAAGAACATCGCAGAACACTCGAAGCAAAATATAAGAAGAAAAAACTTAACGGCACCCTGTCGGAGGACACGATCTACAGGATATCCTAATTAGGTTGAGCGGCTTGGTTCGCAAAATGAAATCACCTGAGGTCTTTGCTGCCTGCCACCACATCCTGTCGTCCAACTCATCATAAAACTTCGCCATTATTCACCTTCCGTCTTTCGAACGAATATGAACGCTACTACTGAGCTCGCGACGGTGCCACCGGCGGTGCACTTGGATCATCAATTACTACAGGTGGAGCTGACCCTTGTGGTGCTTGTGAAGGAGGAAACGTAGTACCCGCTGAAGTAGGCGGAGCCAATTGTTGCGCCGGATTGTACTGTTGTTGCAGACCATACTGCTGCGCCGGAACGAATTGCGGATTCTGCACATTGGATTGTTGCGGAGCACCCTGCAACGGGAAGCCTGGCGCAGGGTAAGGTTGTTGCCCAAGTGGCAGTTGACCTGGATATCCCTGAGCCCCGAACGGCTGAGCAGGCGGAAAGGGTTGACCTTGCATTGGCTGCGGATATGGATTGCCATAAGCGTTATTGGGTGGAGGCGGAGCTAAGTCTGAGGGAAGAAGATTTGCCATGCCTTTGGCGATCATGAAATCACGAAACATAGAACGCGTATCCATGCCTTGATAGTTATTTATGGGTTGAAATGGTGCAACTTGAGTCGCGTTACGAACGCTTGTTTCCAGCATCTGAGCGCGTCCATTAGCGTCAAACGCCTTTATCGACGTCTTCATGTTCATCGCACCGCCACCAAGAGGGGTGTACGTATTAATCTGCTCTTCCTGTAGGGTGCGGACAATTCTATTAGTCTGCTTATTTACCATTACCGAGGTTTCAACAAGTTTCACAACAACAACGCCTTGATTAACTTGCATAGGTTCTCTACTGCGAACAAAGGTTTTAGTAAAGGCGCCGCCACTATCTGTTGTCGCTTCATAAGGAGCTCGTTTAAATTCCCAAATCTGTCCATTTCGATCCATTTGAAAGCCTATAGGCAGATCTTGCCTGTTCAGCACTGTGCGCTGCGCATTTATGGTTTCGCCCGTTCTGAAATCGTAATCTTGCAAAATCGTTTGCGTCTCAATGTGCTTCACCCCGGCATACCAGGAGGGTATCCAGTACCAATCATTATTCGGTTGCAGCTTTGGTATCGACTGTTCATTGAAGAAAGCACCTGCCTGCAGGCTCGGATCAACCGGTGGCAATGCTTCTGCATGCATCTCAGCAGATCCGCGTAAGACAAGGGGTTTTGCACTTGCTTGATCTGCTTGACCAGAGCCAGCCTCGCTTTGACCGGGTGTAGCTTGAACCGGCGCAGCCTGACTTGAATCCGGCTGCGACTCGTCCGTCACAGGTTGCATAGATTGCAATCCACCAGCAGGAGTACTCGGTGAGCTATCAGATTGTGCATTTGCAGGGAGCAATGCAAAACTAAGGCATACACATAATGAAAATGAGAAATAGAATTTGCTGCTTGAATTTATCACCAGATACCTCGTCATCCTTGCTAAACCCTAGTAGTTGAAATCATGCAGATGACTTTATTGGGATGCGAAACCAGAAACTGCTTCCTTCACCATCTTTGCTATCAACACCAATTGTACCTTCGTGTTGTTCAATAATCATTTTGGAAATAGCAAGCCCGAGTCCTGTCCCCTTTATTTTTACGCCGCTTCCTGGCTGATTATCCAACATCGAAAAACTCTTAAAGAGTTTCGATTGAAGTTCAGCGGGAATTCCGGGACCTTGATCTTTCACTGCAATCAAAATTTCACGCTCAATTTTCTTTGCCTGAATCGTGATCGTGGAATTCTCAGGGGAGTACTTAATTGCGTTCGATAAGAAGTTAATGAGCACTTGAATCAAGCGATCCTCGTCGGCATAAGTCATTGCATCCATGTCAGGCGTTTCGATCGTTAAACCGCCTTTATCAGCCAATCCTTGAACTTCAGACACAGAACGTTCAATCAGATTGGAAATATACATTGGCTTGCTTTTAAGCTCGAACTTACCCGACTGCAATTTTTCAAAATCGAGAAAGTCATTGATCAGACCTGTGAGTCGTTTTGTACTGAGTTCAGCCCTTTCAAGCGCTGTTTTCATTTTAGGATTCACCTCGCCTAAGATGCCTTCGACAACTAGCGCAAGTGACATCTGCGTAGACATCAGCGGGCTTCTCAAATCATGCGCAATCATTGCATAGAACTCTTGCTTGACACGCTCCAGTTCATGACGCTCGGTGGCATCTTGGATACTAACCAAGTATCTTTTGCCTTCAAAGGTATTTACCTCGTTCAAAATGACATCTGCGAAAAAGGTCTCATCCTCAGAACGCAACGCATTCAGTTCAATGTTTTTCCCCTGCTCGGAAATGAGATGTTTAAGTAGCGAGATCTCTAACTTCTGAGGTGCCTGAAAAAGCGGCTCAAAAGACTTCTCAATTAGCTCTGAAGGTTCACGACGAAAAAGTGTTTCGGTGCGCGGGTTAATTGACTGAATGATGCCTTCTTCATCAAGCATCAAAACTCCGACAGGCATATTCTCTATGGTAGATCGAACACGTGCTTCCGCAACCACAATTTTATCCATCATTTCGCGCTCTTTTTCGCGAGATTGCTTTAGTGCTTTTGTCATATCATGAAAAACACCGTCTAATAATGCGATTTCGTCCTTACCGCCTACAGGAGGGTTAAGCTCGCGTTCTTCCTTCAATCGTAAGGTATTGTCGGTAATCGTAAGAAGACGTTTCACAATTCCAGTTACAAAGAAAAATGCCAGTTGCAATGCAAGGACGATACTACCGATCATCGCAACGAAAAGGAAGGTTTTTTGTTGATCCCGAATTTGCTGTTGTTTCTTCGGAGATTCACGCTGCGATCCTTTGATCGTTTTGAAAATCTTGTTCAGTTTCTCGCTGTAACTCACGGAGAAATTCTGTCCGATCTCACCTTCCGCCTTAATTTCATCGAAAAGCTCAGTGTCTATTATTTTGACGAACTCTTCAGGTCCACATGCTTGTTGAGAGAGGAGCAGTCTTTGCAAAATGAGATCTCGAGCCAGATCAAGGTGTTGCGTTTCAAACTCTTGCAAAGGAGCCATCAGCGTTTCGCCCTGGCTTTTATAGAGAGGAGTGTGCTTCAGTGTTTCCTTTAAGTCTTGCCTGATTCGCGGCAAACTTTCAACTTGCTCGTTCCACTGCTCAAACGACTCTATCGATGAATTCCAAAGATTTTCGTTCAAACCCTGGCCAATTTTATAGAACTGACTCACGGTATCACCTATTGAATTTTGAATCAGCTTTGCCTGCTTTTCCTTGTTGATTTCGGCTTCCAGCTCATAAGTCTGATAGAGCAAAACAGAAACTATTACCAATTCAAAAAGAAGCGGTACACAGACCAGAATCAATCCACGATGAATAAGCTTTAGTTTGCTATCCAATCTCACTAAAACCTCAACGTGTTAGTATCCATCGCCAATAAAAAACACTGTTACTACCGTGATCTTTATTGAACATGCTACCGATCATCGTCTTTCGATCTGGCGAAATGAAGAATTCTGCGTGACCATCCCAGTTTGGTATGGAACATCGAACAAAGCCAGTCTTTTTATCAATTGTGCCTTCTCGGATGATTCCGGTACCTTGAGTCGGCGCGGTGCCTTTTAAATATCGATTAGTGACACAAACGCCCTCAAAGAATCTGGGATTACTAGCTGACTGCTTCAGAGTTACCTCGCCCAAGTTAGACTTCCACTTACCTAGAATATCGCTTGGCAGAGCGCTATCTTTTGGAGGAGATTGCTCTTGTGACCAGGGGTTCTTCGCATCTAAACTCATTCCTGCAGAAACGAACGCTAGTGAGCTGTCGATAAAACTAAAATATTTAGGGGACTTGGATTCGAACTCAAAAGTAGTGAACCGTTTGGCTCCGGCTGGCTTTGCCGATACGGCAGCCGGCTTGCCGAATTTGTTCCTAACCTCAGCCATACTCATCTCTTGAGTAATCTCGTCTGGGCGAAGCTCAGTTGACGCAGATAACTTTGAGGCGTCGCTCGGATTGAAGAAAATGTCCTTTATCCGAACACCATCCTGCACCAGAATCTCGATACCATGCTTTGCGTAAATCCAAAGTTCCAGACGCCTTTGCTTTGAACGAGATGGCAAAAATGAGATCAAAAAAGCATCAGGCGCACCCCAGGCATTGAAATAAGCAGAAGCAGTTGGTTGCGCCGATAGCGATTTAAATTTTTCGAAGTCTCCGACATTAGCTTCGCCGGGATTGGAGAGATTCGTCGCAAAGGCAAGCCCAGCGCAAAGGAGCAGACAAACTAGATATCTTTTTCCAGTCGAAGGCGGCATTGGGATACTACTTCAAGACGGCCATCTGTCTGTATAGCACAAAATCATTGCTAGTGATGATTTTCGGCGTCAGGAGCTTCAGTTTTTCCGACGCCGGAGACGGAGGAGCGCAGCCAACATGTTAGAATTTTCTCGGTTTCAAGTAGTCACGAAACGCAAGGGTTGTCTAAGTGGCCAAGATTCTAATAGTTGAGGACGAGGATCATCTTCGAAGTTCAGTTCGTGACGTCTTGGAGTCCCAGAATTATCTTGTCGATGAGGCCGGAGACGGACGGACAGCGCTTGAAATGCTTGCTGTCAGCGGATACGACCTGATTATTCTCGATTGGAATCTTCCTGAAGTCTCGGGTCCCGAAATTTGCCGGAAGTACAGAGCTTCTGGCGGCAAGAGTCCTGTCATTATGCTTACCGGAAATAAGACGGTGGACGATAAAGAGCATGGATTGGACGCCGGTGCCGATGACTACCTGACCAAACCGGTTCATCACCGTGAACTTTTAGCGCAGGTCCGCGCCGCCCTGCGGCGTTCCAGTAATTTTTCGGACGTCCTCGAGGCAGGTGGATTAAAACTTGATCCGGTTAAGCATGCCGTAAAGCTGGATGACAAGAATCTAGATCTGCTTCCGAAAGAGTTTGCCTTACTTGAATTTTTGATGCGCCACCCAAACACAGTTTTTAGTCCGGAAGCTTTGGTGGAAAGAGTATGGCCATCAGATTCGGAAACATCGCCCGACATGATTCGAAAATACGTAAGCCGACTCCGCGAAAAGATCGATAAAGAGGGCTCGCCTTCTTTAATTCGAACTGTCCACGGAGTCGGTTATCGATTTGAAACTGCATGAGGAAACTAAAGCGTTTCGGTGCGGACCTTGCCTGTTGCAAGATATTTGATTTCAAAGGAAGTGTTGTAGCCATCCTTATATGTTGGGAAAACGCAGAAGGTAACATACAATCCTTCCTTAGCGATTACGGCTGTTAGTTGCTTCGAGTTGGTTTGTCCTTCATTTATTTGCCACCCGTATTGCTGAAGCGTGTTGCGGTAAGACTTCATCACTTGATGTGGGTATTCTTTTGAAACGAAACGCATGATGAAACACTGACCTGTTTTCAGACGAGAATAGTTCAATCCTCCTGTGAATTTCGATGCACCCTGGTAACCAGGAAGATTCGCCGCTGAGACCGTATTTTTCAAAGCTTCCGTACTGTACATGTAGTTTTGAGCGCCGGTAAATCTCTTTAGAGGGCGCGCGGCTTGAACTGTAGCGCCTGGTTGAGCAGCGGAATTTGTAGCTGCAGTCGACTGTGCAGTTGCCGCCTGCAGGGTCCCCGTCATAAAAGTAGAGAGAAAAAGAATAGCGTGTGCGGCTGCTTGTGTTGTTATTTGATTCAAATTCATTTCGATGTCTCCATGTTCAAAATAGCTGAGTTCAATTCGTTTTATGCGTAAGACCGCCCAGAATTACTCCGGGTTGTGCGGTGCAGTAAGCGCACCTGATGCTTTCACGAATTGAAAGAACTTGATGTAACCGAGCAGACCATTAGCACCACTTGAAGCTTGATATGAGACAGTGTCGAGAGCGAAGGCATTAACCTTATTTGTCATGAAAAGATGATCGTGAATACCAAAATCGTTAGGAGAATCAATCATAGAACCTGATGGATTACCGATTGGATAGGTCGTACAGAAGGCATGCATCTTGCCGTCTGGCTTAGAACGTTCGGGAGCCAGAGCCCAGCTCGGTGCGGTTTCACTCAACACAAATTCCGATTTCGGATTAGCCGGATTTTGCAAGTAGACATAGAGTTTTTCGCCAAGTGCAACTTTGTGGTTGAAAACCTTATCGAAGTCTGACTGTCCTGCTTCTGGCTTGATTTCCTTCATGCGCTGAACAATGAATCGCTTAACTTCATCCGACGGAGTCAACTGCTGAGAATGGATAACCATCCGGCTTTGCTTCGTATCACCGTCGATTCGCAAGTAAGGAGCCTTTTCCGGTGTACCCGTTGTCTGTTTGAACAATTCTTCGATGGTACCGTTCGTAGTTACTTTGGCAAGTACATTAGGATCACCGTAGCCAACCACACCGCTGTCACCCATGGGAAGCTTTGCTCCTGCTGGTGCATAGGTATATGGTCCACCAAGCACAGGTAAAGTTGAATTTGGGTAGAGCCTTAATCCTGTAAATCCAAAGTTGCGGTCGAATTTTGTCAGAGATTGAGGATTAAAAGGAATCGGATAAAGGTGCAAGGTCCACAACTTCGCTTGCTCAGCAGCGATAAGATTCTGTCCTGAGTATTCGGATTGATCCTGGCTGTTTACGTTCGGATGATAAGCCCTGTTGAACGGAGACATATTATCAGGCAAAGAAGGTGTCGCAAGAAACGAGCAATCACTATCCGGGTTGTTACCATCGGGGTCCGAGTTGCGATCAGTGGCGACGACGACATGGCTTGTATCGGTATCGTAAGGAATCAATCTGCTGGCATCCAACTTCGATGTTATAGGAGCTCCGCTTGCATCATAAAGAAGTGGATGATCCTCATCATCAGTAATCGGTGGTCCTGCATTTGGGTTAACTGCTGATGGACGAAGCGAAGCGGGAGTCTGCAACCAGCTCTCAAGGGCGTTATATGGCTGTCCCTTAACTGTGCTGCTAGTTGAGAATATGTGCGTCTTGCGGTGAACGAGAGTGCCAGTTCCTGCTTCACAAGCCTCCCAAGTATCGTTATGTTTGACGTGCACTTTGAAGTTTGGGTCTCTCATGGAATTGTCAATCACGAGATAGCCTTGTGGAATTCTGGCTTCTGTAGGGGCGGTGGGAATGCCGACGATTCCAGCTGATGAGTTCATCTGCTCACCCTTTGAAATGTCATTGACAGAGCGTGCTCCTCCCTGGAATCCGTTTGGCGGAAGAAAGACTTTTTCTTTGCCCGGTTGGGCTGAGTATTTCAATTCGCTGAATGTCTTCTTGGACACAAGGTGTGGTTGATGCTTCGGTTGAGTTGGAACCGTATAGATTGGGCAGGAAAGACCGGGCAAAGAAATTGGCTGATAACCGCGGACATACTTGTCCAACCCGTCTGTGGCGACCAGATTGATGACCTTATTTGTATCGAGCGGTTTGCCTGCGGGATCATTTTCGCCTGCCGTATACGGCATGTTGTCCAAGATCTTCTCGATAGCTACATTGGAAGCTCCGACGTCTTCCTTTGCACTTTCAAGGTAAGCGACTTTATAAAGTCCTCCGTCCCAATCAATTTTTTCATTTTTGTCCGTCATGCGAATTGAGTTTGATTTAGCTAAGGCATCGAAATTGCGTTTAGCCCAATGCTCGGAAGCCTCGGGATTTTCAAGCAACTCTTTGAGCTTAGCTCCGACGCTTTGCTTTGTCCCTTGCAATTCCTTAACTATGCTTTCTGCATTCTTGATGCCGGGGTCTGAGCCATCAGCTGAGGCGTTCATTGCAATTAACAATGCGGTGGAGACCATATTGTTGTAGCTTCCAAGATCAACATTTTTGGTTGCGGAGCAAACTTTGAACTGCGATTGAAAGCTGCTGTTGCTATCAAAAGAAACAGACTCAACTACAGCTTTCTTATTCAAGTTGAGCATGCCCGCGTCAGTAGCATTGTTGTGTTCTTGTGATCCATTGAGCATTTGAATGTATTGAACAATTGCCACACCTGCAATCGATATAAGTAGTGTCGCGGCTAGTGTGAAAGGCAATGCTTGTCCCAAACTGCGGTTAGCTTTACGCATACTCAATCTCTCCTTCTCTACCTGGTGAACATCAACTGAACCTTGAACTGTGGCTGCACTTATTGCTCCGTTCCAAAATAGCGGTAACAAAGTTTGAGGTGTGAAGCGGCTCCTGAATTTCTCTTTGGACTCATAAGGTTAATGCTTGTACTGATGTTGGTTCCGTGCAGTGCATTGAGGCTGTACTGGTTGTTGCCTTGTGTTTCGCAAGCCCATCCATATTGTTGAAACGCTGCTTTGTACCAGTTGACAATTTGGGTTGGATGCTCTGCAGTTTCAAGAGTGATTGTGTAAGAGATGCCACCATCAGCTTGACGGCTTGCTGATACATCAGATGAAATGATGCGGCCGCTGTATGGTGGCAAATATGGTGTGTCAGGCATTCTGACCACCGAGTTTGCAGTTCTTGCTTGTGAGCTGACGTTACTCGCGATGGCCGGTGTACTGATCATCGAAGCCGCAAACAACAAGACACTGCGTGCGATAACTGGTGCACTAATCATGGATACTGCAATTAGAATTGGCAGAAAACGCTTTTGGATGCCAGCAAGGATACTCGATTGCAGAGAGTTGGCACTTTCAAAATTCTTTCGCATAATTCATTACCCCTGATATTTAGACGATTAGTGTTTGAACCTGGTGGACGCAAAGTTAGAAACCGGCGATCGCTCCGAGCGTTCCGATCAGGAAGGAGGAAGTTCCTCCGAAAGCGAGAGCCTTTACTGCATTGCCAGAAAGACCGGCTTTGAAGGTTTCAACCGACGTAGGAACACTCATACCGATTACTACCGAGGCGAGCGTTTGTGCTGGTATGCCGCTGAGAACGGTTTCTAAAAGCACTCTTTCGACATTCATTCCGACAGCCAGCATTCCAAAGAGCGCTGGAACGCTGACTGCAACGCCAACAGCAATTGCCAAAGGTGTACAAGAATCGATCTTCTTGATGGCAGCATCGATGTTCCAATTCGGTGCATCGGCTTTCTGAAAGGGCTCGGCATTAACTTCCATCGTAATTACTGCATTCATCATTGCTGTTTTCCTCGCTCGTTCCCGACTCACAAGGACAGTTTATTCAGCATTCGTCCAATAGTTGTCTCGCCTTTGTCCAAGATTTGTCCAATTGACCAGGTGAGACTTTCGGGCATTTTGGAGCGAAAACCGTTCCTTATATATGATTCGATTGGTGGCCGAACCATCAACGACTAGCTTGCTGCTAAAATGATGGCTCCATAATCCACAGATCCATCCATGAACAATACAGACCACCGAAAAACAAGCCGTGTTCTACTAAACTTGCTTTTGGCATTGGCTGCCACAGCACACGCTCAAGCAGCGACTGACTCCCAGGAGGTGTCCGCTAAACTTGCAAAGGCAGAAAAGCTAATCGACGCGGGGAAGGCTCGAGCGGCATCGGTCATGTTGCGCGAAATTATCAGGAGCCGACCTGACAATGCCGAAGCGCATATGCAATTGGGTGCTGCGCTTGCTGCCCTCGCAGAAAACGACAATTATGCGGATGCGATTGCAGAGGAAGAAAAGGCAATCAAACTCGATTCGAATTCAGCTGGTGCGCGCCGTATCCTCGGAATGATATATGCAAACCAACGCAAGCATGACGAAGCGATCAATTTACTGAACGAGGCTTGCAAGTTGAATCCAAATAGTTTTGCCGCCCACCGCGATTTAAGCAAAGCATACATGGCAGCAGGACGAATCGACGATGCTGTAACTGCTCAAAGGAAAGCAATAGACCTAAAGCCGGATAATTACGGAGCTCATTCAAAACTGGCTGTGATTCTTGCAAAGAAAGGCGATACAGAGAGCGCTATTAAAGAAGCGAAACGAGCTATTGATTTGGGCGGAAAACACGCCGAGACACATTTGCTGCTAGCTAATATACTGCTCGACTCAGGCGATAGTGCCGGCTCTATTGAACCGTTCAAAGATGCAATTGCGGCTAACGGTTATGATGCTCTCGGATGCCTGAACCCGCTGACGGCAGCCAATGCACTTTCCGGGTTAGGCTGGGCTCTGGCGGCAAAACCTGATGCCACCAATGACATATTGGACGAATCACTGCGCTATCAGAAAAAGGCAATCAAAGCTCATCCTGGATTTCTCACGGCGCACATTAGGACTGCTCAACTTCTGGCAAGACGCAAGCGCACGAAAGAGGCTGCGACCATGTTCCAAAATCTCTTCAAGGCAAGCCACCAGGAGCCAACAGTTGGAATTGCCTATGCAAAGTATTTAACCAGTATAGGAAAAGATGACGAAGCCCGCAGCATACTCAAGAAAGCTTTAGAAGTGTCGCCAGAGAACAAGCAAGTTTCAGACGAATTAGCGAAATTCTCCTCAGCCAAGAAATGAATCGCCGGTCCCAGCCATTTTTCCCATGGATCCCGCATCTGGTCTTAGATAGCGATTCGATCTATGGACTTTTCTTCGATCACGGAAGCGCCGGCATCTTGCGGCTACTTTCTTTTGGAGAGCGATTTGCTCTCGTATGGAGCGCGGACGCCCCGTCAGCCCATAGCCTTCCGAAGTAGTCGGCTCTAATCGACTTGGCGAGCGTAGTCATCCCATCGTTATTCTTTTGGGGGTGATGCGCAATATCTCGATGACGTGTGTCGCTTAAGAGAATCTGCTCATTTTGAGCCGGATAGATCCAGGCTCGGGGCATGACTTTAATTCGCTGGCCACATTCATCACTTGGACAAATATTGGACAAATCTCGGACATCAATTGGACAACTCGCTGTTACGCTCTTCTCACATCTGAAATGGAGCGATTTCAATGCGAGTAAGACTTTCAAGAAAAGCTAGCGGATCGAGTATAGCGGAAATACCAGTTGCACTTTTTGTTCTTCTTATAGTGTTGCTTTTTCCGTTGTTGGATCTTGGCACCATCGCATTACGCAGCGCCACGATTTTTGAAGCCGCGAGAAATGCTGCGCATCATGCAGGGCGAGCAAAATCTTTTCTGCAAGACGGTGGTGAAGGAGAGCTATCCGCCAAAAGCGCAGCAGTGAAATGGACGGCATTGACATGCCATTCCAGCCTGAGAGGAACATCGATAGAAAGCAGCGATGTTCAAGCAACAATTATCGGCACTCCATTTGATACGAAGAAAACGCCTGTGCGCTCGGCTAGTCCTCTACCAGGCGTAGAGCCTGAGACCTATCTTTATCAGATCGAGGTGTCGGTGACAGGCAGCGTGGAGCCACTCGTACTTTTGAACAAAGATCTATTGGGACAGATTCCCGGGGTTACGGCGCCGCTAAAAATCAGCGCGACATTCAGGGAGTTCTGCGAACACCCATATGGTTTGACCATCTAATGAACCAACAAAACAGCATCGAACTTAGATAGATATTCCTAGGAGGATAAGATGAAAATGAAACCCGCAAAAACCAACGAAATAGTCCTTGCTGCTGCCGCAGCGATTGCAATCGTGATCGCTCCGTCTGTATCTGCCCAACAGGGATATACATATGGAAATCCGGAAAGCATACCTACTGCAACAGGCGGGATGACCCAAATCCAATCGGTAACTGTCAGCCCAACACAAATTACTCAAGTAGTATTCGACAGCGGTTTCATTGACGAACTAATCCGCCTCGCTCGCGGTGGAAGTCTACCTGGCGGAGGTGGTGGCGGTGGTGGTGGCGACCTCGGAGGAGGCGGTGGCGGCGGTGGCGGTCTCTTCGGAGGAGGCGGTGGCGGCGGCGGTGGCGGTCTCTTCGGAGGAGGCGGTGGCGGCGGCGGTGGACTCTTCGGAGGAGGAGGCGGTGGCGGCGGCGCCGGCGGTGATATCCTCGGTGGTGACGGTGGTCTTATCGGTGATGGCGGTGCAGGCGGCGGCGGTGCAGGCGGCGGCGGTGCAGGCGGGGGCGGTGCTGGCGGTGGCGGTGCTGGAGGTGGCGGCGGCGGTGGCGGCGGTGCCGGAGGCAACGTAATAGTTTGGGGTGGACTACTCAGAGATCCTGACTAACGCAATTAAAGTTTCGGGGAGGAGGGAAATTTCATGAAAATAACAAAGACGAACAACAGAAACAAAAATGGATTCATCGTCATTGCTACATACCTGGGATTTCTCTTCCTCCTGCCTTTAGGACTATACGCTTTCGAAGTGCTCAGAATTCAACTTTGCCAACACCAGCTACTGGCAATAACTGATGCAGCAGCACTTGCGGGATCGAGCTATTTGTCAGATCCGTCCACTCAGGAAATTGAACCGGCAACAGCTCTGAAAAATGCCAAACAGCAAGCACTAATGTTCATTCAAAGAAACATCGCAGCTTCCTATGAACTGACAAATACAGAACTTTCAGATACCGTCGACACCGACACACCCAAAAAGGGCGTCTCGAAGTGCGACATCCTCTATGATGCAGAAAGAAAAATAGTCACTGCGAAAGCCGCTCTTGGAGTAGAACCAGCATTCGGTCGCTTCCTCGGAATCACCACTGTCCCTGTGCGCGCCCAATCACACGCGGGCGTTGAAAGACTCGATGGAGATGTCGTCATTGTATTTGACATGTCGCGCTCCATGGGCTTTGCCACCAAGTCAGTTTGGGCAATCCGAGAGTGGAACAGTGTGGACAATAAGTTCGAATATAAAATCAAGAAGGAACTTACAACAGACAGCGCAGCGGATCAAACACTGCCCGCCTTTCCGAATTATCGCCCTGACGTTCTGCCCAATCCGGAACTCGTTGACTTTTCACGCTCGGAAAAGATGAAAGCATTGGCGTCAGCTCCAGGCGAAGTCAAACTTGCAGCATTGTATGAAGCCAAAATGGGAAACCTGGAGAGCAAAGAAATATTCAACTCGTCAAAGGCGGCAAACTCAGACTTGATGAAGTACATCACTCCAGCAAAAGGCTTCCAGGACGACTACCAAAAACTTGCTTTAGATGCTACACAACCACTTGCAGACGCCAAATCAGCAGTGACTGATTTCGTCGCGGAAACATCCCAAACAAAAACTATTCACACAGCACTAATCACATTCTCTGGTGGCGTATCCAGGGGTCCAGCCTCCACTCAGCAACAGGATGTTTATGACTCATACTCGACACGCACCAATTTCAGGCTTCCCAACATCGAACTAAATAAGAGTGAGCCCAAACAAGGTGACGTCATCAAAGCGATCGCCCCCAGCCCATGTTTTATGGAAACAAACACCGGCGATGCACTAAGAGCAGCAATGGACATGCTAAAAGGTGATGGTCATCGCAAATCAGTCGCAAAATCAATAATTATTCTCACCGACGGTAAACCGAATCCACCACGCGGTAACTACGAGACTGGATTGACAGACGCCGTCAATGTCGCAACCGAAGCTGGCAAGAATGGCATTCGTATATATGGGGTCGGATTCTTCCCAAGCTATTACGCGCAAGATGAAATCGAGAATGGTCCAAAAGCTCTAAATAAGATCGTAGCTGCTGCAGGAAAGGGAAGTCGAGTTTTCAACGCTCCCGACATCCCCACTTTGAGAAACATCTTGCATAGCCTGGGCAGTAGTGGGCTGCCCTCACTGGTCGACATTTAAGAAGCAAATACGAACACAGGTCAGCAAATCATGAACAGTCGAATTCAACAATCGCAATCAGCAAGACGCCAAAATAATGGCAGCGCACTTGTGGAACTAGCAAGCATCGCATGGGTTTTACCTATCGCATCAATGTTGACCATAAATGCAGCACTCGTCGGGTTTGCTGCATGGATGAACGACGCTGCTTGCCGCGATGTAGCAAGAGCCGCCGCAGAGGAGCCCACATCAGCAAAAGCGCTGCTCGCGGCCAACAATGCACTCAAAGCGTTTGCAGTAAAAAACAATTACGCAGATACACCCACACTTTTGCAGAACGATCCGGATTTCCAATACGAGATCTTTCCCGATGAAAATGGAAATCCACAACTTAAAAAAGGCCCCTACGTCAAAGTAACAACGACTATGGATGTGAAGCTACCGGCTCCAGTACTGTTCGCAAAAAACGGACTTAGTAATCAGCTGAAGTTCAGACAAAGCTATACCTATCCTCTTTTGTGCCCTAGAAAAATCGAAAAGTAATTAAACCCATAAGACTCGATCTACCCGCAGACCGGAGGAGAATGAAATGACCGACAAATTGGAAAAAGAACCCGAGAACAACCAGCAGCAAGATAATAGCTCGAACTGGAATAAGGACTTTGATTGGGTTGCGGAGGTCAGCAAAAATTCGAACGGGACAAGTCAGAGCTCGGATCAAACTAGACTCAACAGCAAAGACAATTCAAACGCATCATGCATTCTAGATAATGGATTTCATATTGGTGGACTGCCAGGTGAAAAGTCAGCCGATCAGGGAATGGCAAAAGGGATCGGAAAAGATCCTGGAGATCCTGGAAGTGCAAAAGGTGCTGGCAAAGAACCAGTCGAGCCTGGTTCGGGTAAAGCTACAAAGGTGCCCGCAGACTCAGAGAAGTCTAAAGCCAGTGAAGAGAACATTCCATCAGGAATAAACAGAGAACATCACCAAAACGTACTAACTCAAAAAGAACGCGAGCTAATAGAAAGTCGACAGCCAAAAATCGATGACAATTCCAAACCTGCAGCACAACCCGAAACCACGAACTTTGCCAGAGTCGGAAAGCCAGGTGATCGAGACGACCTCAGTCCCAAGGAAGCTGGGGAACCTGCTGATCAGAAAGACAATCCGGAAGAATCCCTAAACAAAAGCATAGAAAGCAAAGATCAACCGGAAATACAAAAGCACTTTAATTCCGATCACACGACTGTTATTCAGCGAGATAAAGATGGACAGACCGTAACACTAAGAAACGGTGATGGCAAGCCACTTACTGTCACGCGATACAACAATGACGGAACAAGATCGGAGGATGTGTACAGACTCGACTCCAAAGGTGACCCAATAAAATCATCAACTTTGAAATGGGACGAAAACAAAAAATTGACCTTCGAATCTCAGCTCAGCCCAGACGGTATAAAGCTGACGGAACGTCATTATCAGCCCAAAGATCAAACTACCGGAAAAGATGGCGCCCCCGTACGAGATAAGTACACTCAGAAAGAGTACCGTATTGACGAGAAAAGCCAAAAGCCCGTTTTAGAGAAAGAGAGTTTTGTGTCTGGCAACTTTAGCATCGTAACCAAGTATGATGCAGAAGGCAAAAATCCAATATCAAAAACACTGACCGACACACAAGGAAATGTGCGGCGTGAGCTGAGCTTAGATTCAAAATCAGCGAAAACGACACCAGTGGATGAGCAAAAACAGACAGAGAAAAAATTTGCAGAGGAACTTTCGAAGTTAGGAATTCAGATCGCTAACAAGAACAAGAATGCAGATTCACAATTGGACAAACACCCTGGTAGCCCAAAAGATTATCCATATGATTTATTGCAGCCTGTTCCCAGCATAATTGGTTCACTTGACGCAAAAAAAAAGTAGTCAGTGACAACGAATCGCAGTCCCAACAAAAGCCGTCCGAACCAAATGAAAAAACAGAGAAGCAATCCAACAAAAAGGATTCCGATGAAAAGATCAATCTGATCTTCCACAAGAACGCATCCAAGCAGATTGAATCAGTAACTGTTCTAAGTAAGAAAGAATCGGCTGAAAAGGAATCCGCCGGGAAAAGTCCTTATGAGCAAAAAATAGACGCAGGCAAGCTGAAGAAAATCGATGAGCAAGCCGACAAAGCAGACGAAAACAAGAAAGCTAACGAAAAGAAGGAACAAGAAGAGCACGAGGAATTTGACAAAATTTCGAATAAGGTTACTGAGAAAACTACAAGAAGCAACCCTCATGAGGACAATGACAAAATCACCGGATACTTAAAAACAGCCGCAATGGCAATGAATGCTTATACAGGTCCAATGTGGTTGAAAGCAAGCATAGAATCCAATTGGGGAAACGGCATTCGAAACAAACTTCAGGAACCTTTCAATCTAAAAACAGGAGAAGACAACGGTGTCAACATCGTCAAGATCACACCTGAAGATTGGAAGAAAGCAGATACAAAGATAGAAAAGGATCGTGTCGCATTCGGTCTCGGTCCAGCTTTTGGAAACTGCAGAACGATGTCTGCCCAATTCTGTAACAAAGCTCTTGAGAAGATCGAGTCCGATCCCAAATTTAAGGATTGCCAGGTCCGTTGGGTCTGGTCACAAGCTCACTCGTGGGCAGAAATAAAGCACCCAGGTGGAAACGTCAGTCGCTATGATCCGTGGATGGCGAAGGGATCGGATCCGCCTGTATCTGAAAGCAAAATGCGGTCAGACTATCCAAGAGAAGCTCAGTCTGTATGGTACGGTAAAGGGTGGAACAAGAGATAAAGTCGACGCCAAGCGTGGAAATAGATCAATGGAGCTCCTTTGCCCGAAGTAAACTTTTAAGGACCATTGAATGGCAAGTATTTTGATTCTGGATGACAGTTTAGAACTTGCAATGAACATGCGAGCCTATCTTGAACAGAAAGGTCATACGGTAACTGAGACGCACTCAGTAGCTGAAGCCTACGCTATGCTGAGCTCTCAAGATTATGACCTTCTGATTCTAGATTGGGATCTTCCCGACGGCACTGGCATCGATGTCTGCCAAGGCTATCGTGATCGCGGAGGGTTGAGCGGCGTCCTCATGCTGACTGGTCATAACAGCCAGGATGACAAAGTCACAGGTCTAACGGCAGGCGCGGATGACTATCTCACAAAGCCTGTAAACATTCCAGAATTCGGCGCCAGAATTGCTGCGCTCCTTCGAAGAGTCACAATCAACAAGCGCCCGGAGCCACCACGCGCATTTGACGAGACACTTGTAGGGCACACCTTCGCTGGTACTTACAAGATAGAGTCAGTGCTCGGCAAAGGTATGATGGGGATCGTTTATAAGGCATCGCACACAGCGATTCAGCGAACTGCAGCAATCAAGATTTTGAGCGCACGCTATGAAGGCGTTGCCGATCGCAAAAGATTCGAGCGCGAAGCGCAAGCGATGAACATGCTAGATCATCCAAGTCTGATCAAGATTTACGAATTCGGCATTACAGAACAAAATGTACCCTTCATCATCATGGAGTACGTGGAAGGAAGTCCTTTAAGCCTGGTCCTCAGCAAATATAAATCGATACCACTAAAACAGGCGCTGCCATTGTTCATTGACATTTGCGAAGGACTGGAGCACGCACACACTCAGTCGATCATTCATAGAGATCTAAAACCAGCAAACATCATTATCTCAGAAGATGGAAAGCGTGCGAAAATTTTGGATCTAGGTCTTGCAAAATCCATAGCGGATGAAACAAACGATCTCAAACTTACTTTTGCCGGAGAGATATTCGGCAGCCCATTTTACATGAGCCCTGAGCAGGCAACTAACAAAGCGCTCGATTTACGATCAGACATTTTCTCACTCGGCTGTGTGATCTATGAGACATTAACCGGTGAGGTTCCATTTCCTGGCTACTCATTTGTGGACGTTACCAATGCAAAACTGGAGGGAACGCCACCGTCCATCTGCAACAAGTTTCCCGATGCAGAGTTTCCCGCGCGGCTCGACCAAGTAATTCAAAAATCATTGGAAGTCAAACCAGCGAAAAGACAAAACTCCGTTAGCGAATTAAAACAAGACCTTCTGGACATCCAAGCGAATCTCGAGAAAGAGCCCTCCCCTGCCGGTAAAGGTGCCAGCAGGATCATTTCCTTCATGAGAAACTTGCTGGATAAATAACCCGGAAACACAGTTTCGAAGATGCCGGCAGGATCATCTCCTCCATGAGAAACTTGCTGGGTAAATGACCCGAGAACACAGTTTCGAAGATTCGTAGTATGGAGCGCGGACGTCCCGTCCGCCTATGAGAAAGGGCAGCGGACGTCCCGTCCGCTAAGATCGAGTTCTGCTTAGTAATCAATTGAACAAACAACCGACTCAAATATCGGCGAGCAAGATCCTCGCTCCATACTTAGCTACACAGCAACCTAGGTCAAAGCAATCGTGAAAAACACACCCAAAAAAAATGTGGCGACAGATCCACGTGCGAGCATTTGCATAGCAGTACCATTCATCGCAGCGTGAACAATCCCAAAGATTGCTACGCCCGTTGTTACGGTCAGCATTATAGCTGTACCCTCTAGCGGGCACTGCAAAGACATTCCACAGTCCATCAATCCCCGTATAAGCGCTATACCTGCAACAAACATAGCAGCAAAGGAAAGCAGACCAGCAATCGCGCCAACAGCAGCCATGGGTGTTGTCGTCCCGTTGTTTGATGAGGCATCAAATGAAAGATTCTCCGAATTCAATTGACGCTCTTGCGAAATCTGCATTCCTTCTGCTGATAGAAACATTAGAACGCTCCTCTCTGTTCAGTCACTCTGCAATACTAACGAGAATTTGTCCAAGAGTTGTCCAAGCCGAACGTACTTGGCTGCAGCTATCAGTTCTTACAATCGGCGAAGCATTTTTAACATAGACCATCCTTTCAATTAAACTTCGCGCTTTACGATGTCTCTTACTGCAAGACACCTACGGAGAAGTTCACGATGGGCAAACAAATAGCAGCGCTTTCTTTCATCTATATATGCGTATGCGCAGCTTGGGGTATTCTCGGTATCACCGTAAGCGAGAGAACCGGGACACAACACCGTTCGCTGGGAGTACAGGTGGAAAGGCTTTGGGGATCGGCACAAACTCAAACGGCTCCAGTAGCCTCGGTGATCACCGCCGCACCAGTAGAGAACAAAGACTCAAAGCCGGTTTCAACAGGGTTACCGCTAGACTCCAGCAAAATAGATGTTGATCTAAAACTAGACCAAAGAAAGAAGGGATTGCTCTGGTATCCGACTTACAAAGTCCATTTCGATGGAAACTATGAAGTAGGCAATACGAGCGATGAGGCCCAACATGTCCAGATTCAGTTTCCCTTGCCTTCAAAGCAGGGCGTTTACGACAATATTTCACTGAAGGTAAACGACGAACGCTTGCCAGATGTACGTCCTGAGAATGGCGTGATCACCACTACAATGGAACTTCCTGCACATAGCAAGAAGAAGTTCAATGTCGCATACGATTCGATGGGTGTTTGGAACTGGAAGTATAGTTTCGGTTCGAATCTGCCGATGGTGCGCAAGTTTTCTCTGAACATGAGAACTGATTTTAAAGACATTGATTTCCCGGAAGGCAGCCGATCACCTAGTGAGAAAATACGCTCAGGAAAGGGATGGGGCCTGCGTTGGAATTATGACAACACAATGAGCGGCTACGACATAGGAATGGCTATGCCAGCTCTTTTGAATCCCGGTCCATTGGTTTCTTCCGTCACTTTCTTCGCACCGGTATCTCTGTTCTTCTTCTTTTATGTGATGTGGTTATCCACCACCTTGCGATCCATAAAGATTCACCCAATGAATTATTTTTTCATCGGTGCGGCGTTCTTCTCGTTCCACCTTTTGCTCGCCTATTCCGTAGATCACATTCCGCTCGAAATTGCGTTCCTGATCTGTTCGATAGTATCAGTTGGTTTGGTAGTGAGTTACATTTCGCGCGTCGTGAGAGATCAGATGTTTGTGCGGCAGGTCGCTCTTGCTCAACTCACGTACTTAATCTTCTTCTCTTACACATTCTTCTTCGAACAGTTCACCGGGCTAATTATCACTTGCCTATCGATCCTCACGCTGTTCGTTTCCATGCAATACACCGCAAAAATTGACTGGCAACAACTCTTCAGCGGAAACAAGATCACTTCGCAAGACGCCGACCTCGCTCTCATTGAAGAAGCATATGGAACTGGAACAGCGTAGGCATCATCACAGCTTTTCTCCGTGTGACCACCAAAGCGGCAGGTTGATCTCCCAACCTGCCGTCTTTTGTTTACTATTGAAGAGGCTTATCCTCAGCTCTTAGCTACGTGCACGACGTTCGCGCTTACCTGCTTTGGCATCCAATTTCTCAGCCTTCGACAGAAACTTTTCTTGTTCCTTTGGTGGCATCGTCGGTGACAGCGCTACATATGCGCGAAATTGAAATGCGGCTTCTCGAAGCTGTACCGGCGTCGCCTTGGGTGCATCTTCAAGGGCCTTCGCCAAACCGAGACGGGCTGGAGCGGATTTTGGATTTGCGGCAACGGCATCGTGGAACGTATCAACCGCACTGCCCTTCATTCCTTTTCTAGCTTCGTCTGTAGCCAGTGTCAAATTTCGGCGAGCCGTCTCGCGTGCTTTGGCGACTTGAGCCAATCCGCGCTGTGCTCGCTGAGAAGCTCCTGGGAATGTAGCGGCTTTACTGTAAGCAGCCTGCGCATTATCGAGATCGCGAATCATCAATTCGAGATCAGCCAGCGCGAAGGCTTGCTTCGCGTTATTCGTATGCGAAAGCACTAACTGCAGCTCGTTGTTTGCCTCGGTAAATTTGTTTTGAGCCATGAGCGCTTGCGCATAACTAATTCGTTCGCCGTCATTCGTCGGCTGTCCAACCTTAGAGAGATCGATGTCTTCACCAGAAAGTGCACGCAGTTTAGCTTGAGCAAGTCGAAGACGAATGTCATTCGGATTCATCTGCACAGCGCGATCGATCATACTCAATGCATTGTCAAAATCGTTGTCGCCAAAATATCCACCCGTTGTTTCTTTCTGGGCCTTCATATAATACGCAGTCGTTAATCCATCGGCGGCTCTAGCATTGCCGGGATCGACACCAAGTGCAGTTTCAAAAGCCTTGATTGCATCGTCAACCTTATCGACACGCAGACTCTGATCGCCGATTCTAGTCAGCAAATCGGTGTTGTTTGGCATAAGCTCCAAACCTGAACGCAATTCAGCAATCGATAATTCCAAATCGCCCCGTGTTTCTCTGACGTTGGAAATTCCCAAATATGCTGCCGGATTCTCCGGCTTTATACGAATGGACTCTTGATACTCGCGCACAGCTGCAACTGTGTTGCCTTGGGATTCAAATGCTTTGCCTAATGCCAAACGGACAGGCCAGCTGTTAGGGAATTGATATTGAGCAATATTCAACTCTTTCAGCGCAGCATCAGTCTTTCCTTGCATAAGCAGTGCCTGACCCATGCCGTAGTGTGCGGTCCAATCACCTGTGTTCAACTTGATTGATTGTTTGAAGTTGTTGATTGCGCCTGCAGGATTGTTCTGTGCAAGTTGAATTACGCCGAGTCCGGTATAGCCGTCAGAATATTTGGGATCAAGTTGAACAGCCCTCTTCAATTGAGCTGTTGCTTCGTTCAAACGCCCTTGTTCCTTATATACCATTCCCATCGCATAATACGCTTCCGGAATCTGTTTATCAGCATCAATAGCTTTTTGAGCTTGCGCTTCCGCATCCTTCAAAATATTTTCTTGGTTCTTCCGTATTGTATTTGAAGACGACTGCAACTTGTTGAGCATATTCAATGCTTTGCCGGCAAGCGCACCTGGGTTTTTGGGATCGCGGCTTAGTGCCTTGTTGAACTGATCATCTGCACCGTCAATCTTAAATTGCTTCGCTAGCGCCATGCCATAACCGATATTGGCATTGGTATCACGTGGATTGCGTTTCAAAGCTGCTTGATAATACTTAGCAGCATCGGCATACTTGCCCTTTTCCATCATGCGATCCGCCAGAACAATACTTTGGCTTACTGTGCCCCTGTAAAAACGCTTACTGCTGGCAGATGCATCCTCCGGCAACAGAAAGGATGCAGAAAGCGCCAAAGTAGCAACGAGCATTACGGACGCGGATTCGTGACTTTTCTTGTTAATCATAGAGTCCTCATGACTTCCCATTAAAGATTGCCTTTTTACGGCGGTGGCACTTTACCATTACGCTCGCTATCTGGCGATAGACTGGCGCAGATGACAAGCAACGCGCAATAATCTGATTTGAATAGTAAAACAGAGACTGGCTGCCTACTTAAGAAGGATTGGCAACTTTGTAATTACAGTTAACGCTAGGGTTTCTCCGATCAGCTTTGTCGTTTTCCCTATAACGTCTCCGACTGGATGACATCAGCCGTGGAAAACAAGGTGAAGCATGGAAGAGACTGCAAAGAGTTCCAGAGGATTTTTGTAAGCTTGTTTACCCTTCGGCACCACTGGCGGTATCAGCATTCGTTCAGCACTCTTTGCATTGAAAACACTACTTGGAACATCTTTGAGATGGTGTGTCCCCTTTGCCCACTTAAAGTACTTATTTTCGCAAGAACAAAAAGGAATTAGTAATTCATTCGCGCACATGACTCCGGCATGACACCAGACCGTTGTGCGGTACCCCGTAAGAAACAAAAATCCCTCCCGAGAACAAGGAGGGATATAAATCGCGCCCGGAGAGATTCGAACTCCCGACCTAATGGTTCGAAGCCATGCGCTCTATCCAGCTGAGCTACGGGCGCGTATATACCAAAGGTAGATTCATTATAGTTCATCGAAAGGAATACTTCCACGCCCGGGTTGGCAAGATGGGGCTGAGATTACATTGCCCCTGGGTACTTCCGCGATAAATCGATGATTAGCGCTATGCATGCAGTATCCGTGAGCAATCCATGTGCAATTGCCGTTGTTAGTATCGAACCTGTCTTCCTATAAATGAGCGCGAGAATCGCTCCGTAAATGGCCAGAAGGATCGTTCCAAATTCAGCCCAGCCCGGGTAGAGCACAAGTCGAAAGATCCAGTAATGGAACAGTGCATATCCAAACGACGAACACATGATCGCGAAATGTTTCGGCAGGACGGCCCTGTCCAATGCGTTAAACACGACACCGCGCCAGAACAGCTCTTCGAAAAACGGGTTCACAACAATTGCATAGAGACTTATCGGCCAGAAAATCTCTCTGCTGTAGTCCTGCTCCTTTAATAGATTGATCGCTCCTTGATCAGACAACAGCATCGGACCCATCAACTCGTAAACAAGTACTGCGATTGCAGTAAAAATAATTGCAACAACTACAAGAATGGCAATGTGTAATGGTTTTGGAGCGACAAAGGTTGGTCGCCAGAACTGCCTGCCCCAGATGATTGCCGGAACAAGACAAAAGCAATGGTAGAAAACAAAGGACCAGACGGCGCTCTTAACCACATACATACCGACGTAAATGGCAATGCTCGGTAGCAATGACCAGATGATCAAAACGAGCGGGCGGATGACATGTGGTGTTTTTGATTTGCTCATAAAGAGATCTTACTAAGAAGTGATAACAACATCCCTAATTCGACCTTAGTCGTCCGTAGGCAGAATACAAGCGACAACGTGGGAAGTCGTGGTCGCAAGGAGAAGCATTAATGTTGAACTCAATGAATAACAAAGGCTCAAATGGATCACTGGGCAATCTTGGATCCATGAGCAATAAAGGTTTGCTTGGTCAAATTCATCCTGGGCGCGCAACCAGTAGAGTCGCTGGCGGTTACATTGTCGAATCGCGCGGATTGCCCCAAGGAAAGGGTTTTGTACCGGATACCATCGAAATTACCATGAACAAGGATCTCCTCGTTAAAGTTGTGGGACAACATCAAGGAATGCCGCTCCTACATCCAGTTTTCGCAGGATTCCGCTAAACGCGAGCTTCGCATCAAGTTCGGAACAAGAGGTACGCGCGGATGATATGTTAGACTCTCCTTGACGAAGTTGGATGCACCAATGAATAACTCTATTCTCAAAACAGCGATGGTATTCACCGTTATTGGCGTGAGCTTTCTCTCGTCAATTAACGCCAATGCCGATTCCACATCAAGAGCCAAACGAGCGATGGATAAAGCTCGTATGGAACAAAATTTGAAATTGATGATGGGACGAAACACAAATAATTTGTGGGAAGACGTGTCACGCGCGCCCTCAGATTTTCCGGTTAAATTGTTTCGGGGAAATCAAACAGTGTTCATGCGCATGGACGAAGTCGAAGCAGGAATGAGCCCTGATTCGAAAAGATACGGCCGCCATCTCTCTTTGAGAACAAGGGATCCCGCTCCAACTGTGATCCAATTTTTCAAAACTTCTTTGCCTGCCTCTGGCCTCAAGATAAACGAAAAGGTTTCGAGCACCACAGCCAACATGTACTCACTGTATGCAGAGTCAGAAAAGATGAACGTGATGGTTGTGGCTGTGCCTCAGGATGACGCAGGCGGGCCTGCATGTCAGTTTCAAGTGAACGTGAGCTTTCCTCCCGAAAAGAAAAAGTAGTATAGTAGAATTTGCATATGGGCGGGCAAGATGAGTCTGTCCAAGAACTGCTCCGTCTAGAAACGCTATTTTCGCTAAACCTGATTGACCTCG
>JAIEQI010000018.1 GCA_019747875.1 Candidatus Obscuribacterales bacterium
CTCCATACAAGAGTGAATCGCTCTGAAGAATTCGAAGCCGGCAAGATGCCGGCGCTCCCGGGATCGAACCGAACTTCCAAAATAGCGAATCGCTCTGAAGAATTGGAAGCGCGCGAGATGCCAATGCGTTGGAATCGATAGAAAACAAACGGCGCTGTGAGGCTATGGGCGGAGAAGACGTCCGTGCTCCATACGAGAGTGAATTGGTCTTTCGTATGGAGCGCGGGCATCTTGCCCGCCCATAAGTATGGCTAGCGGACGTCTCGTCCGCTCTTTCGGGCACTGGCAAAGAGTAGCCGTCAAATCCATATTCTTCGTCCTGCACCATTTTCATAATTAGCTCTTTTTGCCCGTAGTTTTTGAATTACTGGGCTGCAACTTCTTCGCTTCTGGTGCGCGAAGCGCTTCTACGGTGGGCACTGGGATTTTCAATTTCTGTGCATACTCTGACCGATCACCGAAATTGACATAGTTTTTTGTATAAGTGTCAGTGCCCATCGGCACCATTTGAATAGTGCCACTGGGACGCTTGAGTTGGCTGTTCATTTGGCCTGTTTGCGCAACCATGCCACCCAAGCGCTCCTTCGCACCGACCAGGAGCGAATCAACATCGCGATAATACGTCTCCTCCATTTCTTTTATTCGTTTTTTACTGCGCTCAACAGCTTGATGAACGTCCTGCTCCAACGGTGTCAGCTGGTTCTCATTGTCGGCGCGCGGAATCTTTGCCCCGCTTATGAATTGAGCCGCCGTAATCTGCGCCATTTTGGTGCTAGCATTGTTGCCGTAGTTATTTTTGATGTTTACGATGTCTTGAATGAGATGTTGTTTGACTTGATAAATTTGTTGATCAAAAACATCCTGCTTTGTTTCTATACCATTCTTCAGTTGGATAAAGACTTGCTTTGCCAGGCGCCTTGCGGAAGGCTGATAAGTATTCAATTCGCCGAAGGCATCGTTGATAGTCATAAACTTAGATGTGACATCAGGGGTGATATCAGTCGCGAACGGATCAAAGGGTTTGTCCGGTTTGAAATATGCCAGCAGCGACCCGAGGGCAGTTTTGGTATCATCCGCCTTCTCCCCTGGCATTCCAGGCACGGCACGAATGTCGATTTTGTCAGGGCCCAGCGCTCTGTTCTCATATCTCAGTTCTTTTGTCTGCAGATCCTGAACCTTATTCTCAGCCTCGCGCTGCAATTTTTCCAGCTCGGTGGCAAAGTTAGGAGTATTCCTAGCATTGAGGGATTGCATCTCGTTTTGCATGTGGTCCCAAACGTGATCAATGTTGATCTTTAAGGTCTGGCGTCGCCCCTTTATCACCTGCACGGCATCGTTGTATGCCTTGTCCAGGGCTCTGGCAGTCATGAGAGAATCGCGAGTTGCAGCTGCCTGTGCCGGATCAGGTGGCTTCTCCTTTTCAGAAGGCTCCTCGGGGGCAGCCTTTGGCATAGCCGAAAGCTGCTCCAACGCTGTCAAAGAAAATTTTCCGGCTTGGCTTGCTGGCGCCAGTCGAACGCAGGCAGAGAACATGTGAGCGGCCTGGTCATGCTGCTTCAAATGCAAATACGAATTGCCCAAATAGTAATAGATATTTGCATCTTCAGGTCTTTGCTTAGCACGATAGCTCAAAAACTTGATCGCGGTGGCATAGTCGGCTTTATTATACGCGGCTATGCCTTGCGAACTTGCGGACGCCGGCGTTAACTCGACCAAGTCAGCCGCACGGACCGGACCCTGCAAAACCAGCAGAAGAAAACACAATGAAGCTAATATTTGGTTCCTGTACATGGGTCTCAGGATTGTGTCGCGGGCGGGACGGGGCACCCCACCCTACCTTACCCGCAAATGCTTGGGGCTAACCGCCTCCACCCTCGGGGGTGGTCCCGTCAAGGCCGGCGCGCCTGCCAGAATGTCGGCGAGAGGTAACCTGCTCAGCCCAGCAGGTAGCGATGTCTCTAACTGAATTCTTAACGAATCTCGACGTCGGAACGAAGATCCCAGATTAATCCAGACGGCTCAGCTCTTTTATTTCCTTACCAGCAGGACTGACGACACAGAGTACGTTGTACGCACCATCGTCGTTATATTTATGCCGTGCCACAAGGAGATTACCCTTGTACTTGCCACTTTCGGCAAACTCCAATGAATTGCCGTCAATCACATAGCGCACAGCTCGGCTTTTGAGGTCAATCTCAACGATTGCTCCAGACACTGCATAAGCAGCATTCAAAAAATAAATCTTGCTCGAGTCCGGAGAGAAAACTGCTGATTCTATTCCGCCAAAATAGATATCACCGATCTGTTGCCCCGACTTGAACTTGCCGCCCTTCTTAAACAGGGGTTGTGCGCCGGCGGGATTCTTCTTTTCACCAAAGAAAATTACATCCGCCGGAACATCGCCATTGCCAGCTGATACCGTGTCCTTACTTGTGCGAATGAAGACGAACTTGCTCCCATCCGGAGAATAGATAGGTTTACTGTCATTGGGATTCTTGGCAGCATTTGCCTTTGTAGAGGGCGCAGCATCACCGGCTATTGAAGGCACTGCGCAAAAATCGCAAGACAATGCCACCACAGCAATAAGCGAGAAAGAAACAACACAAGACAGCCGACTCCATGAAGCGAAAATTTCTTCGAGCGACTTCACTTAAAACCTCACATTGCCTTATCGGTTAGCACTGCCTTATTCGCCACGGTCGATCGAGCAGAAAGGGCAGCCAGACTCCGCGAATCACCGCGCACAGCCAGAACAAACTGATCCAATAATTTCTTGCCACCGTCAGCATTCATGTGAACACTGTCGTAAAAATCAGATTGAACGAACTGCACATTATTACTTGGATCGAAATATTCGACGCCCCACTTACTGGCAAGAGCCTTGACCCGCGCCTGGTATTTCTCATAAGCACCAACGGGCATCAAGGTGTGGTTCTGCTCTGATACAGGAACGTTCACCATGATCACACGAACATCATTTGCTTTTGCTTCGGCAAGCAATTTCTCCAGAAAGCTCGATTGGATCTCAAACATTTTGGGATCGTTACGCCGATATCTCTTTCTGTACTCGGCAGTATTATCCAGGTAGGATGCCGCCTCGTGCGGTCCCACAATCATCATTCCTGGCTCGATTTCCCCGCGCAGATTCGATGGCGTATTGCGAGTAGGATCCATTTCAACTAAGCGACAAGGTCCAAACTCTTTTTTGAAGACGGGATCAAGAATGCTTTTCACTTGTTCGGAAAGCAAGGTCTGCATATCCATCTTCTTGCCATTAACGTAGACGAGCTTACCAAGCCAATAATCGAAGCGTTGCCAGATCTGCGGCATAGCCAGATCAATAACATCGTCGATGTTTGCATATCTCTTCAGATAACGAAACGGCGGAGTAGCTCCAGGGCAAGTGACACCACTGTCAATAAAGTCGCGAAGAGTAAGTCCCAAGACAACTACAGATGGCTTATGCGCACCAGTCAACAAACCACGCATAACCATGAAATTATCGGAAATCATCGATCCCGGTAAAGCGAAACTGAAGCACGAGAGATTCTGTTGTCCGATTGAATTGCCGAGCGCATCAGCAAAATAAGTAGATTGGTGGTCCAAAACATAATCCAAGTTCTTGTTCTTATGGACAGCTTCCACACGGGCGATCGGATGCATCAACACAGACGATCCACAAATAACTATATCTGATGGCTTCTGCTGAGAAAGAAACTCACGAGCAGCCCAATACGTCCAGGTATGAGCAGAGGGCAGCGCCTCCGGTTTCACTTTATTGAGAGGTTGCCAGAGCAACAATACAAAGTTGAACGCAAAGAAGATAGCGACACCAACAAGCGTTGCATATTTGGTCCATGCCCACTTGGAATTGCCAGCGCTAGCTGCCAGTGCTGAACCACTGCGCATGTCCTCTGCAGCACATTTATTCAGTTCATTATTAGTATCGTTCTTTGACACCTGGTTCCTCGCTAGAACTGAAAGTAAATGAACTTAGGGGATGTATCGGGAGTAAATATGATGAGCAAACCAATCAGAACAGCAATAGCTGCTGCGCGTAACGGCATTGGGATCGAAAGCCCACCACTATCTTTCTTGCTTTCAATCCAACCGGAAAGAATCTGTCCACCAGCGAGCAAAGCGAGAACGATTGGCAAGAGCATGTATATGATTGGATCCTGGATATTAACAATGGTCAGCGACGCCAGCTGACTGAAACTCATTGATGGTTCAAGGAAGAAGAGGCGTTGCATGATCGCGGAGCATTCCGCCATATTGGAAGCACGGAAAAAGACCCAACCGATACAAACGACATGAAAGGTCAAAAGGATTGATGCCAGTTTGAAGAACTTTGTTTGACGAAGTTTATTCAGCGCACCAATTTTTTCGGCAAGCAGCGTAAACTCCTTGTGCAAAATAAGCATGATGCCCTGATAAGCGCCCCAGATCAAGAAATGCATCGAGGCTCCGTGCCAAAGCCCACCAAGCGCCATCGTCAAAAAGAGATTGCGATAGTTGAACCACTTCGAGCAGCGACTGCCTCCTAGCGGAATGTACAGGTAATCGCGAAGCCAGGTCGAAAGCGATATGTGCCAACGATGCCAGAACTCCGCAATCGAGCTTGCTAAATACGGCAGGTTGAAGTTTGGTGGCACTTTGTACCCGAACAACAGTGCTGACCCGCGTGCAATGTCAGTGTAACCGCTGAAGTCGAAATATATCTCGAAAGCGAAAGCGTACACAACCAGCCAGAGATCGAAGCCCGTCAAAAGATCTGGTCGCGCGAATCCACTGTTAACAACGGCTGCAAGATTGTCCGCAAAAATCACCTTCTTGAACAATCCAAAAATGATCAGCCAGAGACCTTCATCAAAGTATTTCAGTTTGAAGCTACCGTGATCGCTAAGCTGAGGAATGAAATCCTGATACCGCTTAATCGGACCAGCAATCTGCGTAGGAAAGAAACTTGCAAACAACGCAAAATCAATTGGTGACTTAACTGGCTTGCCGCCTTTATAAACATCAACGACATAGTGAATGAACTCAAACACAAAGAACGAAATGCCTAACGGCAAAATTATCTCGAATGATGGATTCGGAATTTTCTGCGCAAATGAAGCTAAACACTGATTCGCTGTATCTATCAGGAAGTAGGTGTATTTGAAGTAGGCAAGGAGAAGCAAGTTAGACGCCACAGCCAGCGTAAGCAGCAATTTCTTACGTTTTTCGTTGGAAGCAATCAGCAATCCAAACACGTAATTAAGTGCAGTCAGCCCAACAATCAGGAGTCCATAGATAGGCTTCCAGCTCATGTAAAAGACATAGCTAGCCAGAAGCAAAATGATTGTGCGGCAGCGTTTCGGGCAGACCCAAAAAAGGGTCACCACAATTGGAAGAAAAATCAGATAGGCGAGGCTATTAAAAAGCACGTCTTCGCTTATTCATCCTTTATGCCATCTCGCGACGAAAAGTGAGATCTCTTGGATACAGTCAATAATCATAAAGCCTGCAGGTTCAAGCTTCCTGAGTTGTAAGCAAGCATCAGTTTAAGAAAAACTTCTTTAGATTAAACAGCTTTGATGTGCTCGTAAACGACTATCAGAACATGCTTTTGCCGCTCTTATTATTCGACATTACAGTTTCAATTATGTTCATCTGCAGGCATTCGGATTCCAAATAGTAAGCGAGCAACAAATCTCAATTACTCAGGCAACGAAATCTTGCCCAAATCTCGTTTTCCATGGAGCACCCGAACAATTGCCAACTCATGGTCTCGTTTCTTGAAATCAAAACGCTCTTCCAACTGTTCCAACGAGACTGTTCTACCTTCCTCCAAGTCACCCTCACCTTCATCTAGGGCCCGGCGAAGCCATTGCAACTTCATCTCTTCCACAAGACGTTCTTGTGCCTCGGGTTCCAAATGCTCGACCAATTTGAGCACTTGGTCAAAAGTGCTTTGTTCTTCAGGTTTACGCTGGGCCATGGAGCAAGTCCTCTATTCCTTACAAGTATAAACGTTATTACATCTCCTGGAAAATCCACTAATGAAATTGAGCTGTCCGTACCTACAAATCAGAATCCGTACCGTCACTTAGGAGGTCCATTGACACCATTGGCATTCCAGTGTTTAAGCCAATGTTCCAGTAGAGCGGTCAGGCTCGCTCGATAGACCGCATTTTCTACTGGACCAAGTTCTTCCAGACTCCGGCCCACGGCTAAATCATATGAAAATTCAGCAAAGCTACCAAGGTCAGATACATCTTCCCGGGAAAGGATTTCGAGATTTTCGTTATCACACCAATCTCGAAAAACGACATCCAGCGTCATTTTGATGGTCCAATCGCGCATCACCCTAGTGATGCCTAGAGGCAGATAAGACATTACGGGACCGCTTACATCTTTAATATGCGAGGTCAGCAAAACCACTGTATCTTGTGGAATCCTGCCATAGGCTGAACGCACTCCGCTTGTGCGAGCTGCACGAGATAGACGTTGACCGGTGCGAAGCTGCGGGGCTCGACCAGCCTGAGTTGGATTGCTAGCTATCGACAACGGGCGTCGCGTCGTTGACCCCGTTAACTGTTTTCTCTGTATTGGTTGATTTCTTGTATTAGTTGTCGAAAGCAAAACGCGCTTCGCACCGAAATACAAGATGGTGACACCAAATAGAGTGGCACCTAGCGTGAAGAAGATCTTCACTGCAAAGTCTGCGCTCTCATGTGGATTAGCCATTGATTAAGCCCGCTCGTTAATAAAACAAAAAAAGAAATAACGCTGCCGACCGTTAAGTCGAAAGTGAATTACGGGGTTAAAGCGGTCCAGGTGGACCCGGATCATCCGGCTTGTTCCAATTCTCAAGCCAGTCCTCAAGCAATCCTTTCAACGTAGCCTCATAGATTGGGCGACCTTGTGCATGCATAGTCGTTCCAGCCAGAGCAGATGCCATCTGAACAAAACTTGCCAGATCAGCAAGATCCTCTTCCCGCATGCCCTCTGTGTTGTTATTTTCGTGCCAATCTCGGAATATGATTTCAAGAACTGCTTCCAGCGTGAAGCCTTTCAATTCCTCACCAGCCGTGTGCGGAAGTGCCGGCAAAACTTTGCTTTTAACATCGGCAACCGTTCGCTCAAATAATTCGATCGTCTGTGCAGGAATTCGTCCGAATTTCTTGTTATTCATTTGTCCCTCAAATGCGGGTCAGCAGCACGTAACTGTTGCTCCTTGAGTCAGAGATGCGTTAAGATTCGCCGGATCAGTATATCCTCATGAAAACAACAACGCTTAGAGTCTTCTTTTAGGGCGAAAATGGGCAGGAAGTTCATTCGCAGAACAATCATAGACGCGCCAGCAGAACTCCTGTTTGCCTGGCACAAGAATCCCGCAGCCTTTGGACGCCTCGAACCGCCATTTCAAAAGGTTGAAGTTATCGAAAAACACGGCGGCATTGAGGACGGAGCCACCGTCACGATAGCCCTTCCATCTGGTCCTTTCAAAATAATCTGGAAGCTAGCACACAAGGATTATCAGGAGGGTCGCCAATTCACCGATTATCAGATAAAAGGCCCCTTCAAATCCTGGACTCATACGCACAAATTCTTGCCTGCCGAAAACAATCAATCGATTCTGGAAGATTGCATAGAATATGAGTTGCCTTTCGGAGCATTGTCTGAAATATTCTTTGGTGGTTATTTTGAGGATCAGTTCGACCGACTATTCCGTTACCGCCATGCCGTAACAGCACATGATTTACAGTTGTTGAATCGAGATAAGGGACAGAATGAAATGCGTATTGCAATCACGGGAGCAAGCGGACTAATTGGCAAGAGCCTCGTGAATTTACTATCCGGACAAGGTCATGAGGTCTTCAAACTCACTCGCCATAAAAGCAGCGATGCTCATGAAATTCAGTGGGATCCCAATTCTGGAACATTAGATCCAAACGCGCTCGAAGGCATGGATGCGGTAGTTCACCTGGCAGGCGAGAGCGTTGGTCAAGTTTGGACGAAGGAAATCAAGCAACGAATTAGAGAAAGCCGAGAAAAGGGAACTACCCTGATAGCAAGGACCATCGCAAACTTGCAGAAGAAACCGGCAGTTTTCATCTGCGCCTCTGCCATTGGCTATTACGGAGATAGAGGCGACGAGCCGCTCAATGAGAGCAGCTCGGTTGGGCGAGGCTTTCTAGCAGAGGTCGTCAAAGACTGGGAAACCGCAACAACTGCGGCTTCGAGCGCTGGCATCCGAACGGTCAACATGCGATTTGGCGTTGTTCTGAGCCCGGAGGGCGGTGCTCTAAAGCAAATGCTTCCTCCATTTCAAATGGGCGCAGGCGGCAACTTAGGGCATGGGCGCCAATACTTTAGTTGGATATCGCTTACTGATGCGGTTAATGCAATTCGATTCGCGATTGAAACGCCATCACTGCAGGGTCCAGTTAATGTAGTTTCGCCAAACCCAGTCACCAATGCTGAATTTACAAGAGCACTTGGAAAAGTATTGAGCCGTCCAACAATATTTCCAGTACCAGCCATGGCTGCTCGAATGATTTTTGGAGAAATGGCAGACGAAATGCTCTTGGGAGGCGCCAGAATATTTCCACAAAAGCTGCAACAAGCCGGGTATCCCTATCAATTTCCGACAATAGAGGCAGCCCTTCGTCACGAGCTCGGCAAATAGGCGCTCCACGGTCTTTTAGTTCCCTCATAATTCATCACAACTTCCTCATAAATTGCGCATAGACTCAGTGCGTTGAAGAAATGAGGAACACAACCATGAACGCAAACATCGATAGCAACAAGTTTGAAAACCAATCCCTCCTCTTGCCTGTATCCGGAAGTTCCCAGCAGATTAACTGTGATACACTTAGCGCTCGCGCAATTAACAAAGACTATTGTCAGGCGAAACAAGTCCGCACTGAGAACGGCTCAGAAAAGGCTGATTTCGACTCAAAGGAAACTAAACGCATGGTAGAACAAGTTATCGGTGGTCAGGTTGTATCAGCGATTAGCACCACAATTGGTGCACCTGCAGATGTAGATCGAGAAAAGTTTGTTTCCCTCGTAATTAAGTTGGCGATGTCTGCAGCCAGAGCCGAAGGCTTTTGGAGCGGAGATCTTGAAGCACCAGCTAACGCAGCCGATGATTGGATTTTGATCCACCGATTCAAAAACGAAAAGAACGCCACTGCATTTGCGCAGTCTGAAGCACGCATCAAGATCATCGACGAGCTTAAAGGGATGGCAGCATCCAAGCCGGTTGAAGTGAAGGAAGTCACAACGGTCGACAAGCGTGCCGACATTACTTCTGGAATCATCACCGAAGTCAAAGAAGGAATGGAAGAAGCTTACTTCAATTGGGAATACAAAGTGCAATGTGTTCAAGCAAAACAACCTGGATACAGAGGCGCATATTTCCAACCACCAACGCCGTCCAAACCACATCAATGGGCAACAATGTTGCACTTCGACAAGCCGGAATCACTAGAGCGCTGGTTTGAGAGCAACGAGAGAAAAGCACTTTTGGAAGAACAAGTTCAATTCGTTCACTCAACACAAATCAAGTCACTGCAGTCTGCCTTCCCGGGATGGTTTCCTGTCGACGCCGCAGGCGATCCACCAGCTGTATGGAAGACGGGTTTGCTGGTTCTGCTGGGACTTTTCCCGACGGTAATGCTGGAAATCAGATTCCTCGCACCAATTCTCAGCGGACTCAATCCAGCAGTCGCCAACTTGATTAGCTTGATCATAAGCGTGGCCGTCACATCATATCTGACCACTCCGGTTTTCATCCAATGGTTCACCTGGTGGATTTTCCCACAAGACAAGTCTAAGGCTGTCGAAACGGATATCAAAGGAACATTGATACTAGCCGCTTTGTTTGCAGCTGAGACCGCAGCGATGTGGACCTTGCTTTTGAAATAACACAACCTACTACGAGAGGAACAAATGGGAATCAACGACAACAACGAAACAGAAAAAATGGATGACGCAGATCCTATTTCTGCGGAAAGCGAATTAAACAGAAGAGATTTTCTTACTGCAGGAATAGGACTAGCCGGATCGTTGATTGTCGGTTCGAACATCCCAGCGATAGCTGAAGAAACCAAGAAAGGGGCAGGAAAAATGACAAATGCGATAGTTGAGATCAAGAACTTGAAGGGAAAAGTCCTAACTCCGCAAGACCCTGAATTCAAAACTCAACTGCATGATGTTTGGAATAAACTTGTCCCCCTCGATCGGATGCCTCAAGTAATCGTTATAGTTGATAATGAAGATGATGTTGTCGAAGCCGTCAAATACGCCCGCGAAAAAGGCATGAAAGTCAGTGTTCGCGGAGGGGGACACAATTGGTGTAATCCAACAATTCGCAACAGCGGAATGCTAATCGACCTCACAAACCTGAACAAAGTAATCTCGATTGATACCAAGACAAAGAAGGCTATTACACAGCCAATCGTAAGCAATCGCGAAATGCAAAAAGCGCTGAATGCGCATGGTCTGTCCTACCCAACAGGGCATTGCCCGCAAGTCAAGATGAGCGGCTATTTGCTTAGCGGTGGGATGTCTTGGAACCAAGGAGTATGGGGACCAGGTGTTGGAAGCATTGATGCAATCGAACTTGTGACAGCAGAAGGCAAACGTATCACTGCAAGCGCCAAAGAAAACCAAGACTATTTCTGGGCGATGCGCGGCGCTGGTCCTGGATGCTTTGCTATCGCGCTGCGTTATCACCTCAGCCTGTACGATCTACCTCAATACATTGCTGGAAATTCCTACTATCTTCCCGTCTCTGAAATCAAGAACGCGGCAGATTGGCTAGAGGCTAATGCGAAGAAACTAGACCCTTCAATAGAACTAAGTCTCTGGTTACTGGAAGCACCAGCCAATCTACAAGATAAATGTAAGGCTGACAACGGAAAAGTAGCTTCGGTCACAGCAACCGTTTTTGCTAACACAGAGGCTGAAGCAAGAGAAAGACTCAAACCATTTGACGAGTTTCCGTTACTCGACAAGTGTCTATCTAAATCAATTATGGACAAATTCACTTTTGAGCAGTTGTTTGATTTCTCCGGCTCCCTATGGCCGGAAGGTTTGAGAAACGAAGTAGAAGCTATGTTCTCAAATTCGAAACTATCGGAATTGTTCGGTGCTGTAACAGATCACTTCTTAAAGACACCGTCGAAAATAACGGTACTGATGTACGCAATTTTCACTGGACCTAATGTACCGCAACCAACGCCGAAAGACGCCGCATTCTGCATGAATGGGCACTATTATGGCGGTCCCTGGACAATGTGGAAGACTGAAGCTGAAGACGGACCGAATCGTGCATGGCAGAAGAAATGCATCGAGCTGTTAAAACCATTCACCGCCGGTCATTACGTCAGCGAGAGTGATACCGTTACTTATCCAGATCACGCGGTCAATGCATACACCAAAGCAAACTGGGAAAAAATTGCTGAGCTTCGCAAGAAGTACGATCCAACCGGATTGTTCTTCAACTATCAAGACGGCTTAACTGCAAACAAAGTCTAAGTCTCTAGAATCGAAAAACTCTTGGAGGAATGATGTTTAGAGCATCATTCCTCATTTTTTGATCCACTTGTGAAAGAGAGCCCTGCCAAAAAGCTTTAAGAGGAACGATGCCCGAGCGCACCATTCCTCTTTAATTAGCTCGCCGACTTTCTGGGTTCGGGGTTCGTCAGCGATAAACTTGTTTTCTCACCGGCGTTTCGCATCTGCTCATCAGTGATTCAATAAGAGAATAATACGCACTAGTGTTGGCAAAGTACGGTCAAAGTTTTGGCAAAAATATGTCAGCTTCTAGTTCTGCCACCACGCCATAAAAAGCTCTAAGAGGAATGATGCCCGAGCGCACCATTCCTCTTTAATTGCTCGCCGACTTTCTGGGTTCGGGGTTCGTCAGCGATAAACTTGGTTTGTTATCTTACCGGTGTTGCTTTTCTGAGCATGTCGGGCGATTTGATTTCGACTCCGCAGTCTCCGCACTTGGGGAGGTAGCCTTCCCACTTTGCGCTTTTGATGACGTGACCGTAGTTGTGGCACATTGCATTTTTGCGCTCAGCCTTAACCGGTGTGGTGATAAGGGTGACGAGACCTTGAAGGTAGGAGCCAATTACTTCCATGGCTCTGCGACCGGAATTCCCCCGTCGGACGCCAACCGACGATTTGAGAGTGATCATTTCTTCGCGAGTGATGCGACGCGATTGCGTACCTGAGACGTTGCAGCAGGTGGACTTTGTCGAGAAAGTTGTTGAATTAAGCATTTTACAAACCCAAGCCTTTTTTAGAACCCCTCGGAGCGTGTTACCCGCGCGCCCCTTTCATGTCTAAGAGAATACTCATATGTGTTGGCAGAGTACGGGCAAAGAATTGGCATAAATTTGGCATGCCGAGAGCAGAACTTGGTCACGAGAGAATGGGCTTCTCGCGACTTTTTTCACACTATTCGTATCAAACGTAACAGGCTAAAGTGCCAAATCGTTCCTATATATGGTTCGAATTTTGGCAATCGCTGCTCGTTTTTGGCATGCCCCCAAGGCTTGGTTTGGGTATGGGGGGTCATACAAAAACTCTATTCAGGCGCAGTGACATTGATGGGTCACGCTTAAAACTAAAATGGGTCTTTGAATAAATTTTGAGCGCCAGACTTTCAGGACTTTAGTAGAAAGTATCGTGCGATTCGTGGGATTCATGCGACTCATGGTTTTTGGGACCTTGTGGGACCCAAATAACCGAGCGCCGGTCTCCTGCCCACATTTCAACTTCGCTCTTGGGGCCATTCAGCCAGTCGGCATTTCGAGCTTCTCCGACGGGAGGAGCCGGGAAGCGCATCGCCACTTGCTTACGGCGAGAAGAACGCGAGCTCTTTTTTGTTGTTTTAGGGGGAGCGGCTGGAGCGGCTTCCTGCTCAGGGAGCAACGTCGATGCGTCCACCACTGTTACGTCTGTAGCGGGCACTGATTCGGCGGGTGTTACAGTGGCTTGAGTGGCAACCGGTACAGGCGGATTGGTGGCTAGCTGTCCTGGCTTTTTCACCGAATCGTAAATCAGGAAAAGGATTGCGGCCACAGCCAGTCCGACGACTCCTACGAGCAAAATAACGAGCCTTTGTTTCGAGCGGATTGCGTTTTGATCAAAAGACATAGATAGCTCCCAGTACCAAGTGCCAGCCAGAATGCTTGCGACTGCTTATTATGAAGTGCTCCGAGTCTTTTATCGTGAGATAGGTTCAATCATTGGGAAAGACATCCCCCGGTTGGGTGTCTTGGGATTTGATTGCACAAGATTTATCTGAGAGCGATATCGCTCTCAAAAGTTAAGCGGCGGTGCCCTTAGATGGACGCAAGAAGCAAAGCTCTGTTAGGCTATGGGTGGACGGGCGCTCCATACGAGAGCGATTAGCTCTTTTGGCGCTCGGGTCGATCCCGGGAGCGCCGGCTTCTTGCCGGCTTCGATCTTTTTCAAGTCGATTGGTCCGGTCTAAGCGCGAAATTCCGAGAAGATGGAACCAACCGGATTTGCCTTGCGCAGCATGCTCATATTTTCGACGAGCAGTCCGCACTCATGGCAGTGTGGCAAAGCCCCGTCCCAGCGCTCAGGAATCACGTGTCCATAGTTTTTGCACATATTTGTGGAAAGGCGTGAACCGGGCAGAATGCGAAGTAAATCAACAAATACATTTCGAGCGAAACGCCCCACCTTAACTCTTAACGGTTCGCCCTTCGACAGGGAGTCGTAATCCATCGATCTCAAAGTCTTGAAGTTGGTTTTGGTTTTGATGATGATTCGTGGAATTTTGTAGTTCATTTCTTTTTCCTCGTGGGGTTGGGCGAAGTTGGAATGACTTGAGAAATAGAGTGCTTGGGCAACAGTGAGCCCATCGCGGTCAATCAATTGACTGCGATTTGATTTGCTTATGTTTGATTCGGTGATCGCTATCGCGAGTTTTCTAGTACACGGCGCCAGCTGATGCTATTTCGACGTAATAGACACCATTGAATAAATGATAGGGATAATCGCTTTTCAGGTTCTGCAGAACAGAATGTGCCTTCGGTTTCCTGACGTCATCGTAGGTTTGACTTGCGGCTGAAGCCTCTTTGTAGTCAGCCGCTAGCGCCCAATGTAGGAGACGCGGACGATTCTCTTCATTCTCGGAGTTGATTGCCAAATAGCCTTTGGAAGCAAAGCTTCCAACACTAGCATCGCTGCCCTGGTCCTCAATCACAGGAACGTAGACGTTGTTGCTGCCATTTTCAATGCACAATGTTCTGCCAACAATCAGTTCATTCTTCGGAGCAACAGCACTGCCTTCCATGTCAATCAAACCAAACATATTGCCTATCAAACCGAGGCTGCGGCACTGTACAGTACAGCGTGTTGCATTATCTCCATGTTCTTTCACTTCATCGAGCTCAATGTGAATACCACCGTAGGGGACTTTCAGAGTACGCAATAAATCATCTGCAAAGGCTTTTGTTTCGCTCAATCTACCATCCCTATCCATGCCGTTTGCATAGCGCGCGCATTCAAGAGCAACGTAAGCGAGCTTCTGTTTGTAGCAAAATGCAATCCCCGCGTTCAGAAGTGCAAAGCACATGCCCACTATGATGGCGGTAATCATGGCGATGCTCCCAACGCTCTGAACGAGTCCTGAACCTTTGCTGTTGCGAATTCTATTTTTCATTTTCATCCACCCTAATTCGAAATCCCTGAGTTTGCTGATTTTGCTTTCGACTAAAGACTCTTACTGATGTATGCTCCGGATTGAACTTCAACGTAATAGACCTTGTTGAATGAATGTCGGGGAAAATCGTTATCCAGCCGTTCCAAATCCCCATGAGTCTTCGGCTTGTAGAGATTAGGTCCGTAGACAGAATCAGCTTCCTTTTTGTAATCCGCAGATAGAATCCAGTGCAGTAAGCGAGGTTGGTTCGCAGCGTTTTCTGTATTTACGGCTAGGTAGCCTTTCGTTCCGAGATTTCCGAGATTTTGCTTGCCACCGTCATCGAAAACAGGAAGGTGATAGTTCTTGTCGCCGGCGTCAATAGAAACAGTTTTCTTCACGAGCATTTCGGTGGTAGGGGCAACACCAACATCGGAGATCTCGATGGGTCCAAGCATGTTGCCCACCATGTTCAGGTCTCGGCATTCAATTTTGCAAACCATGCTAGGCACGCCGTTCATCTTTCTTTCGTCCAGCTCGACATGGCAGCCGCCATGCCTGATTCCGAGCGTCTTCAGAAGTGATTCGGCGTAGTCCTTGGTGTCATTCAAACGCCCTTGTCCATCGTGCGAGTTGGCGAATCTAGCAGCTTCCGAAGCAACGAATCCGATTTTGAGCTTGTAATAGGTAGCCATGCCACTGTTGACCAGCAACAGAACACCGGCAACAACGACCATTGTGACCAGGACGATTCCAACGACTCCCTCTACCAGACCGGAGCCTTGTGTATTCCTAGCGGTTTGTCTCTTCATTCGTTCGCCCTCATGCCATTCCCAGAACTCGATGGTTTTAGGTTAATGGCAGGGCGTTTAATGGCCGTTAAATCACTTGGACTGATTGATTATCTTAGTCAGGAATCTGTAAACAGCCATAGATGAAGAGTTTCCGACCAGAGTCCCTTTTGACTCGCCATCGGCACCCACAGCAACCACCGTGGGAAACGCGAAAATGCGATAGCGCTTTTGGAGATCCGCAACCAGGCGGTCGTTTTTACCATCTTCTTTGAGCCGATCGGTTACTCGAATGCTCACGAAGTTCTTCTCGATAGTCGAGCGAATTTCATCATTGGTCATGACGTCCTGCTCAAGGCGTGTACATGGCGAGCACCAGTCAGCATAGAATTCATACAGTATAAGTTTCTTGCCTGATGCTTTGATAATTTCGGGTTCGCTTGAACCGGCGAATTCTTTTGCGTTATGCCACTGAACGCTTGCCCTCGCTGGAGCTGGGTTCAAAAAATCATTCACGGTAAGCCCTACACGCAAAACGATCATCGCGGCCGCCACCAACAAAAATCCCCTCGGTGTCACGCTCAAACGATAGTCTTTGGAATCAGCCGACGCATCGCTTGCGGTGCTGACCATTTGTTCAGAATCAATTGGTGCCATAGAAAAACTCTCTCTTGTTGGTTGCGGCGATAGCAAGGGCGAGATAAAGCATGAGCGTCGAAAAATATGCGACGGGAGGCAAAATCGAGAAACGCGAACTATTGACCATGTCGTAGATGTTAATCGCAGGCAAACACGAGATCGCCCATAGCTTGCGATGTATCCAGCATTATCTTTGTAGCATCCAAAGCTAGCTTATCCACGCCTTCAATCTGCGGACCAGCAACGCTCACAGGCGGAACGGTTTGCCCAATCATCCAAACATAAAAGGCGCATATAGAAATGATCTGAAATACTGGATGTTTGTTCAGCATCGCAAGAAGCATTCCGGCGGAAAGAATGCCAGCATCCAGGAAGCGTTCAATTACAAGACTTAGCAACCCCAAGGCAGAGGTGGTCTCACCGAAGAAGAATCCGCAAATACAGACAAGTACATTCTGCAATGCCGCAAGCGCGCCACCAATTATGGTGATAGTCACCCACTTAGTTATTACATACTCAGTTCGACTGATTGGACGAGAAAACAGCAGCGGTAAATATTCACCACCGCGGCCGCTTTGTGTAGTGCTATTACCTGCAAGACCGAGACATAGAACCATCATGATGAACGATACACCGACCTTGCCGGTAAGCATCTCGAACGTTTGTGAATCAGAGGCTCCATGAAACAACGCGGCGAGCTTCATCCCAATCGGAACCACAAAACCGAGCAGGGCCACATAGATCAGTTTCATCGGATCAAGGCAGGCCGACATTACGGTAAACTTGCAAATTGATTTGTTAAACCACATCGACGATCTCCAAGTTTTCATTTCATGTTGCGATTTGTTCTGAGTATGAAGCGCGGACGTCTCGTCCGCCGATAGCCTCACACTTTTACAAAGCGATTCGTTGCTATGTAAAGCCCCCAACGATTCAGAGGGATTCTCTTCTTCCTCACAGTTAAACGCGGACGGGACGTCCGCGGCCCATACTTATGGGCGGACAAGATGTCCGCGCTCCATACTTAGGACAGATGTCTATATTAACTTAGGACAGATGTCTATATTAATCCGATCCTCCTTGTTCCAAGAACAGCTGCTCAAGCCGTGCACGCTCCGGTGTCGCTTCTTCTACCAGCAAACCAGCGGTTACGAGCTTCTTGATCAAGTAACCAGCTGCTTGCGAATCTTTCACAACAAACCTTGCCGTTTGTAATTTCTGCTCCTTCAGCACAGACCCAGCCTCGATCGCCAGAGCGGCTAAGTCCGGCTCACCACCAGTAAACCCATTAAGGCTCCACTTGATCGAAATGACATAGTCACAGAAATCTTGCCCTTTCAATTTCTCGATCACAGCAATTTTTCCATGTTTGATAAAAGCAACACGATCGCAGAGACGCTCGATCTCATCTAACTGGTGCGAGTTTATGACAGCCGTTGCGCCCTTCTCTCGCAGGCGCCCCACGATCTTGCGGACGACGGACACACCCGCAGGATCTAAACCCAGGGTTGGTTCATCCATAAGCAAAAACTTTGGATCAGTCAACAAGCCTTGTGCCAGGTTCAAACGCTGCAACATTCCACGCGAATACGTTTTCAGCCTCCGCGTCCATGCATCGCGGGGCAATTCAACAAACTCGAGAAGTTCTTCTATTGTTTTCTTTGCATTGTTTGCATTGAGTCGTGCTAGTCCGTGATGATACTCGAGAAATTGCCACCCCGTCATCCAATGCTCAAAATCGGGACGTTCGGGCATGTAACCAATCAACTTGTGTACGGAAGAAAAATCCGGGTCTTTACCAAATATTTTCACGTCGCCTGAATCTGGCTTTAACAGACCGAGCAAGCAACCCACCAATGTCGTCTTACCAGAACCATTTGGCCCGATCAAGCCCACTATTTCTCCTGTCTCAATAGAAAGATTGACGGAGTCGAGTGCCTTAATTTTCCCCTTACCGTATGACTTGGTGAGGTTCGATACCTGTGCGCATACGTTATTATCGAGCATGGATGTCTCCACATCGGTCTAATCAGTTTCGCATGTTTTGCTTTGCTAAGTGCGCTGGAAAGGAAAGCGCTCCGGAACATGAGGACGTGTAGCAACAGGCTTCACTAGCAAAACGTGAAGGTTGCATTTCATCGCATACCATCCCTCTCTCCATTAAAAGCTCCAATTGCAAAGTGATCAAGTGAAATCTTCGGCTTTCGAGAGCTGCAAACACAATCCCCATCCAAAGGAGAGAATCCCGAATCGCTTTTCCATCAATAGATTTGCGCAATCTCTTAAAAGAACATATACTGAAAACAGCGCGAAATGAAGTGCGAAAAAGCTAACTGTATCATGACCAAAACCCGAAAATATGTGACCATGTACAGTTGAGAAATGACCTTAGACATATTGCTTTCCAATAGGTTCTATACTCCCAAATGAAATCCAGAAATGCTCTCCTCATAACTCTCAGTTTCGCTCTTTGCACAGCGGCTTCTCTTGCCGCGGAGCCCACATCTAACGTGGAGTCAATCGTTGATCAAGCAACTGCCGATTTCAAGAAAGGCGACTACGCGTCTGCTGAGCAAAAGTTTCTGCAAGCCAAAAGCATTTTTGAAGCCAACAAAAATAATGCGCGGCTAGCGATCACGTTAAACGATCTGGCTCTTGTGTATGAGTCGCAAAACAAGGACAAAGAAGCCGAAGAACTGTTCAAGAAATCACTGGAACTAAAACGCGCTGCTGAGCCGAAAGATTATGCGACCATAAATTCTTCACTGAACAATCTCGCTGTTCTTTATCGTAAGCAAAAAAGGTTTCCAGATGCAATTGCGTTATACAAAGAAGCATTGGATAACACAGAAAAGGCAACTAGCACGGACTCAAAGGCAGTTGCTGCAGCACTAAACAACCTTGCCCTCATGTACAATCTGATGAATAGGTTCTCCGACTCCGAGCCTCTGCTCAAGCGCGTTGTGACACTGGTGGAGAAGAACTATGGTCCGGATGATATAGCCCTTGCAGTCGCACTAAACAACCTGGCTGTATCACTGCGCGGACAGGAAAAATGGCTTGAGGCGGAGCCGCTTTACGAAAGAGCGCTGGCGATAAGACTGAAAGCTCTGGGACCCGATCATCCGGAGCTCTCCGTAGCATACACAAACCTGGCCCGACTCTACAGAGAGCTAGGCAGGTTTGAAGACGCGGAGCCATTACTTCAAAAAGCCTTAGACGTTACTGAGAAAAACGCAAAAGGCGAAGATCCGAACGTGGCTATCGCGCTGTCAAACCTGGCCATGTGCCAACGCGAAGAAGGAAAGTTCGCAGACGCAGAAAAGAACTACAAACGTTGTATGGAAATCAGGACCAAACTTTTTGGCGCTGAGAGTTCCGAAGTAGCGAAGACTATTAATAGCCTGGCGGCTATTCAAACAGATCAAGGCAAATACGAAGACGCCGAACAAATGATGTTGAAAGCGATCGCATTGGTTGAGAAAAAAGGTGGCAATCAACTTGATCTGGCTACCTACCTGAATAATCTGGAAGAACTAAAACGCGTGCAGGGTCAATTTACAGAAGCTGAAGCTCTTTTGCAAAGAGTGCTGGATATTAAGATGAAAGCCCTTGGTGAAGGACACCCGGAAGTATCGCTCACATTGAACGATATGGGACTTTTGTATAAAGAAGCTGGTAAAACAGCGGAAGCCGAGAAAGCGTTTAAACAAAGTCTTGACCTGAGGAAACGCTCTCCAATTTCTACAGATGACGAAATTGCAACCAGCATGCAGAACCTCGCAAAGCTATTGAGAGAGGAGAAGAAATATAGTGAAGCAGAACCTTTGTACAAAGAGGTTATTGCGTTAAAGGAAAAGCTATATGGGAACGAGGATGCACGTGTCGATGCGAGCTTACGCGGATATGCGACGTTGCTCCGAGACATGAAGCGCAACAAGGAAGCTGAAGAGATTGAAACGCGCGCCGAAGCTATCGAGGAAAAACTCGCGCCATAGTACGAATTTCGCAGCGAAACGCCGTTTCAAATATTTTTCAGAACAATTGAGTATGTTGTTGGCGTAGAGAAAGATCAAATTATGGCAAGTAACAAACACCTAATCGGCAACGATCACAATTCAGAGAAAAGCGAGCCGAAGGAAAACGCGGCCAGCGCTCGGACAGACCGAGTTTTGCATTCAGATGTGGCAAAGACAGGATTTGAAGATCTCAACGCGAAACAGAATCAGGTTGCACAAGAGCGCCAACAGATAAAGCGAAAGATGGGTGTGGCAACCGGCATGGGATTGGCATCCGGAAATGACTTGCTTGGAAACACATATACGGTCAAAGCCGGCGACAACCTCTCTAACATTGCAAGACACCAGCTCGGCAAAAATGCGAGCGAATCTGAAATATACAAATTCGTAAAAGAAACAGCGAAACTGAACGAGATCAAGAATCCGAACCTGATCCATCCCGGAGATAAGCTTATTCTTCCGAAGGATTCCAACCACGATGCAAGCGGAAGATCAAAACACAAAGAGGAAGACACCAAAAAGCCAGAGCATCATGGCGACAACTCCAAGGGACAACAAGAAAAACCTGACGAGCGAAATCAAAGAAAGAACGCCAACGGAGACAACAGAGAAAATCATCATGAGGACACTAGCCCTCCAGATGCCAAAGCCTTATCGACAAAAAGAGAATTACCCCAAGCGAAACCCAACCTGCCAAATGTATTTGAATGGGGAGTGGGCGAAGGAAACGATTTGGCACGGCGAGTTGCAGAAAAAGCAAGCGGAGGTCTAATGTTCTTAGGACCGATGGATACAATGCGGCCTAACGTAGCAGGATACAAAGACGAAAACGGTTATTTTCCAGTATTCACGCATGCGGACAAAGATGATTTTCATATGTACTACACTTTGCACGCTGGCCGAAAGGAATACAGTCCAGAGACAATGGCGGCAGAAATTAAGAAGCATATAGCACCGGGCCAACCGATTCGATTGCTGGGATGTGAATCGGGGATGGACGGGGAAGGTGGAGTTGCACAGCGACTAGCTGAACTATTGCCTGACCACCCTGTGTATGCACCAAATGGCTACTGTGAGCTAGCGAATGGAAAGGCTTCCGTCCTCCTCAAGAAATTATCCGAAATGCCGTCGGCAAGCCTTCCAGATGGTACTCCTGGAATCTTAGAACCACCGCATGGCTCATTCGTTAGAATTTACCCACGAAAGAAAAAGTAAGACCTCACATCAAATGCGAATCTAGAATGCCACTGAGCATGCTCTGCATGAGGAAGGGAACCGCGAACCCGTATACTAAACAGAAGCCTCCAAAAAAAAGCCAAATGGCAAATGGCTCGCCTTCCCTCCTCTGGTGATTTGCTTTCCGAAACACAAGCACACACGCCAGGATGCCATAGACTCCCATCAGGTATTTTGCAGGAGTCCAAACATCCAGGTGTAGTGGAGTTCCTAATCCAGACGGTATACGAAGTTTTCCAATGTCGATAAGACCATTAAAGGGTGCCACCGCGGTCGCATAGATGTACGCGACAGCAACAAACAAACACACTAGTACTTGGGCTGTAATGTACCAATGCGCTTTGATGCTCGTTTCAGTTCTTGCTGACAATAAGGCCAAAGTCGCCGGCAAATAGGGGAGCCAGAATAACACAGCATCAGCAATGAAAATTTCGATAAGACTCAAACAAACCTCGGTGCAAGTCCTCATATGATAATCATGAACGAGAGTTATTTCTACACATTTCATATGGGACAAAGTTTCGCTTGCTACAGCCTCGGTATGGAGATCCCTGTTGGCGGCGGGGGCGACGCCTGGCGTCGACCAACTCAAAAAGATCGAAGCCGGCAAGATGCCGGCGCTCCCGGGATCGAACCAAACTTCAACGAGAAATCGCTCCCAAAATTTGAAGCCGGCAAGATGCCGGCGCTCCCGGGATCGAACCGAACTCCAACGAGAAATCGCTCCCAAAATTTGAAGCCGGCAAGATGCCGGCGCTCCCGGGATCGAACCGAACTCCAACGAGAAATCGCTCCCAAATTCGAAGCCGGCAAGATGCCGGCGCTCCCGGATCGAACCGAACTTCAACGAGAAATCGATACCAAAAATCGAAGCCGGCAAGATGCCGGCGCTCCGGGATCGAACCGAACTCCAACGAAAAATCGGCCTCAAATCGAACCCGCGGATCTGCCCTAAGTATGGAGCGCAGACGTCTCGTCCGCCCATGGTATGGGCAGCGGACATCTTGTCCGCTGGTAACAATTAGCCGATCATTTAGTCTTTCTTTCTAACACGGTTATGTCCGCATAACCAACACCACGCGAGAGAATACCCAACTTACGACCAGCCTCACGCGACAAATCCATCACTCTGCTTTTACAATAGGGTCCGCGATCGTTAACCCGAACAATTACTGCGTTTCCAGAGCGAGGGTCTTCGACCAGTGCGCGACTCGGCAATGGTAATTTCAAATGAGCCGCGGAAAGCTTGTTCATATCGAACACTTCACCGGATGCAGTTTTCCTTCCGTGAAAGGGCACTCCATACCAGGATACGTTTCCACTGAAAGATTTCTTTGCCTTCAAAGATGCGTCATCATCATCGTCATCTTTAGCTGTTTTTGATGTTGATTTCGTTGTTTTGTTCGACTTATTGGTTGAGTCTTTATCAGTATTGGCTTTATCAGAATCTGAAGCAGACTTGTCATCGTCCTTTTTATCATCGGCACTAGTTTTCTTTCCGGCGCTGGATTCCTTATCATCAGTAGCGGATTTGACCTCACTGACAGACTGTGAATCTGCTGACGACTTCGTCTTGGACGATTTAGCAAACAGATCCGGGCACAGCGAAACGCAAAGTACGCTTGAAAAAACAATGCAAATAGCGATCTTAGTTCTCACGAATCGATAAGTTCCACATTTCCCTTTATCGATTATGCCACCGAATCGCGCTCATTGCTCACTTTACGGCATCATTTCATTTGTCTGCGATAGTTTGCATCGGTCATGCTTTGGGGTCGAATTTATAGCCGACACCGTGGACGGTTTTAATTACAGATGGATTGCCGTCTCGATCAACCTTTTTTCTGATGCGTTTGATGCAGGTAGTGATAGCATCTATGGTGGCGTCTGAATCAGATGACCAAACTCTGTTCAGCAAGGTCTCAGCGCTAAAAACTTGATCAGCGTGCCTCATCAAGAATTCTAGAAGTGCAAACTCCTTTGGCAGCAGCTGAACTTCATCGGTGCCGCATGTAACACGGAAGCTGGCTGAATCCATGCGAATACCGCGAGCCTCGACGACAGTGCTTACATTCACGGATGCACGGCGCATCAAGGCTCGTAAGCGTGCCGAAAGTTCTTTCATATGAAATGGCTTCGTCAAATAGTCATCGGCGCCGGCATCAAATCCAGTTTCTTTCTCTTGAATCGACGATTTTCCCGTCAACATCAAAACCGGCGTTGGTCTTCCCAGCGACCTAAACTTCTGGAGGATCTCGATGCCCGACATTTCAGGCAGCTCCCAGTCCAAAATGATGCAGTCATATTCATAAGACCGCAACTTATCAAGACCTTCGCGGCCATTTTCCGCATAGTCTACATCGTTGCGCTCGAACTCCAGCCATTCTCGAATCATACGATTCAAGCCTGCATCGTCTTCAATAACCAGGATCTTGGGCATTTGACTCCGCTCCTGAAAACCCGATTACGCTTCTCTTGAAAGCGTCTGCTCCGGGGTCCCCGAATCAGATAACAATAATAGCTTTTTCGGGAGCGAGAACCAAAATGTACTGCCTTTTCCTTCCTCGCTCAGAACCCCGATTTTGCCACCGTGCTTCTCGACAATCGCCTTGCATATTGCCAGTCCCAAGCCGGAGCCCTTCCTATTTTTTGCGTCGGATTTCTTAACCTGTTTGAAGCGCTCAAAAACCGAGTCAATGAACTCAGCTGGAATGCCGCGCCCCTGATCGCTAATTTTAATCTCCACAGATTTTTCGCTTTCGCTTGCAGACAATGTAACAACACTATCCCTGGGAGAGAATTTAATGGCATTGGAGATCAAATTTACAAGAACTTGAATGATGCGATCCCCGTCGGCTTCGACAGAAAGATCCGTCGGAACTATTTCAATGGATACGCCATTCTCATCGGCAAATGCATCCACGGCATGTGCGGATTCAGAAAAAAGCTCTCTGACAGCTAGATTGGAAAGGTTGAGATCCATTTTGCCTGATTCCAACTTTTCCATATCCAGAAGATCTGTAACTAGCTTGATCAAGCGATTGATGCTGTTATCCGCGATTGTCAAACTAGATTGTCCAGACGCCGTCAATTCACCAAGCGCCCCAGCCTGTAGCAGCGCCAGAAATCCCTGAATTGATGTGAGCGGAGTGCGTAGATCATGGCTAACCATCGCAACGAATTCGCGTTTCATTCGTTCGATTTGTTTGCGATCTGTTATGTCGTGAGCAACACAGAAATAAGTTTTCTCCTCGACAGACCATTGCACTGACCAAAGCATATCGATCTCGCTGCCGTCTTTCCTCTGGACTCTTGCTTCAACGGGAACTGAACTTTCTTGTCCCTTAACACGCAAAAACTGATCCTTAGTTCGTTCACGTTCATCCTCGGCAACGAGTTCGACAAGCGACTTTCCAACGAGCTCATCCGGTGCGTATCCCCATATCTTTTCCGCAGCCGGATTTGCGTTACTAAAATTCATTTCCTCGTCGAGTGAACAAATTACTTCCGAGGCATTAGCAACAATCGCTCGTTCTTTTCTCGCGGCTTCCTTCAAGCTAGTCGCCATTTTGTTGAAGAAAAGGTCGAGGTGGGCAATCTCATCTTTTCCGCCGAGAAGCGGATTCAACGCCTGCCCCCGAGCCATTCGCTTGGTGTTATCGATGAGGATCATCATGCGCCGCGAGACACCTATATTGAAATAAAGTGCCAGGCCGATCGCAAGCGCGATGTTGAATATCACACCGAAATAAAGCAAGTTGATGATTGCTGAACGAGCCTTTATGGCAGACTTACGTTTTGCGCGCTGAATTTTTTGCTGATTCTCGATGATGCTCTCAGTAGCTGCACTAAACTTGTTCATCATCACTTGCAATTGTGCAAAATCAGAAACGAGGCCGATTTTGTCGTCCTCATTTTGGTGGCGCTTTGCGTTCTTCAAAATATCGCGGATCTCAAAATGCAACTTCTCGATTTTCGCGACTTCGGCTTCTTCCTCTGGATGTCCTTTAGTTAGCCTTTTCAAAGATTCAAACTCATCAGTTGCACGAATCTTGATTTTCTTATGTTTCTTCTCGCTAATGCCCTCGCCTTTGGCAAACTCACTCACAACAAGACGAGCACCAGAATCAACGATCAAGCGCAAGATCTTATTAACTTCACTTTGTAGATCTTTCGCATGCGCCTCTTGTGCATTCTCTCTTTCGACTTGCACGAGCATGTTAGCCAAAGTCGCAACGAAGACGATTTGAAAAGTTAGAGGCAGCAAAACAAGGACAAATACTTTTTGAGCGAGAGTCAGGTTCAATTTCATTTGAATGCAAGCTCGAGCGTAATCGGGCAGTGATCCGACCCCATTACATTTGAGTGTATCTCAGCAGCGAGCAAATTGTCTCGAAGTTCCTCAGAAGCAATGAAATAATCTATTCTCCAGCCAACGTTCCTATTTCGCGCCGCCGTCCGCAATGACCACCAGGTATAGCGATGCGGGTCGGAATTGAAATGGCGGAAACAATCGATATACCCGCTGCCGAATAACTTGTCTAAGAATGCGCGTTCCTCGGGCAGAAATCCCGAGATCATCGTATTGTCCTTGGGGCGGGCAAGATCAATTTCCTTGTGGGCCGTATTCACATCACCACAGATGATTAACTTGCGCCCTTCCTTCCTCAGTTTGTTTGCGTGTTTGAGAAAGGATTCGTAAAACGCCATCTTGAAGGACAGCCGCTCCGGACTTGCTTTGCCGTTCGGAAAATAGACACTGAGAAAGGAAAAGTCCTCGAAGTCGGCTCGGATGTAGCGCCCTTCTTTGTCGAATCGTTTGATGCCAAAGCCATTAGTTACGGCATCCGGCTGCTGCTTGGTGTAGATGGCAACGCCGCTATATCCTTTTTTCTCCGCATGGCTGAAAAATGAAGAGTATCCAGGCGGGGAAACCATCTCCTCAGGGATAACATCCTCCGAAGCTTTCACTTCCTGAAGCCCAACAACGTCAGCTTGTTCCGAATCAAGCCATTGCAAAAAGCCTTTTCGCCCGATGGCCCGCAAACCATTTACGTTCCAACAGGCCAGCTTGTACTTTCTCATTTTAAATAAACGCTCCGTCAGTTCGCTGGGTTCCTCCGCTAAACACCCGTCAACCACCCGGAGAATCCGCTCACCACTAAATTATTAGCGATTGCGGATGCCAATGCAATTGCCTGCGGGGGGCCTCAACGCACGAGAAGCAGTCTAAAGACTCTATGTCTCCAAAAGAAAACTCGGCAATTCAACTTTCGTCGAGATTGCCGAGTTTAGACTTTAGCTAGCGCCGCAAGTTACTTGGCGGTAGCCATTTGAGCATTCACTACTTCTGCAACTGCAGGGTGAACAACTTGACCATCATGGATGTTGACGCCGCGGTTCAATGCTGGATCGTCAAGAACAGCTTGGTAGCCGAACTTAGCGAGCTTCAATGCGAATGGCAAGGTTGCATTGGTGAGTGCGCGTGTCGAGGTCCACGGTACAGCGCCCGGAATGTTGGCAACGCCGTAGTGAACGACGCCTTCCCATACATAGGTAGGAGCTGAGTGGGTGGTCGAATGAACTGTCTCGATACAACCGCCCTGGTCGACAGAGACGTCGACGATAACTGAGCCTGGCTTCATTGTCTTCACCATTTCTTTGGTGACAATGCGTGGAGCTTGCTTACCGGGGATCAGAACGGCGCCGATAACCAGGTCTGCTGACGGAAGGATATTGGCGAGGTGGTGTCCGATTGAGAACACTGTTCTGACTTGACCATTGAATACGTCATCAAGATAACGCAAACGATCGAGTGAAAGATCGAAGATTGTTACGCGAGCGCCGAGACCGAGAGCGATCTTGGCAGCATTGGTTCCGACGATACCACCACCTATGATGATGACTTCGCCTGGCTCAACACCAGGAACGCCGCCGAGAAGAACACCGCGACCGCCCATAGGACGCTCAAGGTAGTTGGCTCCGATTTGGGTAGCCAAACGTCCGGCGATTTCACTCATCGGAGTGAGAAGCGGAAGCTGTCCGTTGTCATATTGAACTGTTTCATAAGCGATACAGGTGGCACCGCTCTTTGCCAAGTCCATGGCCAGCTTCGGATGAGCGGCTAAATGGAGGTATGTGAAAAGGATCTGTCCTTTGCGAAGCATCGGAACTTCAGAAGCTTGCGGTTCTTTCACCTTCAAAATGAGATCTGCTTCAGCGAAAACGCTGGGAGCATCTTTCAATATGGTGGCGCCAGCAGCCTTGTACTCATCGTCGCTGATGCCGCTTCCCAGACCGGCTCCGGCCTGGATGAAGACCTGGTGGCCTTCGCTAATAAGGGCATTGCATCCTGCGATGGTCAACGCAACTCTGTACTCGTTATCGAGAATTTCTTTAGGTACTCCAACTTTAGCCAAGGCCTGGGCCCTCCTGCTTCTGCAAAATCTGTGGAATTTGCCTAATTCTAACTTCCAAGATCTATAGATCTAATATGCGTTTCTACTTGTTTTAGATTTACACCCCAAACACGCCTTAGAGGACGCATTTTCAGGGACAAAGCTTTATTCCGCTTAAGCAAAGAACTGGAATCGCAAGTTTTCGGAGGGAGATCCGTGTCATTTTTGAAAAATGGACGCCAGGGCACTCACCTATGCATTTCCTTACGATCGCGATTTATCCGGGCGCAGCCCAATAGAATATAGCGAGGAGTTGAGAAGAACCGAACCCATTCAACGTTGCCGTCAGAAGCGGAGAAGTTGAGAATGCGTTAAGTTCGCAGCAATTCCAGGGTGTGAACGGAGTAAGTGATAACGAGCTTTCCCGACAGAACTCCCAAGCGCTTACTAGTCACGTTTTGTTTGGATTATGCAAATGGAGGCTGTTTGTCTTTATGGCTGATGAAATCGTAATTCTCTCCGGCGCGCGCACAGCATTCGGTGCTTATGGCGGCGGACTCAAAGACAAGACAGCGACGGAGCTTGCGACGGTCGCTAGCAAAGGAGCACTGGAACGAGGTAAGGTCGATCCCCAAAGCGTGGACTACGTCGTCGTTGGTAATGTACTTCAAACCAGCAAAGATGCCATATACATGGGCAGACACATCGCTTTGAAGTGCGGCATGAAGATGGAAACACCTGGCTTGATCATAAATCAGCTTTGCGGATCTGGCGTTCAAGCGGTTGTTCAAGCCGAAGCATTGATCAAAACAGGGCAAGCCGAAACAGTTTTGACTGCTGGTTGCGATGCGCTCTCGATGACTCCTTACAGTACCTGGGGAGTTCGCTGGGGCGGACGCATGGGTCATATGGAATTGTGGGATGGCATCGACATTCGCGACACAATTTGCGATCGTTCAATGGGTGAAACAGCCGAAGAACTGCAAGCGAAGTATCAGATCAGCAGAGAGGCACAAGACGAGTTTGCACTGCGCAGCCAAAATCTGGCGGAGGAAGCCGCTAAATCTGGAAAACTTGCAGAAGAAATTGTCGGCGTCGAAGTCAAAGACAAAAAAGGCGTAAAGATCATTGATAAGGACGAGCACATGCGGCCAGGCAGCACCATAGAGGGGCTTGCAAAACTACCGGCAGTGTTCAAGAAGGGCGGAACAGTTTCAGCGGGAAACGCCTGCGGTATCGTAGACGGTGGCGCCGCGCTTGTCGTCACGACAGCTAAGAACGCAGAGAAGTATGGCGCCGAACCGCTGGCACGCGTGGTATCGAGTGCGGTGGCGGGCGTACCGCCCGAGATCATGGGCATCGGACCAGTCGCCGCGGTTCCAATCGCCTTGCAGCGAGCTGGATTAAAGCTTGAGCAAATGGATCTAATTGAGGTCAACGAAGCATTCGCAGTTCAGTATCTCGCCTGCGAAAAAGAATTGAATTTTGACAGGGAAAAGATAAACGTCAATGGTGGCGCGATCGCGATCGGCCACCCATTCGGTGCAACCGGTGGCAGATTGCTTCTAACAATCTCATTGGAACTAAAAAGGCGCAAGGCTAAATACGGACTCGTAAGCCTCTGTGTTGGCGGCGGCATGGGCATAGCAATGGTAATCGAACGAATGTGATTCAGTGCACCATTCGCTTGCGCGGTTCGCTCCCGAATACTAATCAAACTAATGCATTCGATGCACCGGTCGCTCGCTCGGTTCGCTCCCGGGAGCGCCGGCATCCTGCCGGCTTCTAACTGCAGCTGAGCTTGTATTAGCCGCGCACTGCCGTATTAGTAGTAGGAATTTGCGGCTCGAACTCACTACCAAAGGTTGGGCTCTCAGGTAATGTCTTTTGAATACCTGACCAGGGAAGCCTCCGGCCGCTAGGCATCACCCTGTATGGTATGCCCTTAGGATAAATTTTTTCCAGCATCGCTCTATAGCCTTCGTCCTTACATCCAGGATAAAGTTCGTCAAAACTAGCAATACCATCAGGTTTACGGAAGTTGGTAGGCAACCACTTTTGCGGTATCGGGTCCCAAGAAGAGATCACGGAGTCAGAGGAAGCACCTTTGTCAGATTGAGCAACGTGTTCGGCTTTTACCGTTTCAGCCTCTTTTTTGGGCTCAGCTGCTGATTCTGCCGAGGAGCTAAGTTGCGATTGCTCTTTTGCACTATTTAACGGCTTTGCTGCGGCTTGCTCATCTACAAGAAGCGGTTTGCCCAAGAGCCGAGATATTGGCCCGGTCGGCCGATCCATTCGTTTTTGATATTGCATGTCTTGCTTTTGCTGCGCAACAAGATTTTCGCGTCCGGCGAATGCGTCCGGTTGCATCTCCAGAATACGAGAAGTCACCGGAACGGAATCCCTAATCGGACTCGATTCTCGGCTGGCATCCTTCTCTGAATCGCCCATAGCTATCTGGATACAACCCAGGTGCTAACGCCATTTCGTGATTGCACCGGTTTTGGTGCGTGTTCATCACGCGTATAGAAATATTTGACGTATGGATTTTTGGGTTTAGGTGCTAACGCAGCAACGACTTCTTCCTCTTCTTCCTCATCTATTTGTAGAGGCTGACGAGCATATAGCTCAGGAAGAACAGAAGGCATATAAGCTGGCGGGGGCGGCACAAAATAGGCTCCGCGACCACTAGCAACGCGGCGTTTTTTCGTGGCTTTTACAGTGTTCTTTGTAGACTTGGTATTAGCAGTAGTGGCAGCTTTATGAGCAGCAACCGAATTGGCTGTTGTGGCTGCTTCCGAATTCGGGGTCGCAAAAGCGAGAGCCAACGCTAATATTAGATACCGGGTAGACATTTGCTGTCTCCATAAATTCCCTAGCGATTCTACCACTTTAACATATACCCGGCGGTTGCCAGGTGCGCGCCCCAGACCCAAGGGGCTCGAGACTAGCAGCACGTGGGCGTTGCGAGATTCTCTTCAATGTTGACAATCATGAACGTATTGTCATGATTACTTCCTTCGGCTACGAAATGAAGTGATTGATTAGCATCAATTTATTTATGTATCAGACAGCCCTCCCGCAAAGAGGAGCGAGGACGTCGCATCCCGCAGAATGAAGCTGAATTAGAGTCTTGCAGGAATGGAAGAGAATGAATGAATGGAATGAATGTCGCGCTGTATCGGTTTGAGTATGGAGCGCGGGCATCCTGCCCAATGCCACTAACTTAAGCCCATCATTGGGCATCCTGCCCGCCTATAAGTATGGGCCGCGGACATCCCGTCCGCGTTTCAACCAGGTCTAGTAGGTCCCTATGAAGCAGCCTGGCGCGTCACGCGGAGCTAGCAGGCCTAGAGGGCGTTGGTTGGTGGAGGCGGAAGAAAGGAAACGACTTCAATCTGCTGCTTCTGCTGTTTCAGCACTTCCTCGGCTTGCAAATTGAGTCTTAGCTGGAATTCCGAAGGCGGTTCAAAGCAATCTATGCAACGCGCTTCGTATTCGGAGTCGCCAACCAAGATGGTTTCGTTGGACTGAACAGTTCTTTGTGTGCGGCATGCGAAGTCAGAACCGCATCGAATGCAGACCGCGAGCAATTTATCGACTCTATCTGCCAATGCCAGGAGGTGTGGAACCGGACCAAAAGGCTTTCCGCGATAATCGAGATCCAATCCGGAGCAGATGATCTTCTTGCGCTGACGCAATAGAGCCAGCACAACATCAACGATCTCATTGTCGAAGAATTGAACCTCGTCAATTCCGATCACCACCGCTTGCGATGAATACTTCAACATTTCTTTCGGAGATGACACTACAATTGCTTGAGAAACAAGCCCATTGCGTGATTCGACATGATCCGGTTTGGAACGTGTGTCAGTTGCCGGTCGAAAAATGACCGTCGGAAGATACGCTAAACGCGCTCTTTCTATTCGGCGAATGAGTTCGCTGGATTTACCGGCGCTCATGCAGCCGATGATCATTTCGAACCGATATCCACTCAACATAACAGCCAATATCTTCGCTCTCTTATCGTCAGGGATGCCTAAAAACCTCCCTCATGTTAACCAAAGAAAGCTTGTTTGGATCCTCGATCCGTCATTCATATTTGTTTAGGTGAGCGCCGGATCGCTCTTAGCCAAGTATTCTGCCAACATTCGTGTTTTAATCTGCGTCATCACACTTTTTTAATTGACAACTGTTTAGCGTAAAAGAGATATGTATGGACAACGCCAATTCTGAGAGCCTCCAAAGAAGATACGCACCCAAAAGCATATGCTATGGATGTGGTCCAGCAAACAATGATGGTTTGCACATTAACAGCTATGTAGAGAACGACACACTTGTTTGTGAGTGGATCCCCGACCCAAAGTACCAGGCTTTTCCGGGGATGTTGTATGGAGGACTAATTGCGAGTCTACTTGATTGCCACTGCAACTGGACAGCTTCCCATCACCTCATGAACCAGAACAGATTAGATAAGCCACCGTGTACAGTTACCGCAGAGCTGAATGTAAAATACATGGCGCCGACCCCAGCAACCGCACCAGTTCGAATGGTATCACGCGTAGTGCAATCAAAAGACCGACGCGCGACCGTTGAAGGCAAGCTCTACTCAGGAGATCTGCTTTGTGCGACATGCAGTGCGACTTTTGTTGCCGTTAAAGAAGGTCATCCAGCATTCCACCGCTGGTAAAAAAATTCGAACCAATGATAGGGGAGCTAAAGAAACAGAATCGTTTTCTGCAAAATGCCAAGCAATTTGTGCGTTTGGTACGCGTACTCTTATACGAATTCAGATTATTCATCATATGCAGTCTGACTGCGTTTCTAACATCGACAATTTTGCTTTACACGCTTTATCCGATTAAAGAATTGCCTGCGCATCATCATTCACTTCTCGGCGTAGCGTACGACACCGTCCAGCTAACGTTTTTTCAGTCACCAATTCCATTCGTTGATGATTGGCGCTTAGTTCCAGTATTTTTCGGACTGCCGATCTTGGGACTGCTGGTCATTACTGAGGGTGTAATTCAACTTGGTCACTTGTTATTACAGAAACGAACATATTCAAAGGAGTGGCAGATGATGCTAGCTGCAAGTTTCGAGAATCATATAGTAGTGGCAGGTATGGGGAATGTTGGCTTCCGCACCATGGAGCACCTTAAACGTTATGGAGAGAGTGTGGTCTGCATTGAAAGAAACGCAGAGTCGAGTTTTTTGCAGGAACTAGAGGAATATGAGGTTCCGGCCGTAATCGGAGACATCAAAAATCCACACATTCTGGAGAAGGCGAGTATAAGAAAAGCCAAAGCATTCTTAGCAGTTACAGACAACGATCTCGCCAATATCGAAGCGGCTCTTACAGTACGAGAATTGGCTCCAAATATTAGAATCGTGATCAGAGTATTTGATCATAAGCTTGCTGAGAAAGTAGAAAAACAATTCGGCATTGACGCAGCGTTTAGTGCATCAGCCCTTTCGGCACCTGTTTTTGCCCAGGCAGCACTGAGTTCAAATCTGTTGGCTTCCTTCGAGTTTGGAGGAGCAGTGCTAAACGCGTTTCAGCTTACGGTAGCGGAAAAGAGCCTTCTCCACGATAGGCAGATAGATCAGATTCGAGACAAATACGAGGTGACTGTACTCATGCATCAGAGGGATGCAGTAGTCGATTGGAATCCGCCACCATCCACAGTGCTAAAGAGCGGCGACAAGGTTTTGATCATGACCGATAACAAAAATGTTCAGACTTTCCTGACTTACTGAGTTTCATTTTCAAAAGTGGCATGGACAGGGGCATCGCCCGCATCTCAACATAGCCGCAGGAACTTAATAAAACACTGCACACCCCGTATCAGAACCGGTCTTGAGACACACACACAGCCAGCTCAGATCTTGCAGGTGGTATAATAGGGACATAAGAGTTTGTGAAGCGTGCATTCCGAGGACTGAGACCCTATCGAACGCACTCTTGCAGTCTTTTCGGTTCAGCCGTTGCTGTTCCAAAGCTAGCAAGTGGTTCTATGAGAGCTTCACGGTCGATCGTTTTCAAAACGCATTCCTGGGCGAACCACCTGTCGTTATCGCCACCAGCGACGGTAGCGTTGCCTTGCACGCTATTTCGCTAATTCAGAAGAGGTGCCTATGTCTACCCCAGAGCCTGCTCTACAACCAGAAAAGAAAGATGCAGAAGAATTGTCCTACCTATACGATTTTGTCTGTGAATGCCCTAATCCCCGAATTTCGGAAGCCTTGAGAAGATTAGTCAATCACTGGCTATTATCTACAAGAACCGTACCGGAATTCTCAGCTCTTCTAAAAAGAACACTAGAGCTGACCAGTGACGAAACGGTGGAAATATGCTGGTTGCTAGCTATAAATCCAAAAACTCCACCGTCGGTACTGCAAGATCTCTGTACTGGAGCTTCTAGCGAGCTATTAGAACGCATAGCCGAAAATACGAATACCGGCGCGAGTACGCTGTCCGAATTGTCTTATCAAGCTGTTGCAGAAATCAGAATAGCAGCAGCCGGCAATACTTCCACTCCAATAGCATCAATAATGATGCTCACCATGGATGATGATGCGGACGTGCGGTTTAGCATCGCAGAAAATTCACAAGCCCCGAAAGAAGCTCTTGAGGTCTTGTGCAGCGACGACAATCCCTACATAAAAATGAGAGCAAGTGTTACTCTTGCGCGTGCAGAATTGGTTCGTGACGTATTCGAGAAAGGTCAAAAACAATCTTAATTAACCTCCGGATCCAGCTGTCGCTAGCTTCAGCTGCACTAGCACATCTTATACTGGCAACATCGCATGTCCAGTCGTGATACGATGTAATTAGATAGATTGTAGAAGTGTGCCTTACGTCGGCTTAGGACCCTTGTAAAATTGCCGCTATTTGCTCTCGGTCTGGTCTTATACCTGACTCGAGGTGATGAGAAATAGTGGTCAAAATTTACAAGAGAAGGTCTTGTGTATCTAGCAAACTAAGAGGCTACCGACGAATACTTGACACCCCGCTCAAAATTTTCCGAGGCTTAAACACAAGCTCGAAACAGAGTTCAATGCTGCTGATCTGCTGAATACCTGCAGAAGTTGCCGCGACTTGTAATCTGGCGCTTATCTCAATCAGCCCGAAACAGTCGGCTCAAACTTCAGCACTAGCTAAGACTGGTGCTTCGCGAGGACAATATCATGATTAACTACACTCCGGTAAGATCAATAGTTGATGAACATAATACAGCAGAGTTAGAGTACAAACGTTTGCTAGCTTTGCACACAACAGACAGCGAGCAAGATGACCTGACGACGGTGATATGGTTACAAAAT
>JAIEQI010000141.1 GCA_019747875.1 Candidatus Obscuribacterales bacterium
GCTTCTATTCTTTTGAGAGCAATTCACTCCTTGGAGTTCGGTTCGATCCCGGGAGCGCCGGCATCTTGCCGGCTTCTTTCTTTTGAGAGCAATTCACTCCTTGGAGTTCGGTTCGATCCCGGGAGCGCCGGCATCTTGCCGGCTTCTATTCTTTTGAGAGCAATTCACTCCTTGGAGTTCGGTTCGATCCCGGGAGCGCCGGCATCTTGCCGGCTTCTTTCTTTTGAGAGCAATTCACTCCTTGGAGTTCGGTTCGATCCCGGGAGCGCCGGCATCTTGCCGGCTTCTATTCTTTTGAGAGTTTGGTCCCGTGAGTGCCAGCCTCTCCTCTATTTACTTCGTAACAATTAGAGCCTGGCTCCTCCGGCAACCTCCTTGACTCTGACGTCAGCCGTTTTTTTTCCGAGGAAAACTTCGCTCATTGCATTGATGTAGCGTTCCAAATCCTCCGGCGAATTCATCTCGGTAACAGCGACGAGAAGACAGTCATCTAGTTCCGGATAAAACTGGACAGGATGAATCCCACCTAGAATGCCGCGTTGTTTCAGTTGATTGAGGACATCAGCAACTGGTTTGCTGAGTTGAATAAGGAATTCATTGACGAATGGTCTTTCAAATTTCAGCTTAATCCCTGGAATCTGACAGAGCAGCTCGGCCAGGCGATGCGCTCGAAGCATACTGATTTCGGTCAACTCTTTCAGTCCGCGTGGACCCATCAAGCTCAAATAAACGAGCATGGTGAGCGCATTAAGACTTTGATTGGTGCAGATGTTAGAGGTAGCTTTGGCTCTACGGATATGTTGCTCGCGCGTTTGCAATGTCAAAGTGAAAGCTCTCTGTCCGCGACTATCAACTGTCATTCCGCAAAGGCGGCCAGGCAATTGGCGCACGTACTGATTTTTTGTAGCCATAAAGCCGGCTGAAGGTCCGCCGAAAGATAAGCCGTTTCCACATTGCTGAGCATCACCAACGGCGATATCAGCGCCTAGCTTTCCGGGTGACTCGAGCAATCCCAGAGATATAGGGTCGCAAACCACAACAAGCAGCGCGCCCTGTTCATGCGCTTTGTTTGACAGGGCTTCGAGATCTTCTATGCATCCGAAATAATTCGGATATTGAACAATCACACATGAGGATTCTGAGAGATTCAAATTAGCGATGTCGACAACACCGTCGGCAGTCTTAGCAACTGAGGTATTCATGCCGCAGGTCTCAACATAGGTCCTCGTTACCATCATATATTCAGGATTGAGGCTCCCTGCCATGACGATGTGATTTCGTCCGCTCAAGCGACAAGACATAAGTGCAGCTTCGGCACAGGCATTTGGTCCGTCATAAACTGATGCATTAGCCACTTCAAGACCGGTCAACAAACAAATTGCTGTTTGGAATTCATAGATAGCTTGCAGCGTGCCCTGAGCCACTTCAGGTTGATAAGGTGTATAAGCAGTTGCAAACTCTGATCTAGAAACGATGGAAGCAACCGATGCCGGCACGAAACGCCTGTAGACACCGCCTCCCAGGAAAGAACATTGCTGGGCCGTCGAAACATTCTTTGCGGCCAGCTTGCGCATATGCTCGGTCAGTTCGAGTTCGCTGAGTCCCGGTGCGATTTCAAGCTCTTTCAAACGCACATCCTGCGGAATATGCTTGACCAGCTCCTCGAAATTCTTGACGCCGATACTTTCCAGCATCGCTTCGCGGTCGCTCTTTGTATGAGGCAAGTACGGGAAATTTTCTTTTGTTTGCTCAGCCATTACCAAACCCTAAAAAAATGAAGCTCGAATATGCGGAGGAGTTGAGAAGGGCGTTAACCCAGCGAAACTCCGAAGCGTTTAATAAGATTTCCGTCTGCGGACGAAAACGTTCCTAAATACTGCAAAATTCTACCTAGGATTGTGGCACTCTAGCATGTAAAAGGGTGGACAGCCCTTAGACTTTATGGAAGCTTGCACTGGTCGATGATAAATTCTCGTTTAGCAGGTCAAATAGCAATCAAATTGGTGAGTTCTAATCAATGCTTAGGTTAATTCTTGGACTTGGCAATCCCGGAGCACGTTATGAAATGACGAGACATAACGCAGGCTTCGTAGTGGCCTGGAAGCTTGCCATCAAATACGGTGCTTCATTCGCTCATAAGCCGAATATGAGCTGCGAGCTCTCGAAAACCACTATTGACGGAGCTTCTGTCATTATTGCCAGACCGCTGACCTATATGAACTTGTCAGGCAAATCTGCCCAAAGCATTGTCCAGTTCTACAAAATCGCTCCTGAAAACATGCTCGTCGTTCACGATGATGTAGCGCTTCCACTAGGAACCATGCGCTTTGCGCGAGGTGGAGGAGCTGGTGGACAACATGGTGTCGAATCGATCATTGAAGTTATGGGTAATCGTGACTTTCACCGCTTGAAAATAGGGGTTGGACCAGATCCTGGCGGAGCGCGCCGTGCTGACTATGTTTTGGGAGATATTCCCGATATAGATCAGGAACTTTATTTTGCTGTAATCACAAAAGCGACCGAAGCGATCTCAGTTTGGTTGAGCAAAGGTATTCAAGAATCCATGAACGCTTACAACGGGCTGGATTTGAGACCCAAGCCGGCAGCCAAGCAGGAGCCCACGCCCCTCAGACTGAACAAGTCAGCTGAGACGGATTAAAGGAAACATATTTACGAAGGCGCCTTAATGACATCCGCATTATCCCGAAACGCCTGATTTCAGGAGGTTTGCGAGCGTTACGCTTTGTGTAGCAAATTTATCGCCATGTCAAAAAGTCTATTTTCACGGTGAAATAATTTGGCGTGAAAGAGTATTAGAACTCACGAGTCAGTTACTTTTGACAGCGTTTTAATACTTCAGGAAAGCTCAACAGGGGTTTAGTAATGTTAGTTGACAGGCTTTTAAGTGACCGGGAAGGAAGCGCAGCGCGCAACTTCCTCATCTCCGCCGTCTTCTGGTCAATTTGGGGAATGGGGGCCGGTCTTTTCGCCAGCCTTGAATTTGCCTTTCCCGATCTTGTTCACAACGTTCCTCAATTTTCGATGCCGCACTTGCGGATGTTTCACGTCAACGCAGTTGCAATCGGCTGGCTGTCGATGGGATATGTCGGATCCATGTTCTACATGGTGCCGGCACTTACCAAAGCGAAACTATGGAGCGAGAAGTTAGGCAACTTTACTATGTGGGCATGGAATCTGCTCATGGCCTGCGCTTTCGGAACGCTGCTGAACGGATTTACAGAAGGTCGTGAATACGCAGAACTCGGAGCCATTCTCGACGTTCTGGTTGTAGTAGCACTGATATGTACCGCGCTCAACATCTATATGACGATGGTGAACCGCAAAATCAAAAAGCTCTACGTATCACTCTGGTACTTCCTGGGAGCTCTTTTCTGGTTCCCACTGGTATACATCATCGGACAAAGAACCTTCGTTGCCTTGCCCGGTCTGAATGACGCAATCATCGGCTGGTTCTACGGACACAACATTCTAGGTATGTGGTTCACCACAGTTGGTGTCGGCATGATGTATTACCTCTTGCCACGAATCACGCAAAACCCTCTCTACAGCCACGGTCTATCGATGCTCGGTTTCTGGGGCATCGCTTTGTTCTATGCACCGACAGGAACGCACCACATTCTTCAATCTCCAGTTCCTGAATGGCTGAAAGCAATCGCAGTCATCTCATCTGTCTTCTTGCTCGTTCCGGTTATGACGGTTTTGACCAACTTCTTCATGACCATGAAAGGCAAATGGCAAATGGGTGTCACTGATTTGACATTGCGATTCACCATCACCTCTTGCATCTTTTATTTGATCACCTGTACACAGGGACCATTCCAAGCGACTCGCTGGATCAACTGGTACCTGCACTTCACCCAATGGGTAGTCGGTCATGCCCACCTGGCACTGCTCGGAACCTTCTCATTCATCCTCACCGCATCCGTATATTATGGATTGCCGAGGCTGACAGGAAGGGAATGGGCCAGCCAAGGTCTGATTCGCGCCCACTGGTGGCTGAAGACTCTCGGATTCACACTGATGATGATCTCGCTAACAACCGCAGGTCTCATTCAATCTGCAGGATGGCACCATGGCATCCCGATTGACATGTGGGCTATGGAACTCAAGCCCTACTGGATTCTGCGCGGCATTAGCGGCATCATGATCGTGCTTGGACAACTACTGTTTGCATACAATATATGGAAGACGGTTTACACCAATGCCGGTATCGTTATCGACACTAAGACTCCAACCCTCTCAACCATGGAGGTGAAGTCGTAATGAACGGTATTAACGGATATCGCCTCGGCGCATCAGGCATCATCATCACCTTCTTCACCATCATCACCGCGACAGTGCTACTGCCGATGGTGCTCTTCAACCCGACAAAAACAACGTCGGCAAACGCGTACAAGGACACGCCATACAATCAAGTGGCTGACCCAGAGCGTGGCCGACGAATTTATGTTCGTGAAGGTTGCGTTTATTGCCACACCCAATTCACACGTTTGCAAGACCGCGGTTATGGTCCCCTGGTAAAAGCCGGTGACTATGTCAGCGAAACGCCGCACCAATTGGGTACAGCTCGTACCGGTCCAGACCTTACTAATGAAGGCGGACGCATGGCATCGGAATGGCAGAAAGCTCACCTTGTTCAGCCTCGCGCTTTGAAGCCGGGCTCCATCATGCCAAGCTTCAGCTTCCTTACCGATCGCGACATGAACGACCTGGTCGCTTACCTGCAAACTCTCGGCAACGGACGTAAGGTGACAACCTACGTTCAAGCTCCGGACGAGTATGAAAAGTTCCTCGCCAACCGCAAGGTTGACACTGCATCTGACGCCGCAGCCAATGCCGGTCGCGGTATCTATACGCAGAACTGCGCCGTCTGCCACGGTCTTGAAGGCAGAGGCAATGGACCAAACTCAATCACGCTCGAGAAGAAACCAGCGAACTTCACCCGCGCTTTCTACAAGCAGTACCCGGATGCGTTCTGGTTCTACAGAGTTAGAGAAGGCGTTCCAGGAACGCGTATGCCTCACTTCGGTGAAATCCTCTCTGAAGAACAAATGTGGTACCTGGTGGCATATTTGAAGACACTTCCGAAAGATCAAGAAGAAGTGATCAACGATATCTCCCAGCTCAACGAAGTTACACCGGCTGTTAAATTGCCGCGCTTGACCAATCAAGTCTATGAACCTTCAACCGGTGGCGCACATAGCGGCGGTGAAGAGCATGGCACCGAAGGACCAAACGGCGAAGATCCGGGTAACCAACCGCAAGGAAACACACCTGGTGAGTACGTTCCATCGAAGGCGGCTCCGCCTCCAGAAACCGCACCAGCACCGGCAGGAGGCCACTAAACCATGTGCCCGAACTGTATTTTGAATCAAGCTGGACTTCAACCAGGCGTATATATCGCTTACGGAATCTGCATGCTCTTCTTCGTGGTGGCCTTGGTCGCCATGTGGTGGGCATTTAGAAACGGCGAATTTGAAGATATGGAGTCAACTAAGTTTGACATGCTCGACGATGGTGACGAAGTGAGACTTTCACAAGTAGCACGCGCCCGCGTCGAAGCAGCCCGAGCCAAAGCGCAAGCTGAGTAAAGGAGAGAAGCAGTGGCCGACGTACAAAAAACAACTACAGGCGAAGCGATTTCCGTTCCGACTCCAAACGAGCACTACGAGGAAGTGGCTGAATACCGCGTTGGCGAAGGGGCACCGCCCCTGGCACTGGTCGTTGTATTTGCGCTGATCGTAATTTGGGCGATGACTTCTTGGGTTCCCTTCTTTGGATATTAAGAATCAGGATAAGACATGAAATTCTCTAAAATTCTGCCTCTATTGCCAATCATCGGACTTCTGACCTCGTGCGCACAGCCCGAAGTCAAAGTTCCTGACGCGCAAAATATGCTCAAGGAAGAGCTTACCCAGGCGCCGACCGACTTCGTGGTCTACCCGGACGACCGCCCGTCAATTCCAGACGGCAAGCTCGTTTGGGAATCAGCCCAGAAGGGCAATTGCGCCAGCTGCCACGGCGCCACCGGTGCTGGTGGCACAGCCGATGGCAAGACGGTTGCCGCATTATCCGATCCGCGCAAGATGGCGCAAATGAAGCCGGTTGAAACGTATAAGTTCATCACTTTCGGCAAGGATGCGCATCATAAGATGCAGGACAAACTTACTAATCGCGAAATTTGGAACCTCGTCTTCTATTCACGTTCATTGGCTACACCGCCACTGGCTCAAGCAGATCTCGATGCCATCAATCCGGTATTCGGTTCTAATTGCGCAGTCTGCCACGGTACCAAGGGTGATGGCGACGGCCCGCTTGCTCGCAACCTCGAGCCAATGCCAGCCAACTTCCAAACCTTCCGTCGTTTCTACGACCGCACGGACGACACCCTGTTTGATCACATTGCAAATGGCATCAAGTGGGAAGGCATGCCTAACTTCCTCGGCAAGGAAGATAAGAAGAAGAACGTCAAGTTCGACCACGCATATATCAAGAAGCTTGTGCAGTACGTGCGCACATTCCACGTCAGCAACGAACCGACAATGGTCGCCGATGCTAGTGGAACGAGCACCTCTACCACAACTTCGACCACAACATCTACTGAAGCGGCAGCGCCAACCGGTGCTACTACTACAGGAACCGATACAACGGCACCGGCTACCCAAAGTTCGCCCCCGGCGAGCTCCCAAAGCGGAGAGACGAAAGTCGATGATACAAGTGAAGCTGGCAAGTCTACAGATGGAGCTGACAAAGACAAAACCCAGCTAGATATGGGTACCACTCCTGATGCCAAGCCTGGCAAGGCTGCAGAAACTGGCAAATCAGGAAATTCGGAAGCGCCGGCAGAATCTAAGCCACAATAGTACTAGGACCAATACAGCTCCAAATTTGAGGAACGAACCATGGCTGATGAAACTACGACACGAAGATCTTTTCTAGCGGCGATCCCGCTGGCCGCTACGTTCGGATTGCTGGTTTCGCCCCTTATGCGTTACCTCCGCCCGACAATCAAACCGATGGATATCCTCGGACCATCGGACCAACCGAAGGCATTAAAGGACGTTGCCTTCACCCAGAAAGATTTCCCGGAAGAGTGGACGTGTTTGCCATTCATGTTTTCGCAATCATATAAGGAATACAATCCCGAGCTTATGGAAGTTCGGCAGATTCCTGGATTCGCGGTCAAACTTCCAACTGGTGAAGTCGTAGCTTATAGCCGCATCTGCCCACACCTGGGATGCATCTTCAATTTCGTCAAAGATCCCGAAGAATGCTTGAAGGGCTATAACTTCAAACCAAACGGGCCGGTATTTGCATGCCCGTGTCACTTGAGTGTTTATGACATTGCCCAGGGAGGCAAGGTGGTCTCTGGACCAGCTCCGCGTCCCCCAAGGCAATTCACTGTGAAATCTGATGGCGACAAAATAAGTATCCTTTCGTTGGAGGCAGGGGGCATTGCCTAGTACAGCAGAAGCCAAACGCGCTGGCTTAGGAGAAGCGCTAGCAAAAGCAGGCGACTGGATTACCACTCGTTTGAATAATATCGATATATTCGACGAGCATTTCCACGTCGAGGCGAAGACCAATCCGTTCTATTCGCTCGGAGGCATCTTCTACCTGGTATGGTTCGTCGTGATGCTTACCGGATGCGTTTTGATCATCTGGTACGTACCGACCAAACCGGCTGCATTCGATTCAATCCTGCACATACAGCATGGCATTCCTCTCGGCAACCTCTGGCGCGGAATGCATAAGTACGGCGCCGACGCGATGATCATCGCGGCAACGATGCGTCTTTTCCGTATGTTCTTATGCGCAGACTACAAACCTGGGCGCGAATTCAATATTGCAATTGCACTTGTCACTCTACTTCTTTCCATGTACTCCGGTCTGACCGGATATTTGCTGATTTGGAACCAGCGCGCATTTTGGGCTACCAAGGTGTTTGCGACCTTCCCAACATACATGGACCAATTCCCAGTAATGGGAGACTTCTATTTACCACTGGTTAAGTCAGTGCACCTTGGCTGGAATACGGCTGAGTTCCTTCTTGGAGCAGGTGGCGCTATCACGCAAGAGACAATCACACGATTCTTCTCTATTCACTTAGCATTCTCGGCAATTCCGCTTATGTTTGTAGAACTCTATTTCTACAAAACAGGCTACAAACGAATGCCGATCAACTGGACCAAGCGCATGGTCATCATCATGATGCTTGTAATAGTCGCCGTAATTATGCCGGCAGCTCTTGGTCACAGATCCAATCCGGACGTTACGCCATTGCCAATTTTGTCTGACTGGTACTTCCTCGGACTGTATCAGATGTACAAATACCTGGAGCCCGTTGTGGCGACAGAAATCACGATGGTGATTCCAATCTCCGTTGTTCTCCTTCCATTTATAGATGTATGGGTAACCGGTGCTGAAAAGAACATCCACAAAAGGCCAATGATCTTCATGGTCTCGATGATGGGACTGATCTCATGGATCGTGTTCTCACTGCTTATCATCGTCAACATCGCCAACATCCACAACGATCCACCGTGGTGGCGAGCCTTCCTCTTCGGATTCATCGACATCGGCATCATTTTGCAGTTGCTCGTTTATCTCAAGGAATACAAGACAGTCCAAGAGAAAGCACTGGCCGTAAAAGGCGCGCTAGTTATGGCGATAGTTGCCGCAATCCAGACATTCTGGGCAGTCGTGTACTACTTCATGGCTTTGACCGAAATGTTCATGGGACCAATCACGCAAGCTTGGACCTACATGCTTGTTAAGGGACTTGGCGGACTGGCCAAAGCAGGCGAAGCAGAAGCGATGGTCAAAACGTTGATCAACGGTGCCGAAAAAGCCACTTACAATCCTACCTACTGGAACTATCACCAATTGGTGACCGAAGGACCTGGAGTACCGGCAGCCAAACAGATCGCTGATCTGCAAGCGCTAGTCACCAGTCCTGGTGCAGGCGGATGGATGGACTTCATCTTCCAAGCTATCCCAAGCTTCACCATCGTAACCAAAAATGGCATCCCAACTGAAGTCCCATATGCAAATGCACTGGACTTCATGGTCTCAAACCGCTGGTGCTTCGACTTCATCACCTTCAACAACCGCATGACACCAAACACAGAGAAATCGGTATCAGGTGCTTTCTATCCGTTGCCCTGTCCAGATGTTGACTGGTGGTGGATGCTCCTTGGTGCCGGCACGACAGTGTTCGCCATCTGGGTAATGATGAAATTCAAGTCCAACGCTGAACCGGCAAAGACAGCTGCGCCAGCTCCTAGCACAGCAGCTTCATCTTGAGGTAGGAAATGAGCGTTCACTGGTCGCTTAAATGGAGCATATTCGCCGCCTCGGTCGTCAGTCTCTCCTGGTTTTTCGCAGGGTGGAGACAGGTGAACCAAGCCGGCGGATTTGGCGACTGGGCGCTGCTTCTTGGAGGAACGGCCAGCACAATTTGTTTGCTCGGAGTGCAAGGCTACTGGATTTACTTCGAGGAGAAAAACAAGGGTCGTTTGACAAAACGCATCGCTCTTTTCGAAAGCATCCATGAAAAGCTGGAAGCAGGACGCAGCGTAAAAATTGAGCCGGCGAACTCGGAATCGGAAGGCTCATCTAATCAACAAAATTCAAAGATCCAGATTAGTGAAAAAGCGGACACCGCTAAAAAGGAAGGGGAGTAAATACTGATGAGTTCCTCAAAAGCAATTGGACCAATCAGTTTAGTGTTCTTAGCACTCGGTGTTATCGGCGTTCTAGCAACGACCGTGTTTATGCCGGCTGCCGAACTTGTTCCTGCGCAAATAAATCCAGCGCCACGCGAATCAGGTGAATCACCAGTTCGCATTCCGGCAGCCATGGATGGATTTGCAAAGCTCGGTCTGCAAATGATTGACCTCTTGCCGAAGCCCGGTGTCGAAGAAAGCGCTTCAACAGCAGGCAAGAGCAGTGAAACCATCGTCGCTGATTGGGAAGCAAGAATCATCAAAGAGAACGGCGATGTTTACGGAAAGCAAGTAATCCAGGAAACGGAAAACAGGCTCGGCGGACGTGAGAACGTCAAAAAAGTAATCGAACTCATGCACGCTGACAGAAATTACTTCTACACCGCTTACTCGCTCTTTCTGGGTCTAGCGATGTTCTTCGGCGCAGTTGCTATTCAAGCGATTGGTCGCTACGGAGCCGAAGAGAAAACGATCCTGCCAGCAAAAAAATGAGTTAGCGGGCGATCGAAAAGTCGCCCACCCCGTCCGATAAGTAACCACGGTCCACACAGTAAAGCCAGGAAGCCCAAAAGGTACAGTCAGAGAAGGTAGTCGTCAGATGTCGCAACAGCCACGAGTCTATACCGATCCATTAACGAAAATGATGCTCTGGATCGAGCATTTCACCAACGTGCTGCTAACAAGTAAGTACAACCCTTTCTATTACCACGGCGCCATACCGCAGTTCTTCCTCTGGGTTCTCTTCCTTTCAGGGCTGCTGTTGTTTGCTTATTACATTCCGACAATTGACAATGCGTACCTTTGTAAGGAGCGTATCAACGCCTTCACATCAGTCGATTACATCACAAATACAATTCCTTTCGGTTCAGTAGTTCGCGGTATCCACAGATACGCCGGTGACGCAATGGTGCTCACCATCATTCTTCACGCATTGCGCGTGTGGTTTACCGACAGATATAGACAGTACCGCTGGCTCCAATGGTTCAGCGGCATCGTTCTCCTTCTCTTTGTTCTCTTCATCGGACAAACTGGTTATTACCTTGTTTGGGACGAGCGCTCACTTGTTCTCACACGTATGACAGTTGCCGCATTCGATGCAATTCCGGGAATCGGACCTGGCTTAAAAGCATGGTTCTTGAATGGTGAGGCGATCACAAACCTCACACTGTCAAACTTCCTCTTTATCCACATCGGTCTTTCATTCTTCCTCTTGTTTGGCTTGTGGGTTCACTACATCAGAATGGCAAGACCAGTGCTGACACCGCCGCCGGTGGTCAACTACGCACTGATGGCAATCTTGATGATCGTTGTGTTTGCTTATCCAGTGCACATGGAAAAACCAGCCGTTATCAATTCGGTTCCTTCCGGATTCGAAATGGACATCTTCTTCTTGTGGCCTTACGCCATGCTCACAAGCATGCCGCCAATGGCATTCTGGATCACCTTAATTGGCTTGATTGTCTTCTTCTCAGTGCTGCCGATGCCTTTCCTGGTACAGGCTGGAGCTCAAGACAAGATCGAGCCGGTTCATCCAGCTGAAGTGAACGACAAGTGCACAGGCTGCTCACTTTGCGATAAGGATTGCCCATACGAAGCAATCGAAATGGTCCCGGCTCCGGCAGGGTCGCGCTTTAAGTTGAGGGCTGTAGTCTTGTCTCATCGCTGCAGCACATGCGGACTCTGCGTCGGTGCTTGTGCATTTGATGCGATCGACATTCCGGAACTTCCGGATAACGTCGTAATCGAGAAGATGAAGAATCTTCTTGCCTCATCTCCTTCAACACCGTCATCATAACCATCACTTTTAGAGAGTCGGACTGAGAAAAACTAAGGAAGTCAAAAATGACTAAGATAATGACACTCATATGTGAGCGCTCCTGCGACCTGGGAGGTCTGGTTGATAACACGACCAGCCAATTCAAGGACGTTCCCGGATGCTATGTCGTGAGATTTCCCTGCTCAGGGATGATTCAACCTCTTATGATTGAAGCGGCGCTGAAAAATGGTGCTGACGGCGTCGTAGTGACAGGCTGCCAAATTGGCGACTGCTATTACCGCGAAGGCAACAAGATGCTCCGCGAACGTTTGCTTGGTGAAAGACCGCCAGGTCTGAAGAAAGCAACTGACCGCAGACGAGTCATCGGATTGTGGCTCTCCAGAGTGCAACCACAAAGACTTCTTTCTGAGGTCAAGGAATTCAAGGATGTAGTTAGCAACTTGCCAGCTCAAGAAACTAAGTAGCAATCACTCAGAGAATTATCCCAAGAGGGAAGGAATTATGGCAGCGGACAAAAAACCAACAGGACCAAGCGAAATGCAGATGATAGGTCGATGGACCTGGTTCTTCATCTTCTACTTCGCCTGCATCCTCCTGATCGCATCATTCGGTCTAGTCGCCGAATTCTAAACTTCGATCCACCGCACTTAACTTCGATTTTGTTCGGACTTGTTCGGTGTTTGGATTTGTTTCGGGTATTTGCATTGGACCGTGAACTGGATAGGTCTTTTTGCGTTTAATCTAAAATGCGAACTTGCGCTAATTGTTGCGCTTAGCTAGAATCGAGTACCAGCGGCTAGCTTCGAAGATTCGTAGTATGGAGCGCGGACGTCCCGTCCGCCCATGAGTATGGCTAGCGGACATCCTGTCCGCGATCATTGTGATCTACTCAAAAAACTTGCGATCAACAAACGCCGCAATGATCTGCTGAAAGAGCGTAAAAAATATCAGTGGCAACATTATCTGCGAGTGCTCCGCAAGCATGGAAGCAGCGAGCACCAACCCCGTGCCATTGTTGTTCATACCTAATCCAAACATGAGCGAAGCAGTATCAGATTTATTCGCTTTGAAGATCTTCCCGATCAATCCACCGATCGTAAAACAGATCCCACACAAAACGGCTGTCGTCACCGAAACCAACGCGAGCAAATCCCAATCCGGTTGCAAGATAGCTTTCGGCAATGATGTCGCCGCATTCGAATAATTCAACGTTAGGAGCACCGCATAATTTGCCAGCTTCAAATTTGCAGCGAGCTTAGCTTTACGTTCAGCGCCAAGAATTATTCCAAGCAGAATACCTGCACACGATGGGACTAACACCGTTAGCAGCATAAACGCATCACTCCCCTGCGTTGCGATACTGCGCAGGTCGTTTGCATAATGAGCGTTCGCCACACTGCTAAATCCATTTAAGACAATCGGCGTAAGCAGCGGACTCAAAATCGTAGACAACAGCACAAGGCCCAAGCTCAATGCAAGATTACCATTCGCGTTCTGAGCCCAGGCCGTGGACGATCCCGCAATAGGCATCGAAACAATGAGCGCCAGTCCAACAAGTACATTCTGCACCTCGTCAGGATTATGCCACTGACCCAATGTCGCAGCGATCAAGCAAACAAATACGAAGGGAACTATAGTATTTGCAGCAAAAGCGCAAAAAGTAAGCATTCGTTTTTGCGCCAGATATCTGATCTCTTCAAGCTTCAATCCCAACCCCGCGTTGAACAACAAGCTGCCTAGCAAGAGCAACGACAAGGAAACATTGATCGCCCCTCCCGCAGGCAACGCCAATTTCCCGAAGGAAATCTCGCGAATAAGCAATCCCGGTCCTGGAATGAAAACAGAAAGAACGTAAGCTCCAATCAATATAAGAAGGAAGTGATGATGAATTCTTTTCGTCAGTGCACTGAGAAAATGCTCCATCTTAAATGATGGAGTTTCAGCATCGTGATGGCCAGCGCAACGTCTGTTTGAAGTCATCGCAGACCCAGTACCATCCGCCTTTTCCTTGGTGCTCTCTGCCAGTTCAAGCAACCGATGTTTACAAATATTCTCCTGAGAACCATCAGAATTCATTGATTCAAGCACGTCATCAATGAATTTGGTTTTGGTTTTCATATCAGAATTACTCACATCACACTTGCTGTGTTCTCCCACGAAACACTGATGGTGACCGGAAACTGAGCGACTCAACATAGATGGCGTTCTCCTAAAGAAGTATTCTAGATTTCAATTTATCTACTGACAGTGAGGAATCAGTGGAGAATGACGCGTTCACATTTTCCTCACCACAAATTTCTAGTATGCTCTTATGGCGCTCAGAAAGCCTAATTCGAACGATAATCATTTTCAAAACAAACAGGAACGATATGCTACTAGAATGCAAAGAACATCACACTGTCTCAATCAAAACGCCCCAGGCAAAAGAGAGGAAGTTCTCACCAGCACTTAGCTGGATAATCGCATTTGCTTTGATACTAAGCGCAGTGCTCATTACTTTTCAGTCATGGGCAGCACTTGAAGCAAGGCGAAACAATAAGCCTGATTTTCAAACGACACAAAGCGACAATACGTCAGTTCAATTGACAGCGGCAGCGAGTTCGCTAAATCCTATTAGGATGATCAAAGTTGACCGGCAAATTCCAAGCAGAATCTTTGTCGTGCCAGGAAGCATTGAAGCGAACCACAAACACATTCAGCAAATAACGCCGCTCGTCACAGGTCGGGTCAAAGATGTTTTTGTTTCAACCGGGCAACAGATAAAGAAGGGCGATCTTCTCGTCGTAATTGAGAGCCCACAAGTGGCTGAGCTGCATGGTAAGTTGCATGAAGCAAACAGCCGCGTGGAACTCGCAAAGAGCGAACTCTACCGGGTTAAGGAAGCTGCAAATCAGGTCAATATATTGAAGGCCAAAGCAGCCCTGGACGAGGCTGAGGCCACGTTGAAACGAAACCGATTGCTAGTTGCAGAAGGTCTTGTGCCTGGTAAGGATCTGATCGCCGCAGAATCAACATGGCGGCAGGCACAAGCAGAGTACGAATTTCAAAAGAACATATCATTGAATAGCGAAATTGCCAAAGCTCAGTCAGAACTAAATACGCAATCGACCGAAGTTGACCACTTGAGAGATGGATTGAAATCGCTCGATGCAAATGTCGAGTCGAAGCTCGAGGAGCAAAATCATGACATTTCGAGAATTGAATTACGTGCGCCCATTTCGGGGTTGGTTCTGGAACGATCTGTTAATCCAGGTTCCGGAGTAGACGTAGGCAAGCCGCTCTTGACACTTGCTGATACCAGTGCTGTTTGGGCAATTGCAAACGTCCCCGAAAAGCAAGTAAGTGATGTCCACAAAGGAATGCCTGTCACAGTATCCTTGGATGGAAGGACGTTCACAGGAGAAGTGAATTACATCGATCCTCGTATTAATGAGGATACGCGAACCGCTCGCGTCCGTATCAAAATCAAGAATTACAGCACATCGCTGCCTATCGGGTCTTTCGTTGATGTCGAATTTAAAACTCAAGATGTCGATCCCAAAGCAGTGGTCTATGTTCCAGAGTCGGCTGTTCAAGATCTCGACGGGAGAAAGACGGTTTTCATAAAAACCGGCTCGGGGAAATTTCGCATACGGACAGTGCATGTGGGACCAACTTGCAGCAACATGATTCCGATCTATAAGGGACTCGCAGCTGGACAAGAGATAGTTGCCGATGGTTCGTTTGTTCTGAAATCAACTGTTCAAAAAGAAAAGTTCGGAGGAGATGAGTAATGATTGACGCCATCATTCGCTTTTCCTTCCGAAACAGATTCTTAGTTATTTTCCTCACAATTTGCCTTGCCGTTCTTGGAACCCTCGGCTTGGTAAATCTTCCAATAGATGCCGTACCGGACATTACAAATGTGCAGGTGCAGGTGCTGACATCGGCTCCGGCACTTTCACCACTGGATATCGAAAGACAAGTAAGTACACCTGTGGAGATTGCTCTAAGTGGACTGCCTGGGGTAAAACAAGTTCGCTCCATAAGCAAATTCGGTCTGTCGGTGGTCACTGTCGTGTTTGATGATTCGACTGATACTTACTTCGATCGGCAGCTGGTTCTCGAACGCCTGGCTCAAATACGTGAGCAAATTCCCCCATCCATTGGAACGCCGCAAATTGGTCCGATCACAACAGGGCTGGGTGAAATATTTCAATACGAAATCAAATCAACCGATGGAAAAACTGATCAGCTCGCATTGCGTACGTTACAAGATTGGGATATCAGAAAACAGCTGGTGCCAGTGCAAGGTGTTGCTGAGGTGAATAGCTACGGCGGGCTCAAACAACAATTCCAGGTGAAAGTAGATAGCGATAAGTTGCTTTCTTATCACCTTACCCTGCATGACGTACTAAAAGCAGTCAGTGCAAACAATGAAAATGTTGGCGGTGGATACATCGAGCACTTGGGAGAACAGTATGTTCTTCGCGGAATCGGACTGGCGGAAAACGCCGAACAGATCGAAAAGATCGTTGTAAAAACAGGCAAAGATGGTACCCCGATTTTTGTTAAAGACATCGCATCGGTTGTTCGGGCATCAGAGTTGCGGCAGGGTGCAGTTCTCACAGATGGAAAAGGTGAAACTGTCGCCGGAATAGTAATGATGTTGAAAGGGCAAAACTCACGCGCGGTAATCGACAACGTGAAAAAGCGGATCGAAACGGTCAATCGCATGTTGCCGAACGGAACCCAATTGGTGCCTTTCTACGATCGATCTGAACTGATAGATCGGACAATCAAGACCGTACAATCAAATTTGTTCGAGGGTGCCGCGCTGGTCATTCTGGTCTTACTAGTCTTGCTCGGAAACTGGCGAGCTGCAGTACTTGTGGCTAGCGTCATCCCATTGTCGATGTTCCTCGCCGCGCTTTGTATGAATGCATTCAATATTTCGGGAAATTTAGTGAGCTTAGGTGCACTGGATTTCGGATTGATTGTGGACGGCGCTGTTGTTATGGTCGAGAACGCGGTTCGAAGACTTTCGCAAGTGAAGCGCAATAGCGAAGAATCCGGAGGGGGTGGCGAAGGGACAGAGCAACAAACGACAATCGCAAACGCCTGTATCGAGGTCGGCAAACCAGTGACGTTTGCAATAGCGATCATCGCGATAGTCTATCTACCATTGCTGGCACTCGGTGGTATCGAGGGCAAGCTTTTCAAGCCGATGTGTTTGACCATCATCTTTGCACTTACCGGCTCCCTCATTCTTTCCTTGACATACGTTCCTGCGATGCTGAGCATCATTCTGCCTGGCTCGGTTAATGAAAACGAAAATTCGTTTTTCAAAAATGCCACCACCATTTACAAACGAATTCTGAACATTGTTAGCATCAACCGTGCTCAAACATTTTCATTTGCAATCACGCTTGTAATTCTCAGCATTCTGACTTTTCCACTGCTCGGATCGGAGTTTATTCCGAAGTTGGACGAAGGTGCGCTTGCTATTCAAATGCAGCAATTGCCGAGCGTTTCACTAAGCCAGTCGATTGCATCAACTACAGCGGCAGAGAAGCTGATAAAGTCCTTTCCGGAAGTGGACCGCGTGGTTTCAAAAATTGGTAGAGCGGAAGTCGCCACAGATCCCATGGGTGTAGATACAGCAGATATTCTTGTCAGTTTGAAAGCAAGTTCCACGTGGCCGCATGGTCTAACACGAGAAGCTCTCGTAGAAAAGATTTCGCACAAATTACAGAACGATGTGCCTCAGGCAGCATTTAGCTTCTCGCAGCCTATAGAACTTAGAACTGCAGAACTGATAGCAGGTGTCAAATCGGATCTCGCAATCAAAATATTTGGCGAGGATCCAACAACGCTCAACCAGTTGGCAGAACAAATCAAAGGTATCGTTCAGGACATTCCGGGAGCAGCGGATGCTAAGGTTGAACAGACGGCAGGGTTGCCGCAGTTGTTAGTCAAAGCCGATCGCGGCGCTATCGCACGTTTCGGAATGAACGTGGATGATGTGAATGATCTCGTTCAAACAATTATCGCTGGTAAAGCAGCCGGACAAATCTATCAAGGCGAAAAACGTTTCGACATGATTGTCAAACTGGATGACGAAGGGAAAGTTAGCGAGGACAACATCAAGAATTTGCTCGTATCCAATGAGCGAAACATGCGCGTTCCACTCGGAAGCGTAGCATCAGTGAAAGTGGAAAACGGACCAGCGCAAATTTCTCACGAAGATGGACGCCGACGAATTGTTGTAGAACTCAATGTGCGTGGTCGAGACATCGGGAGTTTTGTAGCGGCGGCTCAACAAAAGGTAGACACAGAAATCAAACTACCGGCAGGATATACCATCAGTTGGGGCGGTCAATTCGAAAGCATGAATTCAGCGATCCATGCGCTGATGATTGTGGTGCCAGTCGCCCTCGTTCTGATTTTTGTGCTCCTCTACCTCAGCTTTGGATCAACATCCCAAGCGCTGCTCATTTTTACTGGAATTCCGTTCGCATTAGTCGGCGGCATCTTCGCGCTAGCGCTGCAAAAAATGCCATTCTCAATTTCTGCGGGAATAGGACTAATTGCACTTTGCGGCATTGCGCTTTTGAACGGAGTCGTGATGGTCAGCCATATAAACTCGGTTCGAAAAAATCGCAACGCGCAGGATGCAGCTATTGAGGGCGCATCTGCAAGACTACGCCCTGTTCTTATGACAGCACTGGTAGCTAGCCTCGGTTTTGTACCGATGGCCTTCTCAAATCTATCTGGCTCTGAAATACAACGCCCCCTTGCGACCGTAGTCATCGGAGGCTTGATCAGCTCCAGCGCACTGACGCTGATCCTTTTGCCAAATTTGTACATCTGGTTCGATCAAGCCACCGAACTGCTAACTAGAAGAAAAAGCCAGCCCTCAAGACTTGACACCAACCAAGCGCAGAAAGAGCGAGAACATCCAGTCCGCCCATAGCTTCACGAAGCAGTTCGTGTTTTATCGTAAAACTACCTCTTAGTGTTTTCGGCCTCTCAAGCCTTTTGTAGAGTCCAGACACACGGAACTGCTATTCACCAAAGATGGGGTCATACCAGTACTTCAGGGGATCCTTAATCCACAATCTAATCGTACCTGATATCAAACCAGAAAGGAGTCTACAACTAAGCTGGGAAAAGGACGACCTTAGCCTAATATCCGGTGCTCCTCCCAGATGCTCATTGCCAATAAAGGCTTGTTGATTAACTCCGTGAAGCCACCTTCCATTCTTCTGCACAATTGAAGCGAATAAAGACCTATCAGGGTCTCTATTCGCTTCGATTGCTACCTTCCTTGCCAAATTGGCACGACTATTTCACTATTCTGCGGCTAAGAGCAACTTGCCTAACACACCAAAGCGCCCATACTTAGATGTGTTTCATTGATATTATCAGCGGGAATCTCCGAAACGCTTATACCTCCAGCGTGTCTCAAATTCTGGCTGTTCTTAAGCGTAATGACTTTGGGAAGCGTTTTTCGAACTCTTTTGATTTCTGTTTTGTTGTTGTTGTTATTATTAGCGCTCATGTTTGTGTCCTCCAGGCTGGCGATCAGTTCAAGCAACATCGCTGATTAGTTAGAACCTATTTGCTGCGGATTGTAAGAGGGTTGATATACGGTGTTGATGGCACCATTGGTGGCACCAGCGCCCACCCTATTGAAGCTCTGGCTATTCTTTAGAACTTTGACCTTTGGAAGGGCTTTGTGGATTTTTTTGGTTTCTCTGTCTGTAGTGTTCATCGTCGTATTCTCCATAAGTTGATTCAGTAAAAACGATTTCCGATCCTAGTTGGCAGGTTGATAATAAGCAGTTGGATAGGTTTTGAACTCTGTTTCACCCACCGTATTTCCCATCCCGCCGGCAGCACCAATTGTCTTTTTAGTTAACTGACTGTTATTGAGAACTTTCATTTTGGGAAGTCGTCGGTGAACCTTCTTATCATTCTTTTCGGCGTTCATTTTCAAGCCCTCCGTTTAGGTCGTGATTTGAAATTACCGCTGAAATCTGAGGGACTTGCGAGCCTCTCTCATTCCCTTAAAACAGTTACCAGACAAGGCTTTCAAGCATTCGAATGATTGAGCAGGGATTTTTCCTCCATAATCGAGATTGCAAATACGACATGATGGAAAAACTATGGAGAGAATATGGAGAAAAAAAGTTGCAAAATCGCATTAACTTCGTACAAGATCCAAGCGCTGATAATTCACCACATCATGCCTGCTTACTCTCAACCTCAAAACATATTGCTATAATGGCTGCTCAATCAGCTCAGAAAAATCCTTAGTGGTGATGATAAGCTAATGACTTACAGTCTCGTCAAACCATCAGCTAAGATTCTGCCATCGTTTTTATCAGCATTGGACGAGGGCAAATTTATCGCAATGCAACTCGGTCATGGAGACTGGGCGAAAGAAAAAATCGTAGCTGACCCGAATGGCTATATTACTCTCTTGAATGACCCTGCACCATTTACGATCACACGCAACGAGCAACACTACAGTATTACTGAGCATGAACTGTTATGGATTACGCGCAATGGAACGGATGAATTTCTAGGCACCATAGCCATGCGCTATGCAGGAAACGATGAGCTAATCAAAGTTTACGCCTGGCATATCGGAATGGCGATCCGTCCTGGTCTCTTGAACAAGGGATACGGTATCAGATCCATCGCGGTTTGCATGGATGAGATAAGAACCAGATCAATGGAGAGAGGACTTACATTTCTTGTAGCTACATGCAACGAAACCAATACGGCTTCATCGCGCCTTATGCAACATTTCGGCTTTCAATTCGAGGAACGTTACGAAGACAAACTATTTGGCGGTTATGGCTTGCGCTATAAACTGGTGTTTTGAAGACTTGCGGATCTCACTTCTGGTCTATCAGCATTTCCAACAAAGACTCCCTTCTCGATGCGTCACAAAGGAAACTATCTACTGGCGACCAGGCACAGGATTTGATGGCTGCCTGGGTGAACTGAGACTAAAACGTGAAACTGATATCTTCGCCAACGGCGTTTTCTCGATCTAGATTCAGTTTGTGCCGGAGTCATCAACAACCTACATAATGGTCACTGTGGTCCGAGAATTGTCCTTGTCTCTGCTGAGCTTAATTGCAGAAGAAGCTCTAATAATTCAGCATTGTCAACAGCTACTTATAACTAAAACTTGCGCCAAACGTGATAGCATGAGCGATCCTCAGGTTTCTACACTTTTGCCTATCCTTAAATAAGGAATCAGATGGAAGACGATTTGGATTTGGACGACCCGCTCATGTTCCAAACACTGGCGGCGAGTCTGCAAATCAATCAACGAGAATCCAAGACCCTCGTGGAATCATTGGCAACTATGCTGCAAACCAGCATGCCAGATCGTGTCACCATAACTCGCGGTGGTTGGTTCCTCTCCAAGGAAAAACCGATCGAGGACATGCTCATCAAATTCGATGAGACGCACTACCAGATCACCAAATCCAAATCGAGCTCAAATTATGAGGCACGTGCTTTGAAGATAGTCCGCGGCATTGCACTCAAATCCAACGAAATCGACCTTGAAGTCTGCATCAAAAAGATTATCGAGGAAGTCTCCTCAATGTCCAAAAAGAATACTCAAATGCAGGATGCTCTGCGCAAGTTCATTTCAGGGTAATAACATGTGGCTTTTTCGCAAAGAATCTGAAGAAGATAAACAACAAAAGCTCCGCCAGCAAGAAGCTGTTGATGCTCTCAATCGCGGCGAAATTCCGCCGATTGCGAAAGAACGAATTTTACGCGAGAACGCACGAGGAAAGAACTTCTTTTCGTCAGACCTGACATGCAGAGAATATCTGCTCGTCAAAGAAGCAGGCATTCAAACTGTCGGTCAGGTCATGGGTACAGCGTTTTATAAAGTAGGCTTCTGGGGATTTTTCAACCGGTATCGCAACTCTACAGGTGAGGTGGCTGAAGTCAGCAAAGCGCTCACTAACGCTCGGATGGCAGCGGTCGAGCGAATGCGCCAGGAAGCTGAGCTTCTGGGGGCAAGCGGCGTCATTGGTGTTCGAATTAACATGAAGCGCCACTCGTGGGCAGACAATCTTACCGAATTCACCGCATTTGGTACCGCTGTTAGATTGCCGGATTGGAAGCCGGGAACTCCGGCATTCACAAGTACACTTAATGGACAAGAATTCTGGCAGTTATACCGGGCTGGCTACAGACCAGAGGGCATCGTCATGGGTGCGTGTGCTTATTACCTGCATATGGATTGGAATACACGCCGAGCAATTTACGGCTGGTTCTCGCCGAACCAAGAGCTTCCTACCTTCACTGATGGATACAGACAAGCTGCGAAACTTGCCGATCTGCGCTTGAAAGAAGACCTTGCTTTGCATAAGGCAGATGGCGCTGTTGGAGTAATCATCGATCCTGGTGAAGAGACGATTGAATACGAAATCAACGATACGAGTTATTACGACATACTGTTGAACTATGTGATCTTAGGAACAGCAGTTTCAGCCCATCCAGAGATGGAACAAAAGCATCCATCACCGCTGCTGTGCCTGAATCTATCAAGCAAGACGTATGGCCGGTTGGGTTCAACCGACGACACGGACTGGGAGTACTACGACAAGTTTTATGGCGGGGAGTGACGAATCAAACCGCACCGTCGCGATTTGATTTACTGACCAAGGAGAGAAAAGAAATGCCACCACAACCACCACGGCTACCCAAGAAAAATATGAGCGGCGAAGATTTGCCGGGGCACGCAAAGGAGCGCCTTGAATGGATGCAAGGCAAGGGTGGACACCGTCCTCTGTTTACGAGCGATCTTTCCGTAAATGAATTTTTGCTGGTAAAAGAAGCAGGTTTTGATCCCGTCGGGCTAGTCGTCGGAACGTCGATTTATCACATCGGATTTCAACAAGCTCGCTGGACAAAAAACGAGGAAATGGGCGTATTGACCCAGGCTCTTTATCATGCGCGCGAACTTGCGATGACCCGTATGGAAGAGGAAGCACAAGAGTTGAACGCCGACGGTGTTGTCGGAGTCAGACTCAAAGTTAAGCACATGAGCTGGAACTCTGACCTTGCAGAATTCGTAGCAATCGGAACGGCAGTCCGTCATAAATCGGGCGACCACTCATACAGATGCGAGAACGGAATGCCGTTTACAAGTGATTTGTCCGGACAAGATTTCTGGACATTGCTGCGTTCAGGATACCGTCCGGTTGGTATGGTCATGGGTAATTGCGTTTACCACGTAGCGCACCAGACATTTGGGCAGTGGTTCAAGTCAGTTGGGCAAAACGTTGAAATGACCAACTTCACGCAAGCACTTTATGACGCACGAGAACTTGCGATGGAGAGAATGCAAACTGAGGCGGAAGCGCTGAAGGCTGAGGGAATCGTTGGTGTCGATATTTACGAAGGCAACTACGGCTGGAGTTCGCACGTAATTGAATTCTTCACAGTTGGAACAGCAATCGTTCCAATCCGAGCTGACCACCACATTCCGACACCGAATCTGGTGCTCTCAGTTAACGACTAAGCTATATGTTTCGCTCCCGGCAGCGTCGGCATCTTGCCAGATTCAACCTACGAGAGCGATTCGCTCTTTTGGGAGTTCGGTTCGATCCGGGAGCGCCGGCATCTTGCAGACTTCAACCTACGAGGGCGATTCGCTCTTTTGGGAGTTCGGTTCGATCCCGGGAGCGCCGGCATCTTGCCGGCTTCGATCTGAGAGCGATTACGCAGCTAGAAACTAGCTTCGAAGATTCACTGAAGAAGCGCGTCGCAGCTAAGTATGGAGCGCGGACGTCCCGTCCGCCCATAAGTATGGGCAGCGGACATCCTGTCCGCTTCTAACAACGGATCTAAAATGTGCAGTGATCCCAGAATTCGATCGAACAACCGTATCTATAAGGCTATGGGCGGACGGGACGTCCGCGCTCCATACAAAGCGAACATAAGATCGCCAGCAGTATCGGGACGTCCGCGCTCCATACTCAGCCCTGCCTGCAGTTACGTTGGGAATGGGTTGCGTTCGGCGAATTGGCTTTGGTGCCAGTAGGGGTAGATTTTGGTTTGCTCGCTGGCTTGATCGAGCAGCGCGACTTGGTCCTTAGATAAGCGCCATTCTGCTGCTGCAAGATTTTGTTTCAACTGCTCTTCATTGCGAGCACCGATGATGATGCTAGCGACCGTGGGGCGGTGCATTAGCCAATTCAATGCGATTTGAGGAATTGATCGTCCTGTTTCCGTTGCAATTACATCTAACGCATCTACTACTTTGAAGAGATACTCATCATCTACGGGCGGTCCAAACTCAGCGGTTTTATGCAGCCTGCTCTTCTCCGGCAGCTCTTGTCCACGACGAATTTTCCCAGTAAGTCGTCCCCATCCTAATGGACTCCAAACGAGAGTGCCAACTTTCTGATCTAATCCTAACGGCATTAGCTCCCATTCGAACTCTCTGCCGATAAGTGAATAGTATGCTTGATGCGCAACATAACGAGCCCAGCCATATTCAGAGGATACGGCGAGCGATTTCATCAAATGCCAGCCAGAAAAGTTTGAACACGCGATGTATCGAACTTTGCCACTCTTGACCAATCCGTCAAGCGTACTCAGAACCTCCTCAACTGGTGTAAGCGCGTCAAAGCCGTGCAAATGATAAATGTCGATGTACTCGGTGCCAAGCCTGCGAAGACTGTCCTCACAGGATTTGATCAAATGGTGCCTTGACGAACCCAAATCATTTGGTCCGTCCCCCATTCGGAACGTAGCCTTAGTGGAAATGAGAACCTTGTCTCTCTTGCCCTTAAGCGCTTGCCCCAAGATCTCTTCAGAAGCCCCACGCGAATAGATGTTGGCAGTGTCGAAAAGATTGACTCCAGCATCCAAACATACATCGACTAGCCTGCTAGCTTCTTGGACGTCAGTATTTCCCCAAGCCTTGAATAACTCAGTGACACCACCGAAGGTGCCCGTTCCGAAGCTCAACAACGGAACCTTCAGACCCGAGGCTCCCAATTGCCTGTATTCCATCAGCTCTCCTCTCGTGGTTTGCAGCAAAGTATGGAGAGCGGACATTCTGTCCGCCTATGTTTACAGCTAGCTATGAACTACCAGCCATGACTTCTGGACAGTAAATTCTCAGCGAGGTAAAAGAATACCACTTTCTCTTAGGCATTCAAATCTGTTTCACCGGACGACGTGTCACCTGGAAGTTTGAAATCAGAGGCCTTGAGATCCTTCAAGAAAGTCTTAAACTGCTCCTCGCTTTCCTTGGAATCAGAAAGTTCCAGAAGTCGCTCCAAATCGGCCTTACTACTTTCGGTTCTTTCTTTGATCTTGATATTTGATTGCTGGATGCCCATCTGTTGGAGAATTTCCTCCGAAACAAAGAGCTTCGCACCCGTCGCTGTTGACAAAGCAATCGCATCGGACGGACGCGCGTCAATCTCAATGGATCGATATTCTTGTCCATCAGCAACTAAAATCAACGTAGCACGATAAGCATCTGAAACTATGCCATTGATCTGAACCTCTTTAATGCAGTAGCCAAGCTTCTTGATCGTGTCTAAATAAAGATCATGCGTCAGTGGACGAATGGAAACAGTATTGTTTACAGCCAAGCCGATCGCACGTGCTTCGGACATGCCGATCCAAATTGGCAACGCAATCTTATGTTCACTATCATTGAGAACAACAATTGGCGCTCCACTCGAAGCATCCAGAAATAAGCCAACAACTTGCATTTCTATCATAGTCTTCTCTTGCGGTACCTTCCCCCGCTAAATGTTGAAAGACCTGAACCCAGGTCATTTTTGCATGCTGCACAATGACAGCCTATTTTGATGATAACAAGATTTCAAAATACCGCCAGCCGCGAGAATCTGCAGCAGCTAAGCTTAAGCAAATAATCAGAATTGGCCAAATAAATTAACGGCTCGCAAACCACCGAATCCGCGTATTGGTAAGACCGTAAGAATGTTCAACCGACAGAGGGTCCGCTTACCTGAATGAAATCTACCGGAGAGCTATTTTTGTCTGTCAATGAGAATTCAACTTCTCGATACAAAACGCCCGCAGCACATACGGCATTACTCTTGGATTGAACTTTCCTGCTTCGCAGCGACAAACGCAAATCAGATCGGCGTCTCATGAATTCATCGTTTACTCGCGCCACTAGTTCATTCAGATGCAAAATTCCGCCTTCAATTTGCCTGCGCATGTGCCTGACAAAAGCGTTTCGTTCACTGAAAGTTCCAAAATTGCATCTCAGAAGTATTAGATCGACAAGCTTGCGTGCATCTTCGGAAGCAACCCCTCTATTTATTTGAGAAGGATAAGTTAGCGGCTGATCCCAAGAAAGATGGTCAGTTTCAAGTAGGTCCATTTTGTAAATGGGAACCGGCTCGCGACGGCGCAAACGTTCCACGCCATCCTCTATGTTGACGCTCTTAAGATTGCCTAAGATTGAATTGAATGCGCCTGAGAATACTGCTGGTGATGGATATTGAAGTTCTCGCAAAATTTCAGCTGGACAGTGCAATTGTTTCATGCATTCCTCCCGACAAGCTAGTTCCAACCACCAACTATCTGAACCACGGACGGAGCGTCCAAGGATATCTTCAGCGCCTGACCCTAATTTAGCGGGGTTCCATTTAGGCAACAATGAGCAAGCCAACGTAGTTGACTGCACAATTCTCCACATGCTGTCTGCACAAGCACACAGTTTGATAGGATGGAGGCTTCCCGATTTACGCTATTAAGCAAGCGCCTAAGCGCGGACGCATCATCGAAATTACGGAGCGTTTAATCAAAAAGGATTTGTCAAATGGCTTCTAATCACGGCCGATTCATCTGCCTAACTCTAGGTTTACTCTTCATTCTTGCTCAAACAGTTAGCTACGCAAACACGTCGAAGCAAGCTCGCCCAAAAGCACTTGAACAACCGAAGACCTACTGCAATCCACTGAATTTGGATTACGCGTTCACTCCGAAGATGGACTATTCGGAAAACAACTGCCACCGCTCAACAGCCGATCCTGTCTGCATAATGTACAAAGGCAAGTACTATCTTTTCTCGACAAATCAGTATGGATATTGGTGGTCAGACGATCTGGGCAAATGGAATTTCGTCTCGCATTTGTTCAAGGTCAATGCCAACAACGATCAAGTTTGCGCTCCGGCAGCATGGCCGAGCAGCAGCGGCATTTTGTTTTTGCCTTGCTTTTCTGAAGGTGTGAAGATGCCGCTGTATCAAAGCACAGAGCCACAAAAGGGAGTCTGGAGCGAGGCAACAGACGCATTTCCACTGACTACATGGGATCCTTCATTGTTCGAGGATAGCGACGGCAAGCTCTATGTGTATTGGGGCTCCAGTAATTTGTATCCGCTTTATGGCGCTCAAATCGATCCGAAAAATGGCTACAAACCTGTCGGTAAAGTGCTCGACTTGATGAAGTTGCAACCGAATTTGCATGGCTGGGAACAGTTCGGCGAAGACAATCAGAATGGCACCATGGATCCGTTCATTGAAGGTGCCTGGATGAACAAGTTCAAGGGGAAATATTACTTGCAATATGGTGCACCCGGCTCAGAATGGAACGTGTACGGCGACGGTGTTTACGTAGCAGACAAACCGCTAGGGCCTTTCAAGTACCAAGCCCACAATCCATTCGCATTCAAGCCAACTGGTTTTGCCAGAGGCGCTGGACACGGCAGCACCTTCGTCGACAAGTACGACAACGTTTGGCATATCGCAACCAATGTTATCGCAGTAAAGCACAAGTTTGAGCGACGTCTCGGACTCTATCCCTCCGGCGTGGACAAAGATGGTGTTCTTTTCTGTGACACCTCATTTGGAGACTATCCGCACAAACTGCCAAATGCAACCAAAGATCCGCATTCGCAATTCTCAAATTGGATGTTGCTTTCATACAAGAAAGCCGCCACGGCATCTTCATCGAAAGAGAAAAACGATCCATCATTGGCATTTGACGAAGACATAAAAACATATTGGGCGGCAAAAGATGGGAAGCCGGGTCAATGGCTTTCGGTTGATTTAGGAGCCCGAAAGAACGTTTGCGCTATCCAAGTCAACTATGCAGACGATGAAGCAACGCTTTATGGAAAAGCGACTAATATCCACCATCGCTACAAGATCTATGACTCCCTTGATGGTGAGCATTGGAATTTGCTTGTGGATAAAAGCACCAATACCGAAGATATCCCGCACGATTACATCGAACTTTCAGCGCCACTGGCGACCCGCTACCTAAAAATCGAAAACGTTGAGATGCCGACAGGTAACTTTGCTCTGGGCGATCTGCGGATCTTTGGCAGCGCCTCTGGAGCTGCACCACAAATGCCTCAAGGATTTACTGCTGTGCGAGGCGATAAGGATCGCAGAAATGTGACAATTTCGTGGAAGACGGTTCCCAATGCATATGCCTATGAAATTCTCTATGGTGTGGCTCCTAATAAGCTCTACAGCTCGCTTTTGGTGCACGATGCCAATCATTATGATTCGCATGCACTGAACATCGAATCGCCATATTATTTCCAGATCCGCGCCGTTGGTGAATCAGGAATGTCAAAACCATCCGCGATAATAGCCGCAAAGTAAGACCGAACGTCCATTCTGTGCGCATTTAGGAGACAAAACTGTAGGGGCGACGCTCATGCGTCGGCCTGATATTAGCGGCTCAATAGAAATTTTGTACACGGTTTCGTGTATGTGGACACCCAAAGTTAATGACTGTTATCGTCCGCCCAGTGGGAAATATAAGCTTCTACTGTGTATATCTACATATTCCATCTGCCTCTAGTTTGCTAGGGTATTGGGACACCACGGGAGAGATTGGAGACCACCACATGCCTTCGGACAAACATGTGCCGGAAGAAAAAGTTGAGCAGGTCCAAGAAAGGGACTCGTCAACCGAGCGCGCCCCGCAGGATCTTAGCGCCAGTCTATGGCAAGCAAAATCGGACAGCGCGCGCCCAACAGACTCTTCAAGAAGCACAACTCAAGCTCCTTCACTCGAAATTGTCGATGAGAAGAAGACAGAGAAAAGCAACACGACCGCTCCTACTGAAGTGGCAGCAGCATCCAGCGATCAAAAGCTGACACCACGAAAGCTTAGCGATAAGGCAGAGAAAACGCCTAATCCGGAAGAGCTCAAAGAAGCAAACGAATCACTCTTCAAAGCCGCAACCGAATCATTAAACACAACATCGATTTGGCAGCTACCAAAATACATTCGCGGAATTCCGAAAGCAACACCTGATCTAGCTTGCGTTTCAACATTTTCAGCACTCTTCCGCAAAGCAATGGAAAACGAAGGTGTCATAGCCAGCGACAAAGATGCTGCTCATCGCAAGTATTACCAAGTAAATATGGACGAACTCTTTAATAAGATGGTGCCGGACAACCTCTTGCGCAAAATTGATCCAAGCGAAGTTCGCGCAGGTGACATAATCGTCGGACGCAGACCAGGCACAACGAGCCGTCACCTGGGCGTCGTCGGACAAGTGGAAAACGGCGAACTTCAGACATACCATAATGATGGTGGCAGATTGATCCAACAATCCGCGAATGAACGTTTCTACAAACGCTATCCGCAAGTCGAATACTATCGCGCATACCTGCCAGCAAAAAAATAATTGAGATAGAACTTTCTCTCAAACTTATCCTCGAGACTTGGATAGTGCGACGCATGGCGTCGCTAATACATAGAAGCCGGCAGGATGCCGGCGCTCCCGGGATCGAACAGAACTTGATGAATGTCCGTTGTCGTTAGCGTGAATGTCCGCTGTCGTTAGCGTGAATGTCCGTTAGGCGTTAGCGCAAATGCATTGTGATCTGCTTGCCTTTTTCGACAACGATCACTGAATCATGGCTGATTTGGGCAATTTTGACATTCTGGTAAGACATGCCTTCCTTCATCGCTACAGACTCATCGGCGTTGACTTTGAAAAACGCAGTGTCGTCCATAACACAAGTCAGTCTCATGGTTTCACTGGTTGCGCGAGGTTTACTGGGAATAAAGCGCAGTTGCTGTTGCATTCCTCCCATTCCGGACGGATATGAAGACAGCACTAAAGGTGATACCGCAGTCGGCGGCGGTGGTGGAACTAAAAAACGCGAATGCTTAGACTTTGAACTGCGTTTGGTTGATTTCGCTTCAGCATCAGTTGGCACAAGAACACCAACACTGATACAAGCTGCCAACAAATAAGTGAACAAACGGCGAGACGTCGAACCCATAGAAGCCACCAAAAGGTTACCTGGATACCAAGAATATTACCATTGTATAACCGAAAGGCTAATTCTGACAGCTCTTTGCTACCGATTGCAAAGAGATAGATTTACATCCCTGTGCAATTGGGGCTGCGAAAACGACCTTCAGCGTAAAATAGACAAGCTATTGAAATGAAGGCACGCCAATGACTACAGAAACCATCACTGTCGCTCCACCTCGCGGAATGCGCGATTTGTTGCCTGCTCAAGTTGCTTTACGCGACTGGGCAACTCAAATCATCCTCCAAAACTACGGGCTATTCGGTTTTACGCGCATTGAAACTCCAGTGATGGAACACATTCATCTGCTTCGCGGTGGCGAGGGCGGCGAAAACCTCCAGCTGATATATGAAGTCTTGAAGCGGGGCGAAAAGCTTGAGAGCGAGCTGGAAAAAAGCTCTATCAGTCGCAACGATTTGAGCGATCTGGGTTTGCGTTTTGACTTAACAGTACCGCTGGTTCGATATTACTCAAACAATGAAAACGACCTTCCCAAGCCACTGAAAGCCATTCAAATCGGATCGGTATTTCGCGCTGAGAGTCCTCAAAAAGGTAGATTGCGTCAATTCACACAATGCGACATCGATATTATCGGAACGAAATCCGAGTTCGCTGAAATCGAACTGATTCAAGCCACGACAAAAGCGCTACAAGCGCTCGGATTCAATGGCTTTACTATCCATATAAATGATCGCCGTTTTCTATCCACGCTTGCCACGTATTGCGGCTTTGCAGCGGAGCGTCAGTCTCTAGTCTTCAACACGCTGGATAAGCTCGACAAAATCGGAATGGAAAAAATCAGAGAAGAACTGCGCTCAGAGCAACATGACGAAGCGGCAATAACGAAGATGATGGAGTTTCTCCAGTCATATGTTCGCGCTCAAGAAAGCGGCAACACTTCCTTTGAGGAAATCAAAAAGCTACTTCCAGAAGCTGTTACAGGCGAGTTTATGGAAAGCTTGCAAAAGATCATCAAAGCAGTTGAATCGCTTGCAGGCGATAATTTCAGCATTCGCTTCGATCCGTCACTGGTTCGCGGAATGGGCTATTACACGGGGGCAATTTTCGAAATCAAGTATCCAGGTTATTCCGGTTCCATTGCTGGCGGCGGTCGCTACGACAAGATGGTCGGTAAGTTCAGCAAACGCGATGATGTACCGGCGTGCGGATTCTCGATTGGATTCGAGCGCGTTATGGACATCCTCACCGAAAAAGGATTTACACCTCCGTTTAACGCAAAGAAGATCGCATTCATTTTCGATCCTGATCGCGATGAAAGCGCCGTTGTCGTGCAAGCCGCCAACAGCCTCAGGGACGGACAAAACGTGGTCTCACTTCAAGCACGCAAGAAAGATATGAAGAAGCAACTCGACCAACTACTTGCACAGGGCTTCTCATCTTACTGCGTCTTCAAAGGCGACCCAAACAATCTCGAAGTCAAACAACTAGAGCAAAAATAGAGCAAAAATAGAGCACTTGCTAGATGCGGCAAGATGCCAGTCCCTTATGGAGCGCAGACGGGACGTTCGCCTCTATATCCCGCTGCAGAAGCACTTGTAGAGGCGACGCAATGCGTCGCCCGGATAGAAGAATCATAAATGGCGGGCGAGGCATTGCGTCGCCCCTACAGTGTTGAAACGATTTAGCGATCTCGAAGTGGAAGTTCTAGATTGAGTTCGACGAAAGATTGTTTTGCGTCTTTTGCTTCTCTGAATGAGGCGGATTGGGCCTTGCCATCGAGGAGTAGCTTGCGTAATTCGTTCACCACGTCGGACTGGGAAACTGATAATGGTACTTGGCGGCGCAAGGCCTTCTCAACATCGGCAGTACTGAATTCGCGGCTCTCATCAAATGCGTAATACATTCCATCGAGAACTGCCTGCTCAATTTCTGCGCCCACAAAGCCCTCGCATTGCAATGCCAACTTGTCCAGATCAAAATCTTTTGCAAGACGATTACGTTTGCGCAAGTGGACCGAAAGAATCTCTTTTCGCTCCTTAAAGGTGGGCAAGTCCAAAAAGAAGATTTCATCGAATCGCCCACGGCGCATAAATTCGGGCGGAAGTGCCTTCACATCGTTGGCAGTTGCCACCACAAAACAAGGTTTCTTCTTCTCCTGCATCCAGGTCAGAATTTGACCAAATACGCGTCGACTTGTGCCACCATCGTTATCACCGAAAGAAAATGCCTTCTCTACTTCGTCAACCCAAAGCACACATGGAGCCACAGTTTCAGCAAGCAACAATGCCTTGCGCGTACGCTCTTCAGACTCTCCAACCAGACTTCCGAATAGAGAGCCAGCATCTAATCGAAGTACAGGCATCTGCCAAAACGATCCAATAATCTTCGCGGTTAAACTCTTTCCCGTACCTGGAATTCCAATAAGTGCGATGCCCTTCGGAGGCGGCAGCATAAAATCTTTTGCTTCCTGAGTAAAGGCTCTCTGCCGCAGTCGAAGCCACTCTTTCAGAATATCCAATCCACCGATATCATCAACTTTTTCAGTGACAGGATAAAACTCCAACGCCTGACTTTCACGTATAACTTGTCGCTTCTCTTCCGTCACCATATCTATATGGCGATCATCAAGCATTCCATCCTTCACAACTGCTTTGGAAAATACTCTTAGCGCCTGTGAAGCGCTCAGCCCAAGCGCTGCTTGCAGCAATTTCTGTTTGCCCAGCGGAGTAAGTTGAACTTTCGCACCTGGAACCTGCGAAATCCTCGAAAGCACTTTTTCCAATTCTTGAGTTTCCGGCAATGGAAACTCCGTGATGAAAGAATCATCCTTCAACTGCTCTGGTATCTTGTGCGAACACGAAGTTACTAAAATAGATTTACGGCGCTGCTTGAAGACCTGAGCCAGATTACGCAGTTGCCGCTTTACTTGCGCATTGCTCCAACAATCATCAAAATCCTTCAATACGAAAAGCGCATCCTGCTCCATCTTTTCCATCTGCTCAAGTGCAGCAATCGGCGATGGAGCGTTCGGCAACGTTTCGTTTCCTTCGGTGAGAAGCTGAAAGCCTTTTCCAAGGTCCCAGGTGATCAGCGGACGTTTTGATCGCTCGCACATCTTCTTCACTGTTTCCATTGCCCTGGCTTCTTCCTGTGTGATCAAAATCACCAGCGTGAAGCGAGCTTGCAGAAGCAGCTCCAACTCATCTCCGAAATCCAAACTAGCCATCAAAAGCTCCCTTCGAAAACAAGCTTCCTGGTTCACCCGACCTTATCGCCACAATGATAACCCAAAACAATCATTCGGACACCCTGATATGTTCACTAACACCTTGCTCCTCATAATACTCGGTAGTTAGCTGCTGGGATAAGACTTCTCCTCCAAGCATTTTTACTATGTCTTCCGTTACTTGCAAGCATACCGGTCCATGTGCTCCGTCGACTTCGATCATTACTTGCCCATCAGCGTTAATCACTACTTTTACTGTTTCGATATTCACAACTGCTTCCTCATAGAAGAAAATCAAGAAAACGGAGTCATTGCTTAACAGGTCACAGAATCAATTAGTTCTGCGCAGCGTCAATCGAATTTCGCTTTGCTCACCAACCGATTCCTGATCGAGCTGAAACCCCTGCTTTAAGAGTGTGCTTTTGACACTATGATACGCATACCGTTGCATAAGCCGCCCAATTTGCTGATCACGTTTCAAATTGCCAATTAGCGTTGCATCACCAACAATAGAAAAACTCCCATCAGAATCGGCAACCAGCGCAACATGCCTTTTCATCCCAGCAAAAGTAAGTTTCATTAGGACCGGGCCATTCACCTCGGGAATTTTGAGATCATCGCCTTCTTCAAATTGGCAATCAATATCCTTCAAAGCAAGATGTAACATCTCCAGATCAACAAGCTTTGTTTTTACTTTGGTGATGTGTGACATTATTTTGCATCCTCAAGTTCAATATCATAAGCCTCAAACTGATCGAATTGGGCATCTTCCAGTTCAATATCATTAACACTGCGCCGATTGTGCAGATACATCATCATATCAATCCATGGACGCATTTGGCTGCTTATCCAGCGCGATCCATATAAGGAATCCAACTCCTTGATGTCCTCGTCCTTAAGGTCTCTAATCCTCTTATCGACACGAGAACGAATGACCTTGCGTTCCTCGGCAAAACTCTCACCGCTCACTTTTACCAAATACACATGCTCCGTTCCTGTAAGCAGCAAGTGTTCACAATCCGGTGTGAAGCGCAGCTCGTAAACAGGAAACCTGGCAAAGAATGCGGGCAGCTTCAAACAATTCAATAAATTGCCGGAGGAAAGCTCATAGACATGAATCTGTGCCGGGTTGCTTCTGGGCAACACAGCAATCCTTTTGCTGTTCGGGCTTACAGCAAAGACTGGCAAGTTATTACCAAGTCCCAGCTTGATAGTGAAAAGAACATCGGTAAAGGGTTCGCTTCTCACCTGCAACTCATTAACCCCAGTCGCTATGAGAAATTGACTATCAGGGCTGAAAGCGGCGCTTAGAAATGTAATTTCACTGGTACCTGTTCCATCAATCCTTGCAATCCTTTTGCAATCCGGAAACGACCAGACCACAGCATTTGTCAAATCGAAACTGGGAATCAACATATAACGGCCGTTTTTTGCAGCCGCCAGCAATGCTTGCCTACGAGGAAGAACTTTCTCGAACTTGCGAACACCAAGCGAATCTCCTGAAGCAACCGTAAAGTCAGAAAGAGAATCATCCACCTTTGGTAAGAAACGAGGAGCCGCCTTCAGGAAATAGATGCCACCGGTAAGGTCTGTTGCTATGATTTCATTGCTGTCAGTTAAGACTTCAATGCGGAAGCTATTTCCATCATTCATGTGTGGGTGTTCCCACTCACAAAGCCGTTGGTAGTCAGGAAACGAATCAACGGCAATTGTATTTTTGTCGGTGTAGGAAACCAGAATCGAGCTATCGTTGCTCAAATGGAACGCAGAACGCCTGGAGTAAAGCTTCAGCTGAAATTTCTGCTCGCACTTTGGAATCGACCAGACCTCTACAAGCCCGGACGAAGCAGGACAATGCGTCAACAGAAACTCATTCTTATATAAATGGATTGAGTAATTGCCCGCAGATACAAACGGACTAACAAGGCGAATAACTTCAACGGAATCACGATCCCACAGCAGCTGATCGCCATTTTCTGAAATCGACTCGAGCTTGCAAGGAGCGCAAAGGTTGAGCAATTCATCAAACCACTCTCTCTCTGCTGGAACTTTCGGAACCCAACTTCTTTCCTTCAAGAGAGCGAGAATACGCACAAGCTCAAGGGTGTTAGCGGCTTTAGCCTGCTCCCAAAGTTCAAGGTTGCGATCGGTCTTCTTGCTCATCCGAGCTGTGTCCTCACCGCAATCAAGATTTCATCGTTAGAGCTTTCGATCGGATCATCTACAAACAGTCCGGCAAGTATGATGATGATGTTGCGAATTAAGGTTCGCCCGTATGGAGATACTATGTAAGCGCCGAGCGAAAGCTGGTCGCTTGTAAACCGAGAACAATTGCAGTAGCACTTGA
>JAIEQI010000011.1 GCA_019747875.1 Candidatus Obscuribacterales bacterium
CTCCATACTCGGATCTTCGAAGCTGGGCTCTATCTATGTTTGCGGCTGTAGGGGCGACGCCATGCGTCGCCCCTGCAAAGAACATTGACAGCCCTGCGTGGGTTCGCGCTTGTTGGAAGCTTTAGTCAACGTTTTCTCGTTTCTTTAGGTTGAGCGTGATTCGCTCGCAGGTTAGTAAGGCTTCTTTGAAATCAGCAGCGTTCGCGAATCGGTTTATGTCTTCGTAGGCTGAAGCTTTGATGAGTGTGTTTTTCAATTCATCGTTCACAGCTAGCGGCCATGGCTGTTCTTCTAGTGGTGTGAGAGCTTCAGCTTCCCTGCCGGTAATACAGAAATAGAGCGTTCGCGCGACAGCGTACTGATCGCTTTGCAGATTGGACTGACCGCGAATTTGCTCGGGCGGCGAGTAAGCTGGACGTCCCACAAACGATTTATCAACAGGCTTATCCAACTCAAATGCCGAATTGAAATCAAGCAAATGAATAGAATGCGGAGGTGTGTCTTCAATAAGAATGTTCGGCGGGGTCACATCTCGGTGCACAATTCCCGCGCCGTGGGATGCAAGGACTGAAAGAGCATCACAGAGTGCCACCCCAATTCTTATCACTTCAGATTCGGAAAGTGCGCCTCTTCGTTCGATCAGTTCGGACAAAGTTTCGCCACGCTCTCGGTCAAATACAATTAGAATTCGTCCACTCTCTTCGATAACGTTTCTGATTTTTGGGAAAACGTCGTGTTGAATCATCGAAAGAATAGCGCGCTCACGCATACACGGCGATTGCTCGTAAAGTTGCGGAATAGATCTCAATTCTTCAGGGACGAGATATTCCTTGATCAAGTAGGGCTCTGCTCCTGTGCCATCCGGTCCAAGCTCGCAATTGTAATCCGCCACTTTCTTATTTGAACCATAACCAGACTCTGATCTAGCAAGATAAACCGAAGCTTGATCACTTGAGCTCACAACTTTCGTCACGACATAATCCGCAACCTGATCGCCGACTTTGAGATTGCCCACGCCTTGCCCCACCGTTAACCGCAACGACCGCCACCATATGTCTGTATAGCTGTGCACCTCCGATGAGATCAACTCAGGCAATAACTCGGGGCTGCAAGCCTTCGGCGGAAGGTAATTTTCAATGTACCAGCGCAGCTCTGCAGCTGAGGAGCGCGCAACATCGAGCGGAACACTTGTTCTTACCAGCTTTCCATTTTTGTTCTGTCCAACGAATTCGACACATTTGCCTCGAGTCGGAAATTTGCGCTCACCAATCGTCACTTGTTGTACCGAATCCCACGGAATGAATTGCTTGCCGAGGAGTCCCCTGGATTCAATTCCATCCTGTCTCACCATGATACTCCGGGAGCAGCTGATTGCTTTGATAATTGGCAGAAGTATAACTAGCGACCCTATTGAAATTATTAGCCCGGCAGCTACTTCTCGTCCCAGGGGGGCAAACAAATGTATTATATGAGCGGAGATGAATGAGAATGAGTTCAACCAATTTGATTTGATTGCTGTGTTCCAGTCGGGAGGGGTGTCGTTTACGACCAATCCTGCCTCGAATCGACCAGGCAAGATTTTTCCATGAGTAAGAAGTGTAAGAAGTCCCAAAACAGTGGATGCTGCGAGGATACTGATGAGTACCTGATTTCCCTTCCTACCAATGGCAGAGCTTCCCCATGTATCCCTTGGTAATTTCAGTTGATCTGTTTTTTTAGCATCCGACATTTTTTGACATTCCCTGCAAAGCTATCGTAGATCTGATCAGCTTCAGTTCATCGAGAAAGGCATCTATACTCGTTGTGCGTGTACTGGGATTCTGCGAGGTAGTTTTGCTTATAAGTTTGTCCAGGTTCTCGGGAATTTGCGGCAGAATTGCTTTGAGAGCGCAAGGAATCAGAGCAATAGGTTCCCGCCCGGTGACCAAGAAGTAAGCAACGCAAGCCAGGGAATAGAGATCGGTTTGCTCGCTGAACTTTCCTTTGAACTGTTCTGGCGCCATGTAGCTAGTCTTGCCCACTACCGTGCCGGTGCTACCTGAACTAAATCTATTTGCTGTTCCAAAGTCGATCAGCGATATTTGGTTGTCTTTATTTACCACAATGTTCTCTGGGGTGATATCTCTGTGAATGATGATCGGATCGCTGTGATGCAAATATTGAACGATTCTCGCTAGTTCTATGATCCAGTCCAGAGCCAGTTCTAAAGATGCCGGACCACCCACTGTCACGATCTCCTTCAGAGTCTGTCCTTCTTTGTACTCCATGACTAAGTATGAACGGTTCTGTTCATCAAAAATATCTAAAACTTTGGCAAGCCCTGGATGATTTAGTTTCAGCAGAAGTTCTCCTTCTCTGTGCAGCATTTCCAATGCCTTTTCGGCTGCAGTTGAATTAGTAAGTTGCCTGTACTCCCTTAGAATTACTAATCTCGTGTGATCATATAAACACAGATAAGTAGCCAGAAGTCCGGCGCTGGATAATACATCTAATACTTGAATGCGATTATTGTGCAAGCGATCGCCCGCAACTAACGGGGTTGAGCTAGAACTAGATACCTTAGATTGGAGACCTTCCATCCAAAGCTCGGTATAACTTCTTGAGCCTTCAGATTGTGGCTCTGACCTCAGAGAAGAATTCAATTGGAGGAGAGGTTGAAAGTTATCTCGAAGGGCTGGACATTGAGCCCTCAACTGAATCATGAATCGTTGACACTCATCAATTGTCGAAAAATCGCTCAATCGCAATCGAAAGTTTTTTTTCTTTGTCTTTATCACGAGAGTGGCTTGCTTAGCTTGACCGTCTATATCCCAAGATAAGATTTCACTCCATGGAATAATTGATTTACGAGGGCTAAATAACTGCAGATGGAAGGGGAGCTTAATTCCTTCAGGCATGGCTACTAGTTTGTCTTGGAGAAGATAAATCGTCGCATAGATGCTGAGCACCATAATGACGGAGAGCACCGCTGCGTGACAAAGCAAGAATATTTCATCGCCATAAAGATATTGCCACATAGCAAGCTCATACACCGCGCCCACCGCCGCTGAGCCAGCGTAGATACATGTACCGAGAAAAATAACAGAACATACTGTGAGTCCAAAGAGTTGAAGATGTTTGATATTGGCCGGCTGATATTTAAACGTGCGAAACTTTTCTTCCGATGATTTCGGCAATCGTTTATTGCTTGGGTCCACGCGGTACCTTTTTGGCTCTGGATCGTTTAGCGGGAGAATCTGTCGAGATCTTGACTTGTCATGCTTGGATTTGGAACTTTCTTGTTTTCTCTTCCAGTATAATTGTATTTGCCGGTTGTGTCTGCCAAGACTCGTTCTACATGCGAGACTGGTACCACAATATCGGCGTTCGGTGTGTTTGCATTATCGGCTGCACCTCTGAAAACCATCCCTCGTGTCATGCCAATAACTTTGCCGTTGGCGTAAACCGGACCACCAGACATTCCTTTCTGGTTGTCGTAGTTGGCTTCGTATCGTGTTCCCTGTCCATATCCTTTTGTTTGATTCGCTGATGATTCCGCTACTCTATCGGCTGCCTGTTTTTTCTGTGCTGAGTCAGTTTGCGCTGCGAGCAGGTCTTGTTTAGCCTTGTCATGTTTGGCTTTTGCTTCATCGGCCGCTTTCCGTGCCTCGTCAGCTTTTTTGTGGGCCGCAGCCTTCTGAGCTGCGCTTGCTTTAGAGAGATCGAGTAGCTGAGCATCAGCGTTCGCTTGAATGGCTGATGCCTCGGTTCTGTTCGAGTCATTGCCAGTGGTCTTAACCGTATCAGACAATAACTTTTCCTTTTGTTGTGATGCTGTTAAGTCAGCCAGCGTTTTCTTCTCTTGCTCTGCAAGAAGCTTTGTTTGCCTTGCTTCCAGGGTCGCTTCGCTATCGTGACCGGTAATTCTCCCTTTTGCCTCCTTTAACTGAAAGACTGTCTCTGTGATTCCGGGAACGCCTTCTCTGCTCTTGCTTAATTCCTTATCTCCTTGACGGAAGGTTGCCGCCTCGGCGGGGGTGCCGACAGCTTGGATTCGCCCTTCTGCAGGTTGGCCGGAGTTGTCTTTGAGAGTAGAGTTCAAAAACGGGATTCTGGATTTGTCCCTAAGCTCATAAATAGCTACGTCGTTTTCGGGATCCACTTTCACAAGATCAACGCTAGTGTTTTTCCATTCGCCGTTCTTATCCTGATAATACATTTTGCAATGTGGCTCCTGCAATGCTTCATGGGCTGCGGTTGCGATCTTTCCATCGGTTGTAGCCACCCAACCTGAGAACTTTGGTCGCTCGACCGTACTCTTGCCTGGGCCTGCTAATCTGACCACAGATTGCCCAATCTTTTGCTCGACCGTTGCGTTTTTTCCGTCCGAAAGATCCACTCGTACATTCGGTTCCATGAAGCGAAGTATCTTGTATCCAAGATCGCCTGTTTTAGCTAACTCTTGCTGTGTTTCTCGCTGGTTGTGATGGGCGATTTCTTTGCCGCTGGCATCTTTTGTCACTGAGTCGCCCTTTTGCAGATCGTAGACTTTGACGCTGCCACCATTTTGTGGCACGTGTACTTCCAGGTGATTTCCTTTAGAGATCCATGTGTCGCCGACAGGTAGGTTCTTCGACACTATGGTGCCGTCAGGTCTCATTGTGTCTTGGACGTCGCGTTTGTAATCGTAATCAAAACCTGATTTATCACTGAACAGCGAAACCTTATTGGGCTCAGATCGGGTAAACGCGCCGTCCTTTGCGACTTCAATTTTGTAATTGAGTTTAGCCGACTCAGGCGACAATGGCTTGCCGGTTTTGTCAACATGGGCCCACGTACCATCAGAGTTCTTTTGAAAAGAAGTTGGCGCATCTTTGCTGTTTGGCGCTGGTGTATGGTCCATGCGCGTGAGCTCACTACCTTTATAGTGGAACTTGCGGCTACTATGATCCGGGTAATCAACTTGCGCTGGATGTCCTTCTTTGTCATATGTAACCTTCCAGGTATTGCTTGCATCTGACAAAACTCTCGGCACCGCTTTATCATTTAGCTGCGCTGTTTTGTCGTTTGGATTAGCGGACTTATCGTTTGCATGTGCAGTTTTATCGTTTGAATGTGCGGCTTTGTCAGTCAGATGCGCGGCTTTGTCATTCGAATGCACCGCTTTATCATTGGAATGTGCAGAATTCGGAGTCGCGCTCTTGTCGCCCGGCTTTGTCTTATGCTCCGCCCCTGCATCTGCAGGTTTCTGAGCGAGCAGATGATCGGCGCCCTTAAATTTGCCGCCCGCGCCCATCAGTAACCCTTTGTCAGATTCTGCTTGCATATGCTGAACTGCTTTAGCAACATCCTCCTTGCTGCGTCCCTGGACAATAACCTTTCCTTTGTCTGTAATCGTGGGGCTGCCACCTTGCTCGATCGTATACGGAGTGACTCCCGACCGCCCTTTCTCTCTGATGTTGCGTTCGACGCTTTTTGATTTGTCCTCTTTGATCTGGTCGGCATCATGCTTAACGCGTGCATTGAGATTCTCGAAGCCTTCCTTCGCTACGCCGTTGTGCAAGACACGACCAGCCTTTTCTTCCACCTTCGATTCCTTGCTTTCGGAAACCTTAGAGGAATCGCTTTCACTGTGAGATGCTGCTTTGGAATTTTTGTTTGACATAATCGCTTTGCTCGGTTGGCGGCGCCCAGGTGGATTGGGGGGAACTATATGATTCTACCCGCCCCTATGACCCTGGGGCAGAATACAGGTTAAACCTGAAATTTTCTTGAGAGCGGCGCAGAGGCAATCAATATAAGTCCGGAAACTTTAGGACGAAGCTTTTAGGGCTGAGGCTATACTGTCGACAGTGAAGAGTTTTTGCGGGGTAGCGTCAACGAATTGCATCAAACGGATACGCTTTTCTTCTTCCTCTAGTTCTGTGATTGCCTTTTTGATTTCTTCGGCGGATTCGAGTTTTAATTTGTCGAGTTCGCCAAGTAAGCGTTTGTGTTGTGCTTGGGCTTTCGCTGAGGCTGCCGGGCTTGCGGCAAGCCTGCGCGCGCGTTCGGCGGATTCCAGTTTGTTTTGGAGTTCCTTGATCGAGGCGTCGCCGCAGAGGTGAAGGTCGCTTTTTCGACTTGTGATTTGCGCCAGGAGGCGATCGATGTATTCGCGTTGTTCGGATTCCACTTGGTGCTTCAGTTGTTCGACGCCGGTGTCGAGATCGGGGGCGATGTTTACGGCGATTTCCTTGAATAGGTATTGGCGTGAATATGTCGAAGCCGGCAGGATGCCGGCGCTCCCGGGATTAGCTGCAGTCGAAGCCCGCAGGATGCCGGCGCTCCCGGAATTAGCTGCAGTCGAAGCCGGCAGGATGCCGGCGCTCCCGGGATTAGCTGCAGTCGAAGCCGGCAGGATGCCGGCGCTGCCGGGATTAGCTGCAGTCGAAGTCGGCAGGATGCCGGCGCTCCCGGGATTAGCTGCAGTCGAAGCCGGCAGGATGCCGGCGCTCCCGGGAGCTGCAGTAGGAGTTTGCGGGATGCTGGCGCTCTCGGGAGCTGAAGTAGGAGTTGGCGGGATGCTGGCGCTCTCGGGATCGGATCCAGCTGTAGGCGCTACAACGAGAAGGCGGTCTTCGACCTCTATTCCGGATAAGGTAACGCGATACACGTCGAGCTGTGTAGACGGCGGTTCTAGATTGAACGATCCGCCGTCTATTTCTTCTACGCATTTCGTGATTGCTTCTTGAACCATCGGATGTTCTCGGTGAATTGGTTCGCCGCATTCTCCGCTTGGGTTTGGTGGTCCCAGATGATATAGCGCTCCGTTCCATCTTATGATTGTTCTTGCCGGCTCGCTCGGGTCGCTACCCACAACTTCGATTGTCCCGTCGGCGCCTAGAATCTCGAGGAGTATTTCGTCAGATCGGCTTAACGCCGAGCGCATACTTCCTTCCAGTTTTCCGAGGCGAGCCTGTACGGAGCTGTCCATTTCTTGGAGAAGATTGCGGGTCGATTGCAGCTTCGCATCGCGCGCCTGCCGTTGGGCTTCGTCCAATTCAAGATTGAATCTGTCGAACTCATCTTGAATCTGCGCCGGTGTTCGGCATCGATCCAGCATTTCGTTTATGCGCGTTTCCAAATTTAGCGCAATTTCTGGTTTGTTGATTATGGTGTCGGATGCTCCTAATGTGTCAGAGAACACCTGGAGCTTTTGCTCTAGAAGCTCATATACTCGCGCCTCTGCCTCATTCGATAGGTTGATAAAGTTGATGATGATCACGTCGTGCTTTTGTCCATAACGATGCACTCGTCCGATGCGCTGCTCGATTCGTTGAGGATTCCACGGCAGATCGTAGTTGACCAGGCAATTGCAAAATTGCAAGTTCAAACCTTTGGCACCAGCTTCCGTCGCTATCAGTATTTTTGTTTGCGTTTTGAACTCGTGAATTAAGGCACCGCGAATGGCTGCGCTTTGATCCAGCTTCTGTGATTGATACTGCCCAACTTCGTGCTCCCAGCGAGCCAGTGCGCGCTCAGCAATTCGACCTTCCTTTGAACCAGAAAACGTAGTCACCTGATCCTTGAAACCATTCGCTTCCAGATATTGGACCAGCGACTCCATGGTCTTTATTGACTCCGTGAATATCACCAATTTGTCAGATGCAATTTGCTGCTCCTCGTCAGGCAACGTTCGCGATTGCAGTTGTCGGATGATTTCTAACAACTTAATTTTCTTCGCATCACTTCCGGCCAAAGCAACCTTCCGCGCCATTTCTTCGAGGCGCTGTATCTCGTCTATGTCCTCCTGCAAGAGCTGCAAATCAACGCTCTCGTCATCATCTTTTGAGGTTTCATCGCTAATGTTTTCAATATCGAGTTCGCTGTCGAGCGTTTCGCGCTTTGGATATTTTCCTGTTTGGCGCATCTTCAGCATGCGATCCTTAATCGTCGATAGCGTCGACACCAGAGCTTCAATCGAGCTTGCCATCCGCCGACGCACCTGCAGTGCCATCAGGCTGCGATGCCCGCGTCTGTACGCGGCCAACATTTCGCGCGAGAGCCAATCGTTAATCGCGCGATGTAATTCAGCTTCCAGCTTTTCGGAATTGAAATTTGCCGTGTGCACATGGCGCGCACGGAATGGTTGTTTCATGAAGGCTTGTGCTTGCTTTCGCAAGGTTCTTTTTAGGACCAGCGACAAGCGGCGGCGAAGCGTTTCTTCCATTTCGGGCATCACCGCGCGACCGCCTTCGCCAGTGACAAACAGCGTGCAGAATTCATTGAACTTTCCGAGGATGCGCTGCTCTGGATCTACATAATGAATTAGTCCCCACAGCTCATAGAGATTATTCTGCAACGGCGTCGCTGTGAGCAAAATGACGGGCGAGCCTTCTATTAATGCCTTTACTTGCGCGGCGCGGCGGGCGGAACCTTTCGATAGTATCTTCTGATATTCACCGTTGGATTTACTGAATCGCGTGTGAATCGTTGCGAACATTTCGTGTGCTTCGTCAACTATCACCAGATCCCAGCTGCCCTTTTTCTGTAGCCACGTTTTTCCTTTTTGCGTGCTCGCCAACTCTCTGCCGATGATGAAGATGCCTCGTGAGTTTGAGCTATCGGCGAGCGTTTCGGGCCCGACGATAGTGGAATTGAGCGAGAACAAATCTTGTAATTCGACTTGCCACTGCCGCGCAAGTGCAAGCGGAACAATGATTAGTATGTGCGTCTTTGCTTGTGAACGTAGTTGAGTAATTACCAAGCCGGCTTCGATCGTTTTTCCTAAACCAACCTCATCGCACAACATTGCACCACCGGATGGAAGGCGCTGCAGTGCAAACATCGCTGCTTCGATCTGATGTGGATTAGGATCGATGGTTGAGCGGCGGAAAACTTCAGCAAAACGCTCCGCATCATCAGAGCGACGTTTGCGCAGCAGTTCTTCAATCAGCAGTCGTTGTCGAATTCGAGTCCATGTTGGCATAACTTATACCTGGAGGCGGAGCGTTTTTTGAAAGCGCCGGACCCCTGCCGGCTCGCTGTTCTGAGAACGAGAGCACCAATAAAGCTGTCCACTCTTTGCAGGTCCTCTCTATCTAAGTTAATACCCTAGCATGCCCCCTCTTTTAGTTGTGGGACTATTCTTGAGAACGTATCATTTGCGGCTGCAACAGGCATGCAGTGGCTCAGTTTTGTAATTCGCGTAATCTCGATCTTGTACTTCAAGATCGATCCGAAAAGCATCCCCTTCTATTGAACTCTTTTCAACATTTCAGCGTCTTTAAAGAAGGAGCCGTGCGCCGGAGTCGTTGCTACGTTCATGTCGCTATTGAAGTTTCCGGAAACCTAGTCACAGCCCGATTCGCGGAATGCAACAGCGAGCTCATGGACTCGATCAAACGGTTACCTTTAGAAGTGCTTGATTTGCTCCCTCAGAAAGTCTTTTCTTTTAGTTCATTAGATGAGTTGAGAGCATGGCTCCACGAAAAGCAGCAAGAGATCGGTCTTAGTTGACCGTTTCAAACTTCTTTCAGCTTCGCACTTTAAGATGCTTGGCCGGTTGTTTACTGTAGCGGATTTTTGCGACTGCATATATTTTGCATAGCGCTTAGCTAAAGTTACAAAAATGCGAGTCTTCAATAATTTCTAGCCAACTGGATTTTTATTATGCAAATAGGTTGTGAGCGGTCATCTAATGCGCCCCGCTTTGATTTGGACGCTCCGTGTATTGCGAAGTTCTATCCCCTTCTTATGGAGGACGGGCGGAAACGAGTTCCGATGGCTTGTGTGCGCCACATTTTCACTGAGGCGTATGGCAAAAAGCAATCGGATGAAGACTTTGAGCAATTGTTAAAGCAAGAACTAGTGAAGCTCGCCGGTATGCTCTTTATCTCGTTTCCAGAAAGAATAAATGATTTGGCGTGGACCTCTGATGAAGCTGGGCTTCCTGATTGCGTATTTCCTCGCATCCGCCCCGGTGATTCGTACTGCAATCCGGCTGCCACCGACTGGGTGCCTGAACTAGCATTTTGTTCTGAGCTTACAAACGTTAAACGAATAATGAAAGCCATTGAGATAAACAAGTTCCTGCAGAGTAATAATAAGGCACTACAGGCAGTGCCTTTCAGGGAACGCGCCCTTCAAATCTTTGGCGACGAAAAAGCATTGGACTCAGAAATCAAAGATAATGCATTGTTTGACGGCCACTTGCCTCTGTCTGTAATCGGCGCATTTGAACTGGGTCCGCCAATGATCTTTCAGGCTTCTGGTGAGAGAAGTTTGCCTATATTAATCGTGGAGAATTACCATACCTACTGGTCGCTCTGCAAATGGAACGCCACTGCTCGGCGGTATTCTGTTGTTGTCTTTGGAGGTGGTCGTGAAATCAATAAAGTCCCTAAGGGATTGATGTTATTGCAAACAGAGTTTGATGCAGGAAATTTTGAATACTTCGGCGACATCGATTACGAAGGTTTGAGGATAGCCGCAAACTTGTCCGCGAGTTTTGGATGTAAAAATCCCGTCTTACCTGCCAAGGATTTTTACGATTGGCTTCTAAAACATGGCATTCGCCGTGCAAAAAAATCGGAACCGATGAATAATGAGACATTTCAACGGTCGTTGAGATGGCTTGACGGCATAGCATTACAGTATGGCATTACTCAGCTTTTCCGTGAGGACAAGTGGATTCCTCAGGAGAGTCTTGGAATGGAGGGACTCTTGCAGGACTTCTAGGGTGTGGTTAGAAAAGCTCGTCCGATTGCTGCAGTTTAGGCACCAGCATCTTAGCCTGCCGCACTAACTCTAGGCGTAGGCTTAACTCAGGGTTCGAACCGGCAAGCGCTTCTCAAAACAGCTCTTGATATCTTGCACATACATTAATACGGCTTTGAGGATTTCGACTCGCGGGCATATCGCATATACGTTTTGGTCGGTATCTTTCAGAGTACTATGTCAAATAAGTTAGAGCGCATTCTTTCAATGGTCAGCGATATTAATCGCGGGACATACCCTTCAATTCATGATCTTTGTGATCGCTACGAGATTGCGGAGCGAACACTTTACGCCGATCTTGAATATATCCGGGATCGGATGCGAATTGAAATCAAGCATGATGCCACACGTGGCGGTTATTATAATTCGACGCCCGAAGTGAAGCTGCCCGAATTCGATCTTTTCGAAGATGAAATGCAGGCGCTGCTCCTCGGTAAAGACATGCTCATTAATTATTCAGGTCCCGCTTTTAGAGCCGAACTCGAACAAGCCGTGCGAAAAATTACTTCACGCCTGGCTAAAAAAGAAAGTATTCCGATTGAAGAAATTCGTTCATTAGTTCGTTTTATTCCCACAGGTGTTGCACCCACCGGAGGGAAGGAGTTGAGCGATATTCGTGACGCATGCGAAAAGAAGAAGACGGTAGAGATCGATTATTATGCTCCGTCAACTGGTGAAACTTCGACGCGAAAAATTGATCCCTATAAGATAGTTCAGCACGACGGCGCCTGGTATGTCGCTGGCTGGTGCCATCATCGTAATGATATGCGTCAGTTCGCGATTCACAGAATTCGACGGCATAGGGTGCTGAAGGACAGCTTTGAGATTCAACCGGGCTTTGATATTGATAAGTGGATTGACTCGGCATTCATTTTTGAACATCGCGATGGCGAGCATATGGTTAGGATTCGATTTACCCCTGTCGGTGCGCGATACGCATTGGATCGCACGTGGCATCAGGGGCAAAAAGTGCAGAAGCATCCGGATGGATCCTGTACGCTCGAATTTAGCACGCAGAGTTTTGATGAAGTGAAGCGTTGGGTTCTTCCGTTCGGAAGCGGCGCTGAGGTGCTTGATCCGCCCGAATTGAGACAACGCGTTATGGACGAATTGCAGCGTACGCTTCGCAATTACAAGGAAAGTTAGTTCGCATAAGTAGCTGAGCTTTGGTGGCGTTTAGGGGTGAAGCGGGTTGCAGCTAAGTATGGAGCGCGGACGTCCCGTCCGCCCATATGCAAATTCTACTATCTACGCCACAGCTTTAGGGAGACTCTACCTCTTGCGAAACTCCGAATACATAGCTGCAACGCGCTTCGCGCTTATGGGCGGACGGGACGTCCGCGCTCCATACTTCGAATCTACGTTGGACTTTATCTACGTTGGACTTTATCTACGTTGCAGGGGCTTTATCTACGCTGCAGAGGATTTATCTACGCTGCTGAGGATTTATCTACGCTGCTGAGGATTTATCTACGTTGCAGAAGCACTGTAAGGGCTAGGCGGTCGCCCGTTTGAACAGAGCGCTGTTAGCAGAGTTTTGCTCGCACCTCATCCCTTGTTCGGTGCAAACTTTCATCTCCTAAGGTCTGGCGAAGCTCGGTATCAAATAGCTGCCTTAAGGGATCTGCTGCGCTGGCGCCGGCGTGGATTTCAAGCAATTCAATCGCCGTTAGCAGCAACACCGCGTTGCTTTCTGAAAGGCTTACGAAACTCAATTCAACGTCATCGTTTTCAAGATAGTAGCCGCCCCTAATTCGATCAAATTGAATATTGACGCCCAACTCATCTTTCAATTCTTTGAGATCGTTGAAGAGAGTGCGCTCCTTAATGTCTAGCGAGGTGCATAGATCCTGCACTCCCGGAAAGCCCTTTCGTCTTACTGTGCGAATAATTCGAATTAATCGATGCAAACGAGATGCCATTGCAGGGTCCCCACGATACGCTGACAACTAAGAATCAGCTTATTGAAAAGCTTAAAACATCGGGCTGCAGAATATTTGCAGTTAAGGCACTTGATCTCCTATTGATCAAAAATTTTTTGAGATTAAGGGTTGGAAGATCTCTTCTTGATTCTCTTTACCCATGACAGTCCGCTTCCAGGAATGCCGACTGTGATTTGCTTTTCACCATTTGCCCTCCACGTGTATCGCAGTCCTGGAATGCCAAAGCTAAGACTGGTTCCGGACTGCGTCTGGGTTACTCTCATTGGACCGAGCTTTTTGCTGCGCCTAAATCTGAATCTCCACCCCATTTTATTTCTCCTGTGTTTCATTTGGCTTCAAAGCGAGCTTCATCGTCACCGTAGGCTGGTAACCTTCCAGGTTGCGTTTGAATGCCAGTTCAATAACCTGCTTCGACGAGCCTCCAATAAGTGGATGAAACGGACCGGCCTTTTTTACCAATCGTTCAATTACTTTGTTTTCGCCGCTGACTGCTGGTTCCGAGTCAGGGCTCCCGTTTTTTGATGACTCCATGATGGGGCTACCATCATCAGAAATCGTGAAGTAAACCGTCCCCGCTGGTGGTTTTGCGTCTTCATAGTGAAGAACATCCAGGACTTTTTGGCTAACGCTTTGCAAATAGTGCGCATTCCACTTATCCTCAGGAATTCGCTTGGCGTGATCGATTTTGCAATTGATCTTCTGCCCAGGATACCCATCACTTGTGAGCTGGGAAACTAATAAGGTGTGCTCCTTCTTGAGTTCGGCAACTTGAACAGATAATTGTTCAACCCTCGCCTGGCTATCGGCAATTTCCTTTTCCCTTGTTTCCAGATTTGACTGCAAGTTTTGCACCTGCGCCTCTGCCGCTTTAACCTTCTCTGCTTCTATGCTTAAACGCTGATCGGATGAGGACACCTTCAAGGCCAGGTCCCCAACTTCCTTTTCCAGGCGGCTTTTTGCCTTCAAGGTATTTCCTAAGGATTTTGTGAGCTGAGCCACCTTGAGATCAAGTTGTTTTCTCTTCCTCTTCTCTTCATTTAAGGCATCCCTCATAAGAGTGATGGATTTTGACCTGAAATCAATTGGCCAGGAGGCAACCCCATCAGGATCTGCTTTCAATCTGGCAAGTTCGGCTTCGTCAAAAGCGAGAGCACTTTGTTGGTGCCAAAATGTTAAAAGCATGATTGCGAGATTGAATGAAAGAATTTTCGCAGATAGCTTTTGATGATCGTTAGAGAAGCGCCGCTGAAAAATGCGCGCTTCATAGGATTCATTTCCAGGGGCGAGGACTGGGCTCGCCCCTGGGCTGGCAATAGTCTGATTCCCTTCTGCAGGAAGGACACAGCTTTTGCTGAATGTTTTGTGCTTAGAATTTGTGTTCAGAGTAATTTGCATATCAAAATGCTCCCATCATTATCTGTGTGAGTGGAGTCATTTCGAAATCAACAGCAAGCACTTTCAGTTCAACTCATTTCGCAAACTTTGTCAAGATCGGATCTCGGCATAGTATGCGCGATCCAGCTTGGTGCAGGTGTATGCGTCAAATCGAATTTTATCTACGAAAAGATAAACTGCACGAATGATGCAGTTCGCGGATCTATTCTGATTGTAGAAATATTCAATGCAGCATATTTTGCTGCACAAATATTGCAGTGGAGTAGAAATCAACAACTCATGCAGTGCTGCCGTTATTAAAGCAAGCAACGAAGGAATAGCGGCAAACGGAGAGGAGACTTATGGCTGAACAAATTCCATTCGGAACTGATAATTTCGCAGACAATCCAGAACCGCGCGTGCCATCAATTTTGTTACTTGATGTGTCTGGTTCTATGAATGGGCACCCGATAGATGAGCTGAACAATGGACTTCATCAATATAAAAGCGAATTGAGCGCAGATTCAATCGCGTCGAAGCGTGTGGAGGTAGCAATTGTTACTTTTGGAGGTGAGGTAAAAGTTGAATCACCATTTTGTACGGCTGATCATTTTGTGCCACCACAATTGAGCGCAGACGGCGACACCCCGATGGGGCACGCTATTGTTGAAGCAATCAATATGCTTCGCGATCGCAAGGATCTTTATCGGGCGAACGGAATCATGTTTTATCGCCCGTGGATATTTTTGATCACCGATGGAGCGCCAACAGACGACTGGCATGCTGCTGCCCAGAGAGTAAAAGAGGGAGAGCAGAAAAAAGAATTCATGTTTTTTGCCGTGGGCGTCGAAGGAGCTCAAATGGACACGCTATCCAAAATAAGTGTTCGTCAGCCATTAAACCTGAAGAAATTAGCATTCCGAGAACTGTTTCAGTGGCTTTCGAATTCTCAGCAATCTGTATCTCGCTCCAAGCCGGGCGAGGAGGTTTCGCTGAGCAACCCGGCCGGACCCAACGGATGGGCGACAGTATGAGCTCGATGCCGAAGGAAAACAGCTGCGTCGAACCGATTTTGGAGAATATTGATGCAGATTGCGAGCCTGTTGTTAGCGGTGAGTTTCCTGAGCAAGATCCATTGGATGTAAGACACATCTCATCGGATGCGTGGAAGTCCATTTGCGGATCCGAAATTGGCACTGCACATGTTAAAGATGCTTCCGTCTGCCAGGACTTTTCTTGTGCTCAGCTTGTCGAGTTGGGAGTTAATAACTCCGCCTTGATTCTGACCTGCGCCGACGGGGCGGGTAGCGCAAGGCATTCTCACCTGGGAGCCAGAATCAGCTGCATCGAAATGCAGAAAGCGTTGCGATCAGGTCTTATATATTTGGGTTCTGTAGAAAGCATTGAACAGGAAAATGTGGTTTCATGGTTTGAATCGTTGCAGGCTCATCTGGTGGCGCTTGCAAAAAGGATCGGAGCTAACTACCACGATCTCGCCTGTACGCTGCTCGTTGCAATAGTTGGCGAGAATTGTTCTTTATTTGCGCAAGTCGGCGACGGGGCCATTATTGTTAACTCCGGGGAGTCAAAGAATGAAGACGACTTAGATATCGTCTTCTGGCCGGACAACGGCGACTACCTCAACATAACCACATTTGTGACCTCAGACCACTTGCATAAATCCATGAGTGTGAAACATATAAACCGGCGCATCGACCGGGTCGCTATGATCACAGACGGTCTGGAGCTTCTTGCATTGAACTTTAGGGACAGGACTGCGCATGCTCCGTTTTTCATTCCAATGTTCAGGCAACTGCAAGAGTCACCGAATCCAGCTCTCCTGGTAGAGCCGTTGAAGTCTTTTTTGAGTTCACATGCTATCAACGCAAAAACTGATGACGACAAAACCTTGATGCTTGCAATACGGAGCCATGGCGATGCAGTCGACAAAGACGGCGATTAGCTATCATTGCAGCGATGGCTCAGTTGTTAAACTTGGAAGACTTCTCGGGTCCGGAGGAGAAGGCGATGTTTTCGAGTGTCAAGGGAACCCGCGCGTTGTTGCTAAGATCTATCATAAGCAGCCACATGCTGAACATTCCAGAAAACTCTCTGCAATGGCAGCAATATGCAGCGCCGATCTTGAACGAATAGCAGCCTGGCCTTCCCATACTTTGTCTGTTCGACCTGGTGGACCACCAATTGGATTCCTGATGCGCCGCTTTGGATCAGACTTTCGAGAGGTTGTTAGCTTATACAATCCGATGGACCGGAAGAAATTATTTCCGCAAGCAGACTTCTCGTTTCTTGCTCACACCGCTGTCAATCTGGCCGCTGCTTTTGATACCATGCACAGTGCCGGAATTGTCGTCGGTGACGTAAATCAGAAGAATATTCTAGTGAATCCGGAAGCTTTAATTAGGTTGATAGATTGTGATTCCTTTCAGATAACATATAAGAATGAGCGCTTTCGCTGCCGGGTTGGGGTGCCTGATTATACGCCGCCTGAACTTCAAGGACTCACATTTGATCAGGTCGATCGCTGTGCCAATCACGATAACTTTGGACTTGCAGTGATAGTTTTTTCGCTTCTGATGATGGGGCGACATCCTTTTTCAGGAATTGCGCTTCGAAGCAGCCCGATTGATTTGACAGAAGCGATTCAAGGATATCACTACGCGTATGGAGCCGCCGGCTCCGGGAGCATTTTGAGCCCACCGACAAACTCTCCGCCAATCGATATGTTATCGCCGAGCGTAATCCGGCTCTTTGAACGAGCCTTCTCGCGAAATGCGGGCAGTCAACTGTCGCGCCCTAGCTCGTCCGAGTGGCTTCGAGAGTTGAAAACATTCAGGGATAATTTATTGGTCTGCCCAAGGAATTCAAAGCATAAATTCGGGAGCGCAAGAAGCAACTGTCCATGGTGTGAGTTTGAGCAGCGCTCGGTCTTCTTCTTCATTGCGACAATCTCTGCTGGGAATGGACAGGCAACTTTTGCTACTAATCAAGGACAGGGAAAGAGTTGGACGACAAATAAGCTTCTTTATTCGCAGTGCCATTTTCTGAACACACGCTATTCAACGCTATCTGCTTCGATTGCCTCGGGCAACTTTTCAGCGAATGCGGCTGGTCTGAATGAAGCTGCGGCTGGCGCGCGACGGGCACTGACCAGCAGCAGGGTTTCTGCGGGGTTGCTTGTTGCGTGTATGTTTGTTCAGCTATTTGACTTACAGTATTCCGCATGGTTCGCTATCATCATTATCATCTGGTGGCTTGTGGAAGAAAGCGACGTTAATGCTTTCAAGAGAGAACTGGTGAAACGGCGCGCCGCTCTCGACGCTGCGCAGCTTGAGTTTGCCTCAGTTAGCGCTGAGTTCTCCCAGTTAGTGACGGATGTGAATGCAATTCGGCCCGCAGTAGACGGACTTCATCGTCTTGCCAAAGAATACAATGTGTTGGAGCCGACTTTTGAGAAGGAACGAAAGGATCTTGAACAAAAGAAGCGTGAAATTCAAGAGAGCTTTTACCTCTCAAAGTTTATGATTGAGCATGCATCCATTCCAAATTTTGGTCCGAACCGCAAAGCCACTCTCAGATCTTTCGGCGTGTATACGGCTGCTGATGTCAATGAAGCCGTTGTTAGTTCCATTCATGGTCTTGGTGGTGCCCTGGTACAAACACTGCTCGATTGGAGAGCGTCATTGCTCAGGCAGTTTACGTTTGATCCAAACAAGCCGTTGCCTCGGAGCTACCTGGATGAAATGAATAGGCGATACGCCGCGAAGTCCAGCAATTTGGAGCGTGATATCAAAGCAAAAATGCCGCAAGTTGAGGCGTTGCTAAAGCCATTGGAGCTGAGACGTTCCGAAATCGAACCGCGATATAAGCAAGCGCAAACATTCGTGCAACAAGCCAAGACTGATCTGGAGGCAGTTAGCTGATGCGTTCAGAGCACATATTGGTAACAGCTTTTGTCCGTAGGTATAGCCATGTCTAGTTTATCCAGGTTCCGATTTCTTTTTCCTCCTTTGTTTTTGATGCTCGGCGTCTTGCATACCTTTCAGTTGCGGTATCTGCCCGCTATCATTGCCACTGGCGGCAAGCCACCAGCCAGCATTGGGACCGGCGCCAACAGTGGGGGTGGGACTAATGCAACATTAGCTCCAGCAAATTCAAATGCAGATTCAGCTAGAGAGACCCAAACGCTTATGAATGAAACCGAGGGTGGGAGCTCGACGCAGGAAATGGAATCAAATTCGGGTTCGGATTTGTTTACTCAGTTCTTCCAAGAGATGAGCCAGAAGAACTATGCAGAGGCGAATATACTCTGCCGCAGAATCGAAGAACTCGCCGCTGAATCAGGCGACCCGCGAAAAATCGAAGCAGCTAAGGAGTTGCGGGAAACCTACTCAGCCATAGCAGATTGAAGCTCTGCTCAGCGAATTGCTCGTTAGAAATCAAAGCCGCCAAGATGCAATGCAGAGATGCTGCAGTGCCGCTTGATATTTTGATAGTAGAGTGCCGGAACTATAGAGTTGAGGTGCAGCAGTGCTGCGCATATTTCGATTTGCAATTTTGTACTCAATTTCCATTGGAATTTCGTTGCCGCACGCAATCGCAGAATCATTCTCAGCGACGGTAGTAGGCGTGTCTGATGGAGATACAATTACGGTCTTAAGTAATGCAAGGCAATTCAAACTGCGACTGACAAATATTGATTGCCCAGAGAAATCACAGGCATTTGGAAAGCGTGCCAAACATTTCACTTCCGACCTTGCATTCGGCAAAACTGTTCTTGTGCAGGGGCATGGAACAGATCTTTATGGTCGGATAAAAGCAGAAGTCATTTTACCGGGTGGTTTATCCCTCAATAAATCTCTGGTGAGCGAAGGCTATGCATGGTGCTATCGCAAGTATTGCGATGATCCGTCATATTTTACCCGCGAAGAGGAGGCTCACAGGTTGCGCTTAGGGCTCTGGTCACAGGGTGATCCAGTTGCTCCCTGGACATATAGAAAACTTAGGCGGAGACACCGCTCTCATTAAAAAGGGCAAGCTAGAGCAGGCTCAAGAGATGTCCATTAAAATTGTATCTGGGCGCTTTGGTGAATGTAGTACCGAGTTGCTTAATGTCATTAAGCAACTTCCTTTAGAAATCCTCGATTTGATACCAGAGAAAATCTTTTCTCTCAATTCGTTGGATGAATGGAGAAGGTGGCTCGATGAAAAGCTGGAAGCCTCTAAAAAGGACTAAGAACCGCCGCTCCGAAAGCCTTCGTATTCTAGTCTCCGAGAGCATTCGTATTCTAATCTGATCAGGGGGCTGCCCAGATTAGCTATTGACGGTATGCCTTCGATTTTTCTTTTGCGTCCAGCGCTTCCTTCGTTAAACCGGCGTTCTCGTTACAGAGGGAAAGCGACACATAGCAAGCATAGACAAACCGCTTATAGTTCATGGACTTTGCCATTTCCGCAGCTGCTTCTAGATTCTTGGCAGCTTCTTTGTAATTCCCCCTGAACATCTGGCATCGCCCAAGTTGGTAGGTCAGAAATGCTTCCGTCACTGTATAACAATATTCATCCACGTGAATGAGGCCGCTGCAGCTTTCGCGTAACTGAGCCATTAGTGCCTTTTCTCTGGCGGCGAGTATCTTCTCCTCTAGATCGGCGCCCGATTTAGGATCAACGGCTACCCCATCTACAGCCCTGAGGAACTCGACGTTAACCAATTGCGGATCGCACCCTTCGGTGGCTTCTTGAGACGCGGAGCTCTCTTCTACTTGCTCACCGAATTTGCCACATCCGCACAACGAGACAAGGCAAATTACAAGGCTCAGAAATCTTCCACGCTTTACCATCCGACCTCCATCGACGTCGCCATGGTATCGATTACCTTGGACATTTTTTCGGCAAGCGCTTCGCGCGTACTCAATCGTAAGTTGTAGATGAGTGAATTGACTAGAACCAAATAGCTCGTGCGAATTTCGACGGGCTTTTTCGGATCGCCATAATCGATCCTGATCACGAGTTTCTTAGCAGGCACGCCGCTTATGCGAACGTCTTCACAGCTTACTACTTCCCAATAACTAGCTGGAAGCTCTGACTTGATTTCGCCGATGGCCGAGTCCAGTGTTTCTCCTAGATACTGCCATGAACTTGTCAATTCGATATTGTAGAGATCCGTCTTATGCTCAAATGCTGTGACATCGCGTGTTGAGAACCTGATCCTATCGTATCGCGGTTTCCACACTGCATCTTTGGGGCACTTTATCCGGAGTTCGCGCTCTGAATCATAGTGAGATTCCAATCCGGAAATTATCTCGTCGATGTTAATTGCAGGTGCCGCTGATTTATCGACGCGTGGTTTTTGCGACGATGACGATTGGTTCTTTCGTGTTGCATGTTCATAAGTATAGGGGTTGAGCGGAGCCACCGAATCCAGTGTCACGTTGATCATCTTAGCGTAGACATTATTCTTGAACCACGATTCCGGAGCTGCAATTTCTATGCAGTATTCTTTATTACCATCCCACCAAAGCTGAGCAACACTCGAAATCTTCTCCGCGACATCTGGGTATGAGAAACTTCGCTCGATTCGCAGTCCGTCTAATTGATACCATTTCTTCGGCGTCACTTTTGTTTCTGTGACCTTGCCTCCTTCTGCTTCGACTTTTTTCTTGAAATCAGAGGCTAAGAGTTGTCCGCGCTTTTCCACCGTCTCGCGATTGTTACCGTTGCTTTTGACACTCAGCCCCCCGGCAACTCCGCGGTCAAACCGCAATAGAAACTCGCTGTTGCCGTCGTCCGCTTTCCTATTTTTGTTCTCTCCTAACCAGTCAGAGCAGTACCTTAGCATCAGCTTCTCTTTTGGAAAAAATCCATCAGTAAAGTGAGCGACTGATGTCCGTAACGATGCATATTCCAGGTTCTTTTCATCGTGTGATTTCCATATCGCGCGTTCGTAAACATCGGCATAGACAGCCGCGCAAGTAAATTGAGCCAGGGTGACTTGTAGCAAAAGCAAAAGAATGAATCGAACTGGAGTTTTCACGGATAAGACGGTCCATTTTTCGGGACAAAAAGTGTATTGATACCTGTCATCAGGCAACCAAGCCCGTCCAGGCTAGTACGTCGTGTTTAGATTATCACCTAGATTGCTTTATTTGCGGCTTATGCGCCAAGCCTCGATCTATCCGTGGCATTTTATAATCAAAGCTCTGGTATCGAATGCGCACCGTTTTCATATATATGCTCCTGTTTGGTGCTGCTCCTTTTGCTATAAAAACTCTTGGTTCTGGCTGATGAAATTTTTCCAAATCAAGCAATCGGCCCAGCGAACAAGAACATTAGTATTCTTCAATTGTGCCCATTTTGGCCAAACAATCGTTAAGATCGAATGGATTAGAAATATTGCGATATCAATTCGATATCCATTTGGCATCTGCGAAGCGACGCGGATTCGATATTGATTAGCTAGCACAACAGGCTGAGATGAAATGGGCAAAAGAGCAAAAAAGAAACAACGCCACTTTGACAGACGTTCAGTGGAAGCTATGTCAGCGAAATTAAGTGCACTAATGAACAGTAAGGGCTTAGCCTCGCCGGAAGAGCTTAACGAGTTTATCGAGAATAATCCGAACGTATTTGAAGTGCTCGAATTAGAACCCAAGTCCCCGATGGATGAAGCTCAGCAAATTATGTGGGCTGCCTTTGATGAACCCTCTTCGAAGAAGAAAATCGCTTTAGCAGAGAAAGCCCTTCAGATATGTAGCGACTGTGCGGATGCTTATTTAGTGCTTGCTGAAGAGCAAGCACGATCGGCGCAAGAGGCAATTGATTTTTGTCGTAAAGGCGTTGAAGCCGGAAAGCGTGCGCTGGGTGAGGAAGTCTTAAACAGTCCTGACACGCGCTTCTGGAGTGAGATAAGAACGCGCCCATACATGAGGTCCATGAAGTCGTTGGCATGTCTTTTGCAAGAACAAGATGATGAGTCAAACGAAGCAATCCAAATCTTCAAAGAATTGATTCGTTTGAACCCGAATGATAACCAGGGTGTCAGAATGCTCCTGGCACCGGCATTGGTGGCGGCTAAGCGCTTCAAGGAAGCTGAAGAGTTATTCAAAATGTTTGATGATTCTCCAGAAACTTATTTGATGTATTCTCGCGTGCTTTACTACTTTATGAAATTCGGAGACTGTCCTCTGGCCGTGGATGCCATCTGGGAAGCGGTTGAGCACAATCCATACGTAGTAGAGATAATGTCAGGTGCGCTGAGCATGCCTCCAATTCAAGATGCGTATTATTCACCTGGAAGTCCCGAGGAGGCTAGAGCGTACCTCCGAGTTGCAAAATACGGTTGGACAAAGGATAACTATGCACCTGCAAAGTGGCTTGCCGATGTTATTAAACGTGACCTGCAACTATATAAAGTTCGGAAAAATTTTCCAGGACTTACGTTTGAGAGCGACAAGTCGAACAATGTTATCAATCTCAATCCATTCACCTTGCGCTAGGATCTAAATTCCTGCTGCTCTCCAGGCGCATTTTAAGGCAGCCCTCTAATTAAGACCTTAACTATCCGCTAAGTTCATGCGAGGGCAAGGTGAGTCCGTCTCACTACAGCTGGTCTGCATGAACGGATTACTACCTCTATCGCATCGTTATCGCTCTGGTCCGCGGATTTCGATTCAAATCTATACTTTCGCCAAATGCTTCGCCCAGTCCGTACGCATTGCTGTCGGCACTGCTTCCTTTGCTATAAAACTTACCGAGACCGAGTTTCGCCATATAGTCCTTGTTCGCTTTCTCGAGTTTGTTTCGCAAGACAAGCATTGCTGTGCCATTTGCTGGTTTTGCCGGAGCGTTTTCCTCTTCTCTTAGAAAATGAGCTCGGTGGCACAATCTATGCGCTGCCCCCAGCCTGAAGCTGCGTCGTTCATAATTGTCCCTGAAAAGAAAGTTACTCTCGATTCTGATCGATTCCATTAGCCAGAATGCAACGTTAATGGTGACGTCGATATTCTCTTTTGTTCCAATGAACGTAGGATGATATTCTTTGCGGTCGTAGAAGTAACCACGAAATTCAGGACGCATGAAAAAATCAGTGTAATACAGGTCGCAAGCCGCTCGCAGCACGTATCGCACCCACGGATCAAGCTTTAAATAGATTGCGAATTCGATAATTTCTTGTTTTGAAGTATGGTTTTCTATTGCTTCCAAATCAAGGTTGTATCTGGCGAGCAATTCCATTGCTAGCTTCATTGCGGCATCGCGCTCATGTTCATTTTTGTTGCCATCGGCTAGCGACAGTAACTTTTTAATTTTTACAGAAATGCTCTCGGTCGCCGAATCAACTTGCACAGCTTTCTCCCTCGCGCGCGCTCCCTCTTTGCGATATTACAACCTTTTGGTTTTCTTCTGATGAGTAAATTCGTTAAGGTTGGAAAAACATGGTGAGCATCGAGCAGTTGCTCCGATTATTTGTGTGATTGCTTCGTTGCGTGTTTCTTTTGATTTTGTTGTTTTTTGTTGATTTCGGTTTCTGGATCACCGACGGTGATGTCCTTCATCTCGAGAAGCAGGTTCACCTGTACGTTTGCCGGAAGCAAATCTGCACGAGGGTTGAAGGGGGCGGCTGACGTGCTGGCAGCGTCTTGTTTGTTTTCAGTTTGAGTCTTGGATTCAACCTGGCTGTTTTCAATTTGTGGCTTAGGCTGAGGCTTGTTCCAGCCTCGCTCGTTGTGTTCGGCGCCGAACTTCTCTGTGTGGGTTACATTGCCAACATAACAAGCAGAATCGTTGGCTACTCGCTCCTTAACGCGGACCTGTATCTCATCACCTTTCCCGAACTGGCCATCTTTGTTCTTGTCGACGAGTTTAAGGTCAGTAACGCCAAACTGTTGTAGTTTCTCTTCGAGTTTCTCGGCTAAGTCGTTTGCGCGGTCCATATGGCGGTGTTTTTGAATTGCGGTTTGCTTGCCCCAAGCCTCTTCAACTATGTTAGCCACCGAACCTTCGGTTATGAATCGGTCCATTTCGCCGTGTGTGTAGTGATTCTTGATGACCGAATCCAAGTTAACGTTTACTTCTTTTCCCATGATCGCGTCCCTCAAATGTCCCAGTGAACTCAGAATACGAGATCCTCCGGACCCCATTGGGGCAAGCTTGTCAGCTTTTTGGGTCACGGGGTAAACGCTGGCTCATCAGGCGCAGGCTACACGCCAGAGGTCCCAGGCTGGCTCTGTTCTACTCGAGAGCCTCGATGATCTCAAGCCCCGTCGGATCCACCTGCCGTCCGGCTCTCCCGGCAGTCGCCGAGTCCTGCGCATTTGAGGTCCCACTGCTCTTCGGGGTCCAGCGCTCAATGGAACTAAGTCCTCCATACATACCCCGGGCTGTCGCGCCCCGTCAAGTCGTCAAAGTGAAGTTGTATCCTCGTTTCCTGTCTCAAACTATTCACTAGCGGGCAGTGGTGAACGAGTGCAAAGCGCCTCTTTGCGCGCAAGAGGGGGGAGCGTTGATTCGCCTTATCTACGCATAGTCTTTGCCCAATCAACGGCGTATGTTCCATCGGAAAATCTTTGCCAGACGATTTTCTTTGGTGGCGTGTCTTGAATGTGGTGATACAACTCGGCAACTCTTTCGTAAAATCCTCTGGTATGAAATGTATTTGGAAACTCCAGCTGAACCACGTCTAGATGGTGGCAGAATTCATGGACAAGCGTGTTGAGAAATGTGCCATACGCTGAGGTCTTTTTTTGCTTCGCTGTCTTCATCCAGAGCCGAAGAACAGCTGTTTCAGTGTCGTAATCTCCAAAAGTTTGGAACTCCCACTCGCCATGAACCTCAAGTGGACGCACGCTGAGAATCTTGGTCTTTGGGCGCGGCACCGCGAAGTAGTCGCTCAAAGTATTGAGCAGTAGTTTGCTTGTTGCGAGAATTTCTGTGCGATCCTCATCGACCAGTGCTTGCTTCAGTTCGATCGCATACTCTCTAAGTTGCTCTGGCGGCGGAAGTGGCAGACTAAGGAGTTTTTCACTGCGCGCATACTCCTCCATTTCCGAACGTGCTTTGGGCAATTTGTCCGTTTTCATGGAGGTGGAAGCGCCTTCCAGTCTCCTACGGGTATGAATGCCGCCCAGTAATAGGGATGAGGTAGCATCTTCAGCATCTTTAGCTGTGCCAGTCGAAGTGATTCCATTCTTCCGCCGCCTGCGAGGAGGCGTTTGTAGAAGTCTGTCATCAGGTATGTTGTCGCGAGATCTGATACCGGCCACAGGCTTATCACTTCCGTTTCCGCGCCGGCGATGAACAGCGCGCGGCGCAATCCATAAACACCTTCGCCCTGTTTGTAATCGCCGAGTCCTGTTTCGCAGGCTGAAAGAACGACGAGCCTGGTGCCCCACAAGTCCATGCCTGATACTTCTAAGGCAGTTAGGATGCCGTCGTCTTTTGAGTTGCTCGATGCAGGGCTGTTTGCGCCGGCTAGCACGATTCCAGAACGTAACAGCGAATTCTCTTTTCGAAGTGTGTCCGTTTCGGATCTCCGTGCGGTTACAATTACCGAGCGTTGTTCTTTTGTGGACTGAGAGTTTAGGCCTGGTTTGGACTTTTCGGAAAGGCGGGCGAGGCGTGGCGTCGTCCCTACAACCGCCGAATCTGCGTTTGTGTGAGATTGCGCGTTAGCTGCCGAATTGACCTTGGACTGGTATTTTGCGTCAACCGCCGAATTTACGTTGGACTGAGACTTCGTTTCGGTCTTTGGGGATTGGGCGACGCGTGGCACCGCCCCAACAATGGCGGCCGGGGGGCCGAAAGCGATTACATCCGGTAGAAAAAATCCGTGTGTGGCGACGTGAAGAATTCGGGGACCCCTCTGCTCCTTCATAACCGATTCGGTGGCATCTTTTCCTGTGATCACCTTCGCGCCGGCAAGTATTCCTGAAATCGTTTTTGCTTCTTCGGAGGTTCCGGCCAGTGGTTTGAACTTCGGGATGAAAACTCCCATAAATCCAATTCTGGATTCTTCCCCGCTCGCATTTTTGTTTTCTTTTTCGCTTGCTTCCGCGCCTGTGCTAAACTGCGGATTCGCAACAATAACCGGACCTTGTTTGTTTGGCTCATGCGTTTCCATGCGAAGCAGATCCCGCCCGCTGGTCAAATAGTCGAGCGAATAGTTTTCAATCAAAAACTTGCCATGCTCATCGATTAGCGAAGCAAATGGAAGAATGTTCATGGCGCCGTCTGGAGAAATTAAAAGCGTTTTTTTCGTCGCGCCCAAGCGCTTGCGTACCGGCTCCATTATCAATTTGTCGAGCGCACGCGCCTTCTGTTTGTAGTCGGAGCTTCCTGAGTTTTTAAGGGAGTCTCGCAGCTCGGTGATTCCTTTATCAATCGCGCTTGCTTCTCCAAGATCCACCACCTGAGGATCGCCTTCATGGTTCAAGATGTATGCAACGTAACGTGCCGAGCCATAACGTTCTTTCTGCGTTTTTGCTTTCGAATCCAACAAGCGATAATTCGCGAACTCGACCAGAGACATGTCTTGCGGAATAGCCTGCTGGACTGCTTCCACTGTAACCGGAATTTGCTGCGTTTTGAATGCCGCGCTGTGGGAACTGATCTCTTTTTCGAGCTGATCAGCTTTCCTCTGCAGATCAGTTATGGATTTCAGGTAGTCTTCCTTCTTGTCCTGCCCTGGTCCGTGCAGAACGCGAGCTGAAAGATCTGCGCGTGTCGCTGAGATTTCGTCCAATAATTTTTGATCCGCTTCCGAGAGATGCTGCCTCAAACTCAGAAGTTGATGGCTGACCGCATCGAGCACCCTGCCTTTGCGTCGCAAGATTGTTCCGACTGCAAGTTTTGTTGCTTCTTTATTTTCAGGAGCGAATTTGGTGTTCAGCGAAAGCGTCGCGCTTAGCTCGTCTTTTCTGCGCGCGAGAAAGAGTCGTTTCTGTTCTTCCGTTCCACTACTTAGAATCATTAACATCGTTTGCTCGGAAATTTCGTTTGCACGTTTCTGGTATGCAATCGCTTGTTCGATATTGTTTTGAACTATGGACAGCATTGCCAGATTATTTAAGATCGCAACCAAATCGGGATGCGTTGCTCCCAATGATTTCTCGTTAATTTCTAGAGCTTGTTTGAGCAGCGGAGCAGATAGGTCATACTTCCCTTCCTCAAAATAGAGCAGCGCTAAATTATTGAGATCTCGCGCGTAATCCGGATGGTCGTTTGCAATCAGTTCTTTGTCGATTTCAATTGTGCGTTCGTAGAGTGTCCTGGCTTGGTTGAAGTCCCCTTTTGCGCGATAGATGCCCGCCAGATTATTCATCACTGTTGCGACACGAACGTCTTTTTCCCCGTAAGCTTTCTCGAAGACAGTCAGAATGTTTTTGAGCAGCTCCTCAGCCTTATCGTATTCACCCTGATCTTTGTACAGAACGGCTAAGTTATTGAGTTCGAGCGCATATTCAGGTCCTGCATTTCCGAACTTCTTTTCTTTTATCTGCAATGCGCGCTTGAACAGCGCTTCAGCTTGCTTATAATCGCCTTCTTCCTGATACAAGAGCGCCAGTCCATTCAGTGAACGCGCCACATCTGGGTGGTCGGGACCTAGCGCTTTCTCTCTGATAGCGAGTGCCTGAAGGAAGAGTGGTTCGGCCTGAGCGTAGTCGCCAGTTTGCTGGTACAAAAATCCAAGATTATGCTGCGCAGTGGCGACGAAATCGTGATCAGATCCCCAATCATTTACGCTGAGTTCAAGCAGCTGTTTTGCGTAAGGAATCGCTTCCGCATATCGCCCCTGAGGAATCAGGGTCACCATTTTTTTAAGAATTTCGGACTGCTCAGCGATTCTTTTGGAAATTGCCGAAATTTTGTCCTGGATTTCAGTGCTTGTTTTCGCATCCGATTTTGGCGCGTTGTCGGTCTTGTCCGCTTTTGACTTACTGTTCTTGGTGTCGGTCTTCGAGGGATCTTTTTCTTTCGGAACAGTCTGACCTTCCGCCGCCTGACTAGGAGGTGAAAGGGTCAATGAAAGGGAAAGAACAAGCAAAAGAAGAGGCAGACAGTTCTGTACAATCAAGCCGACACACCCTGATACTCCGCTAGGATTATATACCCCGGAAGCGACCTTATAGCCTGGCGAACTACCGGAGAGAATCTTTTCGTTCAGATCATTAAATGACTTACGAGCCGGGCTCAATGAACTTCGCTAGTTTTCGACATTCTGGTACTTAGTGCGGAGCGACGAAAAGTTGTTCCATGTCTTCAAGAGCGATGTTCTTTGTTTCTCGGACGATCTTCCAGCAGAATAGAAAGTTGCCCAGGCTCATGATTGCGAAGGTCGCAAAGGTGACGGCTGGTCCGACGGTTTCGACCATCCAGGGGAAGAACTGGCCGACGACCCAAACTGCGGCCCAGACCATGAAGGTGCAAAGAGAGACGGCTTTCGCTCTCACATCGGTTGGAAAAATTTCGTTGATCAAAATCCACGTGCACGGACCGACAGAAAGTGCGAAACACGCGATGAAGAACACGATCATTCCCAAAAGCAAGAGGCTGCTGGACTGTCCGCTGTAGAACAGTAGAGCACAGATGACCAGAGAGAGGATTATCCCGGCCAATCCTCCCAAGAGCAATGTTCTGCGTCCGTATTTGTCGGCGCTAGTGATGGCAACAAATGTGAACACCACATTTATGACGCCGATAATTACCTGAAATAGAAAAGCGTTTCCGCTGGCAAATCCTGCTGATTCAAATATTCTTGGACCGTAATAAATAATCGCGTTGATACCGGTGAACTGTGAGAAAATCCCCAGCATAACGCCGATGATTAGCGGCAGTCTGAGCGATTTGTCTAATAACGAGCGCTCATCCATGGAGTTCTTTGCTTCCGCCTTTGCGATCATGGCTATATCGTTTTCTGCTTCTGCAGTTCCCTTCACCGCAATGAGAATATCGCGTGCCTGCTCTTGTTTGTTTACCGCGTAAAGCCAGCGTGGACTCTCTGGAATGCGTTGCAACATGATTGCAAAAACAGCAGATGGAATGCCCATCGCAAGCAGCATTGGACGCCATGGTTCTTTGCTGAAGAACCAATTCAATGCCTGACTCTGTGCCATCTCGCTTTGAGAGAAGCTCAATAACAAGGCATTCGAGAAATAAGCTAGAAGAATACCAACGGTGATTGCTAATTGGTAGTAAGCCACCATGCGTCCTCTGCGTGTTGCCGGCGCGAATTCCGCGATATACATAGGTGCCACCACAGAAGCCATGCCCACGCCAACGCCACCCAATCCTCTTGCAAGAACCAATAGATCAAAAGTTGGAGCGAAGGCGCAACCGAACGAACAAACCAAAAACATGAGTGCCGAAGCAATGAGAACGAACTTGCGGCCAAAGCGGTCAGTCAAGAAACCTGCTAGAACGACACCGAAGACGCATCCGAGCAAACCGCTGCTGACAAACCAGCCTTCGGCAGCAGCGCTCAAACTATATTGGCTTTTCACAAAACTGATTGTTCCGGAAATTACCGCGGTGTCAAAGCCAAATAGCAACCCACCAAGGGCTGCGGTGAGGCAGATGTAGGACATGCCAGGGAGCGCACTGATTTGTGCTTGCTCGTGCTTATTTTGTTCTTCAGTCAAGTTCGTATCTCGCTTTGGTTGGTTGACCTGGATGAACGCGAGTTTGCGCTTTGCAGTGATCGCGCAATACTATCACGTTTCTGTAATGGCATAATATGCTGCGCCAAAGGCGCCGGACCATTCACCGAGAGCCGCAGGGATGACTGGTACGCTCCAGTCGTTGGGGCGCCACTCGACTCTGGCAAGTTCTTTTTGAAGTGGTTCGTAAAGATGTTCTTCCGCTCTCGATATGCCACCACCTATGATGACAGCCTGCGGATCCAAAACGTTGACCAATGATGCAATGCCGCAAGCAAGTTCTCGAACGGATCGATCCCATACGCTCTTGGCAAAATCATCGCCGTCCACTGCGGCTCGGACCAGATCCTTCGTGCTTTTGAACTTGCCTTTGGATCTCGTCGCCACGCTACGGTCGCCGATTGAGTTTTCCAAACTTCCGGGCATGCAAGTATCATCGGAAGGAAGATCTGGATTCAAGCAGATGTGTCCGAATGAGCCGGCGCGACCGATTTGCCCTTTCATCAAGTGTCCTTCGTGCAAAATCGCTCCGCCTACTCCGGTGCCGAGCGTAAGCATTATGACGGACTTGAGACCAAGTGCCGCACCTTGCCAGACTTCGCCCATGAGCGCTGCGTGTGCGTCATTTGCAACTTGAACCTGCTTGGTGTGGCCAAGGTAATCTGTCCAGTCGAAGCCTTCCAGTCCCGCCATTCTTCCTGGCATGAACGAGATGCTGCGTTTGTCAGTTGCGGCTAGACCGGGCGCACATAATCCGATGTAGGCAGGCTCGTGTTGCACTTCGCTTGCTAACCAATCGACTAGTTCCTTGACTTCATTCGCCCACACCGGCTCATTAGTGCCGGTATTGGATATGGTGCCATGATTGTCCTTGGTATCGCGGCTAAGCTTCTTCAAGACTTCGCCCGATGATGTGACCGCTACGGTCTTGATGTGCGTTCCGCCAAGATCGATTCCAATTGCATATTGCACTGCTGGGGATCCTTAGAGACTAAGTGGCAGCCTCTAGCGGTGTGCTGTATTCCCCTTTTGCATGAAATTGATTGGCGAACTGTTTATTCGCAAGCATTTCTCTGTAGCGGCTTTCTTGCTCTCGTGCTTTGTCGCGGAGTGCGCAATTGCGCTTATCTTCCTCGGCCTTATGATTAGAAGGATAGTGGCTGTAAATCATGATGCGGCGTGGTCTGCCAGAGTGATTCTCAACCGAATCGTGCAAGAGCATCGAGTGGAAGAACATGACAGAACCCGCTGGAAATAGAAGCGGTATCCGTTCGTTCTCTCCAAACAATCTTTCATCCACTCTTCCGTTGTTGCTGGCCGGATCAGGATCGACTGTTGGATAATCTTTCGTGTGAGTTCCCGGCACTATCCGCATGGGACCATTGTCTATGTCGGAATCATCAATTGTAAGCGCGGACGAGATGATCGATTTGGGATAGCCTTCTCGACGATAGTAGCCCCAGTCATGGTGCAACGGAAAGAAGTCCTCGTGGCTGCGTCCGCCGGTGTAGAAGTGAGTGAAATCTACCGGCTGTTTGAGGAGTTGTTTGTAGTTGAGTTTTTCTTCCATCAAAATCGGATCGTGACCGCCCATCAATTGGCGCATTGGACCGAGAAGCCGCTCATCGCGCGACACTTCTTCGAGATAATCAGATACGTCATTGACAGGCTGGACCTTGCGAACATTCATCTGTCCACCGCGATTGCGCACATCAAGCCGCGCATTGTGTTCGCCCAGGGCTAGCGTGGAATTGATGCATAGTTCCAGAATTCGATCGGATTCATCCTTCATGCGCTGAATTTCTGCTTGCGAAAACACCGCCGGAATGATCACGTAGCCATCGGTTTCGAATTGCTCAAGTTGTTCCTTGGAAAGTTGCATATGAACCTCAATCTTCGTCCTTGTTCCAAAGCCAGGACAGCGCTCCGTGGGGTTCATCCATTATCTCGGTAATCCCATCCTTATTAAGGAGATTAATGTAAGATTTAGATAATTTCCGTTGAAGTTTTGATTCTTAGATGATCGTTCAAGCGAGTTTCGGCCCAGTCGCTTGTGTCCGAGGTGTATAGGCGGCCGGGACGTCCGCGCGCCATACGGCTGATGATCGCTTCGTTGGAAAAATAGTACAGCTTTTGTTCGAGATAACTTCCGACTTTAAGAACTATGAGTTCTCTGCAACCGGTGCTCGAAATTTCCAAGTAAGTTGGCATTGATAGGTCAGCCGGATGCTTGGATATAATGTGCTAGGTTAAAAAATTGAATCAAGTGCGAGAGAAGTTGTTTGAACATTAGACTCAGTGCAATTAGCCTCATTTTGTTATTCGCATTTATTTCAGGCTCACCGGCGTCGAGCGAAGTAACAAAGATTGAGAAAGAGACCCAGGTTGCGATTTCCAAGAGTAATTCGAAATTTACCGCTTCAGCTGGCTGGACATTTGATGATGCGCAAGGAAAGCTAATTGCCCCCGAAGGGAATTTATCAGTTTTCTTAGTGATGCTGCCCTATGACGGCAACCCCGCAGAACTGGTAAAGACAGCCTGGCGCTCTGTTGGATTTGATATGAACTACAAGGTGCTGCCAATTTCTTCTCCACCGCCTGATGAAGGCTGGGATGAAATTCACCAGGTCAACTACGAGGTCCCAGTTTCAGAAAGCAAATCGGCACTTGCCGTGATACACGTGCTCAAGGGTATTGCGTACGTCATGCTTCTAGAAGGAGCCAGTGCGACCTATGAAAAACGTCAGTCACAAATTCAGATTGTGGCTGATACCTGGCGGCCGGAAGGAATGAAGAAAGAAGATCTTACAAATGTGGTGGCGAAGAAGTTTGCGGCCGAGGACAAAATGGAACTGGACAAGTTCGTTGCTGAAGCAAATACCGCCCTGAAAATACCGGGTACTGCAATCGCAATAATTCAGGATGGCCAGATCGTTTATAAGAATCAATTTGGAGTGAAGTCACTTGCCAGCATGGAGAAAGTGACGCCAGAAACAATGTTCATGATCGGCTCTACCACAAAGCCGCTCACTACCTTGATGTTATCTAAACTTGTTGAGACAGGAAAGCTGAAGTGGGAGACTCCTATCTACGAGGCGTTGCCACAATTTCAACTTGCAGATAGGGATGTGTCAAAGAAGTTTCTGATCAAGCACACCGCATGCGCATGTACCGGTATGCCTCGGCGCGATATGGAGGGAATCTTCGGATCGAAGATTAGAACGGTCGAGGATACTCTCAATCAGTTGCATACAATGAAACCGACAACAGGCTTCGGCGAGACATTCCAGTATTCGAATCAACTTGTTGCCGTCGGTGGTTTGGCTGGGGCAAATGTATATGGCAAAGGGAAGGATCTTTTCAATAAATATGAAAACGTGATGGATGACCTTGTGTTCGGGGCCTTGAAAATGAGCTCGACAAGAGTCAAACCACGTGACGGTGATAAAGGTCGACTCGCCTCGCCGCACGCACAAGGCTATGATGGCGAGCAGCATGCGATGCCGTTTGATACTGAGGATGTGATCGACCCGGTTGCACCATCAGGAAATAACTGGTCCACGGTGGACGATATGGCGAAGTATGTGTTGATGGAGCTGCGCAAAGGGAAAGACGAGAGCGGTAGGCAGCTTTTCTCTGAAGAACAAATATTATTGCGACGAAAACCGGGGATAAAGGTCACCGACAATTGCAGATATGGGCTCGGGCTGTTCATCGAGAAGGATAAGGGTGTGAACATCATCCACCATGGTGGCAATACTCTTGGGTTTACTTCGATGATGTTGTTTCTGCCAGAGAAGAATATTGGTATGGTGCTGTTGTCGAACGCGTCCGGTGTAAATGCCTTGCGCGAAGCCATGCGCCAGAAGCTAATGGAGATCTTCCTATCTGCGCGACCAACTGCAAGTGAAAAAATCAAATATGAAGTGAAGTCGGCTAAAGAGAGTCAGGAGAAACTGCTTGCTCGTTGCTCTGATAAGAGTTCGGATACGGCGTGGATAGCTGATTATCTCGGTAAGTATGACAATTCTATCTTGGGTCCGATTGAGATAGTTAAGAATGGCGATTTCTTCGAGATAAGGACACCGCGCTTCACTAGCAAGTTAGGTAGTGCAAGGGAACAGACCGGCGAGAAGCTAATCGCACTACTTACTCCTCCGTGGTTAGGCACGGAATTGCGTGTCAAGGAAAAGCCTGCGAAGACATTGATACTGGATGACACGCAAGTAAAATACGAATTTACACCGCTAAGTTCCAAATAGAATGCGGTATCTAGCATTCGTCTCTAGCGAATATGCACAATTACCTTCGAGATCTGATCTGCTTGTGATCGTTGACCTCGTATAACGAAACCCTCCGCAAGTTTTTCCAAGGAAGCTTGAGCTATAGGCATACCAAAAAGTAGATGAGTACTGAGGGTACCATGTCGAGCCGCCTGGGAATACTCCTTGTTGATTGCTTCCACTAATGTAAGCGTTACGGTGGACAATACTATGCTTAAGTAGAGAACTATAATGCAAAATCCTAGTTTTACTTCAAAACGGTCTGCGACATGCAGTGGCTGTTCAAATACTAGGCTAGATCCACTTTCATCGCCTTCGAGATGATCTATGAATTCCTTCGCCTGATCATTCTTACCATGTTTACTAAAGAGCCGTGCACAGCGTCGAAGTGTTCGGCTGTTCACGTGCTTCTTTTGGTACGACAGAATTAAATCCTTCGATAATTCTTCGGCAGCCACGTTGTTCAACGTGAGCAAGTAAAATTCCAGGAGTTGGCACTTAAGTCCCGCGCAAATGGTCGAAGATATTTTGTGTTTTTCTAGGACCTGAATCCACCAACGGTAATGCATTTCCGCTGTCGTATGCAGCTGCAAGGAAATATAGATCTTCGGAAGACCGATGAGAATGAAAAGGAAAAAGAATTGGAGGAAGCTCCCTATTCCTAACAAGGTAAAGAACACGATTTTAAAATAATTGTTTGTGCTCCAAACATTCAGCGCGCAGTAACTGATGATCGCAATTGCAATTGTCAAAAGCGCAAGTGATGCAAAAGATTCTAAATATTGTTCGTGTTTCATCAAATCTCGTTAACTTCTACTGGTCATGACTGTAAGGAAACTTGCTCTCCATCTATATGTTGTTTATTTTTCTGAAGCGATTAACAATGAGCACGAAACAAATAATAGTCATGATCGAGGTTGCTACTATAGCGAAGCTGATTCCAGCTGGCGCCACTATAAATGCACGGAGCAGAGCTACAAGGGCTTCTCTTGTATTACCCCTCTTCCGGTACTGGCTAGCCCGAAGGAGAAAAAGGTCGAAATTGTCATTAGCGTGCTGGCTCAATTCGATAGCGGCCGAAGCGTCTGCTATCGTCTGTTCAGGCATTCCTGACTTACTATAGACCTTTGCCCTGCCGATCAACGCATCACGAAATTTTGGATCAAGTTCAAGCGATTTTGAGAAATCATTCAATGCATCTTGGGACCGATTCATCGCCCAATGGATGTTGCCGCGACCGGAATAATAAGATGGTACGTCAGATTTTAATTGGATCGCCCGGGAAAAATCATCGATAGCTTCTTGAAGTTTTCCCATCTGTTTGCCCTTGCCACCGAGAAATTTTCAGCCCGAATGACGTAAGGGTATCGGGCAAATCTGAAAACGATCTGAGTGCGATTTTAGTTGAACTCTTTTCAACGTTTCGTCGTCTTTAAAGAAGAAAGGACGATGAGGTCGTTTGGTATGACTGATCACGACGAGCTGTTCAAAGAGAAATGTGCTGCAGCACATTTTTCTTTTTATGTGTTGTCGGAATTTATGTGCTCATGACTCGCAGCAAT
>JAIEQI010000164.1 GCA_019747875.1 Candidatus Obscuribacterales bacterium
GGGGCGATGGAGAAACTGCTGAATTTTCGATTGCCGTCAGAAATAAATCTGCTGAAATTTAGTTTGCCACAGACAACCGAGGTCTGGCTGACGTTCTTAACTGCACCTTGGCTGAAACGTTAAGCACAGAAGATATAACAGCACATGAGGGACGCGTTGGAATGGTGTCAGCTTTTCTTGATAGAGAAGGCAAATTCAAATCTTATCTTGAGTTATGCAGACTCAATGGAAAAGGAGAGCATGCGAGCACGGTGGAGGCTGTGTTTGGTAAGCCAGTTGCACAGCTTGAAGCTTCATGGTCTGAGTTTTTGAAATCGATCAAAGAAGATAAAGCGCAAGTAGACAAAATGATGCAACCCCGAATATTTGCCAGCGAAGCAGAGTTTTTAGAGGCTGAGAAAACTGGCTTTCTAGATGAGTCGAGTAATAAACTCGACAATAAACTACTTGCAAAAGATCAGCTGAGTATTCCAGACGAAGATTCTGCAATATTACCTGCAGGTATTGGAGCAAATACCAAGAGAGGCGATGACATACCGCCCACAGCAAAAGCAAAATCGACTAAGGACAAGGCCGGAGCAATCGGTAGACCCGTTATCACTCCCAGTGTTAGTGTTCCGCCGCGAGCAAACAGCAAAACCACAAATCCAAATAGACGGTAACACCCAACAAGCTCGTGCTAAGCCAGGGGCTTGGATTACCACCAAACTTATTTTTGCTGTCTCAGCAAAATAAGACTGCCGGCTTAGTATCCGGCAGTCTTATATTTAGATGACGATGGGAAGCAAGTTTGTTGTTGGACTGGCACTCGCTCTAGGCAGCGTGGCGACAATTCTTAAGATATTGAACTGATTCAACGCTTGCTAGAGAGTTAGATTCCAGTTCACAGTCTTCAATTTCATTAACCAGCTCCGATATCTGGACCCAGAGGATCCGTCTCATATCGTGGGATAGATCTCTAAGTGGTGTCAGATGCCATACTTCCATTTCGCCATTCTTGAAATTAATGATCTTGGTATTCATGACAGCACCTCACGTTTCAATGAACTAAAAGACGCCTGCGATTTCGCGTCGTTCCCAAAAAAAGAATTCTTTCGCAGAAATTAAGATGCAGTGCTTACACAGCAACGTGATTTACCAAAACTTTGGCACCATTGCGGAAGTTATTCTGAATATCCACTTGCAGCGCCTCGCACGCATTGACCCAGAACTGGCAACCGACGAGAATAGCCTGACTACGCTTGCCCTGCGGGAAATGCAGCAGTACTGGATCATCACCTTTATGCAAAGTCAAAATACTCTTGAGCTTGTGCAGATCGGTAAATGTTTGCTCTTTGTTGAAGAAGATGTTTACTAGATTTGCATCAGCGATTCGCCGAACCGAATTCACAGAGACTGACGTGCCTTCGTCGCCCTTGCGTACTTTTCCTTTAATGAGAAGCAATGATTGCGGCGTCAAAATCGAGGTATCAAGTTTTTCCAAAATGTCACCAAACGCGACCGCCTCAATTCTTCCAAACAGGTCTTCCAAGTGTATGATCGCTAGAAGTTTATTTGTCTTAGTCAGCTTCTTCTCAATACCTGTGGCCAAACCACCGATAATTACAGACGATTGATCTTGTGCTTCGTGAACATCGCTGCAGGAGTGAGTTGTAAGCCACCGCAAACGGTTCGCTACACGCTTCAACGGATGACTGGTAACGTAGAATCCCAGCAGCTCATGCTCCAACATTTGGAGTTCATTCTCTCTGAATTCTCCGGAATCGCCTTTTAGTTGAGTTAGTTGGTCTAATGCGGCACTGCCGGAAGCGCCCATTCCAAACAGACTTATCTGACCGGCGGCCTGCTGAGATTGGCGTCGTTGCGACGTTTCAACAAGACCTTCAAGATTTTCCAGTGCTTGCTTACGCGATACTCCGAGATTTACACAGGCGCCGCACTTAATCAAAGCTTCAAGAGCTTTTTTACCAACAACACGCAAGTCAATACGAGAAATAAGATCCTGCAGAGAGGAATATTTACCGCCGGCATCGCGCTTAGCAACGATTTCTTCGATTGCGGCCTCTCCGCAGTTGCGCACAGCGCCCATTCCGAAGCGAATCGAATTGCCGTCGGCGGTAAAATCTCGACCGCTAACATTCACGTCTGGCGGAAGAATATCGATGCCCATTTGTTGGCATTCTGCTATGTATCCTTGAACCTTATCTTTTTCACTGGCCACACTGGTTAGTAGTGCAGTCATGTATTCAACCGGATAGTGCGTTTTAAGAAACGCAGTCTGGTAGGTCAAGAAAGCATATGCTTGGCTGTGTGATTTGTTGAAACAGTACTCAGCGAACTGAACCATCATATCGAAGAGGTTGTTGGCGACTGAATCTTTCACGCCGTTCTTAACACAACCACCGACGAAGATATCTCGGTGTTTTTCCATCTCCTCGGGTTTCTTTTTACCCATCGCTCGGCGCAGGAGGTCAGCTTGACCGAGGCTGTATCCACCGAGGCGTTGCGCGATTTGCATAACCTGCTCTTGGTAGACGATTTGACCGTAAGTATCTTTGAGGATCGGCTCCAGCAATGGTGTTGCATAAGTAATAGGAGTCTTGCCGTTTTTACAATCAATGAATTTATCGATCATTCCGGTATCCAAAGGACCCGGTCGATAGAGCGCGATAATTGCAGACAAGTCTTCAATGTTGCCCGGCTTCATATCGCGTGCAACCTGTTTCATGCCAGCTGAAGTTTCTAACTGGAATATTCCTGCGAGATCGCCATTACTTACGGTTTGATAAGTGGCTTCATCGTCAATCGGAATTTTCAGAGGATCGATTTCAATACCACGAGTCTCTTTGATGATCTTAATTGCGCGATCGATCATCGTCAGGTTACGCAGACCGAGGAAGTCCATTTTGACCAGCCCGACATAGGCGCAGTCTTCCATGTAGTATTGAGCGATGATGGTACCGTCGTTATTCCTTTGCAGAGGAACGAGTTCGTCCATTGGCACATCGGAGATGACAACGCCTGCCGCGTGCATACCGAAGGTTCTGTTCACACCTTCAAGCTTACGCGCCAGGTCAATAACTTGCCGAGCCTCTTCGCTTGTTTGATAGGTCTTCTTGAACTCCGGGTGCTCGGCAACCATTTCTTCAAGTGGTGTCGGCTTTCCACGAACTACCGGCACCATTTTTGCAAGCTTATTGGATTCGGCAAGTGGAAACTGCAGCACACGTGAAACGTCTTTGATGACCGCCTTCGAAGTCATTCTGTTGAAAGTGATGATTTGTGCAACTTTGTCTTGCCCATATTTCTCAGAGCAATATTTGATTACTCGATCGCGGCGCTCGATGCAGAAGTCGGTGTCGATATCTGGCATCGACTTTCTTTCAGGATTCAAGAATCGCTCAAACAGCAGGTTGTACTTAATCGGATCGATATCGGTGATACCGAGCGCATAAGCAACCAAACTCCCCGCAGCGGAGCCACGGCCGGGTCCGACAGGAATGCCATTATTTCTCGCGTAGTTAATGAAGTCTTGCACAATCAAGAAGTACGAACTAAAGTTCAAGTCGATCATGACTTTTAGTTCTTCGCGCGCGCGTGCCTCGATCTCCGGTGTGATCTGTCCGAAACGCCCCTTCAAACCTTCAAATACCAGTAAGTCCAGATACGTGTGATCGGTGTGTCCTGGTGGAACGTCAAAAACAGGAAGACGAGGATCGCCGCCTAATTTAACGAGTTCGACTTTATCTGCAATTTCCAAAGTACTCTTGATGGATTCTTCAATAAATTCATCATCAAGGTGGTCGCGGAAAAGCCACCACATTTCGTCGCCGTTTTTAATGTATTCCCAACCTGTAAATTTCATGCGGTTGGTATCTGTAACTTGCTTGCCCATCGAAATGCACAGAAGTGCATCGTGAGCCATTGCATCGTCTTTGCAGGTGAAATGGCTATCGTTGGTGCAAACCAATTTGACGCCGATTTCGCGCGCCAGTTTCACAAGAGGAATATTGACTTTGCGATCTTCCCACTGGCCGTGGTCTTGAATTTCAATGTAATAGTGTTCGCCAAATGTTTCCTTGTACCAGCTTGCAATGCGCTTTGCTTCATCATAATTATCTTGCAGCAGAGCCTGACACAGCTCAGCGCCCAGGCATCCGGAAAGAACGATTAGCCCTTCTTTGTGCGCCGCCAGCATTTCATGATTCATTCGCGGCTTGTAGTAATAGCCATCGAGGTGTGCACGCGAGCAAAGCTTTACCAGGTTTTTGTAGCCTTCCTGGTTGCGCGCGATCAATGTAAGGTGATAAATCGGGCGCTTTGTCGATCGGTCGGTGACATCGCCATCTATTACATAGCCTTCCATCCCGATAATCGGTTTGACACCACCAAATTCTTTGCAAACCTTCGTCAGTTCTACGGCACCATACATGACACCATGGTCAGTCATGGCCACAGCCGGCATATTTTCGGCTTTGGCTTTTTTGACCAGATCTTTAATTACAGTAGCTCCGTCGAGCAAACTGTATTCAGTATGTAGATGAAGAGGAACGTATTGACGAGAACTCATTGTCACAACTCCTGAGGAACGCGCAAAATGCGGACGAAAAGGCCCGCGCTCCCTGAGCCTAGTTGGGGTAGCCACTACATCGATGTACCGGCACGCCGCCTAAGCAGCAGCTATCGAATGGATATACCAGGCGATCACTATTGATAATTCTAACGGCTACCTATCCTTTAAACGTTTTCCAAAAGGCAGAAGTTCAATTTGCCAGATTAATTCCTCCAAAAATCGCAAAAAAGGCGCCGGAGTTGCCGAGAGGTACGTAGTTTCCACACTCTTGCCACAAATATTCCACGTTTCCAGTTTAATTTGGCTTCACTTCTGGTTTGGATGGGCTGGCTATCCGTAGCAGGAGTAAAGTCATGTCCGTCGAACTTGAAAATCACAAGGCTTCCAAAGAAGAAGCCACTGCGCAACCGCTCGCAGAATTACCGACGCTAGATTTACTTGCCAAGCCCAGCCCAATCAGCAGGGAAGGCAGTCAAAACTTACTAAGCCCACTCTCAGATCCTGTGGACGCTAAGACATTACTAGTCGGCGATCCCTATAAGTTGAGTTTGGATCTATCCGCTGTCCGAGCACATGGAGGTGCGCTCGCTAAGAACGAGCCAAGTTCATTGAAGCTGTCTGACCCGTTCGTTAATTGTCCGCGTCCTCGCTGCCCGTTTGACGGACCCGCACCATCGAGTCAGAGCGAAATGTCCAAAGTTCCATCACTTAAAGAACAGCTAGAGCAGCTCCAATTAAAAGACAAAGCCAAAGCTGAGTCGGGAGCCACCACGCCAGAATCCAAGGATAAGGCGGCGACAGAAACAAAGTCCGGAGATCCTACAACAAAACCCTCGGCAGAGACGAAGCCAGCAGCTGAGCTAAATCCAGCAGGCGATGCCAAACCGGCAGACAAGACGCAACGGGCAGAAATCGTTGAGCCTCGTGATGGTAAAGGCGGAAGGAATGCCGTACAGAACTATGAACAGAAACAAGGCGCACGAATTGCGGGAAGCAACGTAGCACCGCCGATCGATTCCGTGCCAAGAACATTGCCATCGAATCTGATACCAGGGCACGATTCACGTCCGAGCAATCCACAGCAATCAGATCTCAGACCCAAACAGACTCAGCCACAGGATAGCTTCACGCCGTTCCAGCCCGGCGACAATCGTCCAATAGTGCCGGCAAATCATCGTACAGATTCTGCCCAACTCATTCCCGATGCAAATGTCAAACCTGCCGAATATCGTCCAGAAGTACCCGATGTTAAGGATCAACTGAAGCAACGATACGAAACGCATGATGCTGCCCAAGCAATCAAAATGGCTAAAGAACTCGGGCTGCCATTAGCGGTTCATATCGGCGCAAGTTGGTGTGGTCCTTGCCGAACCATGGATGCTACTGTGTGGCCGAAGGTTGAAGGGACCGAGAAAACGAAGGGAACTCTTCAAGGAAAAATGGTCACTCTCCACATCGATGTTGATGAGATGAGCGGCTTGAAGGGCGATGCTGCTAAGGCTGCTCAAAGCGTAGCATCAAACCCGGCTGGGTATCCCACGATTCGAGTTTTCAGCGTCGACGGCAGCACAGGCAAGCTTACACAGCAAATTCAAAAATCCGGAGGACTGAGCGTCGATGGATTGACGCGCCTGCTGCAACAAGGTGGCGTTCGCTAATCTTTGAAAAAAAAAAAATCCGCTGCCGAACGGGCTCAACAGAATCTGTAGCCGGTGCTTATTGAAGCGTTTCTTCGTTTGCAGACTGCTTTCCACGTGCCAACTTTACGGACGAAGGTTTAGCACCGTTTGCGGTGGCATGGTCAGGCTCAGTTGAAGCGATCGTAGAGGATGAATCTTTGAGCTGCGCAATGCGACCTGAGCTGACATTATCTACGAAATCTTGCACCACGTGGACAGCTCGCAATTCCGGATTGCTGGCTTCCATGATAAGGTGTCCACTGCCTTTCAATACGATGAGTTGTTTGTCTATACCTTTCATCTTATGGAACTTTTTAACCGTTCCCTTGTATCCTGCAAGATTGTCTTTGTCACCGACAACGATTAAGACAGGCATAGAGACCGGCAATTTAAATGCAAAGTTCTTAGCTGATAAGGTCAGCCGCAGGCTCTGAAACAGCTCTCCGATTGACTGTTTGTTCCGATTATTAGGATCGGCAAATTGCGTTTTGACTTCATCCGGCTTGTTGGAGAGTCGATGCTCAAGATAGGGCTTCAAATTGAGCTTGCCTTTTGGATTGACCGCAACTTGAACAGCATTTACCAGCATTCTTGGTGATAGAAACGCTTTTAAATTTGAAAAGGGACTTACGGCGATGACACCATCCACCAGGGTTGGGTTCTCGCTTGCCATTTTGAATGCAATGTGAGATCCCAAACTTTCTCCAAGGCAAATAATAGGTACGCTCGGATAATAGTGTTTAAGACGAACAAGCATTGATTCAATATCTTGCATGGACCTTTTATAGCGAAATTTGGCATCTTCCTTTGAGCCAAAGTTTTCAAATCTCCATTTTCCAAATCCGCGAAGATCGAGGGAAGCAAACATAACACCATCGTTTGCAAGCTCCGACGCAAGCGCCTCGTAAGACCGTCCATGTAGAACGCCGCCATGAACACCAAGAATGATCGCTTTTGGCGATGCGCCGCTAGTAGGCTCCCATAGATACGTAGGAGAATGAATACCGCGGAAGATTTCCGGTTGTTCGATTGGAGGCAACGCGAAGGCAGCTTGCGCATTTGACGCGCAATATAAAACGGCACCTAGAATACCCGTGCGTAAATAGTTTCCGAGCCCTTGCATGGTTCCCCCCCGCTATGCTTCGTGATTAATACATTTGCATGGATCGGGACGCGCACTCGATCGCAGGAGTTCCCACCGCCAGCCCCATGGGAACCTGTTCTAAAGATCAAATCGCTCAAAAAAAATATAAGCCAGCAAGTTGATGCTGTTGGCGATCTCATCTCAGCTTGGTCTAGTGCAGATTTTTGCAGCTAGTCTGGAGCGCGGACATCTTGATACTGCTGGCGATCTCATCTCAGCTTGGTCTAGTGCAGATTTTGCAGCTAGTATGGAGCGCGGACATCTTGATACTGCTGGCAATCTCATCTCAGCTTGGTCTAGTGCAGATTTTTGCAGCTAGTATGGAGCGCGGACGTCCCGTCCGCCCATAAGCGCGAAGCGCGTTGCAGCTACGCATTCGGAGTTTCGCAAGAGGTAGAGTCTCCCTAAAGCTGTAGCGTAGATAGTAGAATCTGCATATGGGCGGGCAAGATGCCGCGCTCCATACAGATCCAGCATCAAGATGCCGGCGCTTCCGGGATCGAACACGCGCCACTAGAGAGAATCTAAGGTGATTCTGCTGTCTTATCGAGCCTAGCTTCCGAGGCACTACTAGCGATTGGGACGGCCACAAGATGCTGGTCCAACCAATCGGAGACGCTTGCAACTACCTCTGGTTTCAAGTAATCCATCGTCACTAGCAAGTGCCCAATGCCTTTGAAAGTCTTCATTGACTTGTCTGTGGATTGAAATTTCTTGTACAACGAATCGACGGATTTGACGCTGCAAATTTCATCCTTATCACCCTGCAAAACCAGCAAGGGAATTGACGGATCCACTTTGGGAGCCAAGCCTGTGTTCTGCCTAACAAATAAGGCCGAATGAATCAGATCAGCAAGACTCTGCACCTTTCTTATCTTTGGATCTGTCAAAGTTGCCTCATTGATGCGCGGATCTTCGGAAATGTGCTTCAAGTGACCAGATATGTCGATTGATTGCCCCAGCGTTTTGGCACCATGCCAGACAGACTCGAAGATGGGAGTCACGTCTGGATTGATGTGGAGACTGGTTCCTGGGCTGGCAAGAATCAGTCCATCAAATAACTTTGCTTCAATGTTTAACGCATGAAGTGCAACGGATGCACCCATACTTTCTCCAATGCAGAACACAGGAAGCCCAGGGTGCTGTTCACGCAGCTGATGTGTAAGCCAGACAACGTCTTCAGAGCTGCCTGAGTAATCCAACTTAGGCCGTTCCGCACCCGCCGATGCGGCGTCAGCAAGCCACTGGCCGTGACCATAAAGATCGATCGAATAGAATAGAATTCCCCGCGGAGCCATCTGTTCCGCGAACGCTTTGTACACTCCGGCATGCTGAACTCCGCCATGAATGGCAAGCAGCACGGCTTTAGCTTTAACAGTGTTATCCGTCCACTTAATAGCCGGAACACTGACGTTCTTACCCTTTAATTTCAATGACTCTTGCGCAATATCATTTGCAAAACTTGCATTGACACTGGAAACTAAGGCAACCGACATAACGAGTGAATTGAAAAAACGCAGAGCTGAGTTAGACATTATCGTGGCTCCAGATATTGAGGAACACTGGAGCAACCGCTCTCAATGCGCGAACACTAATATCTTGATAACACGAAAAGTACTTAAGAGAAGACAACCAGATCTTCGCTTTGCAAAATTGAAATCTTTCTTGAACTCTTAATTCCAGCTTGTAGCCTTTGACTGAAAAGGCTGCACAACTTGTCGACTGCCTCATCCTTATTTCGTTGATAAAGATCTACAAAAAGCGAAACGTCAATCGGATCCTCAACCAACACAGAACAAGTTTGCCACCCCTTGGGAGTAATTCGTCCACAGAGTTCAGATTCGATAAAATCCAAAGCCCGACAAGACTGTATCTCATCCTCAAAATGAAGGAGAGAACGCTGCAGTATCAGCAGCCTTTCGATTCGCTCTAAATCGCCGCGGATGGAAGGCTTTGAGATCCCCCCACAGTGAAACCGACAGCGCCTTGCAATGGATGGAGAATTCTTGAACTTTTCATCTGTCGCATTGCGCAAGGCATACAACTGATCCGTAGTCGGCAGTGTTTCATCGTACTGAAAACCGCAAAGTGCACCAACTCGTTTCAGCAGCTCCGCAGCAGCTTGTTCTGCCATTCGCGCTGAGGATGACTCTTCCAAGACCAAACTATACGCGAAGGACAATTCCGTAATGTAGGCCCTGACGACTTGTTTCGTTTGCGAAAAAACATCTGCATTTTCTTCGAAAGTTATATCCAGTTTCTTGCCCAGTTTTTTTAAGCACGGGCCCAGAGCCGTCTCCGGTTCCGTTTCTAAACTGTACTGGATGGCACACGGTATCACGTGAACAGGTTCCTCAGACCCAGATGTTTTCAGGTCTTTCTGGGCATCGAGAACTATGTGGAAGATTGATTTGGGAAACGGCAACAAACTATCCTGGTCGCCGGTAATCTCACCTTCGGGAAATATTACGACTTTTCTGTCGCCCTTTTTCAAAAGCTTCTTAGTCGTTGCAATTGAATGGCGATCCGGCTTACCTCTCTTGACCGAGTAAGAACCGACGCTTTGTAATAGCCATCCACGCAAGCCAAAATCCCAGTCAAAGACTTCGCGTGCGCACACGGTATAAAAGTCTTCCCTGGCGTGCAAACTGAGAGCGGCAATTGCAAATGGGTCCTGGCGGTCAGGGTGATTTGCCAAAATCAAGGCGTGCTTTGCCTGCGAGAAGCGTGCCAAATCTTGCTGGTTACCGAACACGCCAATTTTGAGCTGCTCTTTCAAGTCGATCCAAAAAGGAAAGATGAAGCGGCATATGCCCATAACAATCGAATTAATCTTAGGTTCTCTGAAGTCGTGCATAGCATAGAGAACGCAGGGAGCGCAATTTTTGTTCCCATGAATGAGACAATTCCGGATTTGATCGACACAGCCTGATGGTAAAACACGCAGTCGACTGCACCTATTCCGCACCTTCCTTGAAACATTATCTCTGAGATACATGGATTGAGGTGAATCATGCCGCCATCGCATCGTATAGAACCAGAAACAACAGGAAGCTCCGAACCAAACGAACATCAAGACTTTGACGACCCGCCAGCGTTAACGTGGTCATGTGTGATGGGAAACGAGACGTTCCAAGGCGAAACGCGAATAGCCATGAATGTCCAGTACGATCAGTGGTTCACGCAAACAGGAGAAAGAAAACACGCTAAATATACGGGGCTTATGAGCCAAACCGACATGAGCTATGAAACTGACGCAAGCGGCTGGAACCGGGCTCTAACTCAGCGGGCGATAGTACAGCCAGACACAGAATATAAGCTATTTCAGGGAAGCTACCAGGCAAAACCGGCCGAGTACTCCTACCGGAGACAGGGTGACAAAATTGAACTTAGCGTCGATACCGATGGAGCCACCGCGGTTCTTAAGAATGGCAGCAAAGAGTACAACGAGGCGCTTGCTCAAATGAGCAGAGTCAACTTCGACCCACCATGCCCTAAACCAAGCTCCTGAACGGCCGCAAAACACGCTTTAACGAGTCCAGATCGAAAAAGCCCACTGGTCAAAGATCCATAAAACGCCAAGGACAAGCCAAAAGCTTGCCCTCGCACGAACCCTAGCAATAATATTGTTAGCAGATTAGACGAGCTGCTTAACTAAGTCTCCCAGACGGCTGCGGCGTGCACGACGTCCTGCATACTTGGGGTGTGCACCGCGGGTAGTGGTGGTTTGATCCTCAGCCATCAGAGCGCGTTTCGCTTCTTCCATTTCAACGATTGCAATTGCCTGGCGGAACCACATTCGCAGGCAGCGTCTCTCATCTGCGGTCAATCCCATATCGTCCATGAGCATACCTCCAATCAAATCATCTTTGGCAGTTCACTGAGATTGCTATGGAAAGATTCCATTCAGTGTATTGCTGCCATGGCGCAATTATTACGCCTATCTAAGCCAACGCCTGCCGGTTAGTCCACGATTCGAATTAGAAGCCTTCGAACGCGGCTTGCAGGACATGCAACAACACTACAGTAGGTGAGGAGTTGTCAGAAGTAAAGACCTTGACATCTCTTAAGTAAATTAGCAATCGCTCACTGGCACTGCTTTACAGCGTTTAATCTTTCTAGCATCTCTGACAGAATGGGCTTGAACAAGTCGTTTTCAGAACACAACTTAGAAGTTTTTAGCCGAAAACGGCTTTATATGCGGCAGATGATGACATCAATGTCCCTTGTCTTCCGACCACATAACGGTGCGATTCCGCCCATCCATTTTGGCTTGCAAAAGTGCCAGGTCCGCATTCCTATATAAAAGATCGGCAGTTGCCCCATGCTCCGGATAGGCGACAACTCCAAAGCTAATGGAGACAAAAACTTCTTGCCTGAAGTCATCAGGGGAAATAGGATGAGCCTCAATGCGCTTGCGGCAGCGCTCAGCTACCTCGAATACTTCCTGAGCGGATAGTTCCGGAAGCAACATGATGTATTCTTCGCCTGCCCAGCGGCAAACCAGATCAATAGGGCGCGCCTCTTCAAGCAGGTCTTCCGCGACCGTCTTGATGATCAGATCTCCGTATCTGTATCCATGATCTATATTGAACAACTTCGCTTTGTCGATATCGCCATGGATAATTCCAAAGGTTCGCCCCAAGTATTCGGAACGAGCGATTTCCTGCGTCAATGCGGCCATAAAGCGATTGCGGCTCGCCAAGCCAGTCATTTGATCGGTGCTGCGCAAACGCGACAAGGAGTTACCTAGATCCATATTGTCAGCGGTCAACGATAAGAGGTCCAAAGCCATGCGCAGCAGTCCGAAATGAGCGGGATCCGCAAAACGAGCTGAGGATACATTTTTGATTAAGAGAAGCCCCTGGATGTTTTGCGCGCCAAAATTTCGCACTACCTTCATTGGCAAAATGAACCCCTGATTCATACCAAGCTCTTCCAGAGCTTGGGAAATCACTTCTTCTTCCATGTCTTGTGGTGCGTCGATTATGCGCCGGTCAAATACTCGGATTCCAAGATCATCTATGTAGCGATCATGCAAAAGCTCCACCAACGGAGCCAATGACTCTTCAAAAATAACGGTACTGGAGCCGCCTGTGCTCCTGGCCACATCACCGCTGCGATAAACATCGAGCGATTCACGGGAGAAATCCATCAGAACTGCATCAGAGGCAGTAGCAAAATTAGCAAAAAGCCGAGCCGCCTCGCTGAGAATCTCGGCCCGGTCAGGAGCGCGTGAAGCCAATTTTTGAGCACAGGAGCGTAAGCGCTGTATAAAGTCATCTTGACCAGCGATGCCCGTAAGCTCTTGCTTTTCCATCGAATCCCAAGTTTCCCTCGCCCTCAAAATCGATTATACGATATCCCCAAAACTATCCAAAGATTTTCTGCTGGCAAAATGCTGGAAAGTCTCCAAAGCACGTGCTGAAGGATGTTCTCACTGTCGATGCTCTAGCCTCGACAGCAAGGCATTTGGCTCACACGGCATCCTGAACGCGGAAGACTTTTCGTTATAACGCAGCTTTGGACACAGCATTGATCTCCGAGCGGGGAACGCGTCCTTCCATCAGATCGCAAACATCATCCAGAAAGGAAGCCGCATCAGAAGCGTCTATAACTTTAGCGTTATAGTTAAACGAAATTGTCATTACGGGGCGAATTACAACCGCTCCTTGGTGGACAACAGGTCTGCTTTCTATGGTTCCAATGCCAAAAGTCGAAGTGCAAACGCATGGGCTCAGGACGCAGCGCACGTTATATTTACCAAGAGTAGTCAGACCAAAGGTAGCTTTCTGGCACTTTAGGCGAAGCGACGGGAAGAGAGTCCCCATAAGGATAATGAGCCTGCGGAGGAAATATGGCAAGCCTGCATAAATTTTCTGCAGCGCCAAGGGAGGCAATTCAGAGGTGTCTTTTCGAGCATAATTGGTCAATTCTTCTGCAATTCGAGTCAAGGATTTGGTATCAGGTCTTTCAATCTCGCCGAAGAACACTGTGTCACCCCCATCTTCCCGCCGCTCAATAGTAAAACCGCCTACGATATTCTCGTAAGTTACAATCCGTCCAAACGGCAAGATTTCCGATCGGCTTGTCGGATGGAGTTTCTGCGCTTCGGCAATGGCTTTCATAAGAATTGCTGTTACAGTAATCTTGCTTCCATCATTTTGCAAATCGGCTTTTGTCTTGGTCGCCCAACTCATATCAATATCGCGGATGAGATAACAGGGCACTGCTGTCGATGAAATCATCGTCAATAAATCAAGAACAGTTTTTCTTCCTGTTCGAAGCTTTTTATATGAGTGTCTTTCCATGAAAACTTCCCGCGAAATCTGTCATAAAGTGCCCATCCAAAAATCCGCAGCAAGGCGCTGCGGCAATGAACCGTATTCGGTATCACGACCCAGCTTGCTACTCGAAGAATTTTGTCCTTCAAGCAGCTACTGCAAAACTATTGGAAGTTGATCCTAATAGCGATCTCTTCGAGGCTTGGGCTGAGATATATTGACTTTCAGGTTGCGGCCAGAGAGCTCATGCCCATCTAGCGCTTTAATCGCGGCTTCTGCTCCAGCTTGTGAACTCATCTCAATGAAAGCGAATCCACGTGGTCTGTTAGATTCTCTATCTACCGGAACGGAGGCAGATGTGACTTCTCCATAAGGAGAAAACAATTCACGAAGATCAGCTTCGCTTACTGTGTAGGCCAGGTTTCCGACAAAAAGCTTATTATTGTTATCCATATCATCCAATTCTTCGACCTGAGAGCAATATCGACGTGAGGCGAAGATTGGAAACTGGTCATAACTATACACCCTTATTATACATTGCTACGCGGAAGATGTACTTCACAGAAGTTCTTATTTGAGTCCATCCATGCTCCGGCTTGGTTACGAGCAAGGGACCGTTAAAATGACGCGAGGTTCACTGCAGGGGATAATGTTCACATGAATTGATGAAGTGCTCTAATGCACTTGGGTAGGCATTGTCCACGTATATGGTAGAGTTCGCTTGCTTTGCACGGAGATTGCCTCCGGCATAAAGGGCAATGGACAAGGTAATTTTATCTTGCTGTCTAACTCGATTGTCACAGAACCACTTACAGGTCCTCCCAAAGTGGATTGTGGAAGCGGAGCTCTAATAGACTCCTTCATTTTTATGGACGGAGATACCGCAACGAAGACCGGCAGTTTGGCACTCTTCAATGAAGTCGAAGCTCTCAGGTAAGGAAGCTCAGTTTTAAGAACGGTTCGATCAGCATGAACATCAGAGACATCGGCAGGAGACCCATTTGAAGCGGTTCGTGCGCAAGAAGCAGCTACGGAGTCGAGCAAAGGAACTGCCAAAGCAATCGCGAATAAATTAAGCCCATAAAGTAGCAACGGCATCATTGCACAAAGCCCCACAACGAACTCGACCGTTGAAGTGCCACGCCGGCGATCAGTCCTTCTTCTCATATTATTTACTCAATGTGGGGCAGCAAATTGCAAGGCGACAGCCAGTCCATCTTTAGGATAGACAGTCTCCACCAATCCTACGCACTGATTGTCCACTAAACACCTTCCTGCATGTTTAGCTTCGGACAAGCTAAGATTACTGACCTGATCACGCAACGAAACTGTCCATTTCGAATCACCAATCTCAGCGTCATAAGAGATCGCAAAATTTTGCCCGTCCAGAATAGTTTCAGAAGTAAATTCTTTGGCAGCTGCGGTTCGAACATTGCCAGTAGGGTCGACGGTTAACACAAAAATCTTTCGTGGGTCTTCCTTGTCGCAATCAAGAAGAGGTTCATTCACTCTTGCCAATAACGACTCCATACGAACCTTTCCTCGGCAGGCCCGAAGCCAATCAAATAGACCTTTAGCTCCTAAATCTGAAAGAGACATATCGCCCAGAGCACTATCCCTGACCAGGCTCGCGCTTAACTCATCCGGATAGTCGCCTCCTTGAACTCTCTGAGTCTCGACCATCGGGCTGTGTATGGCACCTTCCTGAAGAATTTTTGCCAAGGAGAAATCTTCCTCAGCCATTCCATTTGGAAAACTCAAAACAAACATCGGAGGGTTGGTCAGATCCGGATTTTTTCCAGGAAGTGCGGCAGCTGAAGCAAAAACTTGCAGGCCAGGCTTTGACTGATTAGTAGCAGGCTCGTTGGAAGCTGAGTTTTTCAGGGTCGAGTTAGAAATAGTTGCTGATACTAGAACAGCTGAACAAGGTCTTGCGGGCACGCTGAGCGGTCTGAATTTCTTCTTCGAGCAAAGTGATGTTTGCTCCGCAAGCCCAGCGAAATAGAAATCACTGCCACAAACTGGAATATTCACAAAGCCGTCGTAGTTACCAGAATTACAAGCTCCACTTTCCACTTCTGCCAGCTCTGCAGCTGCAGGCAAAGCGATTCCGGACGACGCAAAACCGTCCAAGGAGCCCAGTTCAACCTTCAAGCCCGCAAGTTTGTTGTATTCGTTCAAGTATGGAGCTGCAGCATCAAATGCCTGCTTCGCTTCAGCATATGCATCGACCACAGCCCCATCGCGATCAATCGGGCGCTTGCTGGAACTTGCAGCCAAGGACTCCTCACAAGCATGATTCAAGAGAGCCGCGGTTTTCTTGCAGGCAGCCAGGTCGGCCAAGGCCAGTTCTGTCATCGTTGCGCTGTGCAGCTTTCGAGCTATCAACAAGCTTTCTCGGCAAGTTGCGATCAATGTATTTATTCCGACAATTGGCATCGGCTCGCCAGCCGCATTCAATGTTGCCGAGCCGGCAGGCCAGTCGGTTAGTGCTACATATCCGAAGTGATCGTCTCTAACCACAATGCGTGAAATATCGGTAGCGGCGGCCAAGGCGGCAGCTTCACAAGCCATGTTGGCTCTCTCTTGAGCCAAGAAATAAATAAAAGCATTGACGAACAGCGACGCAAACAAAATAAAGCCCGCAGACGATGATGCAAAAAATGGTAATAGTGATCCAGTTCGCTTTCTCATAGCAACAGTTAAAACCGGAGCTTGTGAGATCGACGTGAAATCCTTGGAGCAGGACAGGACCTCCTAAAAACGGCATGAGATAATGTACCAATGGAAATTGAACTGGCTCCAGGCAGTATTTTTGACAAGAACTATGAAATCCTGTCCGTCATCGGATCGGGAGGAATGGGTACCGTTTACAAGGCTCGCCAGAAGGGGTTAGACCGAATCGTCGCACTCAAACTTCTCAAGCTCGACCAGGTTAAAGAGCATGAAAGCCTCAGCCGATTCGAGCGAGAAGCAAAGTCTCTATCCACGTTGCTCAACAAACACATTGCCCGTTTCTATAGTTATGGAAAAGATGAAAGCGGTCTTTATTACATCGCTATGGAGTACCTTGAAGGCAAATCGCTCAGGCAAATTCTGATTGAAGAGAACTCAATCAATTGGCGCCGAGCAGTTCATATATGCAAGCAGATTTGCACGGCTATGCATGCAGCTCACGAGCAAGGAACAATTAACAGGGATCTGAAGCCGGAAAATATAATTCTTCAGCAAGAGCCGCAGAAAGACTTCGTCAAAATCATCGACTTTGGCCTAGCTAAACTTGTCGCCGACGAAGATCAGCGCAACGAAGGTGCCTTAACAAGAACCGGTGAGCTTGTCGGTACAGTCCACTATCTCAGTCCCGAACAATGCCGGGGAAAAGCTGCTGATGAACGCTCGGACGTCTATTCGCTCGGCTGCATCCTTTTCGAGATGCTATTTGGTCAAGCACCATTTGACGCGGAAAACCCAATCGGCATTTTGCACAAGCACGCCAGTGAAGAAATTTCATTTCCTCCAGACTCCAAAATTGAACTGACCTTAAAGAAGGTAATAAGAAAAGCTACAGCCAAAGCACCTGAACGCCGATATCAGTCAATGGCGGACTTTCAAAATGATCTTCAGCTATTTGAATCAGGAAAGGGAGATCTTGCCACTGCACAAGACGAAGCGGATCCTGACAAACTGCAAACACGGAAGACAATCGCTCGCTTCGCAGGTCCTATTGCCTTTGTGCTACTCGGTGTCGCGCTCACTGGCACGTCCATAGCCCTCTGGATATATAACACCGATGAAGGAAAAGTGATTCAAGCGAGAATCTCACTTATTAGTCCCAGCGAGGACAAGCGACGTCGTTGGCTGGCAGAAGCAGATAAACTTGAAGCGAGAGCGGATAAGAAACATGCAAGCAGCATTATTGATTCTGTAAGAGAATCTTATGGACCAGATGCATTTGCCTTCCTTCGCTTGCAAAACATACATGCCCGCAGCTTGCTGGAGAATAATTCAAAAGACGAAGCGTCAAAATGGGCGTGGCGAACAATAGCAGCTATAGAAAAAGACACAAGTCCAAAGTCAGAAGCTAACAGGGAGTTTTATAACAACCTACTTGACGATTCGGCAGATATTATTCTGGCAGCAGATCGACCGCTTACGAAGCAGCAGATAAGAACATTCCTTGCAATTGTCAGAGATCGAACAGGAAAGTTTCGGCACTACAATGAAAAGGATAGCCTCACTGCACTTGCATTCAAGATCGTACTTGAATCCAACCAGAACCTGGGCAAGGAAATATCAGAAGCACTGGTGTTTCACGTGCAAAAAGTAGCCAGAAAAAGCACCATAACCAGAGCCATCAAATTGCTCCCGATCCTGAGAACAAAGTTCTTCGCTCTTTATGGAAAGGTGACAGCGACATATGAATTGGTTCGCGTTTACTTGAACGTTGCAAAGGCAGCAACTGAGGCTGGACGGGAAGATATAGCGACAGCACTTATAAGTAAGGCCGAAGATCTGCTAAAGATTCAGGCAACAGATGGCCTGGATTCTGACCTGTGCAATGCGTACACTTCACTGGCCGAAAACTATAGGAAGCTGGGCAAAATCAAGAAAGCAGAGGACCTGGGGCGACAATCCATAAGAATGGCGGCGGACGAGGTGCAAAAAGCCGCCTCGCTTCTAGAACTCGCTACGACATATGCCTGTATGGGGAATCAAAAAGAGATAGCAACATTGTCGAAAGAGGCAGTAGGGCTCACTCACACAGACTCAACTCCCGGTTCGTTTAGCATTGGGGTTTCCGCCGTAAGCAATCTAGCGAAAGCGCTTACGTCAATGGGGAAACCGGACGAAGCTCTCAAAGAACTGTCCAACCACCTTGCATACCTCCAGACCTTCAATGATCAAAAACATGCACCTTATATCTTCTCTGTTTTGTTGGCTCGGGCGCGAACATACTGTTTTCAAAAGAAACATCAGCTTGCGGAGATTGACTTCCTTTCTGCAGCAAAGTTGATACAAGAACAGAATCTGGGAACAGAGTCGCAATCGACGCTTATAAGACTACAACTCTCATGCGCGCTGGGTTCCAAGGACACAAACCAAATCAAATACGTCCTTGACGAACTGCAAAATCTGAGAGGCAAGAACATAGCAATAGCTATAAAAGCAACAGATCTGCGGGATCTGAGAACCTTGCATAACGAGTTAGCCGACCGAGTGGTAGCTCACCTGGAGCAGCAGGAGCTTTCGGCGCAAAAAGACAAGGGTGAATATGCCCACGAGGCAAGAATGATCACGTCCATTTTACTGGCAGCCGACGAGCGCACAGCAGCCAAAAGAGTTATAGACAGGGCTCTAAAGAGTGGACTTGTTTTTGAAGGGAACAGACAGTGGTTTAAGGTCAAGGCATCATTGCTGGAATCAAAGGAGCCCTCGGAAAAGGAACTCAAAAGAGATCTTCTTTTAACAGACTAAAGGAGCGCTCCTTTTCAGAATCACTCCTTTAGTCCATATGGGGGGTCTAACGCTTTGTTCTAAAGAACTATTTGATTGGCATGGCTAATAGCCTGCGTACCGATGTCAACTTGGAACCAGCCCCGCGAGCAGGCGAGAACGGCATTAGAGAATAGTCGATTTGGCTCCAGTAACTGGGATAGACGCTGTAGGGTATCTTGTCCAGGTTAACCAGGAAAAGCGGATTTACCTGCTTGGCACTAATTGCGGTTGTGTTTCCAGTGGTCCGAAATTGGAAGTTACCTGCACCCATCTTTACTTTGGGCATTACGACATTGCCACCATATACGATGCTTTCAGACATTCTAAGATTGGAGGTAAAACCAGTATCTCTTACGAAGTCATGTCCTTTCCGCTCATTATTAACCGCCGACATGATCGACGTTAGATGCTGCGAACGGAGAATGCCTGAAATTCCGACACCGGGTGTGCCCCAGCCTGAATCCGGAGTCCGAATGTTGCATTGAGTCGCGTTGAGCAAAAGGCAGTTATTGGCAGTCACATCAGAATATGAACCAACCAAAAGCCCTGTGCTTAATGCAGGTCCAATCACACAATCATTCAGATGAACGTTAGCCGGATAGCCAAAATATGGCATCGGGTCTGACGGACGAGCTATGCCAATATCGTTGTCTCGGCCGCATTCGATACCAGTGGTCTTAAGAGGCTGCGAGCCGGGAAAGGAGTACGAGTAGTTTGATTGATAGACCCAGGCTTTGGAAATCTTCGCCTTTACGCCTGACGGCATTGTGAAACCACGAACAGTATCATGAACGATTAGCCCCTTTGCTTCAAAAGATATAGGTGTTTTCGAGTAGCTTTGAATGCTGACTCCGCTTTGCGGCTTGAACTCTCTGGGAGGAGGTGGTGGTGGTGATGTCGATAAACCAGATGTATCGGCATTATCTATGAAGACAGAAGAGTTTTGCAGCCCGTCAATCTCAATGCCGCTAAGTGAAACGTTGTCGCCATAGACACGGATACCGCTGTCTGTAAAACCGCGAAGGCGAATCCCCTTCCAGCGCATGCCCTTGAATTCGGTTGACAGTCCTTGATTATTAATAGTAATCAAATCCTGGACGCGGCCAAGACCGTCAATCACGACTTGTCCATCATGGCCTTTTTCTTCTGATCGTTTGATCTCAATGCCCGCCCAATTCAATGGGATTCCATACATCGGAATCTTCGTTGCTACGGTCACTTTCATCGGTTTGTAGTAATACATTCCTCGCTTGCCACCGTCAATGTTAACGACGGTCTTCCCCGGACGAGGCATGCTAACTTGATCCCACTTTATTTGGTCTAATTCATTCCAGGCAGTCTTCCACGTTCTGCCGTCAGTATTGTTTCCTTCTTTAGAGACATAGAAGGCGTTGGAGGGAATGAAAACGCCCCCTGATTCAGAGGCTTTTACTTCAGTAGTAACAACGGCAAGCGGCAACAAGGCGCCAGCAAGCACGAGACTGGACTTCAACAATAACTTTCCGAGCTTTTCCATTGCTATCTCCCCGTTCACAAACATGAATCGCAAAAACAAACTTCATGCACCAAGTAAATTATTCGGCCTGTGAGATCCACGTGAAATACTTTTCACGCTCCCAGAAATCGGTTGCGATCCATTTATTCGGTTGGCAGGGTGAACCAAAAACGGCTACCGTGCGGCGGGTACGCATGGACTGGACTGTTCACCCCGATCCGCCCTCCATGGGACTCTATTATCATTTTTGACAAAGCCAATCCAAGACCTGTTCCAGCATGTTCCGGGCTTGATTGTTCAAAACGGTGAAAGATCTTCTCCATCTGCTCAGCTGGCACACCGGGTCCGCTGTCACAAATAGCGATCTCAACAAGGCTCTGTTCATCATCGTTCTGAGAGGCAATCACTTGTACTGCAACATCAATTACCGCCCCCTCAGGGCTGAACTTGATGGCATTTGAAAGCATGTTAGTTATCACTTGATTGATACGCTCCCGATCGCAAACAACTGATCCTTTCTCATCGCAAACCTGTATTTTCAAGTTCTTTCGTGCAACAAGATGCTCTATCGATTCCACCGCCCTAACTATTAATGCCTTGACTTGGATTGTTTCCTTTTCCAGAATAATTTCTTGAGAAACAGATTTCTGCATCACAAGCAAGTCATCAACGAGAATCAACAACCTATCACAGTTATTCTGCATTTGACTAAGTTCCCTGCGAAGCTCCTCATCGGTAGTTTCCGTTTCGGGCGTCAGGCAAGCAAGCATCTCCTTCATTTCCAGCAATGGCTTTCGCAAATCCTCTCCGAGCATTGCCGAAAGATTGTCTTTCAACGACTCGGCTTCCTTCTCCTGGCGGATATCCTGCGCTACACAAAACATGCGTTTTTCTACTGGTGACCAAAACAGGGAGCAACGACTGGCAATTTTTTCGCCCGACTTTGAAAGCACTCTCACCTCACAACTTGCATTTTGCCCGGAGCTCATTGTCTTGGCAAAAGCATCACAAAGCCTGTCTTTGTCCTCCGGAACAACAAAGAGCTCCAATACACTCCCTTCCAACTCATTCTTAGAAAATCCGGTAATTGCGCAAGCGAAACTATTTGCTGAGACGATTCGTCTCTCAGCATCCGTCGAGCATATTAACTCAGCGGCTTTATCAATTAAGAGCTGTTCTCTTCGCAAGCCCGCGCTCAACATTTCGGATGTTTGTTCAATTATTTCTTGCAATCGAATGAACTCACTGGCACCGGGTAAGGCTTGCAATGGCTGGCGACGCCGAAGAAGCAACTCACTATTTTGCCGCAATCTCTTCAAAGGCACTGAAAAATACAGACGGTAACGCAATCCACTTAGAATGGCAGAGGCAAGACAGATCCCCACGATTGTAGCAAGCCCAAGGAAGGCAATATGAAACAGATTCTGCAAGGCCGCGAAGTTAGCGAATTTTACATGGTTCAGCTCCGGCAGGTTCTGGAGCTTACTGAAAAGATCTCTGCTGAGCGTTACATTGTTTAGTCGAAATTTTGCTTTCTTCTGCTCAGTTTCATTGGAAGAGATTGATCCAAGCAAAGGCGGCTCCTGCTTGCAATAGGAGGCAAAACTGTTACTCATCTTTTGTCTTGTGTAACTAACGAGTTCTTTTAACGGCCGGATCCCTTCAATATCAGTAGCAACAATGTCGGGATTGTCCGCCAAACTTTTCTCAACATGTTCCAATCGCTCCATACAGTTACGATAGCTTTCGATGTCCGGATTGATACACTGCAAGCTTGTCACTCTTTCGGCATCCCAAAGCGCCTCATAAACTGTATTTCGTGCTTTATACAATGGAGGACTTGCAGGTGGTCCTTGTACGGAAACAGCTCCCAACATACAGCCTAAAGCACAAATTTGAATAAGTACGCAAAGCAAAGGAAACACGAGAACGGACTTGGCAGACTGCAGGACAGACTTACTATTCATAAAGCTTGATCCATTTCATCTGTAAATTCCGGTAGCGCAGCACACAAGGAAATAAGTGAAGGTCCCGTTTTTTCTACAGCTACAGTTCCGCCATGCGATTCTGCCAAGGTGCGAGCAATAAATAGCTTTATGCTATCCAAGGAGACAGGCGCTCCCATTGCTTCGGCTGTAATCTTGATGATGGCCTTATCATCGGCAGTGCTAATATCTACCTCAACATTTGAGCCCGGCATAGCGAACTCGTAACTCAACAAGAACATGTTCTGGACTATCTGTCTCAATTTGGCTGGGTCTGCATATACGGCTGCATCGCTCTTCGGCAATGGTACTGTCAGTTTTAGCAAATCGGATAACGGCGAATACTTCTCAATTGCTTGCTCACAGACCTCAAATGCACTCGTACACTCAAACTTCAAAACTCCCTTTCCTGATTCCAGCCTCCTTACTTCCAAAATAGAATTGACGAGATCCATAAGCCGTTCGTGTTTGATCTGAATCTTCTCGATCAGTTCGGTTCGTTTTGAATTCTCCTCAGTAGTTCCCCATCTTAGATGGGAAAGCGCGAGTCCCAAAGATGCCAGCGGGGCTCTTAGATCGTGAGCGATCATATTGAACAGATCCTGTTTCAATTGAGTCATTTTTCGCAATTGTGTAATGTCGTGCGCAACACAGTAGAATGTTTCATCGGCAGCAGACCAAGTGACTGTCCAGACAAATGTCTTTATCGTGCCGTACTTACATTTGATAGTCGTTTCTGTGCGACACTTCCCCTCCGGCAATTTCCTCACGTTTTGAAAATCGGCATAGTATTGCCTAGCCGTTGATGAATCAAATAATCTGTCAATTGATCTTCCATGCAATTCTTCGGAACTATACTGCCAGGACTTGGCCCCCTGTTGACTGACACTCTTGAAACGTAGATCGGAATCAAAAGCACAAATAATGTCTGTGGTTTGATTCATGATCGTTAGCTCGTGCCGCCCTCCCTCACTGAGAATGTCGCTAGATTCGTGAAAGGCACACTCGACTTGATAGAGTTCGTCCAGAGGTCCATCAGGCAAAGGCAGCAATTTGCCTTTTAGCAGCAGCTCGCCGTTGCTCTTGATTGATTCAACGCGATCCCGAAAGCGCAAGAAAATCTTGCGCCATATGAGGATGAACGCTCCGAACGCGGTTAGGGTTGAAAGCAAAAACCCAAGAAATAGATTCTTAGAAAACTCCGATAGAAACAGCTCTTGTTGGTGGAGCGCTTTGGCTCTCATTCTTAAGAAGCGATTGTGAGACGAAGTCCATTCTGACGAGAATTCATTGACAGCGAAGTCATCACGTCCAAGTCGACATTGCTACTGCGCTTGACTCCCTGCATCAGGCGAAAAAGAAAGTCTCCAGTATAGAGATTAAGAGTAACTGCATTGGTGATTGGCGATTGCTTGGGATCGGGAGGAGCAGACAACAAGTCCCACATGCTGGGCAGTCGATCTACGCCGGAATCGGTCTTTAGGTCAATTCCTGCAAGTTGGCTCTTTGGCGTTACTCGTACCGAAAAATCGATCAAGGATCTTTCAGTAGTGCGCATCAATGCTTTTGATTTTTGGATCGCCGACCAGTTCGCTTCCACAGCCTGCATTCGATCGAATCCGGAACTTATGAGGGCAAAAGCGATTGCAAGCAAGCCGAACTGAATTATGACAGGCGCAATCCATAAGAAAGAAAGTGAGAGGCGATTTGTGCGCACTCTACTCGACCTCTAATGTGTAGCCGCCCCCAGCAACAGTCTTAATCAATTCAGGGCAGTCTATTGACTTTATTTTCTGCCTCAACGTTTTAATGCAGGTTCTCACAGCTTCATCACTGGCATTGCCATCAGCCGGCCAAACGCTGTCCCTTAGCTCCCGCGAAGTAAAAAGCTGATTAGGATGGCGAATAAGAAACTCCAATAATGCAACTTCTCGATGAGTGATTTTCAAATTCTTTGTGCCGAATGAAATCACTTGCAATGTACAATCAAGGCCAAGTTGCCCAGCCGTCAGATCAGATCTTTTGATATTTTGCGGACGGCGCAGAACACTTCTGATTCTGGCAGCCAGCTCTCGCAAGTCGACCGGCTTCACCATATAGTCATCAGCTCCAGAATCGAGCCCGCTCTCCTTGTAAGTCACATCATCCAGACCGGTCAAAAATATTATTGGATACAGTTTTCCCATTCCACGAAGCTTCTGGCAGACTTGCAATCCCGTCAACTCGGGCATTTGCCAATCGAGGATTAACAACTCAAATGTTAGGGTCTTGCACAGTTGAAGCGCATCACTACCAGAGTTAGCAACGTCAACAATGTGCCCCTGTGTTTTCAAGTGACGTGACAACTTGTCTGCAAACTCAACATCATCGTCAACCAGTAGAATCTTTGCCATTTCGTCGGTGCTAGCTCTTAATGCGCCGCAGGAGTACTATCCGAATCGCCAATATGGTAGCAGAAAGCGGGCAAATGAAATTCGCCCATTTTGACCATCAAAGAGAATTTTAGTGGTAGTCTGGTAGAGAACGTAAGCATCATGTTGCTAAACAGGTATCCATTTGGTAGCTCCGACCGGAGTTTTTGACGAATGGCTAGAATCGTAATATTGGGTGGTGGTTTTGGCGGCGTGAAGTGCGCCAGAACTCTCAGGAAGCTGTTAAACGCTGAAAAACACGAGATACTCCTTTTCAGCAAGGAGAATCATTTGGTGTTCCACCCTCTTTTGGCAGAAGTTGCCGGAGCCGGACTACAGCCAAAGGACGTCGCAGCACCCTTGCGCCAACTCCTGACAGGTGTCTGGTGCAGAACAGAGGAAGTCTTGAGCTTGGACCTGGCGGGCTCTCGCTTGGAGTACGAGGCACATGACGGCACTCGGAAAGCCATGCATTACGACCAACTGGTAATCGCCTGTGGAAACGATGCAAACCTGGCGATGATTCCAGGAATGGAAGACCACGCTTTTCCTCTGAAGAAGATTGGCGATGCTCTGGCACTCCAATCGCACATCATGGAACAAATGGAAAAGGCAGAGGTATGCGACGATCCCATCAGGCGAAAATGGTACCTCTCATTTATTATCGTTGGCGGTGGATTTAGCGGCGTTGAAGTGGCTGGTGAAATCAACGATCTTGTCCGCCGTAGCCTTAAATATTTCAATCACATCAAGCCGGAAGAAATCAGTGTGTCACTGATCCACTCCCGGGATCAAATTCTGCCCGAAGTCAGCCCGCAATTGAGAGATTTTGCGCAAAGAAAAATGGAAAAGGCCGGTGTCAATTTGCTTCTAAATTGCGCTGCTGCCCGCGCTACTCCATTTGGTGTCACGCTGACTGATGGCACGCTTATAGCCGGCAATACAATTGTTTGCACAATTGGCACAACCTCCTTCCGGCTTTTGAAGAGATTGGAAATTGCAAAAGTCCGCGAACGTTTGCAAACGAACCCGGACATGAGTCTTCCCGATTACGGTAACGCCTGGGCTATTGGAGATTGCGCCGCAATTATCAATGCCGAGGACAATAAACTTAGCCCGCCAGTTGCACAGTTTGCAGAGCGGCAAGGCAAACAAGTTGCGCACAACATAGCAGCTAAGATTTTTGGCAATGAAACTAAGCCCTTCCGATACAAAATGATGGGACAACTCTGCGCAATCGGCGGTCATAATGCTGTTGCTGAAATCATGGGCATGCGCATTTCAGGATTTGCCGCATGGTTTCTCTGGCGTGGGGTTTATCTTGCAAAATTACCATCGCTTTCCCAACAAATGAAAGTTGGAATTGAATGGATGTGCGATCTCGTCTTCCCCCGTCAACTTGCTTATTTAAAAGCTGATCGCTCACGGCGAGTTGGCAAAGCCTTTTACGCAGCCGGTGATTTTGTAATTAAGCAAGGAGATCCCGGCACAGAGTTTTTTATCATTGAAAGCGGCGAAGCAGAGGTTTTGAAATTCACAGAGTCGCAAGAAGAACCGCAGCACTCGGTACGGTGTTCTAACCCGCAACTGGCCCCAACAATGGAACACCCAAGCTCCCATGCTTGGAGACAGAAAAACTCAGGGGAGCAATTACAAGTTCCAGATACCGGGACACAGAAGATAGCAGACTCAGGTTTTTATGCAATCATTGACGGAAAGAAAGTCGATTGCATCGCCATACTTGGAGCCGGCGATTTCTTCGGGGAGGCTGCCGTTCTGGAGAACCGACCGCGAAACGCAAGTGTTAGAGCCCGTACAAACTTGGAAGTAACCGTTCTCGGTTACAGTGTTTTTTCACAGATATCAGGAACATTGAATCCATTTCGTGATGCCTTACTGAAAGCTGCACGACGCCGCACGAATATCTGGCAACAGTTACATGATGTAAGAGATGTGCTGGACACAATCCCGCTAAAACATGTACTTGAACCTGTGCCACACGTAAACATCAAACCTGAATCACACGTTGCCGATGCCATCGCTGTGATAAATAAGAACCGACTGGATTTTTGCTGCGTCGTCGACGACCAAGACGCTTTGGCGGGAATTGTATCTCGTTCCGATTTGCTTCGAGCGATTGAGGTGGCAGCAACCCTCCCAGAGGGCACTGAGATGAACATCAAGGTGAAGCAGATAATGGTCAAGAATCCGGTTTCGATCACAATCAATGATTCTACGGCCGTTGCGGTTATGACGATGCGCGAGCATGGATTCAAGACGCTGCCCGTGGTGCACGATCAGCAATCACGCGCTTTGCGTGGATACATTCGAATTGAAAACATAATGGACAACGTGCTTCGCCGAATGCTTGTTTACGACACACATTCAGGTAAAGCTCCGCGCGTCACAAAAGAAATTCAGAAGATGAAGCTGTGAAGTTCAACGCATAGACTACGCCCTCTGCTAAGGGCAGGCTCCAGTGAAGCTCCAGATATCAAAAAAAACCGGGAGTCCGGCAAGCAAAGATGTTCGGTTACTTCTCCTTGTCATATTTTGATAGCTCAAGAATTCTCACTATTTTTGATCTGCGAGGATCGATTCAATGCGATACATTGTAACCTAGGTCGCGGTTGTCAATTTCAGAATTCAAATGAGCGATCATCTTTCAAATGACAAAATAGCTGCACTGCTGAAGAAGCATCAGATTGCCAACCATTCGTCGTCCATAGACGCTAGCAGCTTTCAGAAAATCACATGCCTACCAGCGCGTGTAGAAAAGGGCTCCGCTTTCTTCTGCGTTCCCGGCGAAACGCGAGACTCCGCCAAACCATTTGAGGAAGCCATCCGAAATGGCGCTTCATGCATCATCAGTGAAGATGGACAAACAGACTTCGCTGAACCGGAGATCAACATTCCACACATCAAAGTGGCAAATGCGCGCGAAGCATTCGCCGAATTTGCCAGCAATCTTTTTGCAAACCCGAGCAAAGCCCTGCGTGTTATCGGTGTAACCGGCACCAATGGAAAAACAACGACAACACATTTGATCGAGCACATATTCACCTACGCTGGCCGGCGCATAGGGCTCATTGGTACTCTCGGATATCGCCTTCCAGAAAACGAGATTTGTGATTTTGGACACACCACCCCACCAGCTGGAGAACTGCAGGAAGTCCTTGGAAAAATGCGTGACGCGAAGTGCACGCACGTCTCGCTCGAGGTAACGAGTCATGCCTTAGTCTTTCGACGAGTCGGTTCTTGCGAGTTTGCTTCCGCCATTCTAAGTAACATAAGTCAGGATCATTTAGACTTTCACGGAACAATGGAAAACTACTGGCGTACGAAATTGAGATTGTTCCAATCGCTCAATGACAGTAGCCATTCCAACAAAGCAGCCATCATCAACTTAGATGAGGAACTCGCTGATCATTTCTCAAATGCATGCGGTGAATCCATAACCAGAATAAGCTATGGCTTCTCGGAGAAGGCTGATGTGCATATCCTCACACATCACTGGCGCAACGGTAGAAACCATGTAAAAATTAGCGCTCGCGGGGAAATTTTTGAATTCGCCACGCTGCTTCCAGGTAGGTTCAATTTATACAATTTGATGTCTGCGATCGCTTTATGTATGCATGAGGGCATTCCGACAAAGATGATTGTTGATGCAGTCGAGCAATTTCAAGGAGTGCCAGGCAGATTTGAAAGAGTCAGAGGCGACAAGGAACAAGAGCCTTTATGTATAGTTGATTTCGCACATTCACCTGACGCTTTGGAGAAAGTCCTGGGGACGCTCAAGGAAATTCAAAAGGATGGCGAGCAAACAAGTTCCAAACTAATTTGCGTCTTCGGATGCGCTGGAGAAAGCGACGGCTCGAAACGCGGAATCATGGGCTCGGTCGCCGAGAGGCTAGCCGACAAGATAATCCTCACAAATGCTGGGCCGGGCAAAGAAGATCCGCTCAAAATAATCGAGGACATAAAATCAGGAATGAAGGATCTCAGTAAAGCAAAAGTTGAGCTCGATCGATTCAAAGCCATCAAAGAAGCGATTGCCAGTGCCGGTCCAAATGATGCCATTTTGATCGCTGGTCAGGGACACTACCGATTTCAACATATCGGCGACAAAGAAGTGCCGATCGACGATCGCGTAGAAGCTCGCAAAGCTCTAAACGAGTGGAGCAAACGAAACGAGATATCAACGTCCTAACAGATAGTTTTCAAATCAGCAACCAATGCACAAGCCTTTCAAGACGTTAAACCGCCCTGAAAGGCTTGCCGCAACTTCTGGACGAGTATTAACCAGTACCGGCGGCTTGTTCATGGCTCGTACTCAAGAGGCCTATGCGGCGCGAAGAATACAAGTTTTTCTCGTTCAATAACGAGCACGATTGGAAACGAGGTTCCAATTGCCGTATACAAATTGTTCTTTCGAAAATAGATTATCCTTTCTAGAAAGTTATCAACGCCCAACTCCTGGGCAAGCGTTGGCGCCGCGTTGTCTCGCTGTTCATCATCTTCCGCAGCCATGTTATACCTCCGGACAAGAATCGATGTGGCAGCTTTCTCGAATGGGCACCATGAGCTGATGAACTCGCTCAGGTGACCACCCAAGCCTGTCTGCGACATTGATCGACATGCAAAATGCAAAGTCTTCGTCGTACAGGCAAAGCGTTCGCTCGGTCCAAAGCCTTGCAAACCAAGCCAGTTGCTCGATTTGTTGCGAATCAGACTTTCCTTCCACCGATGATCTTGCCTCGCCAATTGCTAGAGGATCGTTAGTGATCATGAATTTTATGTCTTCTCCGTACTTACACTTCGATTCACATAGCTGACACGCCAAATGCGGACCGGTCTCTTGCGTTTGCATTTCATCTAGACGTGAACTCCATTCAGCGATCTTACTTGTCTCTAAGACTGTGTTTTTTTCATGTACGAGGAACGCCAGATCAATCAAGTCGTACCAAGCCTCCACTATCTGTTGCTCTTGCGAAGAAGACCACGAATAAATCGCCGCTCGCCTTCGAAAATAGCGATCGGTTACAAGACTAATGGCACACCAGAAAGCTTCATTCGTTGCAACAGGAGGATTCGGACCAACGAAACAAAAATACCTGTCTAGGAGAGTTGATCTAAAGTAAACCAATTGAGTGGGATCAAACTTTATCAGGAGGACATACTGGCAGAATGTCGCATAAAACCATGATTGATCTGCTACATGTTTTCCAAAACGATATGAAAGTGGAGCAAATGCTGCGGGAAATCGGTGAAAGCCACGGCTTTTAAGTTCGTCAGATTGATCAGTTATGAGCACCGGTGCCGTGCACACCGGGCAGTATTGCCAGTCAAGTAATAAGTACGTTTCACATTGACACTTCATTGGAGTCGCTCTTGAATCAATCTTCGTATTTTATCGCTGATAATGATCGATGCATCGCGTGATAGCAGGTCGATTTCCGAAATAAGGTGTGTAGCAATACAATACGCCAAATCTTTGTCATTGCTGGAGAACCAATCATTTGACTGCTCGATTCCGACCTTTGCAAAAACGTCAGTTGCAGTATCTGACTGCGAAAGCTGAGCAGTGAGTTGCTCAACCAAATCGGTTGATTGCACAACAAATTGTTTTACATCATACTGAAAAACGCATTTCGATTGGCACAAATGACATCCCATCAAGGGCCGCACCATACACTTATGGAGCTCAGTAAAATCCCGTGTCCAGTCCTTGATGAACTCTTCCGTAAGCTCATCTTGTCGCAAACCAAGAAATGCCGCCGCCAGCATTTGATACCATTTCTGACGTAGGGGCTCCAACTGGGGTGAGGACCACCGATACATGATTGCCTTAGTGAGAAAGTAGCTGTCGCTAGCTAAGACTAACGAGACCCAGAGGGAACGAGTGTATAAAAAAGATGGGTTGGCGGAACAATGAATGTAAACTTCGACAATTCTGCTGCGCAAATCAAACAAGTTAGCAGGTGAGGCAATAATTTGTTGAATATATTGAATCAATGCCAGACTGAATGCCTTCTCATTGGCAACGTTCATGGCACTTAGCAATATCTGTGGTTCAAAAGCTTCCGGAAAGATCTCTCTTTCGCCAGCGGTTAAAATTGTGAAGTCTTTCGATGGACTGCCGCAATAAGGACAGCAATTCCATTCGGTTTTTTGATATTTGGAACAACCATTACATTCCAGCATGAGAACTCATCTCACTGCGACGCAAATGATTCCATGCCATCTGATAAGAAACGGTGTATTTAATGGGATTGGAGCTTCTCTTTTTCGTTACATAGTCAATGTACTCATAGCGCTCTTCATGGATAAGATATTCGCGTAGAAGCTTCAAGCATCCATTGGCTAACACGTACAGCCCAACAGTACTCAGCGGACTCTCATTGATCGGCAAGTTTTTTTCAATAATAAAGTGTTTCTCTGATTTTGTAGAAGAGGAAATGGATTCGATCCTCATGGAGCGTCGATCGCCTTCCATTTGCCCGGCTAACTTTCTAGTATCTTCCCAAAAGGACAACTCGTCCTCAATACTTTCAAACGGAATTTTGCCAAAATTCGTTTGCCTATTAGGAGCTAAAGCATTTTGCAGATCTGACTTAACTGCGACGCATGGAATCACTAACTTTTGACCTACAAACAAAAGCACATAATCTATTCCTTTGTAAGAAGCAACAGTCAAAATCTGTTTGTTTCTTCGGAAGATTGCATCAGCAGAGACGCCTGTAAAGGAGCTGGCAATTAGTTCCAAGTTATCTCCTTCGCGGACCAGATACAACAACTCTCCTGAGAGCAATGAGCTTCTGGACAGTTCATTATCTTGCTCCTGAGTTCTTGCTCTCTCATGCGCCTCTTCAAACGGCTTGGTACCAGTTCTACCTTTCTTCGACGCGCGGGAATCTCTAATGCTTTGCTCGACGGCAGTGCTTGTTGAATCCTCTTGAGCCACCACATCTGGTTCAACATACTCCTTTGAGTCACTAAAAATCTTATTTGCTAATGTATCTGACTGGAGCAATCGAGCAAGCAATGCTTTGATCTCATTTCTACCGGCAGAAACAGTAAAAGTAGCATCGAGCTTTCCTGCAAGTGAGCGAACAAGCCGATCATTGATGTAAGGACCCGTCTCTGATTCTTTAGTTGCGCCCGGTTTGGTTATTGAAATGGTTTGCTCTTCTTTTCCAGTTTTTCGAACAATTCTGGTCGAATCAGCATCAGCGCCGGGGTTTCCTTGGGCGTGCTTTACGGTTTTCTCATCTAGCGCGTTGATCGTTAGGGCAGTTTTGTCGGCATTGCCGGCGATCTTGTCCGAATCGCCTTTTGTTTGCTCCGTCGGAATTCTTCGCACCGACTCGAGGCCGGATTGCTGAATCTGGTTGTTCGCATCCGCTTTTTTTATTTGAGCTTGCCCTAGCAGGGTCTCCTTGTTTGTCTTCAAGGTTTCTTCGAGCACAGAGGAAATTTTCTGCTGAGTATTCTTGCCAAATTTGCTTAAATCAACTGCTCCTTTATTATCTGTGAGCCAATCCTTGAATGTGCGAAGATCAGCCAGGCTGATTGAGTTGAGTAGTCCTAGAAGTTTACTCTCGATCTGTGAATCGTTCTTGCCGGGCTTTCCGCCTGCATGCTTTGAAACGCGTTCAGATCTTGAATCAGGATTTGATTTCTGACTATCCTGCTGCTTGTCTGATGCTTTAACTTGCTTTCCTTGTTTTTCTTGAATGAACTTTTCTATCTGATCGGCGAGCCTTGTTCGCAAATCCTTCTGCTCTTTTCTCATTATGCCTTGAACGTTCGAACGAAGAGAAGGCTCAAGTTCGTAGGGTCTGCTGCCACGATGCGCTCTTCCTGGACGATCTCCGGTTCGTTCATCCGACTTTCCATTGGCACGGATACCACGCAATGTTTCCATTATCGCTGCTGTTAGCAAAATGGAAGCCGTTGCGCTACCTGTCTTGCTCTCGCCTTTTCTGTCAGTTCTATCTTCGAGGGATCCGGATTGCTCGATTACATCTGCTCTGCGTTTTCCGGCGGTTACCTGATCGACAGAGCTAGGCTTCGGATCGATTGTTGCATTCGATCGCGGAGCTTCTGGAAATGAAGGGCGCGGACCGTATACTGCTTCAAATTTGTTCCTTATGGTGTTATTCAGTCCGGTAAGGTGATCCGTTGCTTGCTGAAGGGACTGGAAATCTGACAAAGTCTTGCGTTGAGAGGAGAGTTCAGGTGACTCCCTTGTCGACCGCAACGCATCTTTGTTTACTTGCGTCTCTTGCATCGATTTCGGCGGAAGTGAAAATGGGAGATGATCAGCACCAGCCGCAATTGATTGACGCTGATAAGATTCCGCATTGGTGCTTCTATTGGAATAGTCCAGATAAGCAATGTTTTGCTCCGTGACTTTGTTTCTTTCGTTTTGAGTATCTGCCTGCGGTGATATTATTTGTCGATGTTCGGCTTGCTGCTGCTGATACTGATTGAATTGTTTCAGATCCTTGTCTTGACCGTCTTTTACACTCGCCTGCGACTTAGTTTTATCCAAATCTTGTTTTGGATCGACTGGAGAATGATGATCGTGTTCGTTAGATTGTGCAGGCTTTGAATTCAAATCACCAGGTTTAGTATCATTTGGTGACCCTAAAGCTTGCTTTAGGCTAGAGTTTTCCAGTGGTTGAGCTAATCGAATCTGTTCCTTGCCATCGCCGGAAATCAGAGTATGGTTGTCTTTTGCTTTATAAAGCTCGTAGCCGGAATCACCTTTTGGCACAATGTAAACCGCTGAGCCATCAGCATCCTTACCAACCTGCACTTGCTGTTTTTTTCCGTCAGGAAGCGCGATGTTTGTGTATACAGGCGCATCCGTGCGCCGAAGGGTATCAATGTATTGTTGCTTTTCCTGAGCAGTTGCATTCGGTCCGGGTACTACTTCCCGATGAACTTTCTGTGCCGCAGTCTTTGCCTCAGAAGGAACTTCGGCTCCTTCTTGATTCCTGTGCTCGTCTCCTGCGTCGGCTTTGGACATTTCAGTCTCCTGCCTGAAGTCTTCCGAAAGATCCTGATTGTTTCTGGGCCTTCCTTAGGTCATCTTCGATCATGTTTCTGTTTTCCGCCAATTTAGCATCAGGTAGAGCCTGTGCTTCCAACAGTACTTTCTTTGCTTCAGATGGTCTCTTCATTTCCAACAATAGTTCGCCCAGATTTATTTTTGGATCTATATATTTCGGATTCAAGTCTATTGCATTCCTATAAGCTTTTTCTGCTCCTTTAAGCTCCTTGAGCTTCCATAGCGAATTGCCCATGTTAAAATAGGCTTTTTCATAATCTGGTGCGAGTTCAATAGCTTTTTGGTAATACTTAGCCGCCTCAACATACTCTGCAAGTTTGCTAAACGAATTTCCAGCATTGAAGTAATTCGCAGCATCATAAGGGTAGATAGTGCTTGCCCTCTTATAACTACGAATTGCATCCAAGTATTTTCCTCGATTTGCAAGGGCTACTCCCTCATTGCAAATTGCACAACTCTGGAGCCATGCTGCCCGGCTGCCTTTTCCGGGAAATTTATTCGGATTGTAGGCTAAAGCAGCTGAAATAAATGCAAAAATGACAAAGCAAGCGAGCGAGGCCGCAACTGGCAGTTTGTAACTATGGTGTGCGCTGCTCGAAATCATGGTGGTCACGTTCCTCACTCGACTATCCTAATAATTATTCCTCAAAGGCTAGCGATAATAAGCACCTCGCCAATATTTTTTCAACATTATCATAGGCACTTTGGCTAACGTTTGGCTCCACAGACCTAAACTGCAACAGGCTTTCACGTTTTCTTGTAAGGGACTGCCTGGTTGGCCAGCATATCTGAAGAACCTGAAATTTTTTCGAAATGCCCTATTTAGTCGACCAAAATTAAGCCAGCTGACCCTGCGTGCAAGACTCTCAAACGCCAAACCTGCTACATACTTTCTAATATAAGAGTGGCGCAAATGTTTTAAGAAATCTGCTCAGTATCGGCTTCTCAAATAACCCTAAGCATGGGCAGCAATTCCGTTCTTGCGTCTGATATTTACAGCAGGCTTCGTACCTCACGCTAGAGAATGTGTCCAGCTTCTCGCGATGAGATTCAGTAAACGTAGGGAACCAAATACCAAGACCTACTTTTGTATTTCACATATTCATCGCCGAACTGGCTGATACGAAATGCCTCAAGATCGGCCAGCTCCCACTTAAAAAGAATAATCAGACCTGGCAAAGTAAAAATCGGCAACCATGCTGCCAGCGCCATAGACAAGCCAATCAGCTCGACCAAAATCGAAGTGCGTGTTGGATACCTCAGATACTTCCACGGACCACTAAGATCACTTGCAGAGAACACCGGCTTCGCTTCCAGATGCGGCAACACCGGTTTCATCTCTGGATTGGATCCTGTATCAGATTTTGGCACCACCGGACCTTCTTCGGAATCAGATCGCGTACCCGATTCTGACCGGCTAGTTTCGGAATCCGCTCCAGTGTCAGCTGCGGGGACCGACTCTGCACGCAGTTCGGAAGACGACTGCTCCATTTCTGGGATAGCGTCTTGGTTCGTTCCCGGGAGCGCCGGCGTCTCGCCGGCTTCTGATTCTGCTTGCAGTTCGGAAGACGACTGCTCAATTTCTGGGATCG